>CAMVEB010000027.1 GCA_947166385.1 uncultured Clostridia bacterium | reverse complement strand
TCTAGGCCTATGGCCGCATATGAAAAGCCACCGGCTAGGCCGGTGGATGTTTACTTATGGATTCAGCAGCTTCTGCAGCGGTGATCCGCCTGCCGGACTGTCTTCCGGCAGCGGCCAGATCAGTTCTCCCGGCGCATCGACCCAGGCATCCGGATCGCCCTCCATATTCAGGCGGCGTTCCGGGTGAGCCTCGGAGAAGACCGGCCATCTGACATAGTCGCGGGTTCTGAGTTCCTTCGGGATTTCAGTGGGGGTTGGCGTCGGTGTGACCGGCGGCCGGAAAGTCGTCGCCGCATCGGTTGGTTTCGGCGTCTTTGTCGGTTTGGGTGTTTTGGTTGGTTTAGGTGTTTTCGTCGGCTTAGGCGTCTTGGTGGGTTTCGGTGTTTCGGTCGGATCCGGCGGGGAGGTGGGCGCGTCTGTCCGTTCCTCTTCCTGCCGGGATTCCGTTTCTGTCTCCTGCGGAGTTTGCGGCTGCTCTTTTTCCACCGGAGGCAGGGTTTCAGAGGGAGGATCTGTCTGCGAAGATTCTTTCTTTGGCTGTTCCTGCTGCTCCTCCGGCTTCGGCTGGATCACGACAGGCGGCTCTTCTTCCTTCTTCCCGGGCGGATCCGGGTCGGCCGGAGGCAGAACCACCGGGGCCTCGACGGGCGGATCCGCCGGGGGATCGGCCGGAGGGTCAGTTTGCGGATCCGCCGGAGGATCCTGCTGCGGCGGCTTGTCGGTCATGTCGAAGGTATCCGCTTCGAACACATACCCGCATCTGGGGCAGACCACTTTTTTCACGGCTCCCCATACGCCGCCCCGCTCCTCATACCGGAGAAAAACATAGGAAGGCTCGACAAGTTCTCCGCATCCGTCGCATATCTCCGTCACAGCAGCGGACTGCAAAACGGGCACCAGGCACATTATCGCGCAGATCAGCGCGGCAATCCGTATTCTTTTCATGATTCACATTCCTTATCCGGGAATTTCTGGTATTATTTTACTCCGGGTCATGCAGGTTTCGCAACCACTATATATAGGGGTTACTTCGGGAAAGTTGTCACAATCCGTCATCCTGTGCTATAATCGCCGTGAAGGAAGTGATCAATTCCGATGCTGATCGATCTGACCTGCCCGGCGGAGGTCTTTCAGGCTGTGCTGCCCACGGAGGATATTCCGGCCGTGAGCCTGACGCTGTTTAACCTCGGCGACCGGATCATCGTCTCTGTCGAGGTGACGCTGAAACTGCTGGCGGGAAACGGGGCCGAGAAGGAGCGCGTGACTTACCGCGGGCGGGCGCTGAACGGGCGGCCGCATTCCACCTTCACGATGAACGTTCCCTGCACCGGCGGCCGCGGCGTGCGCCGGGCGGATGTCCTGGTCACCAAGGTCTGGTACAACGATAATGCCGTCTGGCGGCGGGATCTGGCCAACAGTATCGAATATACCCCGAATGAACTTCCGATCTCCAAGGCCCTGACCGATCTTAAGTTCGCCGCGGGTGAAACCGCGGTCGGCTATCCGAGCCAGCAGGACCGGCTGTGGGTCTGCGTCTGCGGGCGACCGAACCCAGAGGGCGAGGAGATCTGCGCCCGCTGCCGCCGGGGGAAGAGCCTGGTCTTTTCGATGTTCAGCCGGGAGGCGGTGGAAACGCAGATCAGCCAGCGGGAGCGCCAGCTGGATATCACGACCCGCAATGTGCGGGAGGATACCGCCCGGATGCAGCGGATCCGGGAGGAGGAATACAACCGGAAGAAAGACCGCCGCGGCCGACGGATCATGCTGGCAGCGTGCCTGGCGGCGAGCTGGATCATCGCGGCGGTCGTGCTGTGCATCGGCGCTCCGGCGCTGAAGATGTGGAGCGCGTCCCGGGCCCTGGACGGAGGAAACGCGGAAGCCGCGGCCGCGGCGCTGGAGGCTATCGGAGATTTCCCCGGCGCGAAGGAGCGCCTGCTGAACGCGCGGTGGGAAATCGCAAAGCAGAAAGCCGCCGCGGCCATGACAAAAGCCCAGCTGCGGGAGGCGGCTGAGCTGCTGCGCGCCTTGCCGGAGAAGGAGGGCAGCGCGGCCCTGGCGGAAGAAATGGAGCTCCGTCTGGCGATGCTGCTGATGAGCGAAGGCCGGATCAAAGAGGCGCGGGAAGCCGCGTCACAGGTCAGTCCGGAAAATCCGGGACGGATCGAACTGGAAAACGGCTGCCTTTTCTCGGAGGCGCAGACGGCGATGAACCAGGGGGATTATGCTGCCGCGCGGGAGATTCTGCTGGCTCTTGGGGATTATCCGAAGGCGGCGGAGCTGGCGGCAGAATGCGTCTACCAGCCGGCGCTGCTCCTGATCGCAGAGGGAAGGTATGACGAGGCGATCGATGCGCTGAGCCGGATCCCGAATCATCCGGACAGCCGGACGAAGACGCTGGAATGCCATTATCGGAAGGGTTTCGCGGCGGAGGAGGCCGGAGAGCTCGAAACAGCGGCGACGGAATACCTGATGGCGGTGGGTTATGAGGATGCAGCCGAACGGATGGAGAATGTCGTCCTGACCCGGGCGGAAATTTTATTCAGCGAGGGAGACACCGAGGAAGCGCAGAAACTGTTCGCCTCGCTGCCGGGGAACGCCCGGGCGGAAGAGAGGAATAATGAGTGCCTCTATCTTCTGGCGAAGCAGGCAAAAAAGGCGAAGAATTACAGCCGGGTGCTGGAACTGCTGGACGCTTTACCGGAGGGATATGGGGATACTTCCTCCTGGGATACCATCCTGGCTTACCGCGAGGCGGAGAAAGCCGCCGAGCGGGGCGAGACGCTGGAGGCTGCCGGAAAGTATGAACAGGCCGGCGACTGGTACGACGCGAAGGAACAGGCCGAAGCGCAGTATGACCTGTATTACGGCGAACGGGCGCAGGCAGCCCGGGAGGCGGCAGATACAGAGGATTACACGATGGCCGTGACAATTCTGGAGACAATGGAGCTGGATCATCTGCCGGAAAAATACAGGGATCTCGAAAAGCTGTTCGAAACCTGCCTGCGGGAAGCGGCAGTTCAGCTCTTCCGGGACGGCCGGCCCTACGAGGCGGAGAGATATTTCCGACGGATGAAGGATACGAAGCGGGCGGAGCAATGGCTGAACAATGCCTGCTATAAGATTCCCGGCACCTGGAAGGACCGGGAGGGAAATGTGGTGGCTGTTTTCCTGAAGGACAACACCTGTGAGATCGACGGGGAGCGGTTCACCTTTCTCGTGCCGGACAGCTATACGGTTCTGACGGCCGGAACAGGGAGCGGCGAGATGACGGTGACTTTCCGGATTTCCGACCTGACGACGAGGAGCATGACCCTGCGGGATGTGCGCGAAGGGAAAAACAGGACCTGGGAGCTGCGGCGGGAAGAGGAGAAACCGGACGGGGATCCGGGGGAACCCGACGGGGAAAACGATGACGGGGACGAGTCTCCGGAGGATGATATTTTCGCGGTAAAGGACGGAGAGTAGGGCTTTGGAGCGGGAGAAGAAGAAACGGATCCCCGAGCTGGACGGGCTGCGGGTGCTGATGATCTTTGTTGTCAGCTGGTACCACATCTGGCAGCAGAGCTGGCTGCAGCCGATGATCGGCTCCTATTCGCTGGACTGGCTTGTTCGCAGCGGCTATGTCTGGGTTGACGGCACGGTGCTGCTCAGCGCCTTTCTTCTGATGCTGCCGACCGCCCGCGGGGCGGTGGGAACGGCAGGGGGCGGACCGTCCCTGCCGGCGGGCAGCTTTTTCTTCCGCAAGGTCCGGCGGATTCTTCCGGCGTATTATTTCATTTTCCTGGCGGTGTTTTTCAGCATCTGCCTGCCCTTCGGGCTGTACAGAGGCAATGGTCCCTACCTGGTCAAGGACCTGGCGACGCATTTCACGTTTACGTTCAACTTCTTCTATGATACCTATGTGGCAACGCCCCTTGGCGCCGCCAGCTGGACGCTGGCGGTGATCGTACAGGGGTACTGCCTGTTTGCGCTGATCGCCGGGGCGCTGACGCGGAAGCCGGCATGGACCATCGCGATTCTTTTCGCGGTTGGCTTCGGCTTCCGGGCCTGGTGCCTCTGGGGGCTGGACGATTATACGATGGTGGTCAATCAGCTGATCAACTTCCTGGATGTGTATGCGATCGGCTTCCTCGCGGCGATGATCTATGCCCGGCTGGAGAGGAAAGAACAACCGTCCCTGCCGTTCCGGCTCCTGGCTACCTTCCTCTTTATCGGCAGCCTGCTGGCTCTCTGCCAGCTTCTGAAGCTTCAGGCCCGATCCCCGGACCATGCGACGCTGCAGGCCAACCAGATGAAATTCCGCCCGGCTTTTGCCCTGTGCTATGCCGGACTGATTCTTTCCGCGCCGTTCAGCCTGAAGCCCCTGCGGTTCCTGCTGGGCAACCGGGTGATGCGGTTCCTGGCGGGGGTTTCCCTGAATTATTACCTTTCCCACCAGACCATCATCGTTCATCTGCGCCGGATCCATTTCCCGCCATCGGTTTCAGAGTCGCCGAACATGGCCGGGGAGCAGCCCTGGCAGACGCAGTACACCCTTCTGGCTTTCGGGCTCTCCCTTGCCGCAGCCATTGCCATCACTTATCTCATAGAAAAACCCGCAGCGCGGCTGATTGACCGGCTGCGGGCCCGAAAATGAAAGGGTTCGTTTAATCCTTCGGCTTTTTTGTGACTGTCCCCCGGATCGTTGCCGACGGCATCGATGCCTGTTTCATAAATGCACTGGGGCTGATCCCCACAATGTGCTTGAACTGTTTGGAAAAATGGTACGGATCCTGCATGCCGACCTCGATGCCGGCCTGGCGGACGGAGTAGTTCTGATCCCGCAGCAGCTCCTTTGCCCGCTCCATCTTGCAATGGAGTACATAGCTCAGCGGCGGCATCCCGACCTCGGCCACGAAACGTTTCCGGAAAGTCTCCATCGGCATCCGGGAAATGTTGGCCATATCGGCGAGGGAGTAATTGTCCTTATACTGATTGGCTCGCAGGGTATCCACAACCTTCGCGATTTCGTGGGAAAGCATCGCGTCCATCGCCACGGGCTGGCCCCAGTGGGACGCGATCATCCCGTACATCAGATGCTGCAGCTGATAGGTCGCGTCAGCCGTCCCCGAGTGGCGCACAATCACCTGCACGATCTGCTCCGCCAGGTAAATCTGGCTCGGCAGCGCGTCCTGCTTCAGCGGCATATGCAGGAGGGCACCCATCTTTCGCACGACCATCGGACTGAGGGGCCCTTCCAGCGCGATCCACAGGCACCGGGTCTGCTCTTCGGTTGCGATGGCGCAGGGCTTGAACCCGCCGGGGAGGAAACACGTTGACCCGGTGGACAGGGCGAGGTCATGCTGATCCCAGGACAGAACGATGCTGCCCCGCTCGACGACCAGCCATACCCACTGATCATGCGCGTTGAGGGGATAATTCCCGCTCTCCAGCACAAAGGCGCCGGCCGCGTGGATCCACGCGCCGCTGGCCTGCGTCAGGCTGCCGGGCTTGTGCCACCCTTCAACAGTCAGGGGTTCCAGCCTTTCCGGAATGTCCTGCAGGAGATAGGAGTTCATGGTTCTTCCTCCGCATATCCTTACCAAATATGACAAATTTACAATTCAGTATACAACCCAGGGCCTTGTTTGTCAATGAGGACGTGTCCAAATCTGTGATTTGGGTAACACGTCCCATGTTACGGCTTTCAAACACTGCAAACGAAGTGCGGCAAGGTTTGGCAACAGGGATCACATGGACATTCCGACCGGAATGTGATATGTTTATGGCGATGTCCAGGCTTTCATCCCTTCCTTTTTTCAGGACTTTCTTATATAATATACCCAGAAAGGAGTGACCCCGCATGAAAGGCATTATTCTGGCCGGCGGCGCCGGCACCCGCCTCTACCCTCTGACGATGGTCACCTCGAAGCAGCTGCTTCCCGTCTATGATAAACCGATGATCTATTATCCCCTTTCCGTGCTGATGCTGGCCGGCATCCGGGACATTCTGATCATCTCGACGCCCACGGATACCCCGCGCTTTGAGGCCCTCCTCGGCGACGGGTCCGCTTTCGGCCTGAATCTCAGCTACAAGGTTCAGCCCTCGCCGGACGGCCTGGCCCAGGCGTTCCTTCTGGGGGAGGAATTCATCGGGGACGATGCCTGCGCCATGGTGCTTGGCGACAATATCTTCTACGGCAACGGCTTCGGCAAATGCCTGCGCGCCGCCGCGGCGAACGCAGAAGCCGGCCGGGCGACGATCTTCGGCTATTATGTAACCGATCCCGAGCGCTTCGGCATCGTGGAGTTCGACGAGAACGGCAAGGTTCTCTCCGTGGAGGAGAAGCCGAAGAACCCGAAATCCAATTACTGCATCACCGGGCTGTATTTCTACCCCGCCGGCGTTCCGGCCCTGGCGCATCAGGTCCGGCCCAGCGCCCGCGGCGAGCTGGAAATTACTGCCCTGAATGATCTGTACCTGAAGCAGGATCTGCTGGATGTCCAGCTCCTCGGCCGCGGATATGCCTGGCTGGATACCGGCACCATGGATTCCCTCGTCGAGGCCGCGGACTTCGTCCGCATGATCCAGCAGCGCCAGAGCATCGTGATTTCCGCGCCGGAGGAGATTGCTTACAGGAACGGATGGATTTCGAAGGAAAAACTGCTGGATTCCGCCGCGCGGTACGGGAAGAGCCCGTACGGCTCCCATCTAAAAGCTGTTGCGGAAGGAAAGATTCGCTACTGAAAAGGGAAACGGAGGATATGAATATGATTATTATTGTCACCGGCGGTGCCGGCTTTATCGGTTCCAACTTTATTTTTCACATGCTCGGGAAATATCCGGACGACCGGATCATCTGCCTGGACAAGCTGACCTACGCGGGCAACCTGTCCACCCTGAAATCCGTGATGGATCATCCGAATTTCCGCTTTGTCAAGGCGGATATCTGCGACCGGGAAGCAGTGTATCAGCTGTTTGAGGAAGAACATCCGGATATTGTGGTGAACTTTGCCGCGGAATCCCATGTGGACCGCTCCATTGAAGATCCCGGGATCTTCCTGCAGACGAACATCATCGGCACGGCGACCCTGATGGACGCCTGTCGCAAATACGGGATTACCCGCTATCACCAGGTTTCCACCGATGAAGTCTACGGCGATCTGCCCCTGGACCGGCCGGATCTCCTCTTCACCGAGGAAACCCCAATCCATACCAGCAGCCCGTATTCCAGCAGCAAGGCCGCGGCCGACCTGCTCGTCATGGCCTACCACCGGACGTACGGCCTGCCCTGCACGATATCCCGCTGCTCCAACAACTACGGCCCTTATCATTTCCCGGAAAAGCTGATTCCGCTGATGATCGCCAACGCCCTGAACGACAAGCCTCTCCCGGTCTACGGCGAGGGCAAGAACGTCCGCGACTGGCTCTATGTTGAGGATCACTGCAAGGCAATCGATCTGATCATCCACCAGGGCCGCGTCGGCGAAGTCTACAACATCGGCGGCCACAATGAAATGGCCAATATCGATATCGTGAAGCTGATCTGCAAAGAGCTGGGCAAGCCCGAGTCCCTGATCACCTATGTCACCGACCGCAAGGGCCACGACATGCGCTACGCCATCGATCCAACCAAGATCCACAACGAGCTGGGCTGGCTGCCGGAGACGAAGTTTGCCGACGGCATCAAAAAGACGATCCGCTGGTATCTGGACAACAAGCCCTGGTGGGAGGAGATCATTTCCGGCGAGTACCAGAACTACTACGAGAAGATGTACGGCAACCGGTGAGGTGCCCATGAAGCTTTATGCCTGGCAGCAGGAATGCCTGAAGGCCTGGGAAGGGAACGGCTGCCGCGGGATTGTGAATGTGGTCACGGGCGCCGGGAAGACCGTGCTGGCGCTGGAAGCGATCCGGCGATTCCGCCGGCGGTACGGAAATGCCAGGATCCGGATTGTTGTACCGACTATCCCTCTGGCACAGCAGTGGCAGTCCGCTCTGCTGCAGGAAGCGGAAAGCGAAGACGACCGGCCGGGATTCTTCGGCGCGGGACATCGGGACGCCTGGGATCGCCGGATGATGATTTATATCATCAACTCTGCGCGGGAACATCTGGCGAAACACATGGAGCAGGCGTTTGCGCTGGGGCAGCCGGTGCTGCTGATCTGCGATGAATGCCACCATTGCCAGAGCAAGGAAAACCGGAAGATTTTCCGGTTTCAGATTCCACCCTTTTTCCCGACGGAACAGTTTGCTACCCTGGGATTGTCCGCCACGCCTTTCGGCACGGCCCATGATGAGGTGCTGATCAGCGGGCTGGGTCAGGAGATTTATCGCTATGGGTTTTCGGAAGCGTCGGCGGATCAGATTGTTTCCCCGTTCACTGTGGTGGAGACCGCCGCGACTTTTCTTCCCGATGAACGGAAAAGGTACATCGAACTGTCCAGGGAGCTGACCGTTCTCTGGGCCAGACTGCTGAAACAATATCCCTATCTGAAGGGAATGGAAGAAAAAGCATTTCAGATCGAACTGAATCGCCTGGCTCAGGAAGCGGGAATGGATCCGTCTCATCCCGCTGTCAGTTTTCTGCTGAAAACCTGGGAGAGAAAAAAGGTCAGCAATCTGGCCAGGACGCGGGTCCTCTGCGCGCTCGATCTTCTCCGGCAGCTTCCGGAGAATACCCGGGCGATTCTTTTTTGCGAGTGGATCTCCCAGGCGGAGGATATGTTGGGGCTAATGAGACGAAAAATGGGGAATATCGGGGTGCTGTACCACTCCGAAATGTCCCGGGAGGCCCGGATCAGGAGCCTGCAGGCATTCCGGGAGAACCGGGCCAGGGTGTTGATCAGCTGCCGGGCGCTGGACGAGGGCATTGACGTCCCGGACGCAGGCATGGGCATTGTGCTGAGCAGTTCCTCCGTATCCAGGCAGCGGATTCAGCGGCTGGGAAGGGTGCTGCGAAGAAGCCCCGGAAAAACCGCCGCCTGCCTGTACTATATCTATCTGCCGGAATCTACGGACGACCGGGTCTACCTGGCGGGGTTGAAAGAAATTGACTGCGTTTCCCTGCGGTATGACGCGGACGAACGGACCTTCTCCAATGAGCTGTATGAATATGCAGCGAGGAAAGTGATGCAGGGGGCGAAGGACCTGAGCGCGGCGCAGCAGAAGGAGCTGCGGAAATGCCTGCTGGAAGGCCTGCCCAGGACGGATTACCTGCTGCCCCCGGATTCGTTCCGTGAGAAAAAAACGGAAACGGTTCATGAAGCGAATTACCGGAAAACGATGAGGAAAATGAGCTTTTTGTTTCATCGGGACACGGAAAAACAGGACTGAAAAAATGCACGGAAAGTCTTGTCCGGCACGGGATAGAACCCTATAATAAAATGAGAAACTGACAGGGAGGAACAGACATGCAGAACTATGAATCATTGCTGGAAAACCTGACGCCGCTGGCGAAGAATGTGAAGGATACGGCAAACACAACCGTCCGGCTGCAGAAAGCGATCCAGAAAAATACGGAAACCGGGAATCTGATGGAGGCGAAAAAGGGGATTGCCGCGCTGCGGGATGCGATCGCCCAGCTGCAGGAAAGAACCGATGCCCTGCAGGCGGAGATTGATTCCTTCGACGAGCAGGAATACTTTGTGAGCGGAGACTTTACCCGGCAGCTGCTGGATGCCTGCGCGGAGAAAAAGGTGGACGCGGTAGGCGAGAAAGGCGTCTATGAGATGTTCCCCTATAAGGTAAGGATCCTCGGGGATACGGAGCATCCGGCGGAAGTATATATGGACCGGAAAAAGGTTCCGAGCGTCCGTCCGGAATATGTGGCGGAGGTCATCCATCAGGGACAGATCCGGCTGAACAAGGCAAATTTCAACCCGGCTTCCTTCATGGAGGAGCTGGCGGCAGCCTATGAAATCACCTGTCTGAGGAACGGATCCCGAATCGGAAGCACCCAGACGCTGACCCGGATTTACAAGAACCTGGCGCTGATGGCGCGGGCCAGGAAGGAATATGATATGCAGGCATTTGCCTTTGATCTTTCCAGGCTGTTTGAGGCCGGAACGGAAGCATGGAAAACAAAGAACGGCGTTCGGTACGACTTCGGCACCAGCCGGGACGGGGCGACGGGAATCCGCGTACTGAGCAGGACCGGCGTGGAGTCATTTATCAGCACGCTGCGGAGCATGAACGACGAATAATCAGAAGGCTGGAGGAAAACCAAGATGGCGGAACTGAACCTGAGCCGGAAGGAAGGGCTATCTCAGCTTCTGGCCGGAAAAGCACCTGGGAACGTGGAACTCCTGAGAGAGACAACAGTTGCCCTGGATTCCCTGACCGGCTTTCTGGCGGAGCAGTACCTGGAAACCTATATTCCCGCCGGTGGAAGCAAGATCAAGTTTGTGACCGGGCTTCAGGGCAGCGGAAAGACCTGCTTTGCGGAGACGATGCTTCTGGAAGCGGCGGAACGGTGTTATCTGACGGTTACGATTTCCGCCAGAGAAGTCTGGCTGCACGATTTCCGGGGCGTTTATCTCGAAATTCTGCGACAGTGCGGGCTGGAACGAATCCTTCGGGACTGCGCGGATCAGATCATCCGGGAGATGGGATATGATCCGGCGTCCATTTCGGAAGGCAAGACGCTGATGGACATGCTGTCGGAAAAAGGGGAAGGAGATGCCTTTTCCAAGGGCGAGATCCGGGAAGCGCTCCGGAGGAACTTTACCCGGAATCCTCTGCTGGACAATACGTTTGCGGTGTGCTGCTCCCTGCTGATGGGCGACCTGCTGGGGTATCCGGTGCTGGAAAACGCGTACCGGGAAATGATCCTGGCCTGGATGCACGGGGATCCTTCCGTCAAGGCATCCCAGATGAAAGCCATCGGGATGTCGCCGATCCGGGTGACCAAGTATAATGCCCGGAACCTGCTTCGCTCCCTGTGCGAGGTAATTCACCTGAGCGGCCGGCCCGGCCTGCTGGTGGTGGTGGACGATCTGGAACAGCTGATCAGCAAAAGTTCGGACAGTCCGCTCAAATATACCAAAGGACGCCGGGAAGACGCGTATGAGAGCATCCGGCAGCTGATCGATGATATTGACAGCATGCGGTATGTGCTTTTCCTGCTGTGCATGGACCGGGAGATGATGGACGACGACAGCCTCGGCGTCAAGAACTATCAGGCCCTGTGGATGCGGATGCAGAACGAGGTGGTCAGCATCCGCTTCAACCGGTTTGCCGATATTGTGGATCTGGACCGGTACGGGGATGAGTATTACACAGAGGATCGGATTACGGAGATGTCCGGGAAGCTGGCGGAGGTGCTGGCGAGGGAAGGTATGGAAACCCGGCCGATCGGGCAGGAGGCTGCCACACAGCTGAAAGCCCGCGCTGTTTTCGGCAAGCTGGGGATTCCTTATCTGGTCAACCGGATGACGTTGGAAGGAGAGAAGGAACATGACTGATTTTTACGCGATGCATGTGATAGAAGCGCTGCGTTCCGGTGTTCCTTCCCGCGCGGTCGGTGCGTGTTTTACGGAAGCCAGACCGGGTATGATGAAGCGGATTGAAGATCGCCTGGAAGCTGTCCGGGCCAGCGGACGGTCGGACGGGATGATCTTTACGGGACATTACGGAGAAGGAAAGACGCACCTGCTGAATACGGTGTTCAACATGGCGACTCAGAGCAATATGGCGGTGTCCTATGTGGCGCTGGGCAAGGAAACACCCATGAGCAATCTGCCGGTGCTGTATCAGAAGATTATTTCCAATACCTATCTGCCGGGGACGGCGCAACCGGGGTTCCGCCAGAAACTGGAGGAACTGACCCCGGGAAGCGGCGTCACCGGAGACCTGCTGGCGTTTTCTGCCAAAGAGCTGGAGACGGATAAACTGTATTACCTGCTGCGGGCGATGCTCGGGACGCAGGAGGAAGAGGAGCGGACTCAGTTTCTCGGGGATCTGGAGGGCGACTTCGTTTCCAACGATGTGATCAAGCGCAGCTACCGCCGGGTGGAAGGGCAGACAGCAAAATTCAACCAGAATTTTGTAAAAACCCGTCACACCATGGATTACTTTTCCTTTATGAGCCATTTCTTCAGCAGAATCGGGCTGGACGGATGGGTGATCCTATTTGATGAGGCGGAGCTGATCGGCCGGATGGGAAAGAAAACCCGTCTCAAATCCTATCGGGAGATGCAAACCTTCCTGCAGCCCGGGGATCGGATGAAGGGGGTATTTTCCCTTTTCGCGCTCAGCTCTTCCTTTGCCGAAGATGTCATCGACAAAAAGCATGAGATGGAAAGCGCGGAAGCAGAGTATGCGGAGGATCCCGCCGCACTGAAGGCGGTGAAGGCGACGCTGAACGCGATGCTCAACGCGCCGGAACTGACGAAACTGTCCCGGGAGGAAACGCTGCAGATCCTCGCGGGGATTCAGTCCTTCCACGGAAAGGCGTATCACTGGAATCCTCAGGTGACACCGGAAACCATCTACGCGGAAACGGAAGCCGGCGGTTATCTGCTAAGGACCAAGATCCGCGCGGCGATTGAATATTTCGATCAGCTGTATCAGTACGGGGAAGCCGGCAAAACCCGGATCACGGAACTGGGGAAGGAATCCTTTGAGGAGGAAGAGACACCTGAGTTGCCCTGAAAAGGGAAGGAGGAATAGATCCTTTTTGCAGCAGCCGTTACCATGTTACCTTTCTATTGACACGGGGAGCGCGAAGGCGCTGCAGGAGATCCAGAGCATGCAGAATCGCTCGATACTACAAATTCTTCGAAAAAAAGTTCGAACAATATGTTGACAATCAATTTTTCTTATGTTAACCTTTTCATGATTGGATCTTGCAGTTTTCAGGGCTGATGTAGTGAGGGATCTTATCAGGATCTGGGGAGGAAAACGCTTATGCCAAATATCGCGCCGATTTCAGAGTTGAGAAACTATGGGCAGGTCCTTGAAAAAGTAAAGCCGAATGCACCTGTCTATTTAACTCGGAATGGTCATGGACAATTCAGTGTCCACAGTATTGAAGATGATGAAGAGTTTGAAAAGACAAAAGCGATGCTTCAACTCATGATGGAGCTTGTTAAAGGCTTTCAGTCAGGAGAAGAACAGGGCTGGCTTTCTGAAGAGGACGTTGACAAACACTTTGCAGCAAAGAAAGCATTTATGAAGGCAGCGATCAGCAAATGACATTAATCTACTCACCTGAGGCGCTTGGTGATTTGGATCGGGTTTGGTATGAAGTTTGGGAAGCATCGCAGGATTTGATGACAACTGAGCAATATATTGAGGATTTAAGGGACGCTGTACGGAAAAAGACAACTTTTCCAAAGAGTGGTTCACCTTTATTATGGAACGGAGTATTTACCGGCATCTATTTTGTTCCATTTAAAGCATATCTGATATTCTACCGCGTCAACGAAACCGCACTGGAAATTGGCAGAATTCTTCCAGTGAAAAGCGACTATATAAAAACTCTGTTTGGAATCGGTTCAATGCAATTTGATGATATGCGTTAGATTCGGCTGCGGTCATGCCGGAGGGAATCCGTTGCTGGCAGATCAAAATGCGTTCGATCGTTTAGCGGGTCGCGAAAGCGACCCGCTTTCGTACTTTTCAGACAAATTCCTTCTTATTTATATGAAAATTGACGAATCTCCTCCTGATATAGTATAATATATTTTGTATGACTATGGTCATACGCACCCGGGCGAAGATGCCATATATCCGATGCTTCGGGTGAGGAAGCCCGGGGAATCACAGGCAGGCGCAGGGAGGCTCGCAGTGGTTTGCTGGAGCTGACGAGCGTTGAACAAAGGACGAAGCTTTTTGCAAAGTGCAGGCACTTTGCCAGGCGAAGCTTTGCCTTTTTATAATGACCGGGCAGACCGGCAGGGAAAGACAGAAAAAGTATGGGAACTAACAGAAGTCTTACGGAAACGGAAGAACCGGATCCAACGAAGGAGGAAGGGCATTGAGCGAGAAGCCGGAAGGGAAGAGCATGACCATTGACAAGGATGCACAACAGATCAATCTGATCGTCAAGCGTCCGGAAACAGAAGAAGTCGCCATCAATCTGGGCCGTGTATTCTACAACATGAAGGTGAAGTCCCGGATCTATGCCTGGGTATTGGTGCTGTGTATGCTGGTGGGGATCTGCGCTCCGCTGCTGCTGTATCAGTTTACCCGGCCGATGCTGACGGTTTCATCTGTTGTCACCCTGCGTTATAACGTATCTACCGATGAAAAGGACGGGAAGCATTCCGATTTCACGAAAGCGCAGGAGACCGAGGAACTGGTTTCAACGCTCGTGGATCCCAAAGGGGAACCGCTGGATCTGAACACGCTCACCTCTGCCTCCGTTTTACAGAAAGCGGTAGGCGGTCTGGAGCTTTCTGCTCCGGTTTCCCTGGAAAATCTCCGGAGCAATATCAGAATGACCCGGGTCATGACCGATGAAAGCAGCCGGACGAAGGAAGTCCTGGCCGGTCTGGTAGGCGCCAACAGCGCGGAAGCGTATACCCGCCTAGAGGAAGCCAAAATTGAGTATCAGAACCGGTTTATCGTTTCTCTGACCAACGGCTTTGGGGATTCTGATTCCGGCACCAGAATGGAACTGACGGGAGAAGAGCTTACGCTGGTATTGAACCGGATCCTGGATGCTTATAATGATTCCCTGGTCAACAGCTGGGCGGATCTGAAACTCCCCGAGGATGAAATTTCCGTCATTGATATTCAGGCACTGGATCTGCCCGAATCGGTGGAAATGCTGCAGACAGCACTTCTCCATCTGCAGGAATACTGCGAAAACCGCCAGGATTCCGTGAAAAGCTATCGTTCCTCCCGTACAGGACTGAATCTTGATGACTGGACGGATTCCGTAAAAACCCTGAAGGAAACAGCAGCGGATTCTCTGGATGCCTACATTATTTCTCAAGGTATCATGCGGGACCGGGATGCGGTTCTGTTAACTTTCCAGTATCGTCTGCGCTCGCTGCAGAGCGATCTGGCCAAGGCGAATGAAACGATCACAGCGACAGATAAACAGCTGAAGAGCTATAAGAACGACAGCATCTATGTCAGCATGCAGGAGAGCGATACAGCCCGCTCTTCCAAGGTAACCACGGATTATTATAACGAGCTTGTTTTGCAGCAACAGGAGGCCTATGAAGAAGCGGCTAAACTGCGGATTCAGATCGCGGAACTGCAGAGCAAGATTGACCGGCTTAAAACCGTCGAAGTCAGCCATGATTCCGCAGAGGCGGAAGCGGAACTAAACAATGTTCTTGCCGCTTCCAGGGACCTGTATGAAGGGATCAAAGCTCATATGGAAGAGCTTTTTGAAAGTCCCCTGTATACGACATATTCCGAGCACAGCGCTCCGCAGGGAGAATTACCGAATTTCCTGAAAGCGTCCATGAGAAACATGATCATCGGAGCTGTTGCCGGAGCGGTTATCGCCTGCGGTCTGTGGTTCCTGGCAGCGCTGGCGCCTGAATTCCGCCGGAACAGAAAAGTTGAAGAAGCGGGAAAGGAGGCGACGCAGGCATGAAAAACGGGAAGAAAACACACTGGCTCAGGATGACTCTGATTGTGCTGGCTGCCTGCGGCGTGGCGGGCCTGGTGGTGGCGTTTATTCAGTTCCGCGCCAATCCCGGCCGAACCGGCGCTTCCGCCTCGATCGAGTTTTCCTTTAACGGCGCGGCGGAAGGCATTGCGCCGGACGGGAACAGGTTTGACCTTTCCGGGTTTACCCGGGAAGAAGTTCTGTCCAACGCATTGCAGTCCGCGGGTCTTGCAGACCGGTATACGACGGGTCAGATTCGGGCGAACCTTGTGGTGACCGGGGTTTATCCGAAGGATATTGTTGAACAGATGACCCGCTATGTATCTCTGCTGGACGAAAACAGCACCGGTGAAGTCACTGCCGTGGATTATCACGCGACGCTGTATAGCGTTACCCTGTACAATGATTTTGATGAATCCATTTCCCCGGATCAACTGACCGGCCTTCTGGAAAACATCATGTCGGAATTCCGCGCTTTCTTTAAAGAAACGTATTCCGTTGTGCTGGCTGCGGACAGCACGGCGGAGGAGCTTTCCCTTTATGATTATTCCCAGCAGCTGGCTCTGCTTCAGCAGTCGATCGACCAGAAAAAACGTTTTGCGGAAGAAATGGCGGATGCCCATCCGAGTTTCCTTCTGGATCGAAAGGGCTTTAATGATCTGGTTGTTCGTTATGATGCCCTTCTTACCGGGGATCTGGACCGTCTCAGCGGTATCGTGACAATCAATGCCCTGTCCAGGGATCCGGAACGTCTGATTGCCCATTATGAAAATCAGATCAGTCTTCTCCAAATTCAGATCAAGGAGAAGGAGACAGAAGCAGCTTCCGTGGAAGACCTGCTTCAAAAATACAACAAGGACGACATCATCTATGTGTCCACCACAGAAGAACTGCAGAAAGTGGACAGCAATTCCTCCACAACCTATGACGCGCTTGTTACCCGCCAGACAGAAATCACGGAGGAAATTGCCGAACTCAAGAAGAGCCTGACAGAGACTCAGATGAAACTCTCAGACGCGCGCGAAACCGTGACAAAACAGGCGATGACACCAGCCGGGGAAGAGCCGGAAAGCTTTGTCGCATCCGAACTCAGCAGCGAAAAGAACACAGAACAGCAATATCAGACCGTTGAGAAAGGAATTACTGCTCTTATCACAAAACGCGATGCTGTAACAACCGATTTTTCCGCATTCCTGAAGGCTTATTCCGAAGAGCAAATCAATGAGACAACTGTAGCTGTTACCCAGGCAAAACGCTTTGCTCCCAAGATTCTATCTGGTACCTTTCTCAAACGGGTCCTTAGAACTGCAGGTCCTCTCTGTGCTGTGGGACTCATGGGATGTCTTGTCGTACTGATTGTCAGCCGCCGTCGGGAAGAAAAGAAAGCAATTGCCTGAGATCTTTTTGAGCAATTTTGAAACTGTTTTCACGCGAATTTCTCCGACAACAAATTTGACCTGGGAGGGAAAGCTCCTTGAGCCAAGGAACTGAGAACCAGAAAGCCTTCAAACGAAAAAAAACCATCAGAATCGGTAAATGGCAGATTGAGCATTGGCAGATGATTTCTGCGCTTTTGATGGTCTACGATTTTATTGCCGTCTGTGCCGCCTATTTTCTGGCACTCTGGTTACGTTTTGACGGATCATACAACGCGATCCAGTCCCAGTTTATTCAGGGCTATAATCAGTTTATCCTTCCCTGTGCCGCGGTCAGTGTTATCATTTTCTTGTTTTTCCGCATGTACAACAGCATGTGGCGGTTTGCCAGTTTCAATGAGTTTGTCCGGACTGTCCTGGGTTCTTTTGTTTCCTCGTTCTTTCATACAATCCTGATCAGCATTTTGATCCTGCGGATGCCAATTTCCTACTATCTATTAGGGGCAATATTTCAGGTTGTCCTGCTTCTGGGGATTCGTTTTTCCTTCCGCTTTATTCAGATTCTGAAACGAAGAAGTGAAAACCAACAGAACAAAACAAAACGCATGATGTTAATCGGTGCGGGCAACGCTGCCCAATCGATTCTGAAGGAAATGTCCCGGGCACGGGAGGTCAGCAGCGACAAAATCGTATGTATTATCGATGATAATCCGAATAAATGGCATCGCTATATGGATGGGATCCCGATTGTGGGTGGGCGGGAAGAAATTCTGAAGGCAGCACAGGAATACAAAGTGGATGAAATCCTGCTGGCTATTCCCAGCGCATCGCTTCAGACAAGAAGAGACATCCTGAATATCTGCAGTGAAACCAGTTGTAAGTTAAAGCAACTTCCAGGATTATACCAGCTGGTAAATGGCGAAGTCACGGTCAATGATATGAAGGATGTCTCTATTGAAGATCTTCTCGGCCGTCCGCCGATCAAAGCGGATATGAAGGAAGTTTTCGAATTCATCACCGGCAAGGTTGTTCTGGTCACCGGCGGCGGCGGATCCATCGGATCAGAACTATGCCGACAGATTGCAGCGCATAAGCCAAAGCAGCTGATTATCTTTGATATCTACGAGAACAATGCTTACAGCATCCAGCTGGAGCTGAAGGAAAAGTTTCCGGAACTGAAGCTGGAGACACTGATCGGTTCTGTGCGCGACAGCCGTCGGATGTTTAAGGTCTTCAAAACTTATCGGCCGCAGATCGTGTATCATGCCGCTGCCCATAAGCACGTTCCCCTCATGGAAGACAGTCCTTGTGAAGCAATCAAAAATAATGCCATCGGAACTTATAAGACAGCATACGCGGCGATGGTTCACGGCTGCGAACGTTTTGTCCTGATCAGTACGGACAAAGCTGTCAATCCGACGAATATCATGGGAGCTTCTAAGCGTCTGTGTGAGATGATCATCCAGTCCTTTGACAAGAAGATCAAAGAAGGCAAGGCCAAAGAGATTCCTCAGTTCTTTACCCATGAAGGTGTGGAAAACGCAGATAAAGATGGCACCGGTAAAATCTTTGATCATGCAAGGACAGAGTTTGTGGCGGTCCGGTTCGGTAATGTTCTTGGCAGTAATGGTTCAGTGATTCCGATTTTCAAAAAGCAAATTGAAAAAGGCGGTCCTGTTACCGTAACACACCCGGATATCATTCGATATTTTATGACGATTCCGGAAGCTGTATCCCTGGTCATGTTGGCGGGAACGTACGCAAAAGGCGGAGAAATCTTTGTCCTGGATATGGGGTCTCCCGTAAAGATTGATGACCTGGCCAGGAATTTAATCCGACTCTCCGGATTCAAGCCGGGCGTTGATATTCAGATTGAATATACCGGTTTGAGGCCAGGTGAAAAGCTGTATGAAGAAAAGCTGATGGCTGAGGAAGGCCTCCAGAAAACGGATAATGATCTGATCCATATTGGCAATCCTATCAGTTTCGATGAAGACAAATTCTTCAGAAAAGTAGATGAACTGATGGAAACAGCATACGCCAACAAGGAGGAAGAGATTCGGATTTTGGTAGAAAACATGGTGTCCACCTACAAACCGGAAAAAATCGGAATGAAGGATGAAAAGTATCAGGCATTGGCACATTGTTCCTAATAATACAGGAAGGGGGAAGATGTTAGTTCAACATGAAAGCATATCTGATATGTTGGGGAGTAGCTATTATCTTTCTTGCGATGTTCTATATTTGGGGGAAGTCTTTTCTTTCTATAATTTGTGCTAATGCAGATATGAGCAGCAGTATTCTTTTTGGCTTTTTGATCGTATTACTTAGTTATCAAATACCATATTTACCTGTTTTTTTATGTAGAGGATCATATAGAAACTTATCTTGGTGTTGGTTTGCAGTAACTGGAATTGTAACAATATTGCTGCTAATACGGTTGTGCAAAAATCATGAAGTTACTATTGAAAAAGCAAGTAAAACAGAATTAATATCGATTACTTTGGTTTCTGCGGTTATCATCTTTATCTGTTCATTCATTTCATTGCATCCACCTGCAGCGTATGGACAAGATACAAATACATATATTTCTGCGATGAATGAAATGCGATATGAAGATAGAATTTGGATAAGTTGGGACAACCCTGCAATACATCATGGCTTAACTTCTTTGTTTGGATTCATGACAGTTCCGTCTTTAATAATCAACATTCGACCGTACTTTTGCAATTTGTTTACAATGAGGATTTTACTTGTACTTCTAACAGCATTATCGATGTATAGAATAGGCAAAATAGCTTTTAGTGAAGCAGAACAAAAGATTTCATTAAAAGGATTATGGTTAAGCGTTCTTGTTTTGATGTTATTTATGTTTTGGAATTCTGATTATCAGGCGCACTTCTTTTTTCGTCGATCAAATGAAGCAAAAGCATTTTGCCAATTTGTTCTATTTCCTTTAGCTTTTTCTGTTTTCCTTCAGATGCTTCAAAAGAGCAAACAGCGAAAATCGCTGTGGATAGAACAAATATTGATAGGTTTTTCAGCAGTCGCAGTTTCGATGTCATCTTTATCAGGATATCCCTTTTTGGTACTTTTGGGAACAATTGCTATTCTTGTTAATGATCATTTCAAGCGTTTTATTCAAACAATAATACTAGGAATTCTGTGCATTATTCCTAATATAATATATTTGCTGATTTTATTGCGAGGAAAAGGGATTATTAGATTTTGAGGCGATTGCATGTATAATATATATCATACAACAGAAATGATTTCTGTTTATTTTTCAAATCCTATCTGGTTGATCCTGTTTTTTATAGCATTGCTTTATCTAGTATTCAGAATAAGTAATATGCATAAAAAGGTATTACTTGTTGTTGCGTTTGCTTTTTTTTTGGTGATTAATGATTTCGTTTTCTCTTTGTTTATATCATTAGACGAAGGAGCAACTTATTACCGCAATTTATGGGTGATTCCATATATGGCAGTGATAGGAATTGCTGTAATTGATGTTATATATAGAATTCCAAAATTGGCATATAGATTATTGTTCGTTGTTGTATTTTGCATAGGAACAGCAATGATTGAAAGTATTAATCCGTTTTGTTATTTATGGAAAACTCCAATGGATAGGCAAATGGTTTCATCAGATGTACTTAAAATGAATCAACAATTAGAAGAATTTCAGAAAAAAGGAGAAGACTCTTTGTTTGTTGCCGGACCTGATGAAATTTTAATTCCCCTTTGGCTGTATAATGGTAAGATAAAAACTGTTCATTCGATTTATGCACCTAATGAAGAACTCATCTGGAAACAATTGCTTTCAGAGGAAGATTTGAATATTGAGAGAATAATGGAAATTGGCAAAGAATATGGAAGAAATTATGTGATAGTACCGAAAGGTAAAAAGACGGAAAAAAGATTCAAGAAGAAAGGATATAAACCTGTTTGCGTTACTGATAATTATTTGATGTATGCTATTATTGAAACATGAAATAAAAGGCACAGAGATGCCCCTCGCCTGGATTAAGAAAATGGGGTAAATTTGTATAATACTAGGGAATAAGAAACTATGAAAAAATTATGGGATGGAATCGCAAAAGATTTATGGATTGTTCTTCTTGATATTGTTGCTGTGAATTCTGCCTATGTTCTGGCGCTTCTGCTCAGGTTCTATGTTAATAACGAATTTCGGCCAACTGTCAGTTATTATCTGACGGATTGGCTGCATTTTACGCCATTTTATACAGTGATTGCTATTATTGTTTTTGTCATATTTAAACTCTATGGCGGTATGTGGCGTTTTGCGGGCATCAACGATATGAACAGAATCATTGGCGCCAGTTTGGTGACTGCCGTGATTCAAGTTATTGGAACTCTTCTGTTTGTTCGAAGAATGCCCATTACTTATTATGTTATCGGTGCGATTCTGCAGTTTCTTTTTATTTCCATGATCCGTTTTGGTTATCGGATTCTTCTGGTGGAGAAAAGAAAGGTGGCAAATCGGAAGGTACCGACGGTGCCCTCCATGATTATTGGGGCCGGGGAAACAGCACGCAAGGCAATTCAGCATCTAGAAGATACACCTTTCCGGACAACGGTTGTGGTGGATGAGCAAAGCGCTGGCAAAACACTGGATGGCATTAATGTCACGAAAGACTTTGAGGATTCTCTTTCTTCTGTTCGAGCGGTGTTTATTGCCGATCCGAATTTAACTGCAGAAAAAAGAAAAGAGATTAAAGAAAAGTGTGAAGCAGCTGGAATTGAGCTGCAGGATTATACCGGCTATCTTTCCAATCTTGGCGGTCGGATTCCCGTTTCCAGCTTGTTGGAACTGGCGAAAGGTTCAGTCACTTTGATGATTGATGGCAAAGAGCAAGCTTTCGATTCCGGGGAGGCTGCTCTCTCGAGTCTTCGGGATCGATATGAAATCAGATCCATAGAAGGAGCCCGGATTGAACTGGCCAAACCTTCTTCTTCGGCCTATGTCGGGTATGAGGCCTGGGCTCAGCAGCACAAGGAACAAACAGGGGAGGATGTCAGTTTTTTCTGACAGGAAATTGAGCTATGTACGATTTCAAAAATGATCCTCGTTTTAAAGGATTAGAGCCATTCCATTCCCGTGTCTGGCTATCTTCTCCTACCATGCATGGCGATGAACAACGTTGGGTGGACGATGCGATCCAAACGAACTGGGTATCCACAGTTGGGCGGAATATTGATGAGATCGAAAAAGCGATTGCGGAATATATCGGTGTCAAATATGCGGTTGGCCTTTCTACCGGCACCGCTGCCCTGCATCTGGCAACCAAGCTTGCCGGAGAACGGCTTTACGGCATGGCCCGGCCGAATGAAGGGACACTGGTAGGCCGTCGGGTCTTTTGTTCCGATGTGACCTTTGATGCTTCCATCAATCCGGTCGCCTATGAAGACGGTGAAGCCGTCTTCATTGATACAGAACGTGATACCTGGAACATGGATCCGGAAGCATTGAAAAAGGCCTTCGAAATGTATCCGGATACCAGAATGATTGTCCTAGCTCATCTCTATGGTACGCCCGGCAAGATGGAAGAGATAAAAGCTATTGCCCATGAACATAACGCCTTGATTATTGAAGATGCTGCTGAATCCCTTGGCGCTAAATACAAACTGAACGGCAAATGGGTAGAGACTGGTTCTCTTGGTGATTACAACTGCATTTCTTTTAATGGCAACAAGATTATCACCGGCTCATCCGGCGGGATGTTCCTGACGGATTCTCAGGAGGACGCGGAAAAAGTCCGGAAATGGTCTACCCAGTCCCGGGAGGCCGCTCCCTGGTATCAGCATGAAGAGATTGGATACAATTACCGGATCTCCAATATTGTAGCAGGTGTAGTTCGCGGGCAATTGCCTTATCTGAGTGAGCATATTGAGCAGAAAAAAGCGATTTATGAGCGTTACAAAAAAGGTCTGTCTGATCTACCGGTTACGATGAATCCTTTCGACGCTGAAAAGTCTGTTCCGAATTACTGGCTGTCTTGCTGCCTGATCAACGAATCAGCTATGGCACCCCATGTCCGGGGGGAACAGGACGAACTCTGGCAGACGATGCCAGGCAAGAGCAGCCCCGGAGAGATCCTCGGCGCGATCGCCGCGTTCCGTGCAGAGGGCCGTCCGATCTGGAAGCCAATGCATATGCAGCCGATCTATCGGAATCATAAGTTTATCACGGTGGAAGGTAACGGCCGCGGCCGCTCCAACGCTTATATTGCCGGTTCGGGCATCGACGTCGGCGCGGAGCTGTTCCGCCGGGGCCTCTGTCTTCCCAGTGACAACAAAATGACCCCGGGGCAGCAGAATATCGTGATCGATATTATTCACAGATGCTTCCGGTAGTGTTATCCCGAACGAAGTGAAGGATCTTATTACGATGTACGCAAAGTTCTTTAAACGCTTCATTGACTTTATCCTCAGCCTTCTTGGAATTATCCTTCTTTCGCCTGTTTTACTGGTGCTGACTGTACTTGGTACCATTCAGATGAAAGGTAATCCTTTCTTTACCCAGGAACGTCCCGGAAAGAAAGAAAAGATTTTCAAACTGATCAAGTTTCGCACGATGACCAATGAAAAGGATCAATCCGGCCATCTTCTCCCGGACGAAGCCCGTCTGATTCCCTATGGGAAGTTTCTTCGTTCAACCTCTATAGATGAAATACCGGAATTGATAAATATTCTTATCGGAAATATGGCGCTGGTAGGGCCACGACCGTTGTTGGTACAATATTTGCCATATTACACTGAGGCGGAAAAGCATCGTCATGATGTTCGCCCGGGATTGACGGGATTGGCGCAGATTAATGGACGAAATTTGGTGAGGTGGGATCAACGGCTGGCTTATGATATAGAATATGTACAGCATATTACTTTTTTGGGTGATATGAGAATTCTCCTACAGACGATCCAGAAAGTCTTTAGGCGGGAGGATGTTGCGGTGGATACGGATAAAGTTGAAGTTTATTTGGATATAGAACGAGGAAAAAACAGATGATAAAGAATTTGCAGACACCTTATTTTGTGATTCGTGAGGAACTGCTTTCTCAGAATGTTGAAGCATTTCGGAATGCATTGAATTTGTTTTGGCCTAATTCTATACTGTCTTATTCAGTTAAGACAAATGCACTTCCATGGATTCTAAAATGGATGAGAGCTCATGATATATCAGCAGAGGTAGTATCGGATGAAGAATACCAACTTGCTCTCTTGTCCAGTTATTCTCCAACACAGATTGTGTTAAATGGTCCAATAAAAGGAGAGATATGTTTTCGAGAGGCAATTTCGGGAGGCTCTGTAGTTAATATTGATTCAGCGAAAGAGTTGAAGTATCTGGAGAGGTATGGTTTACTGCAGACTGAACGTATTGGAATCAGAGTAAATGTAGATCCATCAATATTTCAAAATGAAGACGTTGGATATCAGGAGGACGGGTTTCGTTTTGGCTTCAGTGAAGAAAACGGTGAACTCAAAAAGGTTATCTCAATTATACAGAAAGCTTCTACCGACGGTAATTTTGGTTTGCATATTCATGTGAATTCAATTACAAGATCTGTTGACGTATATCGCCAGATTGCAAAATATGCAGCAAAAATAATTAGAAAATACCAATTAGAATTATCCTATATTGATATAGGGGGCGGTTTTTTTGGTGGGGTTCCAGAAAAAACAACTCCAGAAGAATACTTGTCAGTTATCAGAGAAGAATTAAAAAACGAGATTGATCCAGCAATAACATGTTTGATTATTGAACCAGGCTCAGCATTGATAGGATCTGCTGTTGAGTTGCATGCGTCAATTTTAGATGTAAAAGATACAGTGCATGCCAGGATTGTAACAACAGATGCCAGCAGGATTTATATTGACCCGCTTTGGTTAAAAAAGAATTATCTTTTCTCATCAAATGCGAAAAAACCATCTATACCTAGACAAGTTATTTGCGGTTATACATGTATGGATCATGATCGAATTATGGTTATTGAGGATTATCCGGAGTTTTCAATCGGGGATGATATTTCTTTTCAGCGTGTGGGGAATTACACGGTTACTTTTGGAGGTCCGTTTATTAGACCATACCCACCGGTGTATGTTGAATCGAATGGTGAACTAACACTTGTCCGTAAGGCAATGACTATAAAGGATTATTATAGAATGGAGACTGTGTAAATGAATTATCTGATGTGCAGTGTGGGACGCCGTGGAGAACTAATAAAAGATTTCAGGCGCTCAATGGAAAAAGGTTCTCATATTATTGCTACGGATAATAGTCCATATGCACCGGCTTTGTATTTTGCTGATCAGCAATATCTGGTTCCACGAATTGATTCACCAGAATATATGGATGTTATTCTGGACATCTGCAAATGTAAACACATTAATGCAGTGATGACATTTATTGATCCGGAGATAGTACTTTTGGCAGAAAACAGGGAACGATTTCAAGAGATAGGGGTGGAAGTGCTGACACCATACATAGAAACTGCGAAACTATGTTTTAACAAATATGATATGTTTAAGTATCTTCAAACAAAGGGTATTAAAACACCAATGACGTGGGGCACATATGATGAAACAATAGAAGCGATAAAGAAAGGGGAGTGTTCTTTCCCGATTTTTGTCAAACCTCGTACTGGAAGTGGAAGCGTTGGTGCAAGGAAGATCTTTGATCAAGAAGCTCTTCGTGCAGCATTTGAACAGGATTCAAGTTTAATAGCACAAGAATTAATGACAGGCACAGAATGCTTTGATTTGGATGCGGATATATATGTGGATACAATTAGCCATCTTCCAGTATCAATTTTTACAAAGCGAAAGATTTCAACAACTATTGGTGGAGCGAATAAAACTATCTCTTTCAAAGATGAAAAACTATTTAGTTTTGTTCAAAAAGCGTTAAGGCATTTTAAGTTTAATGGACCTATTGATGTTGATTTCTTTTATAAAGATGGTGAATACTATTTGTCAGAGGTAAACCCGCGGTTTGGAGGAGCGTATTTACATGCATATAGTGCAGGAGTAGATTTCATCAAAATGATTGAAAGAAACCTCCACGGTGAAATAAATACGGCTCAGATAGGTGCCTATGATGAGGGAATTGTTATGATGATGTATGACAGTGTTGTTATAAGAAAAAAGCCAGCCGGCGAAGTGAATGACCGTATTTTAGAATAGAACAAATTATTTTGTTTTAACTGGATATTGATTATATGTAATTGAATGCACATAGAATTCAAAGAGCAGATATTTTCTATAATGATAATGTTTTGATTTCAGGTGGCCAAAATGCAACAGAAAGTAGTTTGGATTGTTAATGAATATAATGGTCCAACAGAAAAGACTTCCCGACAAACTGTTTTAGCTCGGCTTCTTTCTGAAAAGGGGTATGATGTTTATCTTTTTTGCGGCAGTGCTGAACAAAAAGGCGGGGACAATCTGATTTCCGACTCGGAAAAATATAAATATGTTGAGGGAGAAGAAGCAAAGGGATACATCATCAAAACAATTGACTATCATAGAGGATATGAACGAATAATAGCTGCTTTGCAATTTCAAAAACGGTTATGGAAATATCGATCAAAATTTCCAAAACCGGATATTATAGTTTCGGATTTTGCAGGACTTTTCGGATATGTGTTTTTAAAATGGATGAAACGGTATAATACGAAAATCATCTATGATATTCTGGATCTTTGGCCTGAAGGTTTCATAGAGATGGGATATATCAAGAAAGGATCTTTGGTTGCAAAGTATTTATATCATCTTGAACATAAAACATATAGCAAAGCAAATCATATAATTTTCTCTATGCAAGGCGGACGAGACTATATCATTGATAAGGGGTGGAACAGAGAGACAGGGGGAGATGTTGATACAAGAAATATAGGTTATCTGAACAATGGCGTTGATCTGGAGAAAGTCGATCAACAGCGAAAAATGTATCATTTGGATGATGTGGATTTAGATAGTGAAAAATATAAAGTTATTTATCTTGGTTCTATAAGTGCAATGAATGGATTAGATGTTCTGGTGGAAACAGCCAGGATACTACAGGAAAGAAATCGTACAGATATCATAATTTTGGTATACGGATATGGGAACCAAGAAGAAAAACTAAAGGAAAGAGTCAGTGAACTCGGGCTAAAGAATATCAAATTTAAAGGGAAACTGGATGTAGAATATGGCGCGAATTTGTTGTCTAGAGGCGATTTAAATATTTTCACTTTTCGGGATTCTCCATTATGGAAATACGGCATCAGTCCCAATAAACTGTTTATGTATTTTGCTAGTGGGAAACCAGTGCTTTCAATGATTCAGCCAAATTATGATTTGGTTGAAGAGAAGGAAGCAGGGATCTCAGTGCGGAATGATCCGACTTTAATCGCAGATGCGATAGAGCGATTCAGTCGGATGGATCACAATGAATATGAGACATATTGTCGTAATGCCAGAAAAACAGCGGAGGAATATGATTACAAAAATCTTGTCAAGGTGTTGATTGATAGGATTGAGGGATAAGAACGTGAACATACTTGTTGTAACGCAGATGTTTTCGCAGCCGGATGATGCCGGGGATAACAAACCAACAAAAACTGTTAATTATTTTGTTAAGGAATGGACTGCTATGGGAAACAATGTTGTAGTCATGCATTGCCCAAGTAAGTTCCCTCTTGTTTTTTATTTGATTCCAACAGGCATCAAGGATCATTTTGCCGGCAAGATATCAACAATGGTTCCTCCGATTGCTTCACGAAAAGAGCTTAGCAGAGAAGAAAACGGCGCAAAGGTATTTCGTTTGCCTATGTTGAAAATGAAGCCGGGACAAGCTTATTCTTCTGATGCCATGAGAAGACAAGTAAAAAAAATCAAAAAAATACTTGCTGACGAAGAATTCAGACCGGAAATGATTGTCGGTCATTTTGCTAACCCAAGTATGGAATTGACAGCCAATCTGGCAGAGTATTATCAAGCTAAATCATCTATTGTTTTTCACCAGGACTGCGATGAGACGAATATTCGAAGATACAGAATCAGGGAAAGTATCAGCAGGATAGGAGCGGTCGGAGCTCGTTCCATCACGGAAGCAAATGAGATACAGAGGTTATTGGGATTAAAAAAACGGCCTTTTGTCTGTTGCTCTGGGGTACCGAATGATGCAGTGCATGCAGTAAAAAAGACTTGTGATAAACAGGATTTTGGAGAAGGTGCCCGGCATCTTTATGTGGGCAGTTTGATCAAAAGGAAGCATTTGGATGTTGTAATCAAAGCATTTCTGAATACCGCAAGGGGCAAAGATACGTTGACAGTGGTTGGAGGTGGACCGGAAGAAGATTATCTAAAGAAGTTAGTTACAGATTTAAAGGCAGAAAAAAGAATCATATTTACCGGCAGAGTCTCGCGGGAAGAAGTATTAAAGAAGATGAGTGAAGCTCAGGTTTTTACATTAATTAGCCACGGGGAAGCATATGGAATGGTTTATATTGAGTCGATGCTTCAAGGATGTTTAACGATTGCATCACGGGGTGAAGGTTTTGATGGTATTATTAATGATGGTGAAAATGGTTTTATCTGTTCTGCGGGGGATCAGCAAGAACTTGAAGGAGTATATAGAAGGATAAACTGTTTGTCCACAGAGGAAAGAAACCGTATAGGACAGGCTGCGATCGATACCGCCATGCATTATTCGGAACGTGAAGTGGCAGAACGTTACCTAATGGACATTATTGAAAATCAGAGGTAAATATATATGAAGGTACCTTTTGTATCATTCCTACCTATGGAAAAAGAATTGAATACAGAATTAAGAAATGCTTTTGACCGGGTGTTTAGGTCTTCCTGGTATATTGAAGGAAAGGAAGACGAGATATTTGAAAAAGCATTTGCTGAATACTGTGGAACAAAATATTGCATTGGTGTTGGAAATGGATTGGATGCCCTCATGCTGATTTTGAAAGCGCTTGAAATACACGCGAGTGATGAGGTAATTGTCCCGTCAAATACCTATATAGCAACCGCGCTGGCTGTAACATATGTAGGCGCAAAGCCGATATTTGTTGAACCAGATATACGAACATTCAATATTTCGCCAGAGTTGATAGAAGATGCCATAACAGAAAAGACAAAAGCAATAATGCCGGTTCATCTTTACGGTCAGCCATGTGACATGGATCCAATCATGGAGATTGCAAAGAGATATCATTTATATGTTATAGAGGATTGTGCTCAGGCACATGGCGCAACATACAAAGGACGCAAAATTGGCACATTTGGCGACGCTGCTGGCTTTTCTTTTTACCCGGGAAAAAATCTTGGTGCATTAGGTGACGCGGGGGCTGTAATAACGAATAATCAGGAAATAGCTGAAAAAGTTCGGGCATTAGGGAATTATGGTTCGGATTTTAAATATCATCATGTATACAAAGGCAATAACAGCAGGCTGGATGAATTACAGGCGGCATTTCTTTCTGCAAAGCTTCCTCATTTGGGTCGAATGAATGAAGAACGAAGACGAATTGCGAAAAAATATACGGAAGGAATTAATAATATCAAAGTGATCAAACCCTATGTGATTCCTGATTGCATTCCTGTTTGGCATATATATGGGATTCGTTGCGATGAGCGAGACAAATTGGAGAAATATTTGAATGAAAAGGGTGTCGGAACGAATAAACACTATCCGATTCCAATGCATCTACAAAAATGTTACGAGGATCTGAAAATAAAAAAGGGAAAGCTTCCAATAGCTGAAATGATTAGTTCGACCGAACTGAGTCTTCCGATGTATTATGGTATATCAGATGAAGAAGTTCAATTTGTAATTGATGCTATAAACGATTTCGAGGTGTAGATATGCGGTTAAGAAAACTTGATTTAAAGGATGCTCCATTGATGATAGAGTGGATGCATGATAAAAAAGTTACAGAAGATCTTAGGACAGATTTCTCGAATAAGACAATAAAAGACGCGGAAGCATTCATCAAAGCAAGTTGGGAAAGTAATAGCGATTTACATCTCGCCATTGTTTCTGATGAGGATGAATATATGGGAACGGTAAGTCTCAAACATATAAAAGATTTCAATGCAGAGTTTGCAATAACAGTAAGAAGAATATCAATGGGTCGTGGTTATGCGTGGTTTGGGATGGAAGAGGTTTTAAAAAAAGCATTTGATGAAATGAAACTTGAAAGTGTATATTGGTGTGTCTCAAGGAATAACGAAAGAGCAGTCCGATTCTATGACAAGCATAATTTCAACGAAGCAATAGATATTCCTCAAAAGATTTTGGAAAGATATAAGGGAGTTGATAATCTTAAATGGTATTCAGTATTAAAAGGTGATGAATATAACATAAGAGATTATGTGGCAGGGTGTAAAGTAATCCATATAAAAACAATTCCAACAATAGAAGCAGGAGAATTGTCATTCTTCGAATCAAAGCGAGACATACCGTTTGAAGTTAAGCGAATATACTATATTTCAAAAGTGCCGGAAGGTGTAAGACGTGGTTTCCACGCACACAAAGAATTGAAACAAATATTGTTCTGTCCATATGGAAGGATACAATTGGTTCTTGAAAACGAATTAGGGAGGGAGGAAATCGAACTTTCGGATCCGAGTATTGGAATAGTAATAGATAAATGCACATGGCGCGAGATGATTTGGTTACAGAAGGATTCTGTATTATGTGTAGCAGCATCAGACTATTATTTTGAGGATGACTATATTAGAGAGCATGATTCTTTTCAACAATATATTATAGATCATAACTCAAACTTCCCACATGAATAATGTAGATCGGACCTTGAAAACTCTATAGGAGCCAAGCAAAAAAACACCGAGAACATTGAAAAATAAAGGCAAGAGCCCTCTATATATGGTATAATGTAAGCGCCAACAAACAACTATACCAAGGAGGCTTTTGCCATGACAAGCATAACACAGATCAGCGAGAATGAACAGAGGGAAATCGAAGGAACTCTGAAGAAATTCTTCACTTACTACAGGGTCAGGGAACTCCTGAAAGTCTGCCGGGCCGAAAAGCAGAAAGGGCATTCTGCATTCCAGATCTTTCGATATTTGCTGTGCCTTGTCTTCTGTGACCGCAGTATGTACATGCAGATTATGACAGGGCGTTATTCCGAAGTCTTCGGTAAGAATACCGTTTACCGGTTTCTGAATTCAGCCAGGACAAACTGGGAACGCCTTACGTGTACGCTGTCAGCGCGAATCATCAACGGATCCATTCGGAGGCTGACCAGTAAAGACCGTCAGGATGTGTTCATCATCGATGACAGTCTGTTTAAGAGAACCGGCGGGAAGAAAACAGAACTGTGCTCACGGGTGTTCGATCATGTGTCCATGAAGTACAAGCGCGGTTTTCGTCTTCTGACGCTGGCTTGGTCCGACGGCAACAGCCTTTTCCCGATTCTCGGCCGCTTGTTAGGATCGTCAAAAGCCCATAACATGGTTGGCGTTACAAAGCAGTTCGATCAACGCTCCCTGGCAGCCAAGCGACGGAAGCAGGCGCTCAGCAAAGCTACCGACGTTATGCTGGATATGCTGAAAACAGCACTCAAGACGGGACACAGCGCAAAAAATGTCCTGTTTGACACATGGTTTTCCAATCCAAAGGATATCATCCGAATCCACAATGAATGTGAACTGAACACGATCGCCATGATTAAGAAGTCCACACCTCCAAGGTGTTCTATGAATTCGACGGAAAACGGATGAACATCAAGCAGATCTTTGGAATGTGCAAGAAACGCCGCGGTCGTTCCAAGTACCTGCTGTCCGTGAATGTCAATATCTCCCTGAAGAGTGGAGAATCCCTTCCGGCGAAGATCGTATGTGTCCGGAACCGAAACAAGAAGAAAGACTGGATTGCTTTTATCTGCACAGACACCAATCTACCAGAAGAAGAGATACTTCGCATCTATGGGAAACGCTGGGATATCGAGGTCTTTTTCAAGACCTGCAAATCCATGCTGAACCTGAGTTCCGAGTGTCATAGCCTTTCCTATGATGCACTAACCGCTCATGTTTCACTGGTCTTCATTCGGTATATGCTGCTATCCCTGCAACAGCGAAACAGTAGTGATGACCGGACAATCAGCGAACTATTTCTCCTCATGATCGATGAACTGGCGGATATTACCTTTGGGCATGTACTTCAGCTTATCGTTGACATAATGCTCCAGATGATTCAGGAACGTTTCGGGCTATCGGATGAACAGCTGGATGAGTTCATGAATGAATTCATTGATCGGCTCCCGGTCAGTTATCAGCATGCATTACGCTTGAAAGCGTCCTGATTGAAATTTCAGCTTGGTTCTTATAGAATTTTCAAGGTTCAATGGATGTTTTTAATGTGGGAAGTTTGAGATCATAACCAATAAACATTATATATAATGATTGTTTATTTTGCCTGAAAAGTCTTTTGGAAGAAGTGTGGCAAAGAAAGAGAATGCATGAATAGTATTATATTGGACATAAGAGGCACCATAGATTATTTGTTCTGTAGTCCAGAAGATAGTTATGATTATTATGTTGGAAAAACACTAGGAATCTTTTTGATACTCAGCACATTGAATCTTTCATTAAAGCAGACAGCCATTATACCAACAAATGGATTATCGTTATTTGTTGGTATAGTGTTTTTAGGATATGTTTTCCGACACAGAAAACAGTTGTTTTTGAGTTCTAATATTAATAACCTGCTATTAATGGAATTGATGTTTTCGGGATTGATTCTTCTAAGCTGTATCAGATATATTGATGATAGAAATGAAATAGGATCAAGGTGCATTTATACAATTGTATTTTGTGTACCATTTTATGTTTTTGGAAGAAAGGTTAAGAATACAGATTTAGTTGTTGAGGGCACAAAAAAATCTTTATATGTTGTGGTATTATTATCAGCTGCAACATTTCTGTACTTAAGAATAAACCCCAATGGCGATACTTACAATATGCAACTGGGATATGCTTTGATGTATCCGATGCTAGTATTCTGGAAGAATAGAAGGGAAAAATCATCTTTTTTTCTTTGGATTGTGAGTATATCAATTATCTTATTAACAGGCTCGAGAGGACCTTTGCTACCATTCATATTCTTTATCGCAATTACTCAGATAAAAAATAAAGCGACTAGTGGAGAAGTGGTGAAACGATTCGTCTTTTTGATTTTCGTTCTGATTGGTTTTTTTCAATATAAAGCAATAATTAAAACCATTCTGGATATCTTAGGACGGTTTAATATAAGTAGTAGAAGTTTATCTATGCTGTATAGTGGTATTGCAACATCCGACAGTGGAAGGCGAGAAGTACTTCAAAATGCAATTGATGTTGTTTTGCAGAATCCATATTTTGGAGTTGGAATAGCAGGTGACATTCCTACTTTAGGATATTATCCTCATAATGTCTTTGTCGAATTGTTGTTAGACTACGGTATTCCTATTGGTTTTGTATTGAATGTAATAATTCTTTTTCGAGTTTTTCATAATACTATACAGAAAAAGGCATCTGATAAAGAGGCATATTTACTATTTGTTGCGGGTGGTTTGATGCCTTTGCTTATATCGAATACATATTTACAACATCCGTTATTCTGGATTCTTATTGGTATGAGTAATCAAAAATTATTTCAACTATAGTAAACGCAAAAAGTGATTTCGCTTAGGTTTTATGGTTAGATTATAGTCATCAATCGATCCAAGGGGGTCATGGAGGTGATATCTGGCCACACGATCACGCATTCTGACATCGGTCTCTCACTTTCTTCATGGCATGGAAAGTGCCGATAGTGATGACCCGTTTGGGATTCCGCTTTTTCGCATCAAAGTTGAAGGTGCAGAGATTTGCCAACTTCTCTGTGTAATGCTCATACTGCTTGAAACAGTCATCCAAGCATTCCTCCTGCGTCGCATTATTGGGGAAATATCTGATGGCGCCTGGTTCATCGTCAAGCGGAATCACCGCCGTGAATCCAAAGAAGGATGGCTGAATGAACTCAAAGGCTGCTGTATAGATATCCGTCTTCCCTGTCCCGGGAAAGATGTACCTAAAAGAACAGCGACGGGGAAACGAAGACAATGGGAATGAGGATCGTCTATGAGATTATTGAACGCACCATTGACAAGCATGGTCAGAACCTCATGATTGGAAATTCCGGCCGACCTGATCGTACGTTTTATGATCCCAGACATTGAACTGAACATGTTTTGGAGCAACCTTGGATGGTCAGATGATGATGTCCTAGTTTCTTACCACGCTCATGGGGAATGCGAGCAGTATCACAGCGAACTGAAAACCGACATGGATATGGAACGGCTTCCATCCGGAAAGTTTGCCACCAACGCACTGGTTTTGGAACTGGCAATGATCGCTTTCAATCTGCTGCGGATGACTGGTCAGGAGTCTCTCAGACACAAGCAGCCGACAAAACGGAAGGTTCGCCGCAGGAGATTGGGCACAGTGATTAAGAATCTGATGCTCTGTGCCAGTCACGTTACAACACATGCGCGGAAAGTAATCATGGCACTGGGCTGCAGCAACACCTGGCGACATGCTTTTTGGGGCGTTTGGAAACGGTTTGCCTTCAAATAACAAGGTGAAAAGTTGATATCCAAAGGCGGGATGTGTTTTGGCGATTAATCTTTGGGATAAATGACATTCTTTCCGGATGAATCCGTGGATTGAATCGTCTGGCAGCTTCGTTGCGAATGAATTTCACGGATTCAGGTAATTGTTAAAGCAACCGAAATCTATGCTTCGTAAAAGATGAACAATGTATTTTTTTCTGGGAAAGGCGATAAATGAATGAATTCTGTATTAATCATATGTGGAATGTTTGGGTCTTCTGAAAGTGCAAATGGTATATGTGCAAAAAATATAGCGGAAGAGATGCTAAATAGAGGGATATCGATTAACATAATCACAGATGGAGAAATTGATTCTGAATTAGTTGAGAAAGGGATCAACATTTATTCAATTAAAGAAAGCTGGTTTAAAGGGTTTTTACGTGATAACATGAAAAACCAGAATCCTGTAAGAAGGATCCTTTTTCACATAATACACCTGTTTCGTAATGTGGCATCTTCTATTGTTTATCCAAATGTTTCACCGTTTAGAGAAAAAAATGTGACAAAAAGTGCAATACAAATAATTAGAGAAAATGATATTGACATGGTTTTAGGTTTGTATCGACCATATGAATCAATTAGTTCTGTGTTGAAACTCAAACAATTATTTGGCGAAAGAATAATAGGTGTAACTTATCATTTGGATTTACTCAGTGCGCCAGAGAATCAAAGCAAAATGATACGTGCATATAAAGCATATAAAGGGAAAAGAGCCTTTTTAAAGGAACTAAGGGATTGTGATAGGATTTTATTACCTAATTCAGCAAAAGAGTTAGGCATCAAGCACGAAAAGCTCAATTATTTAGATTTTCCGTTGTATAAAAAGGAATATGGTGAGTGTCATCAAACTATAGATTTTGAATTTGATAAAGCCTTTATCAACATTTCATATGTTGGGACTTTAGATAGTGAAAACAGAAGTCCGAAGGAAGTTGTTGGTCTTTTAGAAAAACTTCACATGATTCATGGTAAAAAAATTATTTTACACATCTGGGGAAAACTTAACGATATAGAGACAGAAAGAATGATTAAGGGGAATCATTTGATATGTTATCATGGCTTGATAAACAATAATTTTGTAATGACTGTTCTCAGAAATAGTGATTTTTTACTGAATATTTCAAATAGAATTACCTATCGAATGATACCTAGTAAAATTTTTCAGTTATTTGCCGCTAATAAGCCAATAATTAATATTGTACAGCATAAAGACGACGCCGCATTACCATATTTTTACAAATCGTCTTGTTCATTAAGCATTATGATTGATAATTCTGATAATATAAAACAGTTAAGCGCGTTTATTGAAAAGAGTTATAATGCGACTGTATATAATAAAAGAGACATATTCATTGAAAGTACTCCTGAATATGCGGTTGATGTAATACTAGGGGGTGGGGATTATTGATATAAAGACAGTTCTTATAGTATCAATTTATGTGATTAAGATGTCAAAAGATCACAATCAACAATAAAAAACGGTAACCATCGAATATCAATATCTATGATTGATATTTTTCAATATGGAATGAATCAAACCCAACGGTCAGGGAATAGGAGCGGTTTTCTCAGAACATCAGAACTATTGTTCGGATTTCGAGGTATAAGGAATATTGTTAGTATGAAGGTATTATACATAAATAGTTTCAATTTTGGGAGCACCGGAAACCTATGTATTAATCTTGCTGGATATTTGAATGAAAAAGGCCACAAATCATACATGTGTGTTCCCAGAAGTCGGAGCAATCAAGTTAAGAAAAAAAAAGCGGATATCTATATTGGAAACAGGATATCAAGGAATATTCATGAGATGTTAGGATATTTTACAGGTTTGCAAGGTTCATTTTCTTTACTTTCCACGATAAACTTTTTACGAAAAATAGAGAAAATACAACCAGATATTATTCATTTGCATAATTTGCATAACTGTTACATTAATTTGCCTTTGTTATTCCTTTTCCTAAAAAAAGCGGAAATTCCTGTTGTATGGACACTGCATGATTGTTGGGCTTTTACTGGAAAATGTCCTCATTTTGTTATAGCGAAATGTACTAAATGGCGAACAGGGTGTGGTAAATGTCCGCAACTGAAAAAATACCCGGATTCATTTTTGGATGCATCTCGACATATGTGGAGCATGAAGAAGAGATGGTTTACATCATTAGAAAAAATGATGATAATTACTCCTTCTAGATGGTTAGAAGAGCTGGTTGGACAATCCTATTTACAGAAGTATCCAAAAAAGACAATATACAATGGTATAGATCTTAATGTTTTTAAGCGAACGGATAGCTGCTTTCGGAAAAAGATAAAAGGGAAAAAGATAATATTGGGAGTGTCAATGACTTGGGGATATGCAAAGGGATTAGATGTCTTTGTTGAATTGAGTAAAATATTGAGTGATGATTATAGAATTGTTCTTGTTGGAGCGAATGAATCTACAATAAAGGACAAACCAGATAATATTATGATAGTCGACAAAACCAATAATCAGTCAGAGCTTGCTGATATATACTCATCCGCAGATGTATTTGTTAATCCGACTCGTGAGGAAGTTTTGGGACTTGTGAATATTGAGGCGTTGGCTTGTGGAACGCCGGTAATAACATTCAATTCTGGAGGATCTCCGGAAACAATAGACGACAGTTGTGGAAAAGTCATAAACGTTGATGATATTGATACATTACGGTATGAAATAGAAAGAATATGTAATGATCATCCTTATACCATTATGGATTGTAGAAGGCGAGCAGAAATATTCAGCAATTATAATTTTACTGAACAATATAGACAGACATACGAAGAATTGTTGAGGTATTAGCAAGCCAATAACGATATTATATTAAAAGAAGATGATGGCTGCGTGTCCAGGTTGGGTAAAGTAAAGCAAAATATGACAGCTAGTTATGTTTGTCAGGTTCTTTCTGCGTTTGCTGCATTTGCCTGCAGAACGGTTTTTATCAGAGAATTAGGCGCAGCTTATCTGGGTGTAAATGGCTTGTTTTCGAATGTGCTGGGTTTGCTGGCTTTAGCTGAGCTTGGATTCGGTACTGCAATGAATTTTGAAATGTACAAACCGGTTGCCCAAGGAAACAGAGAAAAAATCATTGCTTTATTGAAGCTATATAAAAAAGTATATCATAGAATAGCGCTTTGTGTTCTTATAATAGGGCTTATCCTTATTCCATTTATTCCATCTTTGGTAAAGGATCCAGGTGACATAGGAGATATAAGAATTTATTATATAGTTTATTTGATTAATACTGTCTTTGGATATTATGCTTCTTATTTGTTTTGCCTATCTAATGCGGAACAAAAAGAGTATGTGTCATCATATTTTTCACTCGCTAATACAGTAATAATCAATATACTTCAGATTCTTGTTTTATTGTTGACAAATTCCTTTTTGGCTTATTTGCTAGTTCAGCTTTCTTGTAATATAATACAACAATTTGCAATAAGATTTTACTTTGCAAAAAAATATGACTTTCTAGCAACAAATGTTGTAAAAGAGATTGACCCTGAAACAAAGGAGCATATAAAAAAGAATTTGGGAGGATTAATTGTTTCAAAGTTGTCGGATGTTCTTACTCATCAGACAGACAATATTATTATAGCACTAGGGTTGAATATTGTTACAGTTGGTTTTGCAGATAACTATAATTTAATCGTCATGTATCTGAAAAGGATTGTTCTGGCATTATTAACGAGCGTTGTTCCTAGTTTAGGGAACATGGTGGCTACAGAAAATCGTGATAAATGTTACGAGATTTTCAAGATATACGATTTGGTTGATTATTTGATTTATTCTTTCTGTACAGTTTGTTTAGTTAGCTTTTATCAACCTTTTATAACGCATTGGGCAGGGGCAGATAAAGTAATTGATGATTTTTCGATGATTTTGTTATGTGCTTCATTCTATATTTCTGGAAGGAGTCATTCATTTTCAAACTATAAAACAGCATTTGGAGTTTTTTATGATGTAAAAATTACATCGATCGTAAGCGTGAGTTTAAATCTAGCGTTATCAGTATTAGGAGTATACTGGATTGGACTTCCGGGGATTTATATTGGAACATGTGTGTCTCAATTGTACTCAAACATCAGGACCTTGAGACTTGCATATAATAAATTGACAGGGCATAGTCTTGTTCAATACTATTTAAAACGATTATTGCAAGTAATATATCTGATTGTTCCAATTTTAGCTTTTCGGTTATTGACAATAGTGATAAATCCAATGTCCGGATGGATACATTTATTTGGATATGGGGTTATAGTATGTGTTTTGATGGTAGGATGGCTTGTTCTGCTTTTTCATGGGACTGAAGAATTCGCTTTTGTCAGTGGAATTGGCAAAAAAGCATTAAACAGAATTCGTGGGAGATAGTTCAATGAATATTTTGATGATATTTGCTGACATGCTGGGTGCAGAATATATTAATCTGGGGAATTCAAATCAGCCATTATGCAGTATTGACATTCTAATGAAAGAATTAGGAGGTACCCTTTTTTACAATTGCTTTACTCCTGCACCAGATACGCCAAGGAGTTCAGCTTGCATGTGGACGGGTCTGTATCCCAAAAAGAACGGATGTGACAATCGCCTCAAATATCCGGGAGAATACTTGAAGCCAAGTTTCAATTTTTGGAATGCCATAGAAGAAGCGGGATATGTTGTTAATGCATATGTAAAAGCTTCAATGAACAGAATAGGTTTATTACCATCACCTTATGGGACATATGTGCATTATGATTCATATAATGAAAGCATATCGCATTTTTTAATTAATGATAAATCGTTTTCTTTTGTCTATTTACCAGATTTACATTTAATGATGGATGTAAATGGGTATAATCAGAAAATGTTCATTCGTGGTACAGAAGTAGTTACATCATGTATTAGCGATTTATTCAGCATTTTAAATATAGATCGTTTTGATTATGTGATTATTTTTTCGGATCATGGATTTAGAATTGAAAAAAAAGAGCATTTAATTGAAAATGACAGAATCAGAACTTTGATGTTCATTCATAAGCGCGGGGACACAGGTATAAAAATAGACTACAATATGCGATCAAATCTGGACATTTGTCCTACTATCATGGATATTATAAATCGAAGAGATTTTCCACCTGTTGATGGGAAATCTTTATTTGGTGAAGGGCACAAAAGTATCTTGATAGAGGATCATGAGGATTTTTCTGTAAAACTTGGGCAGACAATTGAACATTGGGCTGTTATTGATCAGAATGGGAAACATTGGCTTGAATGCTCAGGAAAGTGGGAACATGAAAAACCAAACGTAGTTTTTGATGAAAAATATTGGGAAAGTATTATTTCAGAAAACATGAGCGATTATGCTAAAAACCACGAATTATATACTACACTTCATAAATATGATGAATACAAGGACGATAATAATGTATTTTCAAATGGAGAAATGATAAAAGTCCGGTTTTCAAGACGACCGATTTCCCAAAGAGTACTGAGGATTAAGGACGGATTGTTGCATTATTTGAAATCCTAGGGGAGGAGGGTTCATGAACCAATTGAGTGCGAGCAATAAAGACAATAAGTGTGCAATCATTGTAAATTCATGCGATGCATTTTCTGATGTTTGGGAGTTGTTTTTTAAAGCATTAAGATGTCAATGGCCGGATTGTAAGTTCCCTATATATTTAAACACTGAGACAAAGCAATATCATAAAAATCAAGGAATTATTACTATTAATTCATCATCAAAAAAGAAAGATTGTTGGGGTAGAAGATATAAAGAAGCAATAAAGAGAATAGAAACTCCTTATATCATACCATTTCTTGATGATTTTGTTTTGTCGAGAAGATTTGATGGTCAAAAAACAATTGAAGATGTTATTACATGGATGGACAAAAATCCAGATATTGGAGTGTTCTATTTACATAAACACCCAAATGTAATTCAGAGTAAGACAGAATATAATGGCTTTGGAATAATGCCTCAAAAATGTGATTACAAACTAACAACTGCAGTAGGGCTATGGAGAAAGACTTTTTTGGACAAGTGCATAAAGGGGATAGAAAATCCATGGGAATGGGAATTATATGCAACAAAACGTTCATGGAGATATCATGAAAAAATGTATGCATTATTGGAAAATGAAAACGAACTGTTCGAGTTTCCTTTTGGAGGAGTTATCTGGAGAGGATTATGGCATCCGGTTGCAATAGAACTTGCGAAGGAATATGCAGTAAAAATTGATTTTAGCAGAAGAGGTTTTATGAACGCGGATGATCCATACAGATTAAAACAAGCATATTCAATCCATGGGCATTTTCCCAAAGGTTTATTAACGACAGAATTTTGGAGCCAAGTAATAAAAAAGATCAATGGTGAATATAGAAGGGTTCGTTGTGAGAAGTGAATAATGAAAAATTAGTATCAATATTGGTAGCCTCATATAACCAAGAAAAGTATATCATAGATTGTTTGGAAAGTATTCGTCATCAGACATATAGAAATATAGAATTATTAATAGCAGATGATTGCTCAATAGATAATACTTACAATATTGCACAAGAATGGGTAGGAAAATATGGGGAACAGTTTAATCGATGCGAATCGGTTAAGAATCATCAGAATTTGGGAATACCCCGAAATTACAATTCATTAATTAAAAAGGCAAAAGGTGAATATATAAAACTCATTGCTGCAGATGATATTATTTTGGATAATGGGATAGAGATTGCTGTTGAATATTTAGAACAACATAAAGAAGCGACTATTGTATTTGGGAATAGTATCATTATTGGGGGAAATAATCATTACCCTTTAACAATAAAAGGTGATGAGACATTGTTTTATTCAATGACTCCCAAATACGGGGCATGTTTAGTTAAAGAATTGTTGACAAATGATTATATTGCTGCTCCAACTGTTATGATGCGGATTGATACTATAACGCAGTATGGTCTTTTTCGAGAGGATTTGGCATTTGAAGATTGGGAGTATTGGTTAAGAATAAGTAAATGCGATGGTATTATTGGATATGTTTCTTCTCCTATTGTTGCATATAGGATACATGACTCGTCAAGTAGTCATGTTAAGAAAGGAGAGCAAGAAGAAAAAAGATTCAGAAAGACACTTGAATCTGAAAAAAGGATTTATAAGGAATACCAATCATTTGTTGAGAAAAAAACACTCAATATTTTCTGGAATAGAAGGATAGAAATATGCATAGAAAACAATTACAGAAAAACGTTAAAAGAGATACTAAAGACGGAGCATTTTAGGATAAATGGGAAAAATAGTATTAAACTTCTTCTGTTATATTCTGGTCTTTATTCCGTTATAATAAAAATCATTCGTCGGACGAGAGGTATTATTTGATGAAAGCGTTAATTTTGAATTCTGGCCTTGGTTCTCGGATGGGCGTTTTGACATCAGAACGCCCTAAGTGTATGACAGAGGTTTCTCCAAGAGAGACGATTCTTTCCCGCCAGCTCAATCTTCTTTGGAACGCAGGAATAGAAGAAATTGTAATTACGACGGGTCTTTTGGATGCTGTTCTTGTAAACTATTGCCAAAGTCTTGATCTCCCTCTCCATTATACATTTGTCAAGAATCCAGTATATGATCAGACGAATTATATATATAGCATTTATTGCGCAAGGGAATATCTTGATGATGATATTCTGTTGATGCACGGGGATCTGGTTTTTGAAAATGAAGTATTGGATCTCGTTTTATCATCCCCAACTTCCTGTATGACAGTTTCTTCTACTTTGCCTCTGCCAGAGAAGGATTTTAAAGCGATCGTAAAAGACGGCACAGTACAAAAAGTGGGTATTGAGTTCTTTACAGATGCAATGGCAGCTCAGGCACTGTATAAACTGAATCGCTCTGATTGGAAACTTTGGCTGGATAAAATAGCAGAGTTCTGTGAAAATGACAAACGAAATGTTTATGCTGAAAACGCATTGAATGCACTGGATGGCGCAGCCAATATCAGGGCTTTAGATGTCAAAAACCTTCTTTGCGCGGAAATAGACAATCCGGATGATCTCGCTATGGTTTCGTTGAAGCTAAAAGAAATTGAGTCACGCAGCGTTTATATGTCTTTCTCTACGGATATTATTCATGGCGGCCATATTGAGATTATCAAGAAGGCGGAAAAGCTGGGTAAGCTGATCATTGGTGTTTTATCAGATGAAGCGGTGGCCAGTTACAAAAGATTCCCGCTGGTATCAGCAAAGGAACGTAAGAAGTTATTTGCAAGTATTACAGGGGTCTATAAAGTCGTTGACCAAAGCACTTTATCCTATAAGGAAAACCTGGAAAAGTATAAGCCCGATATCGTTGTCCACGGCGATGATTGGTGTAAGGGATTTCAAAAACCAGTCCGTGATGAAGTTGTTTCAATTCTCGCATCCTATGGCGGAAAACTGGTAGAATATCCCTATTCATGTGATCCTGAATACCGTGAGATGGAGAATCGCGCAAGGGCAGAGCTGTCTCTTCCGGACATTCGTCGTGCCCGATTAAAGAAAATACTGGAAATGAAAGGTTTTGTGACTGCCTTAGAAGCGCATAGCGGGATAACCGGGTTGATTGTTGAAAAGACAGTCGTTTATCAAAATGGCGGGACTCATCAGTTTGATGCGATGTGGGTATCATCTTTATGTGACAGCACAGCCAAAGGTAAACCGGATATCGAACTGGTCGATATGACCAGTCGTTTCCGCACCATAGATGATATCATGGAGGTTACGACAAAGCCTATTATCTTTGACGGAGACACCGGTGGCCTTACAGAACACTTTGTCTATACGGTTCGCTCTTTGGAACGCATGGGCGTTTCCATGGTGATTATTGAAGATAAAACCGGCCTGAAGAAGAACAGCCTGTTTGGCACAGAAGTAAAGCAGACGCAGGACTCCATCGAAAATTTCAGCGCAAAAATCCGTGCCGGAAAGAAAGCACAAAAGACGCGCGACTTTATGATTTGCGCAAGGATTGAATCATTGATTCTCGAGCAAGGGATGGAAGATGCACTTGCCCGTGCATTTGCTTTCACAGATGCCGGAGCGGATGCCATTATGATTCACAGCCGGAAAAAGGATCCTTCTGAGATTAAGGAGTTCATCGAAAAGTTCCGTGAAAAAGATCAGATCACTCCGATTGTTTTGGTTCCAACTTCTTTCAACTCAGTTTATGAGGAAGAATGGAAAGCGTTGGGCGCCAATATCATCATTTATGCAAATCAGTTAACGCGTACAGGATTCCCTGCCATGCAGGATGCGGCGAAGACCATTCTTGAGAATCATAGGGCATTGGAATGTGATGCAAAGTGCATGAGTATCAAGGATATTATCAATCTAATTCCAGAAGAATAAAAGATGGCTTGTTTTGAAGTTGTTATTTCCGGATTTCTCCGGATGTCCGGGGAGTTGAACGATGATAAGTTTTATGTCCGAGACACGGCCCGGACGGAAGAACGGCCGCATCTTGCGGAAGCATGATTTGGGGGAAGAAGCATGAATGTATTGGTGACAGGGGCAGCGGGGGCTCTGGGAAGGAATCTGATTGAGAACCTGAAGGCGATCCGTGATGGGAAAAACAGAACGAGACCGGGACTGACGATCAACGAGATTTACGAGTATGATATCGCATCCACGGCGGAGGAACTGGATCGGTATTGCGCGGACTGTGACTTTGTGGTGCATGCCGCCGGAGTGAACCGGCCGAAGGAAGTATCGGAATTCATGGAGGGGAACTTTGGGTTTACCAGTACGTTGCTGGAATGCCTGAAAAAGCACAGAAACCAGTCGCCGATTCTCATCACTTCCTCGGTGCAGGCAACGCTGGCGGGCAGGTTCGGCGACAGCGAGTACGGAAGATCCAAACTTGCCGGCGAGGAACTGATGTTCCAATATGGGCAGGACACCGGCGCACCCGTCTATGTGTACCGCTTTGAAAACATGGTGGGGAAATGGATCCGGCCGCGATACAATTCCGCTGTGGCGACGTTCTGCCACTGTATCGCCCGTGGGGAGCCGATCACTGTCAATGATCCGAATACCCGACTGGAAATGGTATTCTTTGACGATATCTGCGAAGAGATCTATGACGCGATGGAAGGACACCCCCATCACTGCCATTATGAAGGCGTGGAAGCCATCAGCGATCCGGATGGCCGGTATTGTCATTGCCCGGTAAAGCATCAGGCAACGCTGGGAGAGATTGTGGAACTGCTGCACAAGTTTCATGATTTCCCGCGGGATTTCTTTGTTCCGAAGCTTGTAAATGGCAGCTTCGAGAAAAAGCTGCATGCCATGTATTTGTCATACCTGCCAAAAGAACAGACAATCTTTGATTATCAGATGAATATGGACAACCGCGGTTCCTTCACAGAGCTGATTAAGACTCCGGATCGCGGACAGGTTTCCGTGAATATTTCCAAACCTGGGATCACAAAGGGCCAGCACTGGCATCTTTGCAAAAATGAGGTTTTCATCGTGGTGAAAGGCCATGGCCTGATCCAGATGCGGAACCTGAAAGATAACGAGACCGAAGAATACGAAGTTGATGGGGATTATATCCAGGGAGTCTGGATGAAACCCGGATGGACACATAATATTATCAACCTGTCCGACACAGAAGATTTGGTTACGGTGATGTGGGCGTCAGAAACACTGAACAAGGATCGCCCGGATACATACTTTGAGCCCGTGTGATCTGCCGAGATTTCAATGGTTAATCCTGAATCGGCAGAAGAAAGCCTTGGCAGCGGTCTTGCGGGAGAGAGGCTTCTGTGACAATGATAAGCGAAGAAGGTAAAGGTTCATGTTCGATGACTACATTTATATCGGATCCATAGCAGAAAAGATTAAATTGCAGAAAGCTGAAATTGAGCGCTTGATCCTGGATGGGGACAACGGTGAAGTAAACGGTTATCTGAAGAAGGCGGTGGCGGAAATCGAACATGCATTGGCCGATTTGAAGAATGCAACTTTTGAAGCGATTACATCTTCAGAGATCAAGGAGAGCATCAGAGAACAGGAAAACAAAGGAACAGGGAGTGCAAGTCGGCATCAGAAAGAAGCCGATCAGAAGGCTTCGAGCGCTCTCGTAGAAGTTGCCCTTGTTAACGATCCATATGAAGCCAAACTCTTTTTTGACGAATTTGATATCCCCTATAGGGAGATCACCCGCGGAGAAAACAAAGGAAAACTCAAAGTGAAATCGATTCGGGATATTGACTGGGATAATAGAATGGAAGCAGAAAGAAAGCTGAGAAGATTCCATCTTGGGATCGTTATCGACCATCCTAATATATTCCGGGATAAAGATGATAATACCGTTGTTACCTTCAGTCCCTATGAGATATCTGATCTTCCAAAGGATCGGCCTTGGCTCGAGATGAGCGATCACAGCATCTACGGCAACGGAACAAAGACTTTTGTAGTGAGATTTATTTCCGAGAGTAATAGACGGTGCTAAATTTCCACTCAAGGGCAAAGGCGCTTTCGATCTGGATGAAATGTTGGAGGAAGAGCGCGAAGAAGCACAGAAACGGGCGAGTATCCCCTTGGACCATTTTGAAGTTACGACTGGTGGGAAGGGTATTACAGTGTGCCTATCATCGCGGAAGAGCTGAAGATGGTCAGAAAGGAAGCGAAGCTCAACCGGTGGGGATTTGGAATTATCCACAGATAAAGGCGCAATGTAATCAGAAGAGAATGATATCGAAAGGAGGTCTGCAGAATGGGCGTGTATCTGAATCCGGGAAACAGTGGATTTACAAGAATTGTTGAAAGTGATTATGTTGATAAAACCGGCCTGATTGGGCTTCTCAACAGAACCATCGGAACAACAAAGAATCTTACCTGTATCAGCAGACCCCGTCGATTTGGGAAATCCTATGCGGCTCAGATGCTGTGCGCCTATTACGATAAGACCTGTGATTCCCATGAATTGTTCAACGGATTCAAGATTTCGCAGGATCCAACATATGAAAAGCATATCGGGAAATATGATGTCATCTATCTGGATATGACTCAGCTGATGGGTGAGGCCGGAAAGGATTCGTTTATCGACTTCATTAAGCAAAAAGTCACAGAGGAGTTGCTGACATGCTATCCTGAAGTGAAAAAAGACAGTGCATTTTCAACGATATTGATAAATGCGGTAGAACATACCGGCAATAAAATCATTATCATTATTGATGAGTGGGATGCACCGATCAGGGAGAATCAGAATATTGCAGAGCGTTATCTGGAGTTTCTGCGTACTTTATTCAAAAGCAGCGGAACAACCTCGAAGATCTTTGCTGCCGCATATATGACCGGTATTCTCCCGGTGAAAAAACAAAAGGGCCAATCTGCGGTTTCGGATTTCAAAGAATATGCGATGATCAAGCCGCGCCAGTATGGCGAATATGTAGGATTCACAGAGCAAGAAGTGCGGAAGCTGTGCGATCAGCATAACGTCAGTTTCGACCTGATGAAACAGTGGTACGACGGATATGAGTTTAAAGACGTCGGTGCGGTTTATAACCCAAATTCCGTCATGCAGGCGATTGACAATGACGACTTTGATTCCTACTGGACGGAAACCTCCGCAGCCGAGGGTCTGATGGAATATATCAGCAAGCCTTACAATGGAATGACAAAAACGATTGCGGAACTGATCGGCGGCGTGGACGTCAAGGTAAATACTATCGGCTTTGCCAATGACCTGATAACATTCAAAGGTCGGGACGATGTTCTGACTCTGATGATCCATCTTGGATACCTAGCGTATAATTCCGAGATAAAGACTGTTCACATTCCAAATGAAGAGATCAAGCTAGAATTCCAGAAAGCTGTCAGGGAAGTAGATCATGAAGCCACGCTCAAGAGACTGGAAGAGAGCGACCAGTTGTTCCTGGATACGCTGGAGATGAAGGAGGAAGCGGTGGCTTCCCAAATTGAGCAAATCCACAGGGAAGAGACAGCTCCCCTTCATTACAGCAAGGAAGACAGCCTCTGCAGCGTGATCAAACTGGCATATTACACATACCGTGATCATTACCTTCAGTTTGAAGAGCTGCCGTCAGGGGACGGGTACGCGGATATTGTCTATCTTCCGAAACGTGATTCCGACTGGCCTGTACTTGTCATTGAGCTAAAGTGGAACGAAAGCGCCTATGCGGCGATTAACCAGATCAAAAACAGGAAGTATCCGGAGAGCCTGAAGGGCTATGGCAATGATATCCTGTTGGTTGGAATCAATTATGATAAAGACGCCCTGGCAGGAAAGAGAAAGCATAGTTGCAAAATTGAGAAATACCGGATGGAATGAACAACCGGAGTCGATTTCAGATCAATACGATAGCATGATGCGTTGTCCAGAAATTGATGGTCAGCAAAAAGTTGCATTAAATAGAAAATAGATGTTGCACAAAAGGGAATTATGTGGTATGATAAGGTGTGCCTTACCCGGGCGCAATGGATCAGGGGCGAGAAAACCGCAGCACCGATGACACTTGCCGGGCTGTGGAATGCTTGTGGAAGAGAAGGTGAATCATGAATGGGGCAGAAAAAGAAAATGACTGCCGCAACGGCGAAGCTATGTTTTTATCAGGAATTCCTGCAGAAATGCATATCACCACAAACACACAAACACACAATACAGATTTCGCACTCGTAAATCTTCGCACTCGTAAATCGAACAAGGCCAGAGAGGAAAAACCAAAATTGCACTCAAATTTCTTTGCACTCAAAACAGATTCTTCACGATGTTCAGGATGACACAAAGGGAAAGGAGTCACAGGAAATGAGCATGATTCGGGATATCCACCTGGCGCCGTCCGGGGAAAACAAAATTGAATGGGTACGACGGAACTGCCCGCTGCTGCGTAGCCTGGAGGAGGACTTTACCGCAGCCAAACCTTTTGCGGGGAAGCGGATCGCTCTGTCGATCCATCTGGAGGCCAAGACGGCTTACCTGTGCAAAGTGCTGGCTGCCGGCGGGGCGGAGATGTTCGTGACCGGATCCAATCCGCTGTCCACCCAGGACGACGTGGCGGCGGCGCTGGTCAAAGCCGGGCTGAATGTGTTTGCTTGGCACGGCGCCACGGAAGAGGAATACAACGCACATATCCGGGAGACCTTATCCCATCACGCGAACATCATCATTGATGACGGCGGGGATCTGGTGCACATGCTGCACACGGAACTGCAGGACGAGCTGCCGTACGTGATCGGCGGATGCGAGGAGACGACGACCGGGATTGTGCGGCTGATCGCAATGAACAACGAAGGGAAACTGCGGTTCCCGATGGTCAAGGTGAACAACGCGGACTGCAAGCACCTGTTCGACAACCGGTACGGGACCGGGCAGTCCGTGTGGGATGGGATCAACCGGACGACAAACCTGATCGTGGCCGGGAAGAACGTCGTGGTTGCCGGATACGGCTGGTGCGGCAAGGGTGTCGCGATGCGGGCGAAGGGCCTGGGCGCGCAGGTGTATGTGACGGAGATTGACCCGATCAAGGCGATCGAGGCCTATATGGACGGGTTCACCGTGCTGCCGATGAACGAAGCGGCGAAGGTGGGCGATTTCTTCGTGACGGTGACCGGGTGCGCCGGGGTGATCACGGAGAAGGATTTCCTGGTCATGAAGGAAGGCGCGATCCTCTGCAACGCCGGGCACTTTGACGTGGAAGTGGACATGAAGGGGCTGCGGGAGATTGCGACGGAAGCCCGGGAGATGCGGAACAACATCATGGGATACACGCTGCCGAACGGAAAGCATGTGTATGTGCTGGCGGAAGGGCGGCTGGTGAACCTGGCAGCCGGGGATGGGCACCCGGCGGAGATTATGGATATGAGCTTCGCGATCCAGGCGCTGAGCGCGAAGTGGCTGGTTGAGAATGAGGGGAAGATGACAGAGAAGCTGATTGATGTGCCAAGGGATGTGGATCTGGAAGTGGCGAACCGGAAGCTTCGCTTCCTCGGTATCCAGATTGACAAACTGACTCCCGAGCAGGAAGAGTATCTTGTACAAAGACATTAAATAATCACAAAATAGGACATTAAAAGCTAACAAAAACAT
>CAMVEB010000026.1 GCA_947166385.1 uncultured Clostridia bacterium | reverse complement strand
AGCAGCAAATCCCCACGCCGGGGACGCTGGAATACCGCAGGACGGGCAGCACCCGACGCTACCACCCCGGCTATGAGTGCAAGTGGGCGACAAACACCGTCGTCCATCTGCTGGAAAACCGGGAGTACACTGGCTGTCTGGTAAACTTCAAGACGGAGAAGCCCTCTTACAAGGTCAAGCACAGCGTTGAGAACCCCATCGAGAAGCAGGCTATCTTCCCAAATCACCATGAGCCGATTATCGACACGGAAACATGGGAGCGTGTGCAGGAGTTACGCAAGCAGCGAAAACGCCCGAACCGCTATGATGAAGTGGGGCTGTTCTCTGGTATGCTGTTCTGCGCCGACTGCGGCCATGTGCTGTATCAGCAGCGGTATCAGAACAAGAACCGCAAGCAGGACTGTTATATCTGCGGCAGCTACAAGAAGCGTACCCGTGACTGTACGGCACACTTTATCCGCACCGACCTTTTGACGGCGGGCGTGCTTTCCAATCTCCGGCAAGTGACGGAATACGCCGCCAGGCATGAGAGCCGCTTTGTAAAGCTGCTCATCCAGCAGAACGAAATCGGCGGCAAGAGAAAGACCGCCGCAGCCACGAAGCAGCTTGAACAGGCCCAGACACGCATTGCCGAAGTGAACCGCATTATCAAGCGGCTGTATGAGGACAATGTAAGCGGCAAAATCAGCGACGAGCGTTTCATGGAGCTGTCGGCGGACTATGAGCAGGAGCAGCGGGAACTGAAAGACCGGGCTGCCGCTTTGCAGGAGGAACTTTCCAAGTCGCAGGCCGCCACCGTCAACGCCGAGAAATTCATGGGGATTGTGAGAAAGCACCTTGCTTTTGAAGAATTGACCCCCACCCTCTTGCGGGAAATGATTGAGAAAATCGTCGTGCATGAGTGCAGCTATGACGAGAACGGCACCCGCAGGCAGGACATTGAGATTTATTACAGCTTTGTCGGCAAGATAGACTTGCCGGAAGCCTAACGCCTGACCTATCCGACACAGCCCTAAGTGCCGGATAGGAACGGCAAAATTTTTTACACTTCTATTACTTCTTTATCGCACATTAGCAAAGTCCCAGGGCATCAAGCAGCTCATGGCCGGTGGCGGTGTTGCCCTGATCGGCACCACTGTTGTGCCGCTCCTCTCCGGTCTGTTTTGATGACCGCTGATCCCATGCTCCCTCCCGTTAACTCGGGAGGGAGCCCGAAAGGAGGAAAATCCCTTTGAACTTTATCTGGGACAAAATCACAGAATGGCTCAAGGGCTTGCTGGTCAGCGGAATCATGAGCAACTTGACCGGTCTGTTTGAGGGCATCAACGGACAGGTCACTGAAATTGCCTCCAATGTGGGCAAAACACCGCAGGCATGGAACGGAAGCATTTTCAGCATGATCAAATCGTTGTCTGAGAATGTTGTTGTTCCAGTCGCCGGAATAATCCTGACGTTCGTTTTGTGTCTGGAATTGATACAGATGCTGATTGACCGGAACAACATGCATGACTTTGACACGTTTATTTTCTTCAAATGGCTGTTCAAAGCCGCTGCCGCTGTTCTGATTGTGACTAATACCTGGAACATTGTCATGGGTGTGTTTGATGTCGCCCAGAGTGTGGTAAACAGTGCAGCCGGCTCCATCGGGTCAAACACCGCCATTGACGTAAACAGCGTCGTTGCCAATCTGGAAGCCCGGTTGAAAGAAATGGATATCGGGCCGCTGTTCGGAATGTGGTTCCAGTCCATGCTCATGGGAATTGTGACCTGGGTGCTGACGATCTGCATTTTCATTGTCATCTACGGACGTATGATTGAGATTTATATGGTTACATCTGTCGCGCCGATCCCCATGGCAAGCATGATGAACCGTGACTGGGGGCAGATGGGTCAGAATTATCTTCGAAGCCTGTTTGCTCTTGGCTTCCAGGCATTCCTGATCATGGTCTGTGTTGCGATATACGCCACCCTGGTTCAGAACATCGCGATTACAGAGGATGTTTCAAGCGCTGTCTGGACATGCATCGGGTATACAGTCCTGCTCTGTTTCACACTGTTCAAGACATGCTCGCTTGCCAAATCAGTGTTCAATGCTCACTGACAGAAATGAATGGAGGAAATAAACCATGGCATATGTGCCTGTCCCCAAGGATCTGACGAAAGTCAAATCCAAGTTCCTTTTCGGCCTGACCAAGCGTCAGGTCTTTTGTTTCGGTCTCGGCGCAGTATGCGGTCTGCCGGTGTTCTTCCTGACAAAAGGATCAATCGGAGTCACGTTTGCATCCATGCTAATGATTGTGATCATGCTTCCGTTCTTCCTGTTTGCCATGTATGAACAGCACGGCCAGCCACTGGAAGTAATCCTTCGGCATATCGTTGAGACCCGATTCACTCGTCCCCGAATCCGGGTATACGAGACCGATAACTTTTACGGCGCAATTGATCGTGACGTAAGACTGAAAAAAGAGGTGAACCTAATACTCCATGGGAAAGAAAAAGGAAAAACTCAAGCTCACCAAAGCGGAAAAAAAGCAGCTGAAAGAGCTGCTGGAGCGAAACCGTCCCGACAAGAAGCAGCCACGGACAACCCAGGCAACCATTCCGTATGAGCGGATGTGGCCGGATGGCGTCTGCCGGGTAACGGATAAATACTACACAAAGACCATTCAGTTCCAGGACATCAATTATCAGCTGGCGCAGAATGAAGATAAGACTTCAATCTTTGAAGGCTGGAGCGACTTCCTGAATTATTTCGATTCCAGCATCCATCTTCAGTTTTCATTTCTGAACCTGACTGCCGGAGCGGAAAACTTCGAGCAGTCCATTATTATTCCCGACAGGGATGACGGTTTCGATGATATCCGCAAGGAATATGCTGAAATGCTCCAGAATCAGCTGGCCAAGGGTAATAACGGCCTGGTGAAAACGAAATACATCACCTTCGGCATTGAAGCGGCGAACATCAAAGAGGCAAAGCCCCGCCTGGAACGTATCGAGATCGACCTGATGAATAACTTCAAAAGGCTGGGTGTTTCAGCATCTCCGCTGAATGGCAAGGAACGCCTGAAAGTCATGTATGACATGTTCCACATGGATAACCAGTCACCGTTCCGTTTCAACTGGGACTGGCTGGCTCCGACCGGACTGAGTACAAAGGATTTCATTGCACCGAGCAGTTTTGATTTCCGGGACCGGCATTCGTTTGGATTTGGTGATAAGTTCGGAGAAGTCTCTTTCTACAATATCATCGCATCTGATCTGAATGATCGCACGCTTGCGGATCTTTTGTCCATGGAATCCTCCCTGGTAGTGGGGCTTCATATACAGGCAATCGATCAGAACGCGGCTATCAAAAATGTGAAGCGGAAGATTACAGAGCTGGATGAAATGAAGATCAATGAGCAGAAGAAAGCTGTGCGCTCAGGATATGATATGGATATTATTCCGTCTGACCTTGCCACCTATGGTGGTGAGGCCAAGAAATTGCTGGAAGATCTTCAGAGCCGGAATGAACGAATGTTCCTGATTACGTTTCTGATGCTGAATACCGCGCCAAGTAAAAAGCAGCTTAACCTGAACGTGAAACAGGCGCAGAGCATAGCGGTACAGCATAACTGCCAGCTGGTACCTCTGGACTTTCAGCAGGAAAGCGGCATGGTATCCTGCCTGCCCCTGGGTTATAACAAAATCAGCATTCAGCGGGGACTGACCACATCGTCCACCGCTATTTTTGTGCCCTTTACGACCCAGGAACTGTTCCAGGTGGATAGAGAGGCCCTGTACTGCGGACTGAACGCACTGTCCAACAATATGATCATGGTGGACAGAAAGAATCTGAAGAACCCCAACGGTCTGATTCTTGGTACGCCTGGTTCCGGTAAATCGTTCTCCGCAAAGCGTGAAATCGCTAATGTCCTGCTGGTGACTGACGACGACGTGATCATCTGCGACCCTGAAGGCGAGTATTTCCCGCTGGTTGAAGCTTTCCATGGCCAGGTCGTTAAGATTTCTCCTACCAGTAAGAACTACATCAATCCGATGGACATCAATCTGAACTACAGCGATGAGGATAATCCGCTGTCCCTGAAATCCGACTTTATCCTGTCTCTTTGCGAACTGATTGTGGGCGGACGAGATGGACTGCAGCCGATTGAAAAGACGATTATTGACCGTGCTGTGCATATCATCTATCAGCCGTACCTGAATGATCCCCGTCCGGAGAATGTTCCGATTCTCCAGGATCTGTACAACACGTTGCGCAAGCAGGATGAAAAAGAAGCTAAAACACTTGCGACTGCTCTTGAAATCTATGTCACAGGTTCTCTGAATGTGTTCAATCACCGGACAAACGTGGACGTGAATAACCGGCTGGTCTGCTATGACATTAAGGAACTGGGTAAACAGCTGAAAAAGCTTGGAATGCTGATCGTACAGGATCAGGTGTGGGGCCGTGTGACCGCCAACCGTGAAGCACACAAATCCACCCGGTACTACATTGACGAATTCCACCTGCTTCTGAAAGAAGAGCAGACAGCCGCGTATTCTGTCGAAATCTGGAAGCGCTTCCGTAAATGGGGTGGAATCCCAACCGGTATAACTCAGAACGTAAAAGATCTGCTGGCCAGTCAGGAAATTGAGAACATCTTCGAAAACTCTGACTACATTTACATGCTGAATCAGGCTGCTGGTGACCGGGAGATCCTGGCGAAAAAGCTGGGAATCTCGCAGCATCAGCTTTCCTATGTCACGCAGAGCGGTGAAGGTGAAGGCCTCCTGTTCTATGGCAATGTGATTTTACCGTTTGTGGATCGCTTCCCGAAGGATCTGAAGCTCTACAGCATCATGACAACGAAACCTACTGAAACCCAGACCGCCTGATAAGAAACGGAGGATTCAATATGAAAACTGTGCTCATTGTTATCGGCTGCCTCTTTCTCGCCTTTTTACTCCTCTTCATTTTCTGCGCTTGCCGTGTCGCAAGCTGGTGTGACCGGGAGGAAGAAGCCATGTTCGAACACTGGTACGCGAATCATACGGAGGAGCCTGAAAAGGAGGCTGCTGATGCATGATCAATCCTGATCATCCGCGCTCCGCAAAGCTTCTTTTTTCCAAAGAAGAACTGGCTCCGGACGAAAGGCCTCAGGCAACCAAAGCCACACAGAAACAGCCAAAGAAAGTAAAGCCGGCACAGAAGAAAGCTGAATCCCCACAAACACAGCCTGTTGATCGCGCAGATGAGCATATTCCCGCTGAGAACAACAAGCTCAAGCGGGATCGCTCTTTTCTGCGGGATTCTGATCAGGAGGTCAATGACCAGCGCAGCAGTAATCATAAGCTCTATGAGAAGCGTCCGGAGTTGCAACCCGAAGGACCATCAGCAACTGCTGAAGAACACATTTTCAACCGTTTCCAGGATGACACCCCTGAACCTGATAGCGGAAAGATTACTCGCAAGCGTCCACAGTCTTCCCGGGGAAAGACTTCCACACAGACTGGTAAAGCAGCAAAGTCTGCATCAGGGAATCCCAGAGCCGCACCTGGTGAAGTAACGAAAGAAGGCGTAAGCAAGCCGGCTCCAAAGCTGTCCTTCGAGGAAAACCGAAAGAAACCGCCTTCCAAACTGAAACACCCATCAAACATAGCCCGGACTGTCAACACAGAACTGCATCGGAAGGCAGCTCGTGCAAACGAAGACAATAATGTTGCCGGAGAAGCCAGTCTGAAGGCGGAAGAGAAGGTTGAATCCTCCCTTAAGATGGGTGATCACGCTTTCCACGCGCACAAGCTGCGGGCATACCGGAAAGAAGAAAAAAGGGTTGATGCAGCAAACATTCGAACGCTTCAGAATGCCAGAAATGCAGAAAACCCCAATTTCACTTCAAACCCTTATTCACGCTGGCAGCAGAAGCGCGCCATCCGAAAAGAGTACGCTGAAGCAAAGAGAGCTGGAAAATCCGCTGCGTCCGCACACAACAAAGCAAAGAGAGCCCAAGAAGCCGCTTCAGAAGTGAAGGACAAGATCAAAGCTGTTGTAAATACAGTTCGCAGACGGCCAAAGCTGATGATCCTCGGCCTGCTTGGCGGAATGCTTGTAATGGTCATGGGCATGGTTCAATCCTGTACTCCGCTGGCACAATCCGTTCTGGAATCTGTTGTGATCGGCACATATCCCGCAACCGAAGATGATGTCCGCGCAGCTGAACGGGCTTACCTGGCTAAGGAGCAGGAATTGAAATATGAAATGGATCACTATAAGGATGTTCATCCCGGATATGATGAATATCATGTTGAACAGGATGAGATCTGGCATAACCCCTATGTGCTGATCGCAATCATTTCCGCCTACTATGACGGCCAGGAATGGGACATGGACAAAGCTATGCCGGTGATCAATAAATACTTCAAGCTCCAGTACAGAGTAACAGAAGAAGTAGTGACTGAAACCCGGTATCGAACCGAGCAGCAATCCGGTACACGCTGGGTGACTGATCCGGACACCGGGCAGCAAAGGCTGGAATCATACACATATGATGAAGAAGTCCCTTATGAGTACACCATCTGTAATGTGACGCTTGAGAACTACGATCTGTCACATACCCCGGTGATCAGCATGAGTCATCACACTATGGGCATGTATGCGCTGTACATGGCGACTCATGGAAACATGGAGGGAATCTTCCACGGGAAGTATGCTGTTCCGCTGAAAGACCCATATATCTATGATATTCCACAGGAAACACTGGATGCTGATCCGATGTTTGCGAAGCTGATGGAAGAAGCAAACAAGTATGTCGGTTATCCATATGTCTGGGGTGGCGCGTCGCCTGAGACATCCTTTGACTGTTCCGGCTTTGTCAGTTATGTGTACACGGCTTCCGGTGTTTATAACATCGGACGGCGCGGTGCGAATGGTCTTCACAGTATGTGCAGGACTGTCAGCGCAGAAGAAGCCCGGCCTGGTGATCTGGTGTTCTTTGAGGGCACTATGGGTGAAAAGGTCGGCGGAATCACGCACGTCGGGATCTATGTCGGTAATCACCACATGATCCACTGCGGTTCGCCCTGCGGCTATGCGGATCTCAATGATTCCTATTGGGTACAGCACTTCCATTCCTTTGGCCGAGTACCATATTAACAATACAGGGGGCTTCGCATGAGCGAGGCTCCCTTTCAAATACGATGAAAGGAGGAAAAAGCTATTGAACCACTCTACTATCAGGGAAAGCCCTTCAACCAAGATTCTTGGCATGATTCTTGCTCTGATGATACTGGCGTTAACTCTCCCGTTATCAAGCGCTATCACAGAAGATGAAGAGCCGGAAAGGATCATTACTGTTGATGATGTTCTCGTCTGCCTGGATGGAGCTGAAGGAGAAGGAGAACTCGTGCAGCTCCATACTGTCACTTCTGTTGGCAGAGAAAACGTGAAAGTGAATGGTGTTAAGTCCAGGAATGAGCTTCTGGAATACACGATTCCGGATGAACTGCTTCTTGCCGATGCCAATTTCGCAGCGCTCATGATGGAAGCGGACAAGTATATCGGATACCCGTTTGTTTACGGAGCTTCCAACCCCAAAGAAGGATTCGACTGCTCCGGCTTTGTGTCCTGGGTATTCATTCATTCTGGAGTCTATAACACAGGCAGGCGCGGAGCTACCGGGCTGCATACGCTGTGTGATGAAGTGGATCCTGAAGACATTCGCCCGGGTGATCTGGTCTTTTTTCATGGAACCATGGGAAAAGAAGTCAAGGGAATCACGCATGTGGGAATCTATGTCGGAAACCATATGATGATTCATGCCGGCGATCCTGTGGGGTTTGCTGATCTGCAAGATGAAAAATGGCAAGGATGGCTGGATTGCTATGGCCGGCTGCCTTTCGAGGAGGATTAACCATGGACGAAGTGAAAAAACGGCGTTATCCCCGAGATCTGGAAAAGCTCAAAGAACTAGCCGAGCGGCTGGAATATGAAATTGCTGATCGTCAGGAAATGCTGGCCGATGTTCGAAGACTGAAAACAGAAGCGGAAAACGCCGAAATCGTAAACACCGTAAAAAAGTACAACGTATCGCTTGAAGAACTCGCACAGTTCTTTGAGGAGAGACGGAACAATGTTCCTGGTCCGTCAAGGATCCTGAGCAAAACAGAAAAAGAGCCTTCCGAACTGTTTGATTCGGAAGGTTATGTCATGGAAACGGAGGAAAACGACGATGAATAAAGTATTGAAGGCTATGCTGGCTGGTCTTTTTGCAGTAATGCTGCTGGCCATGCAGATCAGCATAGCCGAAGAGCCGATGGTGGTTGCCGGGGAGCTTGCAGCTGCTGAACTGCCGGAAGATGAAGAATATGCCCAGGCGATGGAGATCCTCGAAGGGATTCTCTCCGGACAGGAAGAACCAGACGCTGGTGAAGAGCCTACGGCAGTTCCTACTGCGGTGCCGCTTCCTACGGAGACGCCTGCGGAAACAGAATCTTCCTATTCCGTTTCCTTTGTTCTGCCGAATGGATGGACAAATACAGCCAAAGGCACAGTAACCATCCAGATTACTGATAACAGTGGCTCTGGCATTCAGAAGATAGAATACAGTCTTGGAAGCAACTGGACAGATGTAACGACAGAGTATTTCATGTCTCATGATGGAAAAATCAATGCTACTGTGACTGAAAATGGAACAATAACAGTTCGAATGACTGATCCGCGCGGGTTCATCTCCGAAGAGTCTAAGGAAATCCGCGTATTTGACCGTACAGAGCCTGGTATCCGTGCTGAAATCCGTGGTGAGATGCTCCATGTTCAGGCCTGGGACGATGAATCCGAGGTTGCAGGTGTGCAGGTCAACGGTCTGCTGTTCACGACGGTCGAGAACGGAACTCTGGATATACGGATTCCCGATGTACTGAGCAAGTACAAGCATCTGGCAGTAAGAGCATTCGATTATGCCGGCAACTTTTCCAGTCCGATCACAATGGATAACCCTTTCTACGTAGAGCCAACGGGTTCCCCTCAGAACACACCCAGCGCTACACAGCAGGTGAATCCAACCACTGTTCCTACAACTCCCACATGGGCTCCGACCAGTATGCCATATATTCCGACAGCTGACCCAACACCACAGATCATTTACATTCAGCCCGAAGCGACGCCGACTCCTGTGATCGAAAAAGAATATATCCCTATTGGTCCGGGTATGCCGTACCTGGCGGATGGAAATGGGCATACACTGGATGTACTTTATTCCGCAGCCACAAATAAACAGTTCATCACAATGCAGACAAAGAGCGGAAACACCTTCTATCTGGTCATTGACTACGATAAGCCGATTGACGAAGATGCTGAAATGTATGAAACCTACTTCCTGAATCTGGTCGATGAACGGGATCTGCTGTCCCTGATGAGCGAGGAAGAGATGCCTACGGCGACTCCGCAGGTGATCTATATTACCCCGGAGCCGACAACGCCTCCGGCACCGACTCCGGTTCCGACAACTGCCCCAGCAGAAACGGAAAAACCCGAGGATAAGCAGGAAAAGAATCCCATGCTTGGAATCGTTGCGCTTGTTCTGATTGTTGCTGTTGGTGGCGGCGCGGCTTTCTACTTCCTTAAGGGGAAGGGTAAGAAATCAGGCGCTCCAGCTTCTTCTGGTTACGATTTCGTTGATGACGATGAAGAAGAGGACGAACCGGAAGAATCCGATTCCGAAAAATAACACATTACGTGCCCCGGCTTGAATGTTCAGGCCGGGGCTTTGAAATGGAGGAATGAAAAATGGCTGAGCTTGTCATCGCTGAGAAGCCCAGTGTTGCGCGATCTATTGCGGAAGTGATCGGCGCACGTGAAAAACACGAAGGATATCTCCAGGGGCACGGCTTCATCGTCAGCTGGTGCATTGGTCACCTAATCGCATCAGCTGTCCCCGAAGAATACGATGAGAAGTATAAGATCTGGAAATACGAAGATCTCCCGATTATCCCCGACAGATGGAAGTACACCGTCATTGCTCAGACAGGAAAGCAGTTTGTTGTACTGAAAAAGCTGATGCATGATCCATCTGTGACAGGCGTTGTCTGCGCGACGGATGCCGGTCGTGAAGGAGAACTGATTTTCCGGTTGGTCTATGAAATGGCGGGATGTAAGCTGCCTGTCCGGCGTTTATGGATCTCGTCCCTTGAGAAAGAAGCCATTGCACAAGGGTTTGGGATGCTGAAAGACTCATCCGATTATGACAATCTCTATAAAGCGGCAGTATGCCGGGATCATGCAGACTGGCTTGTCGGCATGAATGCAACACGCCTTTACTCCCTTCTGTATGGCAGAACGCTGAAGGTTGGCCGGGTCATGTCCCCTACATTGGCGATGATTGTCAATCGCGAGGAGAGCATACAGTCTTTTATCCCTGAAAAGTTCTATACAGTTCAGCTGGATGCAAAGATTATTGCGTTATCTGAGCGTTTTTCAAACAAGCAGGATGCTGATGCTCTATGTGCTCAGTGTGACGGCCAGGATGCTGTAATCTCAAAAATCGAATCCAAGAGAGTGACCGCAGCTCCGCCCAGGCTCTTCGATCTGACATCTCTGCAGCGGGAAGCCAATAAGATCTTCGGCTTTACTGCCCAGCAGACGCTCGATCTTGCTCAAAGTCTTTACGAAAAGCAGTTAATCACATATCCGCGTACAGACAGTCAGTATTTGACACATGACGCTGAGGGAAAACTTCATAAGCTGGCAACCTCCTTCTATGCGAGCCTACCGTTTATCTCCGGTCTGCGTATCCATGTAAACCCTTCCCAGGTAATCAATGATGCGAAGGTTTCAGACCATCACGCGATCATTCCGACATGGAAGGCCGCCGGCGCGAATGAAAAACTGCCTGAACATGAAAGAATCCTTCTGACCTTGATTATCGTCCGGATGATTTGCGCTCTCAGCCCGCCGTGCTTTTATGAGGATATTACAGTGACCGTCGACTACTGCGGGCATGCTTTCACTTCCCGGGCCAAGAAAATCAATCAGATGGGCTGGAAAGCCCCCTGGAGCACTTTCCGGGGCGGCGTTGGAACCACAGGCTCTTTTGATGAAGAGGATATGACGTCTATACCGGAAGATTTGAAAGAAGGAAGTGTTCTTCCGAACGTCAAGGCTTCTGTCAAGGAAGGAACCACAACGCCTCCCAAGCATTTTACAGAAGCTTCGATCCTGACTGCCATGGAGAATGCAGGCAATGCAGAGATGCCTGATGACGCGGAACGCAAAGGAATTGGCACGCCTGCAACAAGAGCTGGAATTCTGGAAAAGCTGGTCAATGAAGGCTTTGTTGAGCGTAAGGGTAATGGCAAAGCAAAGAGCCTCATTCCAACTGAGAAAGGTATCTCTCTGATTGCGGTTCTTCCGGAACAACTTCAGTCACCACTACTGACCGCTGAATGGGAGCAGCGTCTGAAGCAGATTGAAAAAGGCGAAGCAAGCCCCGAGGGGTTTCTCTCAGAGATCAATGATATGATCACTGGCCTGGTAAAGGACGCTCACCGGGAGCCAATTGCGGATTCACTCTTTCCGCCGAGTAAAAACAGTGTTGGGAAATGCCCGAATTGCGGAGCTGCAGTTGTGGAGAAAGAGCAGGGATTCTTCTGTGAGAACAGAGCTTGCTCTTTCCGCTTATGGAAGAAAAACCGCATGTTAATGAGCGGCGGCAAACCGCCAACTCGGGAGATGATTCATACTCTGCTTACTGAAGGGCAGGTGCATGCGAAAGGCCTGAAATCCAAAAATGGAAAAACGTACAGTGCCCTGATTGTTCTGGATTGTGCGGAAGATGGCAGTGCACGGATTAGTCCTGTGTTCAATCAATAATAATTGGAGGAAATGATAATGAAAAAGTTTGTGACCGCGCTGGTGGCTCTGACCGCAGCGCTTTTCCTGATGACTGGTTCTTTTGCAGAAGAAAGCCACGAGGTTAACGCCCAGATTACCTTTACTACGGATGAAACTGTGGATAGCATAGCCGCTCCGGAAATCCCGATCGGCTCTCTTTCTGCTGAAGTGTTCGGTTTTGATGCCGGCCAAACCTATGCTGTCTACTCCGCTCCGGATGTCAAAAGTCTTCGCGGCGCTGGCGGAAAGTCCAAGGTAAGCACTAATGATTGGGTTCAGGTCTTCGGTCGTGAAGGTGATTGGCTGCTTGTTCAGTATGATGTTGAAGACAAGTACTATCGGATCGGATATATTTCCGCCAAAGCAATCCCCACTGGAATGACAGTCCCTGAACTGAATCTGGGAAATGAGACTGCCGTTACCATGGACAAAGTTAACGTAACAGACGATCCGCTGGGCAATCAAAACACGCTGACTGAACTGTCTGCGGACAGCCATGTGACTAAGCTTGGCGTTATGGGTGACTGGAGCTACATTGAAGGCACGAAAGACAACAAACTCTTCCGTGGCTTTGTTCCTTCCAGCATTCTGTCTGATGAGAAGGTGGTTTATTCCATCGAGGAAGCCATGCGTGTTCTGGAAGGTGACTGGCGCGTGTATGCCGGTGATGCCGGGAATGCGGATCATCTGAAGTTCACGGAAAACGGAAATATCTTCGGTCAGCTTTCTACTGATGCCGCGGAATGGAGCGGACAGTGGTCCATCTGCAAGTTTGATGCTTCCCGGATGAATTACTGGAACGAGCCCGAGTTCGAACTCACGATTTACAGGGATGAAGGTATCCGGACTTACGGTCTGCGGATCTGTTGGGAACCTTACGGCGTGAATGGAGCAAGCTATGCGCTGATCCTGTCTGAAAGTGAAAGGACCAGCGGTCTTGTTCTCTGTAAGTAAAGGGGGAAACCGTCATGTCTGAAACGATTGCCGCCAGAGACCATGACAAGCCTCGATTCATTCTTCCTGACAACACCTTTGCAATCTTTCAGCTGAAGGCCGGAGATGACTATCACCATCTCCGGTTTTCTTCTCTCAAAGAGCTAAATAAACAGTCGGCTCGTTTTCGTGCCAGGATACATGATGAAGTGGTCAAGCTTTATGACATGGTGTTCCTGGATAAAAGTGAAGTGGAAAAGCATCTGGAAGCGGACGGTTTTCATGTAATCCCGACCGATGAAGTGGACAAAGCCGTCGTTCAGGATGAGTTCCTGCAGAGATCTGATTTCATTATCGGCAACGGTGATCGATGCTGCTGGGTTGAAGGTTGCGATACACGTTCTCTGGATAAACCTGTTCATTTTGAAAACTACGATCGAGTCTACACCGGAAGCATTCCCTCTGAAAAGATGAGCGACCCGGAAGCGTTTCTGGAAAACATCTTTGCGCAGTTCAATACTACGTATGCTGAAGGCTATACAGGCCGAAGCGTCAGTGTCAGTGATGTCATAGCCCTAAGAATGAACGAAAAAGCTGCTTGCTATTTCGTGGAGCCATTCGGTTTTCAGGAGATTCCAGACTTTCTTCCGGAAAACCATCTGAAGAACGTTGAAATATCCGTGGAGGATGATTACGACATGATCGACGGAATCATCAATAACGGCGAAAAAAGATCCATCCGGGAAGAATTGAGCGAGTACCACAACATGATTGAAGCTTACTCTCATCCTTTCCCGACAGTTGAGAAAAAAGATCATTCCGATCTTGAACACTAAAAGGAGCGAAAGAAAATGGAAACGACTGAGAAAAACACCCCCAAACGTGAAGAACTGATTATCAAGTTCGGTAAAGGTCTTGTTGGTAAACCCTTCATGGCCAAGACCGGCAAGGAATGTGTCGGCATCAAGATTCCCAATGCAAATCCAGCTGACAAAACTCCCTGGGAGTCCATTGTTGTTGGTGCCAATCGTGTACATGAGGACAAGTTTGGCAAAGGCATGTGGATGAAGCTCCCTGTCGATGGGCAGACGCGGGTTTCACGCTCTGTGATTACCGGCCAGGATGAGAACGGCAAGAACATCTATGAAAACACTTCCCGCATGGTTTCCAACCGGGATCTGAAATCTATGATGGAAAGCTACAAATCCCGGGAAAAGAATTCTATCCGTGATGCCCTGGCGCAGCCTGCAGTCCATGGGACCGGTGAGAAGCCGCGGACGAGCGACATGCAGAGGTGATCAGTGTGACCGATAAACCGGCAGCTGAAACCATTACAATGGACTTCTCACACGACTATCCTAATGACACACATCTTACCTGTTCCAAAGAGGGAGATCTGGTTCATCTGCATCTTGCGTTTGATTCCGAAGATCCTGACATGGGCACGGAAGAAATGGAGTATAACAGTGACGGTGGCGAATCGTTCTCTAAAATCATCCATGATGCACTGTCCGATCTTTCGTCCTACTTGGATCGGCAGGATACCAGCAGCTTTTTCGAACAGCAGGAAGAACTCCTTCGCGATGGCATTCATGATGAGGATGACTATTTCGGGGAGTTCTCCCGAACTTCTCTCTATGCTTTTGAAGGAGCATTGAAAGCTGCTGAAAGCAACCAGTTGCTCAGACAGGACAGTCAGAAAAAGGCTCCCGCAATACCATCATCCATCAAACTGAAAGCCTACAGCGGGTACCGAAAGAACATATTCGAAGGATGGAAAAAGCTCGAAGATTCAACTATTACAGGAGAAGGCTATAAAGTTGAATTTTACAGGCTTTCAGAACGAACCATAGACCGGATGTGTGATGCTCTGAACGGTTGGTATAACGTTTGGACAAAGTTCCGTTGTGACTATGAAGATGAAAAAGGTACCCTGAGCATCGTTGTCCGCGAGCCAGAAGAAGCGGACAAGATTTTCAAAATAATGTCTGATATCCAGCCTCTATCATTCGAGCATGAAGGCACGCTATCTGTTCCCGATGTCGTCCGAATAAAGATGGAATCCATAATTGACTTGCATATGACTGCTGAACGAGAAAAGCCTTCGGTTCTTAGCGAACTAAAACGGTTGTCCTGCAATTCACCCCATGGCAAAAATATGCCCAAAGAAATGGAGATTTAGTATTATGACGATTTGTGACATGATCAATCATGCGGGGCTTTCCTTTGAGGAACTCTGCAAAACGACTGAAATTCCTGCTTCAACGCTGAGCGATATTCTCAGCGGAAAAGCTGAACTGACCCATTGTCAGGCTCGCACCATTCAGAAGCTCTCTCATGGTATTGGACTCAGCATGGACGAGCTGATGGAACTCGATTCTCTTGCCAGGAGTGTTCCCGAGAAAAACGAAAGCGGAAAGCTTCATAAGCTCTGCTCTCCGGATGTTTTCAGCGCTTTTAGGGGTGATCTCCTGGATGTACTGCAGCACGTTGACGAGGAAACGTTCGTATTTGCCGCTGCTCAGACTGGATTTGTTGAAAACATGTATGAGGCCGGCCTGTGTCCTCAAGCGTTGTATTCTCTTGGCTTGATCGACTATCTTTGCGATAAGCATGCGATTCCCCGGCTTGCTCAATACAATAAGTATCGTGGCGACACAATGGAAAAGACAGTCATCGGTTATATCGGTACTGAATGCCGGCTTCTGGACTATATGTGTTTCGATAGTCTGATTCCCCAGATGCTGAAATTCAATTTCGTTGAAACCCGGGAGAGCCTGAAAGTCTACTAAAAAAGGAGAAAGCAGGGTCTGCTTTCTCCAATTACTTTGCCAAATTGCTACAGGTTTACTATTCTATTATCTGTTCGTCAGACTTGAATTTCAATTATTGCCTCTGATCCGGTCATGCAAGTGCATGGCTTCTTTATAGTTGGTCTCGTTTTTTGTTTTGTCGTATAGAATAATAGTTGGATCTATATTTTTCATAATTCCTTTCCCGATTTCAAAATTTATCGGGTTTGGCGTTGCAGGATAAAGATGAATGGTGACTGATTCCCCGTGTTCCTGCCTTATTCTATCTAAGACATTTCTGTAAATGCTCCGAAAATCTAAAACCTGTTGCCAAGATTGGAGAAAACTGAAACCAGGCACATCAGCATTGATCGAGTATTCCGGGTAGTCTGCAGATAATAGTTTTCTATCGATTACGCCACTAATATTTATAAGGAGATTTACATTGTCACTCGGTTTTATTGAGTTCGCGTACGATGCTGTTATTAGCCCTCCACCATCTCTCCATATCCAATCTTCTGTATCATGAAAATGTTGAAAGGTTTGTACTGGTATTTTGTTACCAATGGAGTATCCCAAATAGCACCCCAGTGGAATTAAAGCCATAATAAACGCAGCATACAATTCACTTCCATCACTGTTAATAATGTGGCGTTTTACCTGTGAGTCGATAATCATTTTTGCTGTTTCTATGTCCTCATAGTCACAAACATCAATAACAATTCTTTCACTTTTGGGAAAAAACGGAAACAAAGCATCAGCTTCTTCTTTAAAGGTTATTGCTGGCCTTTGTCCATGAATCATGCCTCGTAACTCTATTATTCGTTTAGGCAACTCTGTTTTCAAATCTGTCAGTTTCCTGATAGCTTCTTCATGTTCCCGTTTCATTTCCTGAAGAACAGAAACCGAATACTTTTCCAGATTGTCCCCGGAATCAATCAGAGTATTATGCTCTGGGCAGGTCAACATAAGATTGGAGATGTCTGTTGCTAATTTTGGAGATAAAACCTTGTCTCCTCTCGGGCCATTTTCCGTCCAGCTAATGATATGGGCAATGTTGGATTCGTTGATGGGATCTTGGGTCACTTGATCTTCATATAGTATTTTATTACATCCACGAAATTCACATCTACCACCAGCTTTTAACCACAATAGTGACTGGACTTTTCTGGGAATTGCTGGTCTGGTTCCTCTCTTTGTCGGCATTTACAGTATCCTCCAATCGTAGATTCGAGCTGGATATACGGCAGCATAGTGCCAATCACATACCAGCATGCTTCCCTTAAGGGCCTTTGTTCTTCAGATAAACACCATCGTCACCTTTAGGGCATTCATGTATTTCCTGTATATTACCAGAATGAATATCTCCAGCCCAAATACGCCACTCCATAGTTCCTGCGATGATAAAAAACACATAAGAGCACCCAGTTTGATCAATTTTCAATGTTTCGTACCAATCATTCCAGTCAATTTCTGACGGGACAGGGATTTCTTGTGGGTGAGTGTGCCACACCCCCATATAATAGCTCTGATTTCTTTTTGCCCTTCTTAAAAAATGTTGATGTTTTGAATCTCGAATATCAAACCTTATACGGTTTCTTATATCAGAAGGATAAGGATGCGATACTGCTTCCAAGGAAACGTTGCCGGTCCCTTTGTGTAGATAGCCAACGATAAATCCCCCGCTTTCAGGTTTTGATGGTTCATCTTGTACCCATCTTCTAATCTCCGCAAGGACTGGACTTAAAACATCAACTACTTTGCCATTTGGCAAACTCATCTTAACATAGCTATTACTGGACTGAATTTCCACAGCAATTACATGCCTCCATAGGGAATACAGTGTCAGATATATCAATCCTGTCGGATGAAATATCTATCAGCGTATTCTTCGTTATTTTTTCGCCTTGTATATTACGAATCACATCTAGCAAGGCAGCAGTTGTTCTTAGAAGAATGGCTGTTCCGTAAGCGGCTCTTGTACCACCGCAGCCGTTACGTATCACTCCTTTTTCCGAAGCAATTTCTGTGTTTTTTCTTGCTCTGTTATTAACATATGCACCTTGATCATTTGTATACAAGCATTCAAAGCATCCAGGTTTCTGATAGTTGGCAACAAGAATATGGCTATACTCACCACCTTCCTCAAGCCATACGAAGATAACCGGTATAGAACAGTGTGCTCTTTTTAACGCAGCATTCAATTTCAGTTGTTCATCGCTACTGCCAATAGTGAATATAATGATATCCGTATTCGAGATTTCGTTTGTCAATGACTTCTCAGTAATTTTCTCTGCGCATGCTTCTACTTTTATCTCCGGATGAAGCATATTCAATAGAAACTGTAACGTTGCTGCTTTATTCAACCCAATTCCAAATCCGCCAAATGCCCAACGCAGGATATTTTCTTCCACAAGTTTATCATTATCATATATCTTCAGCCGTTGGATTCCATTTTTGACCATTTCAAAGGCGACATAACTTCCTAATGAACCTGCGCCAATTAGTAAAACTCGCTTATGCATCAAACCAATGTCGTTTCCAATTTGTTCACATAGAAACAAATAGTCTTTTCTCTCCGTTGATAAAGGTTCTACCGCTGTAATATCTGACAGTAGTTTATTCAGCAGCGTATGACCTTTGTGGTTATTGCATCTGACTTTTAAGGCAAATGTAACGTTTGACTGTTCCGTTTTCATTCCAAAAACGAGAATTAAGTCTTGAGTTTTAGGGATGATAGTTTTTATCTGGCTATAGGTATCATCATCAATGTGCTCTATCCGTTTTCCAAATACGATGTTTTTTACACAATCTGCCGACCAGCTAAAGCCTTTATGAGGTGGAAGAATACCCCTGCTGTCTGTAATCGGAATATAAAAAACTTCATTTTCTATATGATGAACCCATTTTCTTTCAGCTTTGTTTCGGTCATCAATATCCGAAAGAGAGATGCAGCGCTCAATGAGACGTACCTTGTTTTCACCATAAAAAGCATCCATCTCGGTAAACTGAGTTTCATGTTCTATATAAGCGACATACTTCCTGTTACTTTTGGATTCAGAGTTCCAGTAAAACATGAATTCCTTTTGAAACTCTCGTGTTTGCTCGGATGAATTCATTGATAGCAGTTCAATCAATCGATCTATACAATCGATTATTTTGTCCTCGTATGGGACAAGTGTATTTACTATGCTTTCTTGCTCAAACAGACAAACGTACCGATAAGTTCCGCTAGGCATTTCCTTGCCTTCGGCGATTCTTTCTTCCCGAAGCATTATATGTGGGAAATCAAGAAGCTCATCGTTGTAAAGATATACAGCTGCCATTGATGACGGATCACTCTTGTCCGGTGAAAAGAGCAGAAATGTTTTCTCAAATAGATTGAAGAACAAAACATCATCAAGGAGTTGTTCGCCCACTGTTATTTCTTCGTATGATTCCAATATTTCTCTTGCATTCATATCATCAACCAAAGCTGTGTTCTCGTCTATTCTGAGCTGTTGCTGCAACAGCTTCCTTGGCGGGTACTGAAAAAGTGCTGCCTAGTACTTTCTGAACATATTCGCCGGCATCATGTGCAGATTCAACATTCACGGCATTTGTTAAATTCTCTACGGCTTTAGAAAGTCTATTGTAGAATGTAGTCATATGGGCAATGCTGCTATCTTTCATTTTCTTAAAAACATCTGTGTAAGGAGTAACGGGAAGATCTCTTGAGATAGTTTTGACAAGGTCGCCATTCTCATCGACTGTATAAGTAAATCTATCAAGCATTCCTTTCATAGTTTTCTGAAGCGCGAGTAAATCATTATCTCCCTCATCAGTCGATTGAGCAGAAAAACAGTCACAGGCAAGAAGCGTTAAGCCGATGCTTGGAGGAACTTCGTGATCACTAGTTGCCCCCTCGTATTTAACATTTCTCCATTTTTTTATGAAGCAAATAATTCGTCTAAGCTGATCATTACCATTGATTTGCCCGCATAAATAATCATTCAATCCATCAGGATCTGCACTTTCCCAGGAATAATCGCTGCTAAACTCCTTGCCCCGTGCTAGGTGCACAGAAGTCCCAGATTGGGAATATAAAGGTAGATCAATATGTAGCCATTCTTCACCGTTGTCATAGTATGAAGCTCTTACACAAGGTTCTTTTATTAATACAGTACGTGCCGGAATGTTTATTGAATCTCGTAAGTATCCCTTAATCTTCCGTGGATCTGAAGAAATAGAAATATCCAGAGGAATCATAACGGCGACATCTCTGTCGACCACATCATCACTAATTGTTGTGCCATACTTGTAACTTCCTTGGTCTATCATTCGAATATCACTTCTGGCGATACTGATATTATGATTCTTCAAAATGGTAGGCAATTTTGATTTGATGTCTTCTTCTAATATTTCTCTTTTTTCTTTCAAAGCATTCGTTTCTTTATCAATCTTGATTTCCTTATAGAAATCAGCAAATTCCTTTTTTAGCTTCAACATCAATACCTCCCTGCTTTGGTTGTTGTGAAATTTACTTGCCATACCGATAATTTCCATAAGACAGAAGCATTTCAGCTAAAGCTTATAGAGCAATTAAATTATACCATATTTATCCTTTCCATGGCAGGTACAAAGCCTGCTTTTTGTTATTCCTAAAGACTTGTTCAAGATGAGGAGGGGTTTCCAATGGCTGTTTTTTCACCTGAAGAATTGAACCTGATCTATCTGTATGATCCTGGCAATCTGCGAGGACTGATTTATGAGCTTCGATCCATGATGGCAGTCCTGATGCCGGATGAAAATGAACTACGCAATCTGGCGCAGGGAGTCATAAGTAAACTCGAAACGCTCTCCAGCTCTGATTATAAAAAACTATGCGAAAACTGTTCGCCCGAAACTGCGCTTCTGCATTTCAATCTCGGGCTGGGACAGGAATTGAATGAAACGGAGGATTAACATGCCCGGTAAGGTACAGGCCTATGTAGAGATGGCCAATGAGACTGCCGCCAGCATAACGCAGGATGCGGAAGCCTGGATGCAGTTTCTTCGTCACTCTGCAAGGTTTTATAAGTATTCGTTTAATGATCAGCTGCTGATCTATGCCCAGCGGCCGGAAGCTACGGCCTGTGCCAGCTATGAGATCTGGAACAACACCATGCACCGGTATATCCGGCGCGGTTCCCGCGGCATTGCGCTGCTTGCTCCAACCGATAACGGTATGCAGCTGCGTTATGTTTTCGATGTAGCTGATACCGGAGAATTACTGCATTCACGCCCGGTTGAGATCTGGAAAATGGAAGACCGGCACACGAATGCCGTAAACACTGCTCTGGATAACGCTTTCTCTCCGTCTGGAATGAATAATCTCCGCGACCGGCTGAAGATGATTTCCCTCGAATCCGCTGCAAGCTATCTCGACGGGCATCTGAAAGATATCGTCGACAGCGTTGCAGGGTCTTCGCTTTCCGGATATGATGAAGCCGAGATCGGGAGATCCTTTCTGAACATCGCGATGTTCAGTATCTCCTACATCCTGCAGACCCGATGCGGTTTGCAACCGGATGTCAGTACGGATTCACTGCAGGAAATCAGGGAATGGAACACTCCCGGAGCTGTTGGACAACTCGGAGATGCTGTGGCTCAGATGAGCAAGCAGATTCTCCGGCAAATCGAAATTGCGATTAAAGATTATGAAAGGGGCGTTGTGTATGATGCGGCTGAACTACAGGAAGAACGGAGATTACCTGATCCCGGAGATGGGCTTGACCGAACAGGAGCAGAAGCCCCTGGGCAAGTACGGGATGATGCGCCGGAAGTACCTGGAGGAGAATCGCTCGGGTCTGTACACGAGGATGATCCTGAACGGGACTCTGATGGAGCACCTGCAGGAGATCGAATCGACAGCTCAGACGAGGCTGGAGACGATCATGGAGAGCCTGAAGAAACAGAACGGAGTGACCGAAAATCTGAAGGCGACGAACCAGATGGCTTGGGTGGCTCGGATGAATTCCCTGAAGAATCAGGCGGAAGAGATGATCTTCTCGGAACTGATCTTCGCCTGACGCCGCGAACGGAACAGCTTAGCCTGTTCCCAAGCGAAGCAGAGCAAATCAGAACTCTGGATGCAAGACTCATTCATCGGCCCATTGGAACGGAGCGGAGCGACCGCCCCGTTCTTCATTTATCTGACGAAGAGATTGAACATGTTCTTCGTCGCGGTTCCGGCTTTGAAGGCGGGAAACTGCGGATCGCTGCTCTATACGCGCAGAATCCGACTCCCGTTGACGCCCGTGTTTTCCTGAGCAATGAATATGGTGTCGGCGGTCACAGTCACACCTTCCTGGATGGTACCAGCGGTTTCATTGACTATAACAGCCGCGGAATGCAGTTCCGGCGCTGGAAGACCAATGAGGAATATACCCTACGATGGCATGCGGTCGAACGCTACATCCGAAACATGATGGAGCAAGGAACCTACTTGACTCCGAAGGAACAGCAGCGCTTTGCAGAAATGCAGAGCGCTTTTTTAGACGCTGAAATGCCGCTTCCGCAGCCCCGGATGCATTATCCGCCTGTCGAACCGGAAACCCTGACCCAGGGCTATCGCTCTACCAACGGGATTATTACCCAGATGGATATCGAGCGTACCCTCCGGGAATGGAACGGGCATATCGAAGGCAAACATGCTATGACGCGCTTTGTGCAGGAAGGGCATTCTACCGAGGAGATCGCAGAAAGACTGCGTGCTGAATTTGGCGGAGATCTGCCTTCTCTTCCTGTCATGGTGAACGACGTTCAGCGTGAAGTCCCGTGGACTGATGCTGCCAACGCCTTGAACCGTCTGGTATGGGATAACCAGTTTTATACCGAAGAAGAACAGGAGCATCTGAATGATCCTGATCCTGTTGCTATCCGGGAAGATCTCACCGGGGACAGTATTGCGAATGATGAAGTGGCCGATCCGGAAGCGCTGGAAAACACTCCTGTCGTTCAACAAACGGAAACTAATACTGAAACAATCACTTCTGAAGCTGAGAAGACAGTAGAATCTACTATTCCACCTCTGCGTCCCGGCGAAAGCAGAATACCCGAGCATGACGGGATTCCCGCTATGCGGCAAATCGTTGTGGATCTGACTCCTCGTGAGCAGGAACCGCCTGTTTTTTCCTATGATCTTCATCCTGGGGATACTGTTTACCTTGGCGATCAAGCGTTTGTAGTGGAAAACGTCGGCCTCTTTGATGTGAGCCTTCGTGACCCTTCTCAAACCTATCCTGTACTCAGGGCTGAAAGCAAGGAGATGCTCCAACGCCTGCTGGGTCTGGATGTTCGGAATAATGTCTATCGCCCAGGCTTCTGGCCTCAAACGCCAGAAGCAGTCCCTGACGTTCAACCTGTTGTGCCTGTCAGCGGAGAAAACTTCCACATCACGGATGATCATCTGGGTGAAGGCGGTCAGAAAACCAAGTATGCCTATAACATTGCCGCGATCCGGACGCTAAAAACCATTGAAGCCGAAAACCGTGGCGCAACTGCCGAAGAGCAGGAAATTCTTTCTCGATATGTTGGTTGGGGCGGAATACCTCAGGCTTTTGATGAGGATAATGAAAACTGGGGCAATGAGTATATCGAACTGAAAGAGCTGCTGACCAAGGATGAATATGATATGGCACGCTCTTCCACATTGAATGCTCACTATACTTCCCCGACTGTGATCCGGGCAATGTACCAGGCTCTTGAACAAATGGGATTCCGTACAGGAAATATTTTGGAGCCTTCCTGCGGCGTAGGGAACTTTTTCGGCATGCTTCCTGAGTCCATGCAGAACAGTAACCTGTATGGTGTGGAACTGGACAGTGTAACGGGCAGGATTGCAAGCCTGCTCTATCCGAAAGCGGATATCACCATTGCCGGCTTTGAAACCACAGATCGGAAGGATTTCTTTGATGTTGCGATCGGCAATGTTCCATTCGGAGCGTATAAGGTGCCGGACAAAGCATTTGATCGTTATAACTTCCTGATCCATGATTACTTCTTCGCAAAGGCGCTCGACCAGGTGCGTCCCGGTGGTGTGATTGCTTTCATTACCTCCAAAGGCACCATGGACAAGCAGAGCCCTGAAGTACGCAAGTATATTGCTCAGCGTGCTGAGCTGCTGGGTGCCATCCGGTTGCCTAATACGGCTTTCAGTGCGAACGCGAATACTTACGTCACTTCGGATATCATCTTTCTGCAGAAGCGGGACCGGGTCATTGATATCGAGCCTGACTGGGTACATCTCGGAAAGAACCCGGATGGGATTACGATCAACAGTTATTTTGTTGACCACCCTGAAATGGTTTTAGGCCAGATGATCATGGACGAGAGCATGTACGGAAGTCTTGAATCTTCCTGTATTCCCTTTGACGGTGCGAATCTGGCAGATCAGCTTACTGAAGCCGTCCTGTATATCACAGGGAGATACAACGAAGCGGAGCTTCCCGAAGTCAGCGATGATGTGCCGAGTCAGAAGACGATCCCTGCAGATCCCTCTGTGAAAAACTATTCCTTCACGGTTGTAAATGGTGAAGTGTACTATCGCCAAAACTCTGTGATAGTGCAGCCAGACCTTGGTGACGTTGCAAAGGAACGGATAAAAGGTCTCGTGAACCTGCGCAGTATTGTAAACGATCTGATCCAGGCACAAATGGACAACGCCCCAGATGAAGCGATTGAGATGCAGCAGCGCCGGTTGAATGATGCGTACGACGCTTTTTCGGCAAAATACGGCTTGATCAGTTCCCGTGGGAACGCAAATGTCTTCTCTTCGGATGCGTCTTATTATCTGCTCTGTTCACTCGAAATTGTGAACGAGAAGGGTGAACTGGAACGGAAAGCCGACATGTTCACCAAACGCACAATTCGTCATAGTACTCCTGTGACGCATGTGGACACACCTGCAGAGGCGCTTGCTGTGTCCATTACGGAAAAAGCGCGTGTGGATCTGCCTTTCATGGCAGAGCTGACCGGTATGGATGAAGAAGAAATTGCTGATCAGCTGACCGGCGTAATCTTCATGCTTCCGGTGCCTTTAGATGAAGACGGTCGGCCCACTTACGTAACGGCGGATGAATATCTGTCTGGTAATGTCCGGCAGAAACTGCGGGAAGCGGAAGACGCGGCGGAAATGTCTCCTTATTTTGATATCAATGTTCAGGCGCTTCAGGCAGCGCAGCCCAAAGATCTGGAAGCATCTGAGATTGATGTGCGCCTTGGTGCTACCTGGGTAGACAAGAAGTATATAAACGACTTTATGTATGAAACCTTCCAGACACCCTTTTATATGAAGCACTCAATCAAGGTAAACTTCTCTGCATATACTGCGGAATGGTTCATTGATGGGAAAAGCCTGATGTCTACAAATAATGTTGCGGCATATGTGACATACGGAACTGATCGTGCAAATGCTTATCGAATACTCGAAGACACACTGAATCTTCGGGATATCCGTATCTACGACACAATACAGGATGCTGAAGGAAAAGAAAAGCGGGTACTGAACCAGAAGGAAACCACGCTCGCCCAGCAGAAGCAGCAGGCAATTAAAGAAGCTTTTCGCGACTGGATCTGGAAGGACCCGGACAGGCGCGAAGATTTGGTAAAAAAGTATAATGAACTCTTCAACTCTATCCGTCCCCGCGAGTATGACGGCAGTCATATTTCCTTTGATGGAATGACTCCTGAGATTGATCTAAGAGAGCATCAGCGGAATGCAGTTGCGCATATTCTCTACGGTGGGAACACGTTGCTGGCTCACGAGGTCGGCGCGGGCAAAACCTTCGAAATGGTAGCCGCCGTCATGGAATCCAAGCGTCTTGGCCTTTGCCAGAAAGCAATGTTTGTGGTGCCGAATCACCTGACGGAACAGTGGGCTTCGGAATTCCTGCGGCTCTATCCCAGTGCAAATATCCTCGTGGCAACCCGGAAAGACTTCGAGAAAGCGAACCGCCAAAAGTTCTGCGCACGTATCGCTACCGGTGATTACGATGCCGTCATACTTGGCCATAGCCAGTTTGAACGAATCCCTGTTTCCCAGGAACGGCAGCAGCGGCTGCTGAAAGAGCAGATCGACGATATCACGGACGGTATCATGGAAATGAAGCGGAACCGTGGTGAGCGCTACTCCATCAAACAACTGGAACGAGCCAAACGTCAGTTGGAAGTCCGGCTGAAAAAACTGGAAGCGGAAGAAAAGAAAGATCATGTCGTCACCTTTGAACAACTCGGTGTTGACCGGCTGTACGTAGATGAAGCACACGCTTTCAAGAATTTGTTCCTGTTCACCAAGATGCGGAATGTAGCCGGCCTCTCTGCCTCTGAAGCACAGAAATCCAGCGATATGTTCCTGAAATGCCGGTACATGGATGAAGTGACCGGCGGACGCGGAATTGTATTTGCAACCGGTACGCCTGTGAGCAATTCTATGACAGAACTGTACACCATGCAGCGCTATCTGCAATATGGAACGCTGCAGCAGAAAGCTCTCAGCCAGTTCGATTGCTGGGCTTCCACCTTTGGGGAGACCACAACAGCCATCGAACTTGCTCCTGAAGGCACCGGCTATCGTGCCAGGACGAGGTTCGCAAAGTTTTTTAATCTTCCCGAACTGATGAAGCTGTTTTCTGAAGTCGCTGACATCAAAACGGCTGATCAATTGAACCTGCCCCGGCCCGAAGCACACTATGAAACCGTAGTCGTGCATCCCTCCGAATACCAGAAGGAAATGGTTGGAATGCTGTCCGAACGGGCTGTCGCTGTGCATTCCGGGACGGTTGATCCAAGCGAGGATAATATGCTGAAGATCACTTCTGACGGCAGAAAACTTGGTCTTGATCAGCGGCTGGTCAATCCATTATTGCCGGATGATCCCGGAAGTAAGGTCAATGCCTGTGTGGGCAATATTGTCCGCATCTGGCGTGATGGGAATGCAGAAAAACTTACCCAGCTCGTTTTCTGTGATCTATCCACTCCGCGCGGGAAAGCTACGAACGACAAGGAAGCGGCTGCGCTTGCGGATGCCGCGGAAGAAACCGGTGTCGGGAACTTCAATATCTACGACGATATCCGTGAAAAGCTGGTAGATCAGGGCATTCCCCGGGAACAGATTGCATTCATCCATGAGGCAAATACCGAAACCAGAAAAAAGGATCTGTTTGCAAAGGTTCGTTCCGGCCAGGTGCGTGTCCTGATGGGAAGCACTCAGAAGATGGGCGCAGGCACCAATGTACAGGATCGGCTGATTGCACTCCATGATCTCGATTGCCCCTGGCGGCCTGGTGATCTGGAGCAGCGTGCGGGGCGTATTGTCCGTCAGGGCAATCAGAATCCCGAGGTGTTCATTTATCGGTATGTTACGGAAGGCACCTTCGACGGTTATCTGTGGCAAACGGTTGAGAATAAGCAGAAGTTCATATCCCAGATCATGTCAAGCAAAAGTCCCGTCCGTTCCTGTGAGGATATTGACGAGACTGCTCTTTCCTATGCGGAAATCAAGGCTTTGTGCGCCGGTGATCCGCGCATAAAGGAAAAGATGGATCTGGATGTGGACGTTGCCCGTCTGCGGCTGATGAAGTCTGATCACCTGACCAAACAGTACCGGCTGGAGGATCAGATCCTGAAGTCGCTCCCCAAGGAGATTGATCAGGCTACGCAGGTGATCGCTGCATTTGATAAGGATATCGAAACCATGCAGGCGCACCCGCTTCCTGAACAGGACTTTGTGGGAATGACTGCTGGCAGCACTGAGATTACTGAGAAGGAAGATGCCGGCAATCTGATACTGGAATCCTGCAAAAAATCTTCTCATGGTGAGGTAGTCCGCGTCGGTGAGTATCGCGGGTTTGATCTGTCTGTTCAGTATGATCTGTTTAACAGCCGCTTTCAAATGATGTTACAGGGTGCGCTGACCCATCGCGTTGATGTTGGGACAGACGCTCGTGGCAACATCCAACGACTGGATAATACACTGGCAAACATGCCACAGCGGCAGGAGGACGCCAAAGCCCGTCTGGAAAACGCTAGAAATCAGTTGGCTTCCGCAAAAGAGGAATTAGGGAAACCTTTCCCTCAAGAGGCCGAACTGAAAACAAAGAGTGCGCGGCTGGCTGAACTGGATGCGGAATTGAATCTGGATCGTCCCAAGGAGCAGCCCCCGAAAGATAAGAAACCGCCTGAACCGGAACGGTGATAAACCATGAATGTGTATAGCGCCGTGAAAAACAGTATTACTACCCGACAAGCAGCTGAATTCTACGGGTTGACAGTCAATCGAAATGGCATGTGCAAATGTCCCTTTCATAAAGACAAAAATCCAAGCATGAAAGTCGATAAGCGCTTCCATTGCTTCGGATGCCAGGCAGACGGTGATGTGATTGAGTTCACATCCCGTCTGTTTGGCTTTAGCAGGAAAGCAGCTGCTATGAAGTTGGCATCTGACTTTGGTATTCGGTATAACGGGCGTGTTTCACATATTTCCACAGGCAGAAGGCCTATCTCAGAAGAAGAAAAGACCGAGCATCAGGCAGCGTATTTCTTCAGGAAACTATCGGATTACAGAAACCATCTGATCGATTGGGAGACCGAATATGCGCCTGTGAATCCAAGTGACGATTTCCATCCGCGGTTTGTAGAAGCGCTGAAGAATCTGACTCAGGTGGAAAACGACCTGGATATCCTTTTGTCAGATGACCTGAACAGTAAGCGAATGTTAATCAGCGAGCTGATGCTGAAAGAAAAGGAAGTGAAATCAATGAACGAAACGGATCTGGTACCAGTTTATTATGAAAGTCCCGTGTATGCTCGTGAACATAAAGAAATCGAAAAGTTTAGGGAATCACATTTTGAAAATGTGAATTGCAGACGCGCTATTGAAGAATCAATTTCCAGGCATTTTGATGGAATGCGGCTTAACAAACAGGCTATCGATGAAGTGCTGGAAAAGTACGGTGCGGAACGTGTCGCTCTTGTCCTGGCTGCTACCGTGCAGATCAAATCATGGGATGGACGATTCTCACCGGCAAATAAAGATTGGGCTTTTACGGTCCGGATGCCTAACACACAGTCCGCTATGAACTATGACCGCAGAGATGCATATGCCGTCACATCTCATCCTGCTGTATTGGATGGGTTTATATCCCATGCCCGGAAAATGATCCAGGAAAAGGAGCATTCTTCTATCCGGGATGAACTGAAAAATCCTGTCATGCAGCCTGTAAAGACTGCTCTTAAACATGACAGTCTCGAACGATAAGGAGGTCAGAACCATGACTGAAAACGAAATCCGGGAGAATGCCGTTTACGGCGTTATGCTTACTTCCGGGCAAGCCGTCGGTATTGTAGAGGTCGAACCGGGCGAAAAAATGTTTGATTGTGCAAGACGGGCCATCGATTGCGAATGGATTGAGGTTGTTGAGCCGGCAGGATTGCAGGGACAGGATTATGTCCTTTTGATTGATGAAGAATCAAAACTGAAGGGCGATGTGCACTTTGTGAACTGCATTGCCAGTTATCTCTATGAATCGCAGGAACACGGAGATATGATCATCGGAAACGCAATGATCGTAAAGCAGGATGGCGAAGATCTGCGCTTCTTAACCGAAGACGAAGCGCTCGACTTAGCGAAGGATATGCAGGCAATCCGGAAGGTGTCCATTCATGAAATGACGGAATGTCTTAGTAATCTGAAACTCGCGGAAAGAACGCCTGAAAAATCAATTTCATCCATCCTTCGCATGGGCGCTGAAAAGGATCATCGACAGCCTTGCGGAAATGAAGGGCTGGATCGATAATGAATGTGGGAAACGGAAAGCACGATCATATGTGCACTCTCAGGCTTACCGATCAGGAATATCAGATCGTAGCTTTGAAGATGAAACAAGCAGGAATAAGAGAGAAATCGGCTTACTTCCGGAAAATGGCGATTGACGGATACATTCTGACTATGGAAATCCCGGAGCTCAAAGAAATGATCTCTCTTATGAGATACTCCAGCAACAACCTCAATCAGATTGCCAAACGGGCAAACGGTGCCGGTGAAATCATCGAAAGCGAACTGAAAGAAGTCCGGGACAGCCAGGAAAAGATTTGGAATGGACTTAATCGAATCCTAAAGCGACTGGGCGAAATGCCATGAAAGCGAGGAATGAATATGATCAAAGCAATGCTTAGAATCATCCTGATGCCGATCCTGATGGTTTTTCGGCTCCTGCTTGGAACGCTGGCTTTCCTGACTACCATCTCCTCGGCTGTGATCGGTTTGGGAACCTCAGTTTTTGTAATCTTTGCTATGGTCGAGTTCTTCATTGGATACTGGCAGAATGGAATCGCCCTGCTGGTACTGGCCCTTCTGGTCAGTCCAATTGGACTTCCAGCCATGGCAAACTTCTTACTTAAACGTATTGATGGAGCTTGCTCCTTCGTAGAAGGAATGATACTGTAACGGCACAAATCAAATGGCAGCTAAGGCAACCAACCTGGCTGCCTCTTTTTTTATGGAGGAAAGCGAATGGCAACTACAAGACTGATTGCGATGCATATCACCAAAGGGAATAATGCCTCCCAATCATTGGCTGATCGAATTGATTATGCACTCAATCCTGAAAAAACAGAAAAGGGCGAATATGTCAGCTCATTTCAGTGCGATCCGCATACTGTAGCGAATGAGTTTGCTTTGATGCGAAGGACATATCTTCATCTGACCGAACGGTACAGGGATGGAGAAGTCATTGCTTATCAGCTGCGGCAGTCTTTCAAGCCCGGTGAAATAACGCCGGAGGAAGCGAACAGTATCGGGTACGAGACTGCTTCTCGCTTTCTGAAGGGAAAGCATGCTTTTGTTGTGGCGACGCATACGGATAAAGCGCACATTCATAATCACATTATCTTCTGTGCAACGACACTGGACTGCAGGCATAAGTTCCGTAATTTCCTGGGTTCAGGAAAAGCTCTGGCAAGATTAAGCGACCAGATCTGTATGGAACATAAGCTATCTGTCGTAGGTGATCCCAAATACCGTGATTCCAATTATGACCGATGGCTTGGCGAAAAGGCAAAGCCAACTGCAAGAGATCAGCTGCGAACAGCTATTGATGAGGTGCTCCAGAAAAAACCTGATGGGTTCGCTGCTCTGATGAAACTGCTCGAAGAAGCCGGCTGGGAAATCAAGCACGGAAAACAACTAAGCTTTCGCGCACCAGACGGAAAGCGATTCATCCGGATGGATACACTCGGTGAAGAGTACTCAGAAAAAATGCTGACAGCGGTGCTCTCTGGCGAACACACCCATATCCCGACAAAGACTCGCAGAATGAAGCAGCGGATCAGCCTGCTCATTGACATTCAGGCCAAAGTCCAGGAAGGAAAAGGCGCGGGATATGAAAACTGGGCAAAGAAATTCAACCTGAAGCAGCTAGCCAGCAGTATGGCTTTTATTTCAACTCATGAAATCAAAACCTATGAGGAACTATCCAGTCGAGTTGATGAATCAGTGCGCAAGACAGATGATCTCCTTGCCCGTGTTCAGTCTGCTGAATCCCGGCTGAAAGAGATTGGCGAAACAAAAAAAGCCATCACCAATTATCTGAAAACAAAAGACATCTACGCCGAATGGAAAAGATCCGGATATTCCAAAGCCTTTTATGCCCAGCATGAAGAACAGATCATCATACATAAGGCCGCTAAAAAGGCTTTTGATGGGATTCAGGGCAAGATTCCCACGATCAAGGCGCTGTCTGCGGAATACGCCGCGGTTCTCTCTGAAAAACAGAAAGTATACGCGCAGTACCGTGAGGCCCGAAGCAATATGCGTGAGCTACTGACGGTCAAGGCGAATATTGATACGGTCACGGAACGTCCGGCCAGAGACAGGGAGATCGTAAGATAAGGCTCTTAACAGCTACAGATCAGTGAGTTTTTGTTTTTTCTCTATTGACAACCTGTTCTGCAGTGACTATAATAAAGCGTGCAAGCGGTTGCATAGATGTGTGAGGGAGGTGGATGAAGATGGCAGTCACAATCAGTGATGTGGCGAAGCTCGCCGGTGTCAATTCATCTACCGTGTCTCGTGTTATAAATGGAAAAGCATCTATTACCCAGGAAACAAAAGATCGCGTTTATGCTGCCATGAAGGAACTCGATTTTCATCCCAACTCTCTGGCTCGGAGTTTGGCCAGCGGCTTATGCGGTGCAATCGGCGTAGTGGTGGATGCACGTGATGCAGAAGCATTCAGCAACTTCTTCTTCAGCCGCAGTCTTTTTGCGATTGAGCAGGTAGCACAGGAAAAAGGCTATCAGGTCATCATTGCCAACGGTGCCCAGAGCAAAGGACGGACAATTGAAAACCTGATGAAGGAACGGAAGGTTGACGGCCTGATTCTTCCTCCAACAACAGTTAATCCTTCTCTGATGGAGACAGTCGGTGATTTCCCCTATGTTGTTCTTGGCACCCCGGATACCTTACGCGGTGTTACCTGTTGGGTTGACAACAACAATGAGCAGGGATCAGACCTGGCCGTTCATCATCTTCAGGAGCAGGGTTATCAGCGTATTGCTTATCTTGGCGGAAATCAGAAACGCGGTTTTACAATTCGCCGGGTTCGCGGATACAAGAAAGCCATTAGTGGTGAGGAACTTGTCATTCCGACGGATGGAACAACAGAAAATGCTTATTCCTCTGTGCTGGAAATCCTTAAAACGAAAGAACGTCCGGATGCTTTCGTCTGCAACGACAATATGGCGGCATTTGGTCTGCTGAAGGCCTGTAAAGAGCTGAAGATCCAGATCCCTTCTGAGATGGGAATCGTTGCTTTTGATAATTATCCTCTTGCAGAGTATACTGATCCACCTCTTACGATTGTTGATATTGATACTGGTATGCTGGGAGATCAGACGGCACAATTACTGTTCCGCAGAATTGATAAACGAAGTGGCAATCAACAGATTATGCTATCCACAAATTTGATTGTCAGAGAATCATCAGAAAGGCTGGCGAAATAAGATGAAAACATCTGCCATACGGCACCTTTCTTTTTACCCGTTTGTGCAACCGCTTGCACGGGACAAGGCTCTGTTCCGGCTTGATGCTGCATATGGTGATCTCTTGGCAGTGGAACTCACTTGGTGGAAGAGAACAGAGCCGGAAAACCGACATGTTATTCCAATGACAATCCGCTATGAGGATCAAAACACAACACAATGGACATCGTGTGCATATTTCTCTGAAGAAGCTCACTATATCAAATATGCCTTTAAATTAACAGACATCGATGGAAAGACATGGTGGCTGAATTCGCTGGGCATTCAGGAAGTTTTTGCCCTGGAAGGCAGTTATGAAATACTTCAGATCAATGATACTGACATTGTCTCTGTTCCGGATTGGGCAAAAGGATGCATCTATTATCAGATTTTCCCGGAGCGTTTTGCAAGGGGAACTGAGATAAGGAAAGGCCTGGCAGACTGGGATTCTGCCCCAACACGGGACAACTACATGGGAGGAACGCTTCCCGGGATTTGTGACAAGATTTCATACCTGAGGGATTTAGGGGTTGAATGCATATACCTGAACCCAATATTCCTTGCGGATTTCAATCACAAATATGCAACCACGGATTATTTCCGGATTGATCCGTTGTTTGGAACAGATCAGGATCTGGTTGCTTTGGTTGATACAGCTCATCAGAACGGAATCAAAATCATCCTTGATGGTGTTTTCAATCATGTTGGCATTCATTTTGCACCATTCAACGACCTTGTACAGAATGGCAGGGCCAGCCAGTATAAGGATTGGTTTTATCCCAAGCATTATCCGATTGAAATTACACCGGAATGCTATGAGTGCGTTGGCGATTATCCGTATATGCCAAGGCTGAACGGTTCGAATTCGGATGTACGGAAGTATGTCCTGAAAGTCCTGCTGTACTGGCTGGATCGTGCACACATTGACGGCTGGCGTTTTGATGTTGCGGATGAACTGGATCGTCATGCTGTTATCTGGTGGCGTGAAGAAGTCAAAAAGAAGTACCCGGACGCAGTTCTTCTGTGTGAAACCTGGGGAGACGCTTCAAATATGCTGGGGCCGGATGGCTTTGACTGTGCCATGAATTATCTGTTCAGGGATTCCATGATTGACTATTTCGCACACGGGTCAGTATCAGAAAGTGAACTGAACGTTCGCCTGACAAATATGCTGATGCGGTACCCGGATCCGATGAACCATGCAATGTATAACTGCATAGGCAGTCATGATACCGCCCGGTTCCTGACCGAATGTAAAAATGAGCACTGGAAACTGAAACTGGCAATGGCTTTCCAGATGCTGTTCATCGGTTCGCCTGCAATTTATTACGGCGATGAACTTGGTATGACCGGAGAAAACGACCCCGGCTGCCGGGGTGGGATGATCTGGGAACATCCGGATCAGGATTTGCTCGTGTGGGAAAGGGAACTGGTACAGTATCGAAAAGAGAATGTATCAGTCAGAAAAGGATCATATGAAACCCTGATAGCCGATAATCAAAAACATCTGTTTGCGTTTAAGCGTTCTTTCGGTTCTGATTCCGTCATTGCGGTATTTAACACGGGAGAATCTGCTCAACACCTGGACTTTACGGAAGCGGAGGAATCAGTCGACGTTCAGCCGCATTCCGTTAAGATCATAACGAAATCTTAAGGAGGAATATCCAATGCGTACCCGTACCAAGTTGCTGGCTGCAATGCTTGCATGTCTGATGTTCCTGACCGTTGGTTCCGCTTTTGCTGAAGGCGAAACCGTCACGATCAATTTCTGGCATCATTACAGCGCTCAATCTGCTGAAAATGAAACCCTGATGAACGTTCTGATACCTGCTTTTGAAGCTGAGAATCCCGGAATCAAGGTCAATGCTGTTTCCCATGAATGGGCTGAACTGCATGACAAAGTGCTGGTCAGCGCGAAGAGCAATGCCCTGCCCGATGTGGCTCGCTGCGATATTGCCTGGCTGCCCGAATTCCAGAAGATGGGTATCCTGGTTGCTTTGGATGAAGAAATGCCTGACTTCGCAGAAGTGAGCGGCAAACTGCTTGACAGCGCTATGTCCACGACTGTAATCGGCGGTCACAACTATGCTCTGGCTCTCAACACAAACAGCAAGATCGTGTTCTACAACAAGGCTATGCTGGAAGAAGCTGGTGTGCAGGTTCCTACAACCATGGATGAGTGGGTTGAAACCGTAAAGAAGCTGTCCGGCGAAAATGCCAATGGTCAGCAGGTTTGGGGTTGGAACGAGCCTGCCCTGGCTGGCTGGAATATCTGCCCCTTCATCTGGAGCTTTGGTGGAAGTCTGACGAACGAAGATCAGACAGTTGCTACTGGCTATATCAATGGGCCGGCCACTGTCAAAGCTGTCGAAACATTTGCTGAACTGGTGAAAGCTGGCGGGATCACCGGCTTCAATTCCGGCGACATTCCCATGACGGATGGTTTCGGTACCGGCCGTTATGCCATGATGCTTGAAGGCCCCTGGAAGTCTGCTGAACTGGCTGGCGCATATCCGGACGTTGCCTATGGCACTGCCCCGATTCCCGCTGGTGAAGGTGGAAGCATCTCTGTGCTTGGCGGCGAAGACATCGCCATGTTCAATACTGCCAACAAAGAAGCTGCCTGGAAGTTCATGCAGTTCATGACCGGTGAATTTGCTGAGACTGAAATGGCCAAGTGTGGCCAGATTCCCGTAAACAAGGCTGCTCTGGAAAGTGAAACCGTAAAGGCTGCGGATTACGCTCCTTTCATCGAAGCAATCCAGACTGCCAAGGCCCGCCCCACTGTGGCTGCCTGGAGTGAAATGGACAATGACCTGACTGTTGCCATGACTGCGGTTGTGTCTGGTGAAAAGACCGCCCAGGAAGCCATGGATGAGCTGGCTGCCAAGTGGGATGAACTGCTGAAATAATCAATTGATTCTGTGGCGGAGCAGGTTGTCTGCTCCGCCACACTTTCCGGAGATGAGGATATGGTCACAAAGTCACGTTTGAATCGAGCTCAACTGATCGCCTTGCTTCTGCCGGGCCTTTTGGTTTTTGCAGCTTTTACGGTTTATCCGATTATTCGCCTGTTCTGGATGAGCCTTTGCGATATGAGCTTTTCTTCTATGCTCACCCAGCCTTTTAATGGGATTGCAAACTATAAAGAAGTATTCCAGGATCAGACATTCTGGACTGTGTTTGTAAACAGTATCGTTTACACACTTATCACAGTTCCCGGTCAGATGGCAATTGGTCTGTTTACTGCCATTCTGCTGAATGGGATCAAACGATTCAGTGTGACATTCAGAGTAATCAATTATCTCCCGGTCGTTACGTCATGGGTCATCGCGTCTCTGGTATTTCGCTACATCTTCAATACGGAAGGGCTTTTAAACTACTTCCTTTGGAAAATCTTAGGAGTGACTTCTTCAAATATCCGTTGGCTGGACACCCGATGGGGTGGAATCAGCGTTGCCATGATCTTAGGCATCTGGAAAGGCATCGGATGGAATATGGTTATCTTCCTGGCTGCTTTGCAGCAGGTGCCTCAGGATCTGTATGAAGCATCCGACATTGATGGATGCGGAGCCTGGGGTAAGTTTATCCACGTCACTCTGCCTGGAATCAAGGGAACGATTCTGTTTGCCTTGATCGAACTGACGATCGGTGGATTCAACGTCTTTACGTCAATCAAAATGATTACCGGAGGAAAACCGGCACATCAAACCGATACTCTATTAACCTGGATGTACTATAAGGCATTCAGCACCGGAAAATTTGGCTATGCAGCAGCTCTCAGCTTTGTGATGGCCCTTTGCCTTGGTCTGTTAGCTATTGTCCAGTTCCGCATGATGCGGAACCGGGATAATTAAAGGGGGTGCCGTCATGAAGAGTCTGAATGGAGCCAGAATTCGTGGTATGATCCTGCGGTATCTTCTTCTTGCATTGGGCACAGTAATCTTTACTCTGCCAATGATTTATATGATTTCGACATCTCTGCGGCCTAATGGCGCGCTTTATGAATACCCGCCTCGCTTCTTCCCGAAGTGGGAGGCTCTGACACTGGAGAACTATGGCTATATTCTCAATCAGAGCAAGTTTTACGTAAACTTTTTGAACTCGGTTTTTGTTTCTTTATCAACGATTACTCTGGCTGCGGCTGTATCATCCGCGATGGCTTTTGTCCTTGGAAAATTCAAACTGAAAGCGAACAAACTGATCTTCGGTTTTATCATACTGACTATGATTATTCCTGGTACCACGATGATCGTTCCACAATTTGAACTGGCAACAAAATTGAACCTTGTCAACCAGTTATGGGGACTGATCCCGTTTTATGTGGCATGGGTGATTCCATTCTCCACGTTTATGATTAAAGGATTTATGGAGAATATTCCCGGGGAGATCATGGAAGCCTCTTGGATTGACGGGGCAAGCGTATGGACTGTTTATACCAGGATTGCACTTCCTCTGGCATCTCCTGCTATTGCCTCAGTGAGTATTTTCAATTTTCTGACTGCATGGGAAGAATATCCTTGGGCAAATACGGTTATTAATGATACCAGCAAACGAACACTGCCCATCGCGATCGCCGGCTTCTTTGGGCAGCATCAGTTCACTCAATGGGGATATGTATTCGCAATGTCAGTTCTTACGCTGATTCCTGTAGTTCTGATTTTTATCCTATGCCAGAAATTCTTTGTGCAAGGTCTAACTGCAGGTAGCGTAAAAGGCTGAAATATCAAATCAACTGTTTCTTCAGCATGATGATTTCCTCGGTTCGGTATTCCTCATGGAATCCGCACTGCAGGAACAGGTTGATACCGGGATTGTCAATGGCAATATTGTCATACAATTCCGGTATTGTTTCATTTTTGGCGGCTTCGCAGAGCAGGAGAAGGCCGGCTTTTCCAAATCCCTGCCTGCGGCTTTTTGCGGAAATGATAACGTCCGCCAGGTACAGATCCATATCGGGATCATAGTGGTAGGCCGCTTCTCCCACAAATGATCTGCTTTTTCCAGTTGTAATGTACCGGTAAAAGCATTTATTGGGATTTGCTATCCAGCAATTGTACCAATCTGCCCACTTTTCACGCGGAAATGGGATGGTTCCACCCCAGGCCTGGTTGTAGCTCATCGTCTCCGGATCAGCCATCATGGCTTCACGAAACCACAGATCTTCCAGATGGGGCTTGTAAAAGATCACCTTCGATATTCTGTTTTCCATGTTCTTTATCTCAACGCCTGAGACGCTCAGGCATATTATCTTTCTTCATGATACGGATAAGTTTTATATCCGTTATCCTGACAATACCTTATGAGATGCATCTATTCAAGAGAAATCCTGTTTTTTTCAGGTATGGAAACTAATGATGGCGGTTTTCATTGGAGAAATAACCCCCATATTTTTCGGAACAAATCCTGTTTTTGTTTATCCAAGTATCATATGATTTACCCGTACCAAATAACTGGTACATACGAAACGACCGAAATGGAGGAACATCACAATGCTGCGTCTGCTTGGTATCCTGACCTTGGGAAACATGATCTTTGGTGGCCATCGCTGCCATTGCCATCATCACCGCCATGGCGGACTGGGCAGAGGCCTTCTGCTCGGGACGCTGATCGGACTATTTGCTAGCCGTGCGAATCAGAATCGTGCAGAGGAGTATGAAGGAGAGATCTGACAATGAAGAGACTGTATAGAAGCTCGACAGATCGAGTTTTCGCCGGTGTGTGCGGCGGGATAGCGGAATATCTCGGTCTTAATTCGACGGGGGTAAGAATTCTGTTTGTTCTGTCCGGTGTCGGAATTCTGTTTTAAATTGTTGCAGCCATGATTATTCCGGAGGCATAACAACACTGGCCAAGGAGGTGGCCACGATGGCACTGATTGCATTCATTGTTGCTCTATATGGTATTGCTTCCCTTTGTGAGGGGATGGATATTCTCTTTTCCGCAATTCATGCGGTGATGTCTTCCTACCCTGGAATGCTGATTACTGTTGTTGTGACTGCGTATCTGACTTATCGCTGGTACCGGGCACGACATGTTGCTTAATCCAGCACCCGTGATAACAGAAACGGGGACAGGCTTTCATATATTTGGGGGCAGGAACCGTTTCCTGCTCCCGCCTTTGTTTTGAGGAGTCGAAATCTATGAAGAAGATTTTCAGCCGTCCGAGCATCCTGCCGGATCGCACGAACCATTATGACGAGCACGGGCACAAGATCGGATACAGCCGTACCAGCCTGCTTGGGACATACACCAATCACTATGACGAGCATGGACATAAGGTCGGACGCAGACGGGAGGGTCTGTTCGGTACTGTCCACTACGACGAAAACGGTCACAGGATCGGCAGATCCCATGAAAGTATTCTGGGCTATCAGAACCATTATGACAATCACGGACATAAGGTCGGATACACCAGAGAAACGCTACTGGGAAAGAAGACAAAGATCAGATAAACTGACTGCCTTGTTTCGTAAGCGCTTACGCTAATTTACATTGACCTTTCTGTAATAAAACTTCATAATGCAGCCAGAAACAACAGCCTGATATGGCTGAAAAAACGAGGAGGTAACACCCCATGAAAAAGCTTTTTGCTGTATTGCTGGCAGTGATCCTGTGCTGCACGGCTTTTGCCGCGTTCGCAGATGACATCACCCTGAAAGTCTGGGACGGCCAGGATGATCAGGAACTGCTCAAGGAACTGTGTGAGGCATATGCCGCCGCTCATCCGGAAAACAACTACACATTCCAGTACGGTGTTGTCGGAACCGCTGATGCCAGTGCGCGTTATCTGGAAGATCCCGCTGCCGCTGCTGACGTGTTTGTCTACCCGGATGACCAGCTGATCCGTCTGGCTATGGCTGACGCACTGTATGAAGTGACCCGCAACCATGACGAGATTGTGGCTGCTAACAGTCAGGGCTCAGTGAATGCGGCTACCTACAAGGGAACCCTGCTGGGCTATCCTATGACTGCTGACAACGGATATTTCCTGTTCTACGACAAGTCTGTGCTGACCGAAGAAGACGTAAAGACCCTGGACGGAATTCTGGCTGCAGCTGAAAAAGCTGGAAAGCAGTTCAACTTTGATGTTGCCAATGGCTGGTATCTCGCTTCCTTCTTCCTTGGAAACGGCTGTACCATCACCCTGGACGAGGATGGAAAACAGGTCTGCGATTTCAACAATGAGAAGGGCCTGGAAGCTGCCAAGGCAGTTGCCGCCCTGTGTGCGCATCCGGCGTTTCTGCCCGGTGACCAGAATATCCTGACCGGCACCATTGGCGATACCGTATGCGCCGGCGTATGCGGAACCTGGGTTGCTGATGCGATTAAGGAACGTCTTGGCGATAATTATGCCGCTGCCAAGCTCCCGACGTTCACCGTAAACGGAGAGCAGGTTCAGATGGGTTCCTTCGGCGGATGCAAAATCCTCGGTGTGAATACGCAGAGCGCTTACCCGATTGAAGCGATGAACTTGGCAGAATTCCTGACAAGCGAGGAAAGCCAGCTCCGCCGCTTTGAAGTTCGCGGCTATGGCCCTTCCAACATCAATGCTGCGAAGAGTGAAGCGATTGCTTCTGATCCGGCCCTGTCTGCTCTGGCTGCGCAGAGTGATTATGCTGTGACCCAGCTGATCATCGGAGACTTCTGGACTCCTGCTACGGCTTTCGGCAACGCGCTGATCGCTGATCCCACTGTGGATATTCAGCCTCTTCTGGATCAGTGGGTGGCCCAGACTATTGGTCAATAATCATTCGTTCGGAGAAGGCTGCCGGGATCTCGGCAGCCTTTTCCGGCATCCGGAGGATCAATTATGAAGCGGTTTTGGAAGGATTTTGCCCAGGGAGACAGCTGGGTAAAGGGCTCCTGCCTGGTAATGGGGCTTGGCTGTATAAAGCGCGGTCAGATCGTCAAAGGACTGATGTACCTCGCCGCTGAAGTTTTGTTTTTCCTGTTCTTCTTTGGCTTCGGTTGGAAATACCTGAGCCATCTTCTTACGCTGGGAGAAAATGCCCAACTGAAGGTCTGGAATGAAGACCTGCAAATCTACCAGCGAGTGCCTGGGGATAACAGCATGCTGATTCTGCTGTTCAGCGTTCTGACCGTTGCTGTGACAGTGATTTTCATCTGCCTGTGGGTCATTAACCTGAAGAGCGCTTCACATCTGTATCAACTCGAAAAAGCAGGGAAAGAGATTCCTTCTCTTCGGCAGGACGCTTCCTCCTTGTTGAATGACCGTTTTCACATCACGCTTTTATCAGCGCCGATGACAACGCTGATTCTTTTTACCGTTCTTCCGATCATCTTCATGATCCTGATTGCCTTCACAAATTTCGACGCAAACCATCAGCCGCCAGGGAACCTGTTCACATGGACGGGAATGCAAAATGTCACGGATATTTTTCTGGGCAATGAGACGAAAACCCGCACGTTCATGGGCATTCTCGGCTGGACAATTGTATGGGCCATCTTTGCCACATTCACCAACTATATCTTCGGGATGATTCTGGCCATCATCATCAATAACAAACTGGTCAGGTTGAAAAAGATGTGGCGTACATGGTTCATGATCCCGATCGCCATTCCGCAGTTTGTCAGCCTCCTGCTGATTTCCCGAGCTTTGGAACCGCCCGGCGCGATCAATGTTGCGCTCATGAAGTTGGGCTGGATCAAAACGCCGCTGCCTTTCCTAACGGATGTAACGCTTTCCCGGATCGTTGTTATCGTGATTAATATGTGGATTGGTATTCCTTATACCATGATGACCTTTTCCGGTGTGCTGATGAACGTGCCGGAAGAACTGTACGAAAGTGCGTCGATTGACGGCGCCGGTCCTATTCGCCGCTTTATGAGCATTACGCTGCCGTACATGATCTTCGTAACAGCACCTGCAACCATCACAACCTTTGTTGGGAATATCAACAATTTCAACGTGATCTATCTGCTTACCGCAGGAGGCCCTGCGAGCCTTGACTATTACCAGGCCGGAAAAACAGATCTGCTTGTCACCTGGCTTTACAAACTGACGGTGGATCAGCACGATTACGCCCTCGCTTCGACGATCGGCATCTTCATATTCATGATCGTCTCTGTTTGTTCTCTGACGGTTTATAACCGTACAGGCGCTGTGAAGAAGGAGGACATGTTCCAATGAAAAAGCATACGAACATGAGAAAACTCCGTACATCCATCTGCTTACACACGCTTCTGACTGTACTCTCCATTCTATGGATGCTGCCGGTCTTCTGGCTCCTGATTTCTTCCTTCCGGAAAGAGCCCGGAGCTTATACACCTTATCTCTGGCCCAAAGCATTTACTTTTGACAACTACACACGGCTGTTTACCGATACGCGCCTGTTCAATTTCCCGCGCTGGTTTATGAACACCCTGTTCGTGGCGGTATGCTGCTGTGTGATTACAACCATTCTGACGCTGATGGTTGCATATGTTTATTCCCGGCTTCGCTTTAAAAGCCGGAAAGCAATCATGAACATCTGCCTGATCCTGGGTATGTTCCCTGGCTTTATGAGCATGATTGCCATCTATCATTTTATGAAAGCGATCGGACTGGATCAAACGCTTCTGGCACTGATCCTTGTATATTCCGGCGGTGCGGCGCTGAATTACTACATCGCTAAAGGTTTCTTTGATACGATTCCGAAGTCCCTGGACGAAGCAGCTACGCTGGACGGGGCTTCCAGGCATACAATCTTTTGGAAGATCATTCTGCCAAACTCCAAACCCATTGTGGTCAATACCGCGATCAACGCATTTATTGCTCCATGGGTAGATTTTATCTTTGTCTCCGTAATTATGAAGGACAACTACAACAATTACACGGTTGCCAAGGGCCTTTATACCATGGTTGATAAGGCGAACATTTATCAGTATTACACCGTGTTCTGTGCGGGCTCCGTTGTAGTAGCTGTTCCGATTGTCCTGTTATTCATCCGCTTGCAGAAATATTATGTTGCCGGTGTTACCGGCGGCGCTACGAAAGGATAAGACACTATGCACTACGCTTCCATTCTCCATAGACCCATGAGCGAGTATGCTCATCCGCTTGATGAAACACATTTCGTCTTTCGCCTGCGGACAGCCAGGAGTGACTTAACACAAGTTAAGTTTTATTATGCGGATCGTGCTGATATGTCACCCGAGCTGACATTCACAGAATTAAGCATGCCTTTGGTTCGCTCTGATCTGTTATATGACTGGTACGAAATCATTCTGGAAACTGAATGGGAACGTATTGCTTATTACTTTCTGCTGGATGACGGTCAGATACAATGCAGATATGCAGGTGAATGTTTTGAAAAAATGGATGCGCATATTGAGCGCAGTGAGTTTTTTCAATACCCTTTCAATCACAAAGCAGATCTGGCATCTGTTCCTGAATGGGTCAGGGATGCCGTGGTTTATAATATCTTTCCTGACAGTTTCGCGGATGGAAAAGAACACATCAGCAAAGCGGGAAAAGCGGAATCCTATAACGGATTTCCGTCTGTCACGAATTACGGCGGAACCATCAACGGGATCCGTGAGAACCTTGACTATATCAAAAACCTTGGGTTTAACTGCCTGTATCTGAACCCGACTTTTGCTGCAGGAGCATATCATAAATATGATCTGATGGATTATAAACATATTGATCCCTGCTTTGGTACGGATGAAGACTTCAGGACTTTGGTACAGGAAGCACACGGAAAAGGAATTCGGGTCATTGTTGACGGCGTATTTAACCATGTCAGCTGGAACCACTTCTCTTTCCAGGATGTCCTGAAAAACGGAAAAGAATCTCCGTATTACGAATGGTTTTACAGCCTTCCGGAAGCGCTGACACTGCCGCAGGAAGGAGAAAGTCCTGCTTATACTTGTTTTGCGTATGTGGCCAACATGCCTAAGACCAATACAGCCTGTCCATCGCTTCGGGATTACTTTTGTGATGTAGGCCGATATTGGATTCGGAAATATGATGTGGATGGCTGGCGTCTGGATGTGGCCAACGAAGTGGATGACGGATTTCTTCGCGCTTTCAGGCGAGCTGTAAAAAATGAAAAGCCGGAAGCTGTTATTATCGGAGAAATATGGGAAAACTCTGAGCACTATATGACCGGCGATATGGTTGATGGAGCTATGAACTACGATTTTCGCAGATTCTGTACTCAGTACTTCGCTGAAAACATCCTGACTGCACCAGAGTTTGATTTGCGATTGTCCAGCTTGCTGATGCGATACAAAAAGCAGATGCTTCCGGCACAACTAAATCTTCTGGACGGACATGATACCTGCAGATTTCTGTCTCTATGCCAGGGTGACATTGATAAGATGGAATTGGCCATTCTTTTTCAAATGACTTTTATTGGAATGCCTTGCGTATTTTATGGGGATGAAAAAGGAATGAAAGGCATGACGGAAAAAGAATACCGGATGCCAATGCCCTGGAACGATCATTCTCACCTGTCAGAAGTCTATCGGAAACTAATCACCCTGCGCAAAGACAACAAGGCGCTGACACGCGGCGTGTTTAAAACAGTGGAAACAACCGGGATGTTATTCCGCTATGCACGGGAGTGGAATGACGAGCGGATCGAGATTGCTGTCAATCCGGGCGACTCTTCCGCTGCATATTCTGCTCCCGGTGATGTTCTCTTGAAAAAGAACTGTACGTGTGATTTACTTATGCCAAAGGGTTACGTTATTACAAGGAGCGTGAACCATGGCAAGTACGATTTATGATCTGGCAGAAGCAGCAGGGGTATCTATTGCGACAGTATCACGTGCACTGAATGATCATTTCGCAGTTTCTGAAAAAACGAAGGAACGTATTTTGAAACTTGCTGAAGAAATGGATTATCGACCTAATGCACGTGCGCGCAGTTTTGCAAAGCAGAGAAGTGGGATTGTTTTATTCATTACTGATCTTCATAGAAATGTTGCCTTTGAAAACCCGCATATGTTTGAGATCATGACGGGTATTTCTCAGTATCTCGATGAGAAGAATTATGCCATGCTGCTTAAGCATGCAACACAAAAAGACGCTCCTCAGGCGATCCGGGAGATGATGATTCAGGAACAAGCTGACGGAGTGATCATTCATGCTGCAATTCTTAGCAGAGCGCTTGCTGGAATGTTGAGCCATTTATCATTGCCGCATCTCATCATTGGAAAACCAGATTTCTCAACATCGATTAGCTGGATGGACGTAAACCATGAACAAGCAGGTCAGAAAGCAGCAAACTATCTGCTTGATAAAGGATATCGGCATATGGTTTTTCTTATGGGTGATAAAGAAACCGATAAAATATCCGCTGCACGAAGAAGTGGAATGCTGCAGATGTTCGAAGAGGAAGATCTTCAGTTTACAACTCTATATGGTGATAGCACCTATGAATCAGGTCTTCAGCTAGCTGAGCAAGCATTATCTATGACGACTGAAAAGCCGGACATACTCCTTTGCACAAATAATTATCTGGCTATGGCCTGCTTACAAGTGCTACGACATAAGAACCTACAGGTTCCCAAAGATGTCGCCATTATGACTTTTGATAATTACCCGTTTGCCATGCTGACACAGCCTCAGTTAACCGCAATCGAAGCAGATATGTTTGATATGGGAGCAGAAGCTGCGAGGTTTATACTGCGTAAAATCAAAATGCCAGAGTTGCAAACCCAATCCTATTGCACGATTCCAAGAATAATAGAGCGAGAATCGACATGAATGGATTTATCATTTGATCTATCATCCTCTCCTTCGGGAGAGGACTTTTTCATGTCTCGAAGAGACCAGCCACATCGCTTGCGATGTGATCAAGGGGATTGGGGGCAATGCCACCAACAAGCAGATTTGCAATTGTATTACAATTGCCCTGCTTGCGAGTTTCAACTTTGTTTGAAAAAGTGACTCAATCAACCGTCGTTATTCCCTGCGGATATAGAGGGGTCTAAAGAACTTTATGACAAGATCCCAAAGATCGGAGGGAACATTATGCCGTATGAAGAGAAAAAAGACGCAACTGTTGAAAAGGCCGAAATGAATCTGCCGGCTGAGCCAAATCGTTGCTACACCGTCCAGGATCTGGCAACTATTCTTGGTGTTGGGAAGAAAAGTATCTACTCATTGCTAAAGAAAAACGAATTCAGAAGTATCCAGTTGGCAAGCGGAATCTACCGTATCCCAAAGAAAAGTTTTGATGAATGGCTTAACCGGGCCACCTGATTTGTCAAGGCTGTCGATTGTTCTAACGAAGGCAATCGACAGCCTACCACTTTTGAAGCGTTTCTGTTAGTTTGCTTTTTGTGATCCGGATCCAAATCGCTGAAAGGAGGAAAAAGGATGGATGCAGCACAAAAAACCACTATTTCTGTTCCAGAGATGACACATCTTCTTGGATTGAAGAAGACTGAAGGTTACTGGCTTGTGCACAAGAATCTGTTTCAGACCGTAATGGTTGCCCGCCAGATGAGGATTGTTCTTAGTAGCTTTGAAGAGTGGTATGCCAATCAGACACACTACAAAAAGGTGGATGGTTCTGCTCCGGGAAGAGAAATTAAAAGCATTTCATATTCAATAAGTGATCTCTCAAAGCTACTGAACATTTCTGATGATTGTGTGTATGAACTCCTGAAAAAAGAAGACATCCCAATAATTATGGTGAGCAATCAGAAACGTGTTAAAAAACGCATCTTCCACAAATGGCTTTCTCAGCAGTCTCATTATCGTACTCCTGAGCAACGTGCAGCAGACTCAAAAGCCATTAAAGCTTCCATGAGCTTGCCTGAGATGGGCAGAATAATCTGTCTGAACCGAGATCAGGTTTATCACCTTCTGAAGAGTACCCCGGAATTGGAAGTCATTGTTATCGGTGATCAGAAAAGAGTCACCATCGAGAGTTTCAATACATGGTATGCAAATCAATCCAAGTATCGGAAGTTTGACGAACTAACGGAAGATGAACAAGAGCAATTCATTGCTGAACATGAAAACGAATCTTTGGGGAAAGTGCTCCGAGACAGAAAAGAACAAGAATCCAAAGAGAGGTTCAGCAAAGAATGGTATTCCACGGATGAGGCAGCATCGATTTTAGGGATAAGCAAGTCAGCAGTATTGCGATTGATCCGCTCTGGCCAGCTAGGAGCTGAAAAGGTTAATCACTCATTGAAGATATTTAAGCAGGATATTATCTGGTATCTCAACCCGCCACAACCAAAAAAGGAGGATGAAATCCATGGCGTCGATTCAGATTAAAAAAGGAAAATACTATGTCGTTTACAGCTTTACGGATGACGCTGGAGACAAAAAACAGAAATGGGAGCCATGTAAGTCTGAAGCTGCAGCCAAGAAACGAAAAAAAGAAATTGAGTATAAAGAAGGCGTTGGAGCAATCGCTCTTCCGCGGTGCAAAACCATTGACGAATTACTGCTGGAATATACTGCTCTATACGGAAAAACCAAGTGGTCACTCTCTGTGTTTGAGACCAACAAGGCTTTGATCAGGAACTACATCTCACCATTCATCGGTTCAATGATGATTAATGAGGTATCCACACATGTTCTTGAAAGATATTATCAGCGTTTGCAAAAGAGCGAATCAGTGAAAAGGATCACCGATTCAAAATTTAAAAAGGAAATCAGGTATGTAGGCACTTCAACAATAAGGGATGTTCATAAACTCTTGAGGAGTGCGTTTACCCAGGCAATGAAATGGGATTTGATTGATAGAAATCCAGCTGTTCTGGCGGAAGTTCCAAAGCATGAGATGAAAAGAAGAGAAATCTGGGATCTGCAAACATTGGCCCATGTAAATGAGGTATGTCCGGATAACAGGCTGAAGCTCTGCATCAATTTGTCGTTCTCCTGCTCATTACGAATCGGAGAACTTCTGGGATTAACCTGGGATTGCGTTGATGTGTCCGAAGAAAGCGTAAAGGAAGGGCGAGCTTATATTTATGTCAACAAAGAATTGCAGCGCGCGTCCAAAGATGCACTGATCGAATTGGAGAGCAAAGGGGTTATTAAAGAATTTCCTGAGAAGATGCCTAATACCAAAACGGTTCTTGTCTTGAAGACTCCAAAGACTCCATCCAGTGTCCGGAAAATATATCTTCCCAGTTCAGTTGCTGAAATGCTTATTCAGTGGAAGAAGGACCAGGATGAAGTTAAGGAAGCGCTGGGCAGTGAATACTATGATTTTGATCTTGTTATTGCAAGCCCCATGGGAACCCCGGTTGAACACGGGCAAATTGAAAAGAGTTTTAAGGAATTCATCAAACATTATGAATTGCCTGCGGTGGTATTTCACAGCCTTAGGCATTCCAGTATAACTTACAAATTGAAACTGACCGGTGGTGATATCAAGGCAGTTCAGGGAGACTCCGGTCATTCTCAAGCGCAAATGGTTACCGATCAGTATTCACACATTCTGGACGAAAGTCGAAAGGAAAACGCACGACTTCTCGAGAATGCATTTTACCGGACTAATGACTCAGAGCCTCGGAAAAAAGAAGAAGCGAATGAATCTGCAAAGGCAAATACAGAACCAGATCCAGAAGTTGTGAAGCAGATTCTTGGTGATCCGGATATGCTTCAGCTGCTAATGAAGCTTTCAAAGACTTTAGGTAAATGAGGTGGAACATGATCCTGCTAACCGGTGATATTCACGGAGATGTCAGGTCTCCATTGTGGGTAACACAGAAATATGGACTGACTCCTGACGACATCCTTATTCTACTCGGCGATGTTGGACTGAATTATTATGGCGCTGACCAAGGAGATCGAAAACGGAAGAAACTGCTCAATAAAGCTGGCGTTCCGATCTTCTGCATACATGGGAATCATGAAGAGCGGCCGTTCAATATCCCTTCCTATCACGAAGTGACATGGCACGGTGGAACAGTCTATGTTGAAGATGATTTCTCGAATCTTCTGTTTGCAAAGGATGGCGAGATTTACGATCTGGATGGTAAAAAGGCAATTGTAATCGGCGGAGCATACTCTGTAGACAAGTACCTGAATCCGTGAAATACAAATTGTAAAAGACCACTGAATGCCCGATAAACACGGCGTTTTAAGCGAAAATCTCGGCTTATGAATTTGCACCAAATGGGTGCAGAAAAAATGCCTGTAAAAATGCCTGAAACATTCGATTCTATGCGTATTTCAAGCATTTTTCATAATCCAAGTCTCACGGATTCAGGTAATACATTGGCAAATACCATAGAATCATGCAGCTTGTTTTGTGATAGGTTACGCGATTAACCTTTTGCGCAAAGGCACTCCATCCATTATAATCTTCTTGAAAGAACATGAAAAAACATCGAGGAGATTTTTTATGCGCAGGGATTCATTTATTCAGCAGGTATTCAAAATCGCGCTGCCCGTTGCCTTGCAGTGTATGCTGCAATCATCATTTTCCATTGTCGATCAGATAATGGTCGGGTCGCTGGGGAGCGTCAGCGTGGCGGCAGTGGGGATTGCCGGTAAGCTCAGCACCTTATACAGCGTTGTCATCGGGGCGGTGGTGAGCGTCGCGGGCATCATCCTTTCGCAGTATCTCGGAGCCAATGATAATGACGAAGCCGACCGGGGATTTTCGCTGCATACGCTGCTGTCAATAGGAATAGGCGTTGTGTTTATGGCTGTGTGTCTTGCGTTTCCCGTCAGATTAATGGGTCTTTACTCGGCGGACGGAAATACCGTTGCCGTTGCCGCAAAATATCTGAGAATCATCGCCTTCGGATTTTTGCCTTACGCGGTGAGTATGATGACTTCTGTCAGAATGCGCTGCATGGAAAAAGCCTCTCTTCCACTGGTGTGCAGCATAATATCCAGTCTGCTCAACACAGTGCTGAATTATCTGCTGATCTTCGGAAAGCTCGGTTTCCCTGCCATGGGCGCAAACGGCGCGGCGACGGCAACCGTCATCTCTCAGGGTTTCAACGCGCTGCTGATGGTTGCCGCCATGAAAGTGATTGACAGAAAGAGGAGCATATCTTTCAGGTTCATGCCAAGACTAACCAAAATGACCCGCGGCAGTTATCTTGCCATACTCTTTCCCGTGCTGGTCATTGAATTTATGTGGAGCCTGAGCGAAAACGTCTACGCTTCGGTGTACGGTCACATCGGAACGCCGGAATGCGCCGCCATGACGCTGACGTATCCGGTGCAGGGCTTGACTGTCGGCGCATTGAGCGGTATAGCGCAGGCGGCGGGTATTCTGATAGGAAAAGAACTGGGAAAGGGCGAAAAGCATTCCGCCTATCAGAAATCCAGAAGGCTGCTGCTTTACGGACTGATCGGCTCGTTTGTCATTGCCGCCCTGACGGTGCTTGCCATGGGCGTTTACACTGACTTTTACAACGTAGAGGAATATGTCAAGTCCACCGCGCGTCAGATTCTCATCGCGTTCGTTGTCGTGCTTCCGGTCAAGGTGCTGAATATGATTCTCGGCGGCGGCATTGTCCGAAGCGGAGGACAGACGCGCACCATGATGATCATTGAACTGCTCGGCACATGGGGATTCGGCGTGCCGCTGGCGCTGCTGGGTGCGTATGTCTGGAAATTATCTATACCGCTGGTGTATTTTATCTTATCTATGGAAGAATGTGTGCGGCTGCTGCTGACGTGGATCGTCTTTGTCAGAAAAAACTGGATGAAGAAGCTGTGAAAGGACAGGAGGCAATGGCATGTGGTCTGAAAACAAGGTGAGAATCAAAGATATCGCCGAGGAATTGGGATTAAGCACGGCGACCGTGTCCAATGTGCTCCACGGCAAAACGCAGAAGATCTCCGACAGAACCGTCAAGGCGGTAGAGCAGAAACTGGAAGAACGCGGCTATATTCCCGATATGGCTGCCACCCTGCTCGCCCGCAACAATTCGCGTATTATCGGCGTAGTGGTCAACGATCACCCCAAGTACGAAGGACACGTTTTTGAGGATTCGTTCATCTCGGCGGCTATCAATTACCTGTCGGACGAAACCGAGGCAAACGGCTATTTTATGATGCTCAAAAAGGCAAAGAAAATCACCGAGATCGTCGCCTTTGCCTCCATGTGGAATCTTGACGGCGTGGTAGTCATCGGCTTCTGCGAGGACGAATATCAGGATCTGCGCGACAGAATCCGCGTTCCGTTCGTGATTTACGACGGATTCCTTGATGAGCAGAACCGCTTCGGCAACCTCACGATTGACGATTTCGACGGCGGCAGACAGGCGGGGCAATATCTGAAAGAAATGGGACACCGCCGTGTGCTTTGCGTCGCCGACAACGAAATATGTATGGACTATCTGCGCTATCAGGGCTTGTGTGAGGGGCTGGAAGTCAAAGCCGGCTTCATGAAAATTCCGATGCAGGCAGCCGAAAGGGAGTTATTCTATCAGGAACGGCTGGCGGCAATCAAAAACTACACCGCCGTCTTCGCCGTATCGGATTATTACGCGCTGGAACTGATGCGTTTTTTGCAGAAAAACGGCGTGGATATTCCCGACGAACTTTCCGTCATCGGCTTTGACGGCAGTCGGGAAGCGCGGAATGCTCTGCCCAAGCTGACAACCGTCGCGCAGGACAATGCTCTTCTGGCAAAAACGGCAATTCATCTGCTCCTTGAAATGATCAACGGCGAAACAGACGCACAAACGGTTTGTATTCCCGTAAAGCTGTGGGTAGGAGACAGTGTGAAGGACTTGAAGAATCTGAAAGAAGACTCATAACAAACAAAAAAACTAAGATAATCCGCTATCAGAAAAGTCAGTATGAGGGGTTTCTTACGAAAAAAATAACCGGAGGCGTAGCTCAGGGTAGAATATGCGTTGACCGAGATCGGACGCAAATTCAAGCCTGCGCATGAAAGCATCGAAATATGCATTCTGAAAACGCAACAAAGGCGCATTGACCTTGCTTCAGTCAATACGCCTTTGCGTTTTTTATATCTGAGCGATTATTTCTAAAAAACTGAATTCGTTCTTAGAAAGCAATTCTTCCGGAAATCATCTCTCGTTTGGTCTGGCTTTCCGGATAACCGGAATGAATGTGTCAAACCTGAATCCGTGAAAGTGGAAAAGTGAAGAAGTTGAAAAGCGCGTAAAATAGGGCGTTGAAAGCCGGAAAATAAAAAACAGAAATTCACCCAAAAGGTGAAAGAAAAGCTATGAAAAAGCAACCTTTTCTGGTATACCTGAATCCGTGAAATACAAATTGTAAAAGACCACTGAATGCCCGATAAACACGGCGTTTTAAGCGAAAATCTCGGCTTATGAATTTGCACCAAATGGGTGCAGAAAAAATGCCTGTAAAAATGCCTGAAACATTCGATTCTATGCGTATTTCAAGCATTTTTCATAATCCAAGTCTCACGGATTCAGGGTATAATATAAGCAACAAACAGGAAGGGTTTGAATGGTAAAATGGCACATCAGAAAATCATCTATCAGTTGACAGACAAGAGAATACCGGCAGCATCAGGAATTGGCATTGTGGGAGATATTTTGGAGAGAGCAGGATTTTCAGAACAATTCCGTGATGTGAAATTAGCTGAAAAACGCTCACGAAAACAAATTGATGCCGGTGCTGTCATGACAACATTCATCGCCCTGCTATGCATGGGAAAGCCCGATTTTGAATATGTCAGTGAACTTCAGAATGATGCTGCGTATTACCAGAATGCGCTTCATCTCAATAAAGGTTTGCCGTCACCCGCCACGTTGCGACAGAGAATGAATGAGATCGGAACCAAGCTGAGAATGTCATTGCTTGCTTTCAATACAGATCTGCTCAGAAAAAACAGTGTACAACCGACTCCATTGAAAATCGGCATGGTTCCTGTAGATATGGATGTCACACCGATGGACAATTCCAAAACGCAAAAAGAAGGCATAGGCTGGACATACAAGAAATTTATGGGATACGCACCTATGATGGCATATATCGGAACCGAGGGGTACCTTGTCAATACAGAATTGAGAACGGGCAGCCAGCATTGTCAGAACGGTACCCCTGCGTTCTTGCGCCAGACGATTGAGCTTTGCAGAAAGATAACAGATCAACCGCTTCTTTTCAGGCTGGATTCCGGAAACGATGCTACTGATAATGTCGGAATCATGCTGGATAAAGGCGTTTATTACGTCATTAAGCGCAATCTGCGCAAGGAGGACAGAGATGAATGGGCTTCCAATATTCGTTCATGGTGCAAAAACATCAACAGCCCCAGAGAAGGGAAAACGGTTTACATCGGCAGCACCTTCAAGGACATCCATTACACATCTGAGTCCGGTGAAGAAAAGATTATCCACAATCGTATTGTCTACGAAATGACAGAACGCACATCCATGGCTGACGGTCAGCTTCTTTTGATACCTGATGTTGAAATCAATATGTTTTGGACTAACCTCGGTGACAGTGATGAGGATATTATTGCTCTCTACCATGCCCATGGTGAATGCGAACAGTTCCACAGCGAAATTAAAACGGATATGGGAGTAGAACGTCTTCCTTCCGGCAAGTTCGATACCAATGAACTGGTTCTCGAACTCACTGTACTTGCTTACAATATTCTTCGCATGATCCGGTCAGGAAGCAGTCCGTCAAGGCAATGCTCCAGCAAAAAGAATTGTTTCAAGAAAACGGGTTCGTACTGTTATTCAAAACCTTATTCATTTTGCCGGTCATGTGACTCAACACGCTAGACAACTAATCCTTTCAATCAGCCGCAGCAACGCTTGGGCTGACTGTTTTCTTGCACTCACCAGACAGTTCTGCTTCGCTTGAATTTCACGGATTCAGGAAGTACTACAGATTACAACGCGGAATGAACTGGTTCCCCGATGAGCAACCTTCCGATGAGATCAAGCAGAAAACTGAGAAGCAGCTCTCCGCTGTCAACTGGAACGTTGACGTTGTTTTAACACACACTTGCCCTCAAAAGTATGTACCCATTGAAGCTTTTTTACCGGGATTGGATCAGTCCATGGTTGATAATAGTACTGAAGAATGGCTGGACAAAATTGAGGATCAGCTGAATTACAAAAACTGGTTCTGCGGGCACTGGCACATCGATAAACGGATCGACAAAATGCACTTTATGATGCGAAGTGTCGAAGCGTTATGAAGCAAGTCATCCTATCGCCATGTAGGCGGTAGGATGAACTCTTGTTATACACTGTCTAACTCCTTGAAAAATAAGCAGTTGTGACTTGTGCACCTTGTCAAGAAATTCTAATGATTTGCATGCATTTCTAATCAATAATTCTACAAGGAGAGAAGTAAGGGGAATAGAGAAAGATGAGTTATTATTTTATATTCCACAGTGTTTCTACGTTGTTTATGA
>CAMVEB010000025.1 GCA_947166385.1 uncultured Clostridia bacterium | reverse complement strand
GGGCGGCCTCGGCGAAGGTGCGGACAGCGCGGATCAGGGCCGCGCGGAGCCAGGGCTTCCAGTTGGTTTTCTTCATAAAATCAGACTCCTTTCACTTGAGCGGCAGATCAAAGAATTTCTGCCGCAGGTCATCCATGACGCCATTCCCTCCCAGGGAGTGGTACTGGATATACATGTTTTCAAAGTTCTGCCGATCGTCGGAATCGGCAAAACCCTGACGGTGACAATGCTGGAAAGACTGCAGGAGACGATCCCGAAGGATCGCCCGCAGTCCGTCCTTGACGGCCCGGTTCTGCTTCACCTGCAGCCGGACAAAGCCGGCAAAGGAAATCAGAAGGCCGGGAACTCCGAGGAGGGTCAGCCATTGGTACAGGTTCATAAGATGCTCCTTTCTTTGGAAGTCTTTACGTGAGTTTTCCCCAGGTCTCTTTTCCGGCGATACCGTCAACCTTGAGCCCATGATCCTGCTGGAAGGCCTTGACGGCTTTTCTCGTCTGGGAGCCGAAGTCGCCGTCGGCGCCCCAGGGACCGAGATCGTAGCCGAGGGCGATCAGGCGGGACTGGAGATCCTTCACGGCGTCGCCTTTGCTGCCCTTGCGGAGGGTGGGGCGGGAAATCGGAGAGGATTCCTGCGGCGGGGATGACGGAGATGTCGGGGATGCGGGGATCGTGTCGTACAGGCCCTTCGGGATCGCGAAGTGCGTCCAGGCGCGCTTGCTGAGGGAGCCGGTCTGGACACCATTGGAGCAGTGGATGATCTCCCCGCCTCCCAGGTGCATGCCGGTGTGATTCATCTTGATGCCGACCTTCATGAAGACGCAGGCGACGGCATCCGGGGGCAGGTCCTTCTTCTCCCCTTTCAGGGCCCAGTTGGCGTTGTTGTTCCACTGGGAGGTCGCGCCGCCGCCCTGGATGTCCAGGCCGACCTGCTGGAGAAGCCAGCGGGTGAAGCCCCGGCAGTCGTACATGCGGACGCCGATGCCCCAGGCGCATTTGTTGCAGGAGGAGGACTTGCCGGAGAGGACGGGGCACTTCGTGACGATGGTTGGATGGTCAACGCGCCGGCGGCGGCCCCGGGCGGACGGGGTGCAGACTTCGCCCCAGGCTCCGAAAACATAGGGCCAGCCGAGACAGGCCCGGGCTGCACGGCGGATGATCTCCGGGGCGGAGAGGCCTTCGGACTTCCAGGACTCGATCATTTGGGAGACTTCGTGGTGGGTGTACATGGGGTCACTCCTTTGGCATTGCGATCGCGGAGTTGGGGAACGGGAACTGTTAAGGGGTTCGGGAGATTCCGGCAGGCACCGGCGCTACGGCGTCGGATGGCGTCACAGTGACAGTGCCGTCGCCGTTATCGGACATCGTGACGCCGGTCGGCAGGACGTTATCCACATCCTCATTCATGCCGGTCCAGCGGTAGAGCTTCAGGCGCTGCTGCAGGTAAGTCTGGTATTCCTCATCCGTCTGGCCGGGAAGCCGGGGGATATGGAACGTCTCACCCAGGAGATCCAGCTGGACGCCGACCGCGGAGGCAACAGAAAACCCTGACTCCATGGTGGAGATCAGGGCCTGCAGATCGGTGACCTGGCGGAGGACTGCGGCGGCGAGGGCCATGAAGCGGGGCTTGCCGCGGGAAGCGGAGGGGAAAAGAGAAAGATAATCCATATTCACTCCAGAACATAGGAAACGGCGCTGGCGTTGGCCAGGACCCATTTCACATTGTAGGGGGCCGGGATCTTATCGCGAACGACGCCGCCGGTATAGGATAGGGCGATATCGGTCACGGCGAAGGTGTCGATATGCGGCATGGCGGCCTGGTACAGGAGGCCGGTCAGGAGGGGGACGTTGAAATCCTCCCCGATGGCCAGCTGGTTGTTGACGTAATCCAGGAGGGCGTCGGTCATCAGGGGCTCGACGGTGGAGGCGTCGAAGCCGGTGTAGGTCTTGAGGGTGATCTGCAGGAAGACGGAGGTGCGGGTCGGGCGGGAGAAATGGATATCGTGGCTGACGCCGTGGTCATCCGTGACGGCGCGGGTGGTTGTGCCGTAGGTCGAGATGCCCGGGGGCTTCCTGGCGTAGATCGCCTGGGCGATGTCATCGAGGCGGCCGCTGTTCACGACCGCGGCGATGCTGTGGGCCGGGATGCCGTCCATGGCGGCGTCGGTGTCGTTGATGATCACATTGGCGTGGGTCACGTACTCGCAGTTCATAATTGCGGCGTAGATCGCGTCCGGGATCGAGGTGCCCTTGGAGGCCAGGCCGGCCGAGATCCGGCGGCGGACCTCGGCGTCGGTCTCGCCGGGGCGGCGGGTCAGGCCGTACTGGGGCAGGAGGAGATCCAGGGTGTGGCCGGTGGCGTAGGACGGGTTGCGGGCGTTGTAGGACTGCAGGACTAAAGCTGATGTGTCGTCCAGGGCACGGGCGAAGACAGAGAGGAGCTGGTAATCCGGCATGGAGGGGTCCAGGGCGGCCTGGAGGCCGAAGATGGTACGGTAGGCTTCCTCGAGATCCTGCAACCGCTCCTCATACGTCGGCATATGCAGTCCAGTTTCATCAATGTACGGAGAGAAATAAGACATAGTAAACAACCTCTTCCCCTACACCCCTTCCCCTGCTCAAATTGTTTTTGGGTATTGTTGCTTTACTTGAGCAGGGGACGGGGAATTTTTAGTTAGTCCTGGGGGCTTCGCCCCCAGACCCCTACCAGGAACCGAAGCCCCCAGACCCATCAGGAACCGAAGGTGACCGATACTCCTGCTTCGCCGTCGGATGTCAGCACAGTACAGGACCAGTGAATCTGGCGGCCGGAGATGATGCAGGTGACGTTCTGGACATCCTGGACGCCTTTGGTTTCGCGGACATAGGCGGAGAGCGCGGAGGAGACGGTATCCAGGTCTGCTTCCGTGAAGCGGGAGGACTGGAAGCGGTCCAGGATATCGCAGCCCCAGGACGGATTCTCCCACCATTCGCCGGTGTAGAGCGTCAGGCGATCTTTGACCAGCAGGGCGGTGGCTTCGCCGCCGGAGATCAGATCGGAAATGGAGAGAACCGGCAGGATGTCGCCGGATGCATCAGTTGGACGGATTTTCATGCGGCCGAACCTCCTGTTCTGAATCCAATGAAGGCAAACCCATCGGACAGCGCGTGCCGGCGGGCGGAGTTCGGGACTTCCGGCTCGCCGGAGGCGAACCACGCGTCGATATCGATATCTGCGAAGATGACCAGGCAGGCGTCGCCGGGGGTGACCTCGAAGGGGACCGGCATGAAGACCGGAACGTCCCGGAGGGGCGGATAGGTCAGGGAGCCGAGCTTCAGCGCCGGCTGGATTTCCGCGGTCCGGCGGTCCGGATCGAAGGAAAGCACCTTGCCGGGAAGGGCGCAGTGCAGAGAGGAGAAGATCTCCTGCTTCAGGGCCTCGCGGGCTTCATGGGAAAGAGAATCGGTCATAGATGAACCTCCACAAGCAGTTCTGTGCGCCAGGGGCCGTCGACGTTGTCGGCTTCAATGGCGCGCTCGAGGATCAGGCCGCGGATCAGCTGGCGGCCATATTGCAGCTCCAGCTCCTCTCCGGGCTGGAAGCCGGTGACGGTCGTGCGGAGGATGACCTTGCGGCCGGCATCCACGTATGCCGGGAGATCCAGCAGATCCTTTTCCGACAGGCGGAGGCGGACCGGCAGCGGATCCTTTGGGACGACGCAGAGGCCGGCGGCGGTCAGGTAGCAGCGGGCGGAAGCGGCGGAAAGCGCTGCTTCCACGCACTCCGCGGCCCGGCCAAAGAAGGACTGACCGCGGGAAAGAGTTGGATCGGAACCGGGCATCGACAGGAGGGAGATGCCGGTGCCGGAGGCGGTCAGGAGGCTGCGGACGGTATCGGAGACGGTGGCGCCGGACTCTATGGAGACGGAGATCTGGGTCTCCCAAAGATCCAGGCCCAGGGAAAAGGCGGCGGTCGTGATCGTTCCCTCCGGAACCGTCTGGCGGAAGACATCCGAGATCCGGCCGAAGGCCAGGCGGGAATCATCGCGCAGGACGGTCAGATTCTTCGCCCGGGAGAGCTTCAGGGCGTCGGGATCCGGGAGATTCCAGCACTGGAGCAAAAACAGCGAGGGGAACAGGCCGATGGCGGTTTTCCCTTCCAGGCGGAAATGCACGCCGGAGGAAAAAGATTCGCCGTCCGTGAGGACGGACAGCGGGCGGGAAAGATCAGGCATAGGTATCACCGTAGATCACGAGGAATTCGGTCAGGTTGCCCTGGCGGGGATCGGCGGAGGCAGGCTGGTCCATGCCGGGGAGGACGAGGAGGGAGCCGAGGCCTGCGCCATCCCTTTTATGCCGGAAGGGCTGAAGGAGATCGTTGGTGGAACCATGGGAGCAGATCAGGGGGATCATGTTGATCCATTGTTCCCCGTTGGAGTTGTCCCAGAGGGAAATGACCCATTGGTCGATGGCGGACAGGTAGCGGACTTCGAACCGCACATGCAGGGCGGTGCCGTCGATCATGACATCTGCCGTCATGACCTGGCGGGGATCTTCTGTCAAAGGAAGCTTGTAATACATCAGATTTGGCCGCTCCTCCGCATGTATTCGATCAGTTCTTCATAGGTCAGTTGTTCAAACGTTCCGCTGTTTCCGACATTCGTGGAATAGGAGGAATAGTCGTTGGATTTGGAGCCGGAGGCGGAAGACCGGAACTGGGTGAAGGTCAGGGATCCCTGCCAGCCGGACTGACTGGTGGCGTCCTCGATGAGGGTGAACTCCGTCAGGAGCATGGAATCGTAAGTGAAATACTTGGTGGAGACGGTGCAAAGGGTGCGGTTGCGCTTCAGGGCCTCCATCGCCTGGACCATGCGGGCGGACCAGCCGGCGACATGGCCGACGTCGGACTCGATGACCTCCAGGGTGATCTGGTTCGGGGCGTTGCGGGCGGCGTTGACGTAATCGATGCCTGTGGAGGACTCTGAATCGGAGTCTGTCTTCAGGGAGAGGGTGTGGTTGGCGGAGAGGACGCCGGTGAAGGTATAGGTATAGCCGTAAGAAGGGACATAGATGGAAGCGGACGAGGGCATAAGACCTCCTACTGTAATATCGGCCCTGTAGCGGTCATTCCGCACGGCAGCCGGCTCTCGCCTACGCTGCTCGGCGTAGCGGTTCTAAGCTCTGACTTCGCCTTGCGGCTCGTCATCACTAAGAACCGACGCTCGCAGAGACTGCCTTTGCGGAACAACCGCATGGGCCGCTTCGTGGTAAACAGCGATCGGTTACCCCTGCAACGTTCTCATTAAATAGCGTTCCGTCATGTTGTAGATGGACTTGCCGATGGCTTCGGCATTGTTGCCGTTGGCCTGGACGGTGATGGTGACCGGGGCTTCGACGTTCTTGGAATTATTGGTGGTCGTGGCGTTCGGGAGGCCGGCATTGGCGCCGACGGTCAGGGTGTGGCGGAGCTCGGTGAGCTTCGGGAAGGCGCCGCTGCCGGAATTGGCTTCCAGGAGCCTGGTGAAGGGAGTCCCCGGGAGCTTCGGCGTGCCGGTATCCTGCGGGGTTTCGGTGGGGGTCTCTCCCCCGCCGGGGGTCTTCGGGGTTCCCTGGGTCTGGACCTGGGCCTTGAGAGTCAGGGTTGTGGAGGCGTAGAGGCTCTTCAGCTGATTCAGCGCCGCCTGCCCGGCGGACACGACGGCGGAGGCGTCGGCCTTCAGGGAGAGGAGGGTGGAAGTGAAAAGAGCGGTCAGGTTCGTCAGGGCGGTGGTGCCGGCGGTTTCGATCTCTGCGGCGTCGGCGGAGAGCTTAATCGGTTTCTCCGCTTCCTTCAGGAAGGATTCGAGGTTCTTTTTGGCCTTGCTGGTATCCAGATCGAAATCGATCTTGATGCCGTTCTTCGAGAGATCCTGGAGCTTCTTCAGAGGATTGGAGGCGCCGTCAGTGGAGAGGGACGAGGAAAGCTGGGCGAAGAAGTTGACGACGGCCTCCCGGGCGGATTCGAAGGCGGAGCCCATCTGCTCCGCCAGCTCCCGGTTCGTGGTCAGGGCTTCCTGGATCTTATCCAGGCCGGACTCATCGATCTCGACACCGAAGGAAACAAGGAATTCCTGATCAGCGATGGCCATTCACCTCCAATGCTCTGTAATCATTTTCCCTGCGGATCCGGATCAGCTCCACGATATCCAGGAGATCGTCGAGGGTATAGGTGCCGTCCCAGAGTTCGTGCTGCTGCCAGAAGCCGAGGGAGACCGGGAGGAAGGCGAAGTCATCGATGTTGGGCGCTTCGGCGGTCAGGAAGCCGGGGTCCCGGTCCGGGAGATCGAGGCCCCTTCGGCGAAAAAACCTTCCAGCGTCCAGAGAACTTCCTCTGTGGTCAGCTTCAGGCAGGCGGCGGTATCGTACTCGAGATCGTCACAGGACCATTCGCCCCGGGTGATGACGGGGATATATCCGGCCGGGAGAAGGATTTCCACATGCTGGAGGCAGGTCGTCATGAGGGCGCGGAAGTCCGCGTCGGGGATAGCGCGGAAGAGGGAGAAGAGCGGAGACTCTTCGTCCTCCGGCTCCGGCAGGCGGGACAGGAGGCGAAGCAGGGCCGCGCCGGAGAAGGCGTCCAGCTTCTTCAGACGGAACTGGGTTTCTTTGCCGTCCATCGGTATAGCAATCGTCTTATAGATTTCTCTCACTTTGATCCCTCATTCATGCTTGACATATAAGCACAATAAACATACAATAATAACGAAGAGTGAACCACGCACGCGGTTAGCTCCTCATGGATTCAGGTGTTAGATGTGGGATAAACCCACGAAACAGCTGTCACTTGTCGGAGTGGCGGCTGTCTTTCGTATGAGTCCGTTTCATAATAATCGTGATGGTAAACCGTCCGATATGAAACGTAATACGCATACGCATCATCTCCTTTCGGAGGGATGGAGCAACCGCCTGCGCGTTTGTTGTTCACTCTCGGCCCTTTCGGGCAATACCATTATAGTTTGTTATCCCTTGCAACTCAAGGGGAACAAACTTTTTTATTGCTCCGTGATCGTCGTCGCAAGAAGGGTATAGGTCAGATTGCCAGAGGTTTTGTCGTAGGTGCGGTCGGGCATCTTCTGCAGGGTGACGCCGGTGCAGACGATGCTGAAGTTGCCGGGCTTGTCCTCGACGACGAGGGAGCCGAGGGCCAGGCGCTGGACATTCTGGCAGCCCTTCTGCCAGTTGGCCCAGCGGCGAAGGAACCAGTCGCCGAGGGAGTTCTGGGGGAGCTCAATGGTGATCTGGCCGTTGGTGGACTTCAGGCGGTTGACGACGACGTAGCCGTCGGCAGTGGTCGTGTGGGAGGTCAGATCGCCTGCCGAGGAGATGGTCATCTTGCCGCGGCCGCATTGGTGAAGGTTGGCGGTGCCGATGTCGGGATGGGACAAAACGGCGCGGGTATCGGCTAAAGAATAAATATTGTATGCCATAGTAGTTTATTACCTCTTCCCCTACACCCCTTCCCCGCTCAAATCGTTCATCGATAAAGCGACTTCATCAGAGCGGGGACGGGGGATTTTTAGTTAGACGTGGGGGCTTCGCCCCCACACCCCTACCAGGAACCCAGGAACCCTACGAGAGATTACACCCGGACGTTCACGGAGATGACGATGCTCTCTACAGAGCCCGCAAGCGTTAAAGCAACCTGGATCGGGACGGCTTTATGGGCGGCGCGGTCGGCGTCGGACTGGGTATCGTAGGAATCAGCCCAGAGGGCGTAGCCGTTTTCCAGGTAGTCGCCGGGACGGAGACTGCCGACGGCGGAGCCGCGCCAGACGGCGGTCGCGAGGACACCGCGGGCGGTATAGCCGGCGAGGATCGAGGAGAAAGCCGCGATGAACTGGGTCGAGGCGTCGTCGGTCTGGGGGAGCTTATCCGGGTTCTCGGCCAGGAGGGCGACGGCGGCGTTCTGGAGGTCCTCGGCAATGCAGTCCATATAGAGGATCTCATCGTAGCGGTAGCCGGAGGGCGTGGCACCCTTCTCCAGGAGGAGGTGGGTATAGCCGCGGGTGACATAGACATTGCCGCCCAGGGATTGGATTGCGGACACCTGGGACTGGGTCAGATCGGAAGGCTGGATGCCGCCGACCGACTTATAGCAGAGGGAGAAGGCGGAGGACGCGTGGGCCAGCTGGAGGCCCATGGCCGTGCCCATGACGGCGGCGGCGTCGGAGATCTCGGCGGCGTAGGTCGCGATGACCCGGCGGGCAGCGGCGGTGTGCAGCCGGTCCAGGAGGGAGTTGGCGGCGGTGACGTTCGCCGGGGTGCCGGTCAGGGGAATGAACAGCATGACGGGCTTGGTGAGGCCCTCGATATGGGTCACGAGCGTCAGGGTATCCGCGTCGGAGATCGTGTCGGCGCAGGCGATGCCGTAGAAGGAGGCGGTGATATCCAGGATGTGGTCCAGGGCCTGGGTCGGCGTCTCGGAGGAGGGATAGCAGGAGACCAGGAGCTTCGCGGGCGCCGGGGAGGCGGCGAAGTATTTCTGGGCAGCCTTGTAGGCCTGGGTGGTATCGGCGAAGCCGTCGGCGATCAGGCCGGCGGCGGCCTCGGCGGAGGAGGTATAGCTGCGGAGGCGCTTCGCGGCCAGGTAGTTGGTGTCCTTGACGAGGAGGAGGCCGGTATCGAAGGGCGTCGGGGCGGCGGCGGAGCGCTGGGCGTTGACGATGACCTGGGCAATCGTGGAGATGGATAACACAAAATCACCTCGAATAATGGATGATAACGTTCGGTGCAACGGTCACACTGTTCAAGTTGGTTGGGTGGGTCAGATCCTCCGCGACGCGCAGGGGGATCGTCAGATCCGCCCGGTTCCGCCAGAGGGAACCCTCCGGTTCATGGAGCTCCAGCGGGATTTTCGGATCGGGAATCGGATAGATGCCGGCCTGACGGAGAATAGACCGGGGGAAGCTCTGGCCGTCCAGGAAGAGAAAGGAACGGATTTTGTTCGCGTTCGCGAGAGCGTCCCTGCCATAACAGACCACCAGCAGATTCCAGGGGGAAAATCGATGAACCACCCATTTCCGCCCTACCCGCTCCCAGGAGGACGGGATCTCCTCCGAGACGGTATCCGGGGAGACGGAATAATAGATGATATTCGTTTCCCGGGGCGGGCGGGGCGTGTTTTCCGGGTCCTGGTAGGCTTCGCGGATCAGAACAGAAGCTTCCTCAGATCCAGGATCGAGAGCAAAACAGGCACAAAGGGCCTCATATATGACCCTATTCATGCAGCATCACCGCCAGCGCCTGGGAATATCCGGCCTGCTGCCAGCTTCTGACCCGGATGACGCGATAAACATCATTCTGCCAGAGAATCCGGTCGGGGGCCGTATAGACCGAAGCGCCGAAGTTCTCCCCTGTCGTGAGGGTAAAGGAAGTGAAGATCTCGATGTATGTTTCCGATCTTTCCTCCTCCGGCAGCAGCTGAATCTGATCCGCCGGGCCGGGATGGATGATCCCACCGGCGGAAAGATCCCGCTCCGTCGGTTCTGTCTGGCCGTTCCTCCGGTGGTAAGTCGTCCTGCGGACGGTAAATGACGTGAATCCAAGATTCGCGTCCTGAATCACATCCCTGACTGAAATCATTCCGATACCTCGTATCCAAACGCGTTATAGAGCGCCCCGGTGTTCACCAGCGGTTTATTGGCGCCTTTGCCGGCCACATGGAACGGCTTGCCGGAAACGCGGCTGCGCATCCAGCCGCCGGAGACGGTGATCGGAGCGTTCGGGGCAAAGCCGCCGGCGTCGATGTAGGCGCGGATGCCGTCAGCTCCGGCCTGGCCGGCGGACTCCAGGGCGGCGTTGGCAGCGGCGGTGTCGCCTTCCCAGGCGGCGGAGATCGCAGTCAGAAGGGCTTCTGACATGGCGGTGCGGACCTGTGGAGAAGAGAGGGCCGGCTTGACGACCGGGCGGGGCGGAATACGGTTGACCGGGGAGCCGTGCTCCTGGATGCCCAGGATGAAAGAAAGATTGCCGCCCGCGGTGGACGGCAATCCGACTTTGATCTGCTTTTGAGAAAGATTCTTCAGAGATTGAACAATCTTTTCAAAATCAGGATCATTAATGGTAACAATCATATTCCGAGGCCTCTTCCCCTGCACCCCTTCCCCGCTCAGATTGTTTACTGTATTGTTACTTTTTTAGAGCGGGGACGGGGAAATCTTAGTTAGCCCTGGGGGCTAACGCCCCCAGACCCCCTCTCCCGCGCAAGCGCCTCCTAGGACATCCGTTCTTACAGGCCCTCAATGTTTGTCTCAAACTCTTTTATCATGGCGTCCTGAGCATCCTGAACAGCCTGCATCCATTCATCGCCCTGGGTGGTGCCATAGCATATCGCTATATTCATATTGCGCATAATAGAAGAGAGAAAGTACAGGAAAATCAAAGAGAGAGCAGAGGGATCATGGGATATACCTCGAATAGCCATGCAGCTTCAGGAGAGAGAGAAGCTGGAGGCCGTAGCTTGTCTGGGTCAGATCCTGAAATGAGGAACTGCCGGAAGAGAGAGCTGTCGACGTTGCGTAGGTGATCTGGACTTCGCCAACCTTCTTGGAGGCAATCTTGTTGGTGCTGCCCTTGCCGGCAGCGGCGATCGCCTCCATGGAGGGCGGCGGATCGGAAGGCAGATAGGACATCGCGTACAGGGTCAGCTTATGGGCGGTGAAAAGGCGGCGGGCTTCGGCGGTATCCTCGCCGAAATCAGAAAAGCGGGCATTGGCCTGGATGAGGGTTTCATCCAGGACAAGTCCCGGGGAGAAAGAAGCGAACTGGGGATAGAATGCCAGGAAATCGGCGCGGGTGAGCATGCGGCCGAGCCTCCTTTTTTGCAAGACGCAGTCGAAGTGAAAAAGGTCCGGCGAGCCCTATGCTACAGCGTTTACACAGCCGCCGCCAGTGGCGGATGAAGGCTGTGGCAAACGTGATAAACAAAGGCGCGAAACGGCTTTTGTAACGGCGATCGCACTGAAGATCAGGCCTCCGGTTTTGCTTCCGTCTTGCCGGAAGTCCGGGGTTTTGCGGCAGGTTTTGTTTCCTTCTTTTCTTCATTATCCGCGGAGATATCCTGATTCTCCAGGAGCTTTTCCGGATTGTTTTCGGCGAGCTTCCGATCCGTCTTGGATTCCACAGCGCTGAGGGTGCCTTCCTTCACCAGCATGCGGAAGATCGGATCCTTCATGATCGATTCGGGGGCTTCCAGGGGCTTCAGGAGATCCTGTGCCTTCACACGGAACAGGAGATTGTTCTGCTCATCATGGAAATCCACACAAACGTGACTGATAATCAACATGGTTGTTTCCTCCTTTTTTCAAAAAAGTAGGTAAAAACCGGAGGGCTTTCCGTTATTCAACGCTTATCCCGCCTTCATCTGCCACTGGCAGCGGCGGTATAAGCGCCCTCCGGACCACCTTCGGTTATTAAAAAAATAAAGAATAAGGGGGCTTTCCGATATTCAACGCTTAAACTGCCTTCATCTGCCACTGGCAGCGGCGGTATAAGCGCCCTCCGAACCTCCTTCGGTCATTCAAAAAAGAAGATAAGGGGGCTTTCCGATATTCAACGCTTAAACCGCCTTCATCTGCCACTGGCAGCGGCTGTATAAGTGCCCCTTAAACCCCTTCGGTGTCAGATCGCGTCCATGTACCTTACGGTACTCGGATACAGGAAGCGGACTTCGGAGAACTGGGCGATGTAGGGGATCTTGATCCGCATCTCCGCATACTCCGTTTCCATCCGGCGAAGCGGCTGGGTCAGGTTGAAGCAGATCCGGTCGATAGCATTGCGATAAACCACCATGCGATCGGAGCTGTCAGAACCGATGCCAGCGCACCACTTGCAGGGAGAGATGACCAGCTCCATGCCCTGCTTCGCCGCGATGTTGTTCTGCTCCACATAAGTCAGGATGGACCGTTCGGAATCATCCGAGACCTTCCGGGTCGCCAGGAGGCCGAACTGCTCGACGGGCACCAGAATATGATTCGGCAGACCGTCGGAGGCGCAGTCGTTATCCCGCCAGACCGCGGAGATGGCATAGTTGATATCCGTCAGAATCTCATCCGCGGTCTTCTGGGACCAGCGGGTCGACGTGCCGCCGGCGTTCGGGACCGCGGAAGAGCGGGAAATCGCCGGGTTGTTGCACAGGCCGCAGGAAGAAAGCTTCTTGAAGCCGACATAGACGCTTTTGTCGATCGTCTTGTCGCAGTGCAGGCGGATGCCCTTGTTCAGGAAGGTTTCCGGATCACGGCCGATACCGAGCATCTTCTCCTTCTCGGTGATGCTGAAACTCATGTACTCCGCGTAAGTGAAGCACCGGGCCACGGACTTGGACATATCCGCCTGGACCACAGGAATATCATTCGCCTGATCGAAGAACAGATTGTCATCCTCCATGCCGGAAGACGCATAGGTCACATCGATGCTGGAGATGGTTTCCAGAAGGCCGCCGCCGGTGATCACGGGCATATCCCGGGGCCAGTCCGTACCGGTCAGCGGCTCCAGAATGGCCTCGTCGATCTTCTCCAGTTCCTTCATCAGGAAGGTATAAGAGTCATTGGCCGCCAGGCGGCGAATGCTGGGAGTCTTGATCATGTACCTTTTCCTCCTTACAACAGATTCCGTTCTTTGACGGTGATCTCGCAGCGGCCGGCGCTGTCCCGCGCGGTGCGAGCGTTCACATGCGGCAGGGCGATCGTCGAGCCGCTGGAACCGGCGGAAGTCGTCAGCTTACCGTCCGACACGCGGATATAGACCTGCTGGCCGGGAGTCGCGGCGGTCTCGATCTGAACGATGACGCTGCCGCGGACCAGGATATCCACCGGCTCGTTGGACTTCCACGCAGCGGTGGAAGAACCGTATTCATCCGGAGTCTTATCGCCGGGACGGACAGCGAAGCCGACAAAGCGGGTTGCATCGGACATACCGGAATCGAAGACGGTGACGGAATTGGAGCCGTCCGTCTTCAGGAACACCGGCTGGCCGAAGGCGATATTGCCGCCGGAGCCGTTGCGCAGAGAAAGCACGACTTCATCCACCGCGCGGGAAACCGCGCCGGGGAAGCCGTTGGTGAAAGTTTTCAGTACTTTGCCCATGCTGGTTTCCTCCTCTCACTTCTTCATGTTGATATTGCGGGCCGCCATAATCTTCTTGCCCAGATCGGTGGAGCTCTTCGCGCGGGGCCGCTTTTTGGCGGCCATGGCGAGATAGGCCCCGCGGTCCTTCGCTTTCTTCGTCCTGTACATGCGGACGGCGAGATCCGCGCAGGTCTCTTTCCGATCCGCGCGGTTCATCTTCCGCAGGGAAGGACGGACCGCCATCAGGAGATCACGGCGGGTGTCCCGGCCGTCACAGTCCTGATTCTCCGGATCGTCGCATTCATCGCCGGTTTCCTCCGCACCTTCCAGCGTGACGGAAACCTCCGGGTCCAGGATCTCCCCGACGATTTCAGCGACTTCCTCCGCCGCCTCGGGGGTGATTACGGTTCCCTCCTCCGTCTCGATCGCCTCCAGCGCCTCCTCGACGACTTCGGCGATTTCCTCGGGAAGCTCTTCCGGTTCCTCATCGGCGGCAGGCGCGGGGCGCGTCAGCAGCCCGATGATCTGATCCAGACGCTCGTAAAGTCCGGCCAGGGATTCCTCATCCACGGCGACGATATTCCCCTGTTCGGTTTCCACGACCACAGCGGGATCACCGGCGGGTTCCGCGGCGGGTTTCGCGGCGGGCCCGGCGGCAGCTTCTGCAGCGACGGCAGCAGCGGCCGCGGCGGCTGCAGCCGTTTCCGCAGGGACCTCTTCCTCCCCGATCATTTCCTCAATGATCTCCGCGACCGTTTCCACGTCGCCGTCCTTCGCCATACGGGCCAACAGTTTTGTCAGGGACTTCTTCATGGTTGATGTTCTCCTTTCAGTTGATTCATGGTTGCGATCGTCGCAACTGTTCTGCCGGCGCGTTTCGCGCCTGGCAGTAACAGGCTTCTGTAGCATGGCAGGCGTTTCCCAAATCGAAGATTTGGACGCCTGCTCATCTTTAATCGAAACGCGGGGACCTGCCCGGCCGGCGTCGACGACGGCGACATGATTCCCGCGAATCTTCCTCTGTACATACCGGCCGTTCTCTTCACAGAGCTCATAGGTGTATCCGCAGGAAATCTCCCGCTTCCCATGATTCATGATGTCATCGATCAGCCGTTTGTCCTGGATGATCAGATCCGCCAGGACGAGATCCGATTCCGCGCCGGTTCCCCGGCGGATATGATGGGCATGACCCATGCCCAGCCGGCGGATATTCTCAATATCCACCCCTTCTGCCGGATGATCATTCGTCACGGGCATGCCCTCAAACGACGCGAGCGTTTCCGGCGCGAAGACTTCTTCCTCCGGACGAAGCACGGAAATCAGGCCGGCGCCAGCGGTCGTCGGCAATTCTAGCTCCTCCGGAAGGTAATCCTGCGTGCCTGTCCTGGCCACGGGAACATTCAGGCACAGCAGATAACCTTCGGGCTCCCTGACGGAAATGTTCTCAGAGAGCCTGGTGCCAAAGTACTGCATGTATTCACCTCAAAAACAGACATGAAAAAACTCCCGGTTTTCACCAGGAGCCAATCTGACATGTTCATGATATCACAGACCGCGACTGCAATCAAGTGTTTTTTGATAAAAAAATCTATTTCATCATAACATCAGTATCAATAATCAAAGCGGCGTCCCTTCCTCATCTCCCGAACTGTTTCATCTACCGACAATTCATTTTCATGATTCTTCCAAAGACCTGCCAGTTCCAACGCCGCGGTTCGCATTTTTTCATCCGGTATCTTTCCTGCTGTTTTATCAAACGTCGACTGACTATCCATCACTCTCAAAAGATCCAACACGATCTGCTGGTTTCTTCTCGGCAGCTTTTCCATGATGCTTGCCGCTTCCTGTACCATCGTCATAAATATCACCTCTGATTCCTTCCCTGTTTCCCGCCAAACCTGACAGAGCGAGTATCAAGATCTCAGGGATCCATCGCCCGTCCGTCTGGTTCTGTCTTCCACAACAAAAGGAGATAAATGGATTGTAGCATAAGCTTCAAAGAACCCGCATGCTCATCCATATCATGATAACACAAAAAGAAAAAGCTTTGAAGCAGGGTTCTCTGCTCCACAGCGATGGGATTACTGATTACTTGCCGGCGAAACCTGCCGGCAGGGGAAACAGCAGTACCACCGGCAAACAGAAAAAGGAGACAAAGGACTGACCTCCTGTCTCCCCCTCGCCTCCAAAGTCAGCTTTGTTACGCAAATACAGCTGGCTCTTTTCGGGCCAATTCCTCCACAAAAGCAATCGGCAATTCATAGAGAAATGAAACTTCTTCCGGAGTATATTTTCCTGTTTCCAATGCTCTCTTTGCCAATTCAATTTTTTCTTCATCAATTCGCTTTTCCATAATCTGGCACACTCTGTCCCGCCCTCCTTCAGTATTTTTCAAGAAGCTTACCCTGTCACGAAGAACCTTGTTCATAATGTCATTAGGATCCTTGCATGAAAAATCATGAATCAATTGTCCGATTGGTGTTTCCGTATTTCGATAGGTTCCATTTACGTAAATAATGTGACTACCATCCCCAAGAGGAGCATCTCCAAGCTCTGCAACCTTGTTCTCTGCATGATAGATTGGTAACCCAGCCCCAAACCTATCTTCCTCAGTAATAAAAATAGTGTAACGATCCGGAATCTCTTTGAAATCCTGATTCCGTTTCAAAAGCTGAATATCCACCAACGCACCAGTAAATCTTGCTCGTTGAGCTGATGCACGTTCCTTATTCCTTTCGACCTCAAAGTGGAACACACGTCCTTCTTTGTCCTGGGCGCGAATATCCAAACGAACACCATGTCCATATGTGTTCGAAATAAAAAACTGGGCTTTTGATTCAATTACATCGATATCATCCCGATTAAGAATAACTCTGATCAAAAACTGAGTTTCCTCAATCTGTCCATCAAAAACCGCCGACATAAACGTGTCATCGAACATTCTGAAATCGGCAATCGATTTTAAGTTTCTCTCACGTTTTAATAATTCATCCGTACTAACCGTCTCCTTCCCCGGAGTCCTTTAGATGCATCCAATCACCCAGTTCAATTTTACCACAATGCCCCCTGTCTTTTCAACGCCTGCATATATTTTACCCATGAATTGGGTCATTCCGTGAATGGGAGAAATGACGATTTACACATAGCGTTTCTTCCGGTATAATCTTCCTGATTATACATTTTTTCTGTCCGTATACAAAAGCCGTCAGGGGGATCATCCTATGTATCGTATTTCCGACAAAGCGCTGCGGTTCTGGCTCGTGGTATGCATTGTGCTCACCGTTGTCGGCTTAGCCCTGTCGCTTTATTTCGGTTTGTCTTCCGCCGGCGGAAGCCTGGGCGACGCCGCGTATAACCTGAACGTGATCCGGGAGAACATCGTCGACTTTGAGAACTATCAGGATCTTACGGGCGAAAACAGAGGATTCCGGAAATCATCCGGATATATCGTCCTTCGACGGGGTACGGATGGCATATGGAAGCTGATCTATCAATCCGATAAAGACCTGAACAAGGATCGCTGGACGCCCGAAGACCTTTCCGGTTTTGACACCATTGCCATGGTCATGGGGTTTGAGAGAAGCCAGGCGTATCAGCATGGAAACAACGGACCGGTTTTCGACGCTGCCGGTGAAATCCTCTCCATGCTCTTTTATGATCCCACGGAGCGGGAAATCATCATGCGGGACAGCATCACCAACATTTTCCCCTCTACCTCGGCAAGCCGGCCCGAAAAAGTCACCTGGGCCAATGACGCGGTTGTTGATCAGGTCAAAGCGAGAATCGCCGAAAGCTATACTCCGCTTCAAACAACGGGCCTTACTTATGGAGGTACGGCATCCGCAGGTTTATGCGCGATATTCCTCGCAGTGTTCATACCGTTCCGGAAAAAGAGAGACAAAAAGAGGAAACAGAATCTATAATCTGTTATGACTGTGCCAGAAAGACTCTTAAGGCAATCAAAGGATTGACATGCTTCCGCTTGTCCATTATATTTCTCGATGATATGGAAAATCATGCTGACAGGAAAAGGAGACGTTTTGCAATGGGCCTTCTTGAAAAACTCTTTCCCAGGAAGAAGAATGAACAACCGGAAAAGAAACCTGTTATGGATGCTCCAAAGCCTGCCCCTGTCCCGAAACAGGATCTGGTGGATCCATCCCTTCCGAAGCCCGGGGAACCGGTCCGGGATATGCCAGCCACAGCAACCCGTGATCTCCTTATAGAATTATGGACCAGCTACGCCAAGAGTGATAACCGCATCAAAAAGTGTATTGACTTGCAGCCGGCCGTTTCCGAATGGAGTGACGCGGAAAAGTCCTTCTATTACCTGATCCTTGGAAACTGCATTGGGGCAAGAAGCAATTGGAAGGATGACCGCAGATTTCCATTCTTTGCTGCGTCCGTGTTCTATAATCCGATCAATACCAACAGCGCCTGGCATGACCTGCACGGTATGTATGAAGAATTAAGTCCAGCGACCGCCCAGAAGTTGTTTGTGAAATACCCGCTTCCGAAAGACTTTTCAGATTTAATGAATCCCCGCTGATACGTTCAGTTTGTTTTCCTGACTCATCATATCCCGCGCCGACAAGATGAAAAAACGACCGAAGCCGCCGATAATGGAACAAAAAGAGTTGTTCCATACCACCGCAGCGAAAAAAGAGGCAGAGAACCGATCTCCGTCTCCCGGAAAATCATTGCTGAATCGGCAGCCCGGCCTTCTTGCAGAAGTCCGTTTCTGTCATCCCGACCTGCTCGGCGGCATCCTTGATGGAAAGCAGTTTCTTTTTGACCAATTCAGTCAGGGTCTCAAATTCGCCTTCCGCGCGGCCTTGCGCACGGCCTTCCGCGCGGCCTTCCGCGCGACCAATTGCCTGGTTCTCATCGATTACTCTCGACAGCCATTCAGACATCTTCCTAACCCCCTTCTTCCCTCCCAGCCGTTCGTTCACCGCACTCTCAAACCGGTGATCCTTATCCATCACGTTCAGCAGCTGCAGGACCGATTCAATATGCGCCAGTTCATCATCGCTGGGATGATAATCCCCGCTTTCCCGCATCTGGACAAAGTACCGGGCTACTTCCCGGAAATCGCTCTGGAACTGATTCACCTGATCCCAGGTCAGATAAGCGACCTCGAACAGGTTGACCTTCACATCCGTCACATAGGGTTTCAGTTCATCCGGCACTTCCAGCGCTTCCTGAATGGACAGCGGCGCGTTCCAGTATCAAGGAAAAGACGGCCGATTCTCTTTTCTCATCGTGGTCTTCTCTTCTTCCGGCGCACGGAATCCAGGAACAGCAGCTGTATCTCTGTCAGGAGGGCCAGTTTGTCAACGAAAGAGATTTCTTCATCAGCGAAGAACAGCCGGACTTCCGCCAGGATCGCGTACGCCCGCCGCTGCCCGGGGGAGCCGAACCACTGGCTGACATCCTCCGGAAGCTCTTCATCCTCCCTCCGGAGATCATTGACATCCACCCCCAGCACGGCGGCCAGCGCGTCATAGGTTTCCCTGTAACGGGGATAGGATATTCCGGCTTCATAAGAAGCCACGCTTCTGCCGCTGACGCCGATCTTTGCCGCCAGTTCACTCTGCGTGAGCTTCCTCTCCCTGCGCAGCTTCCTCACCTTTTCACCGAACTTCATGGTTGCTCTCCTCATCCGCACAAAGCACAACGTATCATCCGGGAATCTGCCGGAACAGCCCATCACCCGGAGCGGAAATGTATGGATTATCCGCCTTTACTGTAAATATGATTATACAGAAAAAAAAAGCCGCGTTCAAGCGGAAACATCCGATTGAACACCGCTTTTTATTTTTTTTTCATGTCTAACCACAACAACTCGGATTTTTAGGTAGTCACGAAATCCTCTGGATTAAAGCATTCCCGAAGCAACGCAAGCGTTTTCAGGGAATTCGCCAGAGTATGGTGTTGAGACAAGATTTCCGTCTCTTATTTGCCCCAGGTCTTCAGGCGCTCTTCCGGTTTCACATACATGCCATCGCCTTCCCGGGCATCGAAGGCTTCATAGAATTCGTCTACCATCTGGAGGTTCACGTTGACCCGCAGGTAGGAGAACGCGTGCGTATCGTTCAGCAGCGCTATTGAGACAGCTTCCGGAACAGCCGTGACATAGAGCTTCGCATTTTCGCGGAAGAAAGCCTGCAGATCCAGTCCCTTTGTTTTCGCCAGCAGGGCGGCGGCTTTCATACCGGCCAGGTCCGCTGTGTTTTCAACCCGAAGGAAAGTGCCATTGCAGTTCACGCCCGGCAAGACGGTGATGGCGTTGTAGTAATCTTCCACCGCCTTTACTTTGCCGAGGAAGATCTCCCGGTCCGCTTCGGTCAGGAACGCGATGCCCCGTCCGTAGGCGTCGCACTGGCTGCCGGCATAGTCGAAGGCATGGCTGAGCTCATGGGCGATCACGGTTCCGAGGCCGCCCAGCATCTGCTCTTCCGTGGCGTCCTTCGGGCAGTTGTAGGAGAACATGAAACCGGGAAGAAGATTGACCGAGTTGGAGAAAGGATCATAGAAGCAGTTGACAGACGTCGGATTGACTGCTTTCCAAGCCAGGTCCGCTTTGGCGGGCTTGCCGATAGAACTGTTTTCCTGCTCGTTCAGGTAGGCTTTGAGGGTCAGATAGTTGCCGAAAAAGGTGCCGCCTTCGGAGGTGGGCGTCAGCTTCAGGCCGGAGAAATCATAATACCCGCCGTCCGGCTCCAGAACGCAAAGCCGCATATTGTCCAGTTTTTCCATGGCCTTTTCCCGGCTTTCCGCGCTGAGCCATTCGGTTTCGTTCAGCAACGTGCGGTAGGTGTCGATCAGTTCCTTCGTCATGGTAGTCAGCCGTTCTTTCAGCCCGTTCCCCAGGACCTTCTCCGCGTAGAGTTTTCCAAGCAACTGGCCAAAGGTTTCCGACCGGTTGCAGACGTTCCAGGGGTTGGCTGTCGCATCCAGGGCTGCCTGGCCACTTTCGGCGCGCGTTTCATTGACGCGATCGGTACTGAGGAAAGGAGCGGCTTCCATCAGCACTTTGTAACCGGTCAGAAGCTTGAGCTTATCGAGGTTTTCCTCGGTCCAGAGGGCGTCCAGGGCCTTCAGCCAGTCAGGATACAGCACGATATAGCCCGGAGACTTGTCCTTCCCGAACTTTTTCAGCGTGGCGGTCAGCGGGAAACGGCTGCACAGGCTGTCCAGTTCTTCCAGGGTCAGGCGCTGAGGCGCGTTGCTGATATAGCCGTAGTCTGCCAGGCTCGCCGTCGTTTCGTTGTAGGCTTTGCTGACATAGCTGACCTCGGTATTGAAGAGATCCAGGACTGTGCTGCCGTTTTTGTCAGGCTCGACGCCAAGGGTTGCCAACACATTGCTTACATACAGGAAGAGGTCCAGAGCGGCGCTCTTCTGCAGGAGCGCGGACGCGTCCGCCGCCGGTTCGGAATAGCTGTTTGCACCATTCATATAATCCCTGGTCAACGAAAGGGCGGGATAAATCCACACGCCGTTTTCCTCATTCAGGGCCAGCGGCGCCACGGGCATGGTCAGATAAGGCGAGAAGGGAAAATCCTCCGCCGTCAGCACCGCGTTCAGCTCCTCAAGAGATGTGGCCGCCTTGATGCGGTCCACGTACGGGGTGACCGGAGCGTACCCGGCGGCACGGAGTTCGTCAATGTCCGCGGCCTGCTCCCAGAAGATTTTCAGCTGGGTGATTTCATCATTGGCGAGGGAATCGTCCTGCAGGAGCGCCCTTAAAGACGCCTCGATTTCCGCCCCGCTGCCCGCGATCGGCATATACAGGCCGCTCTGGTTGGCCGCCAACGCATCGTAATTCACGGCGGCATAGAAATCATCCTTCAGGTCCGGCGCGGCATCCGGCAGGTTGCCGATGATCATGCTGTTGACCCAGGGAGAACCGAACAGCTCCTTCGGCTCCTCGGCGGGCAGCGCCTCGGCGAAAGCGCCGAAGGTCATCATCAGCGCCAGAACCAGCGCCGTCAGGGCTGTTATCCAGTGTTTCGTGTGTTTCATTGTGGTAACTCCTTTTCTTTGGGGTTTTTATTATGATATCACTTTTCTTCGGACTGTGTCAAAAGTATTTCGGACTGCGGTCTTTTACGGCGGACAGGGGGTGAGGACGTTCTGTAACAGCGTTTATTCTGCCTTTGACGAACGATCCGCGTCAGGTGATGACGCTGGATCTTTCCATTGACGGGGAAGGGTTTCACGCGCGGATTGAGGTGCGGTATCTTTGCGCTCCGGGGGTTTGGTGATTTCCGTCTGGGATGATTCCACGGGGGAACTTTTGATTAACCACAACAACTCGGATTTTTAGGTAGTCACCGAATCAGATCACCTTCAACTCTGTATTCAACTGCGTGAACAAGGTTACCTGCTTTTTCAGACAGTTACAGAGGTGAAAGAAATAGCATGATCTGAGCCAACAGCACGTCATTTCTTCTTCCGGGAATCCCGGAACAACCAATCCGCGCCGGGATTTGTGATCATGCCATACATGATTTTCAATCAGAAATTCTCCAGGTACATATCCCATTTTTCAGCTTCGTCGACCCACTCGCTCCTTTCCTTTACCCCGGTCATGACAGACCCGCAACCGGGGCAGGAGGGAGCGGACTCGCTATACCGCCTGCAGCAGACGGAGCACTCATATTCCCCTTTTTTCGGGGAATGCGTATGATGAATCCAATACGGATCGTTTTTCTTTTTGATTTTTGTCATCTTATTATCACCTGTCATCATGATAAAACGAAAACATATGAATCGTTCCGGACTAATCCACGATATCCTCTTCCGTTATCGCTCCCAGCCCGAGCAGAGTCTCTGTTGCAGAATTGGATCGCCTGTGAGGTATCTCATACATTGGTTCCCCGTCATAAATCCCGTCCAAAGAGATTGGCCTTTTCCGGGTCTAAGCATCTTTATCAATGCTTTCCAAATAACTGACTTTTTTCCCGGTCTTCAGGGCATATTCGATCTCTCCCCGGGTACTGGATCCGATATAGCCGCCGACATTGATGACATATATTTCATCCGCCATATCGATTTTCGCCCGGTGCATATCATCCAGCATTTCCTTCGTCCCGGGCATCCAGACTTCCTCATCCCCGGCATGCCCGAAGAGACCGACGCTGATCACAATATTCCCCTCCAGCGTCAGCCGCTTCTGCGCTTCCAGAAAAGCATCCCTGAAGCGTGTACTGCCGCAGAGGGTGATGACCTTGTATTTTCCAACCATTCTTTAACCCCATTCATTCATCGTATCTTTGACATGTTCATATTTCACAATTGACATCAAGATCCTGTAATTCTTCAGGATAACTAACACTGAAGGTGGAATCCTCTAAGTATTCCTTTGCCAGTTTCCGATTGGAGACCTTCGTGCTCCCCCTGTAATTATCCCTTCTCAATTCATCAAGAATAAAATCAGGGATATTCCGAAGTTCCTGATTATATGCCTTCTTGTACACAAGATCATAAATATCGCTGATCTCTGGATCCTCATCCAGATGCCAGCGCGACTTTTTTCGGGCCGATTGTTCCAAACGTGCAGCATTTTTGTTCGTCAACTCTACATCGATTTCATTGTCCCAACTGTCACCACTTCCAAAAGAGCCACCATAGGGAAACGTATATTTCTTCATCGCTTACTCCCTTATACCGTCACGAACTCGGACATTTTGCCATAGCCGGACAGATACGTCATCTTCTTCGCACGGGTCAGTGCTACATACAACAGGCTTCTCTCCGCGATCATTGCTTCTTCTTTGCTTTGCGGATCACTGGTATTGATGGCGGATTTCAGCGGCATATTACCTTTATTCATTCCGACGATAAATACACAGGTAAACTCCAGGCCTTTGACCCGGTGCATTGTTGCCAGGCGAACGCCAGGCATTTCCCGATCATCTGTCTTGTCCCGTTTGATCTCATATACTTTCAAACCGGCATCCTGCAGCGCTTTTGAATAATCGGAAAGAATATTCTTCGTCCTGGCCACGACGCACATTTCCGTAAAGTCCAGTTTCTCCTTTTCATTCAGCTCCTTGATATGAGCGATCAGAGAACTGACTTCCTCATTGATCGATCCGAAGGATTCCACCACCGGCGCTTCCCCATGCGTCAGGGAACGGTATCCCTTGGTAGAATCCTGCTCTCCATCCAGATCGTCAAAGGAGATCCCTGTCAGAATATGCATCGCCCAGTTCCGGATCTCCTCCGTCGTACGATAATTGATCCGCAGGCGGCTGGATCTTCCCCGGACGTCCACCCGGCATTTGCTCAGCACCACCTTGTTCTTATAGATCCGCTGATGCGCGTCCCCGACAATGAACAGATCATTGTCATGCACATCTCCTGCCAGCGTGCGAAGGAGACGATAGGCACCCATGCCGAAATCCTGCCCTTCATCGACGATGATATGCTTATACGGATGGTAATCCGGCTGGGCCAGCAGCAGCTGGCAGCATTCATTCATCGCCGCAGCATTGTCCCTGATCCGTTTTTTATTCATCAGCGTCCGGTATTCCTCAAAGACTTCCCATACGGCAATCCGGTCCTTCCGGTTCAGCCGGACGCCCCGGCCAAGCCGCTGCGCCTGGATATATTCCTGCACCGTATTGATGCCGAAGGCCTGCACTACCGTCCGCCACTCTTCCTCAAAGAAGCCTTCCGGAAAATCGTATTCCTTGCCGGTATGGTTTTCCGCTTCCTTCCAGAGATCCGATATCGTATCCTCGTAGCAGATCGTATATTCATAATCCTGTTTCTTCAGGAAACGGCTGATCCAGGCATCCAGATGGATGACTTCGATTTTCCGCATTTCATCGGAAGTGCAGATTTTCCGCAGGTTTTCCTTGATATCCTGCGCCAGGTTGGCGGTAAAGGTCGTAAACAGGACTCTTTCGTTCTCCTTGCATCCGGAAGCCAGGTACTTGGCCCGATGCATCGCGACCACCGTTTTTCCGGTTCCCGCTCCGCCCAGGACCTTTGCGGGACCCTTGAAATTCTTCTCCGCCAGCCTTCTCTGCATCGGATGCAGGAACACCCGCCATTTTTCCAGCGGCGCATTCATGGCCGCCTTCAGTTCCTCTTCGCCTTCCACCACGGTGAACTGCATCTTCGTCACCGCATGATCCAGCGCGGCAGCCAGCCCGGTATCACCCTGGCCGGCAGACTCCCCGTACAGAATCTCCACAATCTCATCCAGATCGCATCCATCCCTGGCAAAATCCAGCGCCTGGAAAGCATCCTGGGGAAGATTCAGCTGGGCATGATTGAAATCCTTTTCCGTATAGATCGCCCGAACGAGGAAAACCAGCTCTTCCGGAACGCCCAGTTTTTTCAGATCCATATTCGACAGGAAAGCAAACATCGCCGGTTTTGTCTCCTGCGCTGCCGATTTTTCCTCTTCCGGAGGCGCTTCCACCACATCATAAACCTGCAGGCTGCCGGTATCCTTGTTCACCGCCACACGCTTTTTGCTGGCCCAGGCATAAGCCTCATCATGGTGATCCACCCACAGCAGCAGGAAAACACTGCTTTCCTCTTCCCGGGCCAGGATGACCCGATAGGTATCATCCACCCGGGCGGAATACAGCTTCTGATCATATTTGCTGTGAAGCTTTTCATAATTCAAGCCCGGAGACAGCGGATTCGAACGGAATTTGGACATAAATTCCATGACCCGACTCTGACTCGATTTCTGCAATGCCGCGAACGCTGTGAAAAAATCAGTTGAAATCGCCACTTTATAATCCGCCATGGATCAGGCCTCCTTTATCATATCCGCGATCATCGGATCCGTTACATCAAACACATTCCAGCCTTCAGATGCCAGGCTGTCATGGAATTCCTTCTGGCACTCCAGCTGAACGGCGATCTTCTCTTCCGTCCAGACCATTTCGGCAATCACCGAACCGTCATCCGATTCCATGCCCACCTCATCCGGAGCCCGTTTTCCCTGCTCCTGCAGCGTCCTGGCCAGCTCCAGGCACTGGGGATCATAAAGCTCCTCCGCGATGATGACATCCCATCTCGGATCGGTATTCATGCTCCCCTCCGCCAGATGGCGATGGCGCTTTGCATACCAGTCATACAAATCCTGTTCGATTCCCCTCCGCGTCACAAACACCTGTTTCGGCGCGAACTGCATCATGTTCGAACAGTAGAGATAATTCCGCCAGGCTTCCACATATTTCTCCGGATCCTCCGCGTTCATATCATCCATGCAGCCAATCAGCGGACAATCCGTTTCATCATAGACCGGAACACGCTTCCCATCCGCCGTCTGCATGACCTTCGCCTTTGCCTTCGGAGTACCGACCAGCAGCCGGACATGCTCAAAGGGCTCCCAGGTTCCGAAGATCGTTTCCCGGTATTTCGGCTTTTCCTCGGATTCGTGCATACAGCTGTATGCATCGAAACCACGGTTCCATTCCGCGAAGGACGCTTCCCGGGCGCTGGTTGCCAGATCCAGTATGCCCACCGACAGAGCCGCCGCATAATTCTCAAAATGAAGATCCGCCTGCGGATCCCCCAGATAGCGGATCAGCAGATCAAAAGAGGACAGATTCCGGATCTTCCAGTCCGGTTCATGCCGTTTCTGCAGAATCCGTTCAAAATCCTTCGCACCGGCCATCGCGGAAGCATCCAGCGCCCCGGAGGCAAACGCAAGCGACGAGCTGGACAGGCGTTCCTGCACATCCTTCCAGGTAATGGACCAGACCGGATACCCGAAAACATCCCGGATGGCCAGACGCTTGTTCGAATCCACATCCACCTTATCTCCATGATACGTGAATCCGTCCGTAAACACAACCACCGTCCGTTGTTTTGATCCTTTCGTTTTCGGCCAGAAGACAAAGTCCGGCCGGGAAGGAACAGGATTCCCCATGGCACTGTCAAAATCCACCTGCGGCTCGATTTCCCAGTTGCAGTCCCCGATCTCCAGGAAGTATCCTTCCTTGCCGTTCACGCTGGTCTTGGTTATAGTCACCGGCATCCCCGGCCGGGAACTCTGTGATACCGCCTCAATGAAACGTTTTTCCAGCTCACTGTCGAAATTCGTGTTGATCACAATGCTGGAAACACTCTTGTTCTTCTCCAGCTTCTGATCCAGAATCTTCCGCAGCAGTTCCACCGCTGTTTTCCGGGAAATATTGTTGATCTGATTGCTCAGCCTGTAACCATACAGACAATGATAACAACCGTCCTTCTTCTCATCCAGCGCGCAGGAGCACTTTTCCATTGCGTCCAGGGAAAGCCGGAAAACATCCATCAAAGCATCCGGCGTGGATACCAGCTGCTTCAGATATCCCGTTCCGCCGGGCACACTGTCATAGATCACCATATACTGTTTGCGGAAGCCGCCCTCCGGGACCGGCGCGTCCATCACGCAGAAGCGCAGATGATCCACATTGTTAAACCGCTTCTTCAGCCCCAGCATGATAGCCGCCGCGAAGGATTCCATCTTTTTCGTATTGGAATCGAGCGTCGTGGACGGCATCAGAATCCGGATCGCCTCCGACGGGAACTCCCGATACAGGAACATGCATTCCTCATAGGGATCCTTCAGATTCTGGGTATTCGCCCGGCAGACGCTGGAATGATTCGGTTTCGCGTTCGCAGTTCTGCGCTGAATCTTTCCGCAGTACTTGCAGATCACAAACCCTTTCCTGACTTCCTCCCTGCCGGCGATGGCCAGCCTGGCCCCGATATTATCGCTCTCGCCGAAATTGATCTCCCGCATGGTGGCTTTCCGGACATATTCAAAGCCAAACGGTGTGTTCCCGCTCACCGACTGATAGCTGCATTCCACATCGTCTTCTTTGATATCCACCAGCATCTGATTGGAATAATAGCGGATCGTCCGGTTGTCGCTCTCATCACCGGTCCGGCTGGACTCGTAAGGCATATTCGCATAGACCGTCCGAACCCGGCGCATCGTCCGCACCTGGCCCTGATCCGCCCAGCCCACCGAGCCGCAGTTCGGACAGGACGCCACATTCTTCAGGGTCGAATCCAGCGCCATATGATTGCAGTCCGGACAGAACCGCCAGCGCTCCGCTTCCTCCTCGTTGTTCACATCCACCTGGTCGATCACCAGCTTGTGACCGTTGGCATAGAAGCTGTTGTCCGGCGCGAATTCCGTGATCGCGGATGCCGCCGCGCGGCTGTATTCCTTCGTATACTTCTCGTAAGAAACCTTTCTTTCCCCGTTTTCCTCTTCCGTCGTCACTTTCCGGGTCAGGATAGCCTTCAGATTCACCCCAGACTCCGGGAACGCGTAGTTCGGCAGCATTCCTTCCTCAGACAGGAACTCATAGGTATTCTTATCATTGATCTTCCGGACCACCGCGGAAAGACCGTCCCGCTCCTGCTCCAGATCCGTCATCTTTTCGTCAAAGGAAGCATCCTTCGGCTTTTCCTTCAGGCTCTTGATCGCCGCGTTCAGTTTCGTGATATCGTTCCGCAAAGCCTGGCGCTCATCATACTGCAGTTTGAAGGCCGTCGTGATCTTTGCCGTCATATCGGCTTCGCCCTTGCCCCTGGCGAATTCCTCCATCCGCTTCAGGGTCTCCTCATTCACTTCTCCTTCATTGAACATGCCCTTGAACATCCGGATCATGGAGGAAAGATGAGATTTCGTATAATCCAGGAAATTGAACGGGAATCCGACCTTCGTCTTCACCTTCGGATTATACTTGTTCAGAATCGGCTCCAGCTGGACCGGCACCGCAGATTCCGGCACGCCGCTGCGAACCCAGTTATCAAAACAGAAAGCGACAAACTGACGTTCCAGCACCGCGGACGCATCCAGGAAGATCCCGGGCGGATCCACCTGCCCCGCGATCATATCCATCGGCTCCTGATAGAAATACAGATCATGCTCCTTGGAAGAGGCGACCGTGACGGTCATCGCGTTGCCGTCCGTCCGTCCGGCGCGGCCGATCCGCTGCACATAATTCGCCTGGGACGGGGGCACGGAACACAGCACCACCGTGGACAGATCCCCGATATCGATACCCATCTCCAGCGTCGGCGTACAGCTGAGCAGATTCGGATCCCAGGGCCTGTGATCCGCTTCCTTATGCTTGAACTCGGTTTCCAGCTGCTCCCGGTCTCCCCTCTCCAGCAGGCCGGTATGCTCCCTGGCATGAATCCGCACCAGGTCCCCATTGTCGTACAGGGCAGCGAAACAGGATGGCTGATTCTCCGTCGGACGGAAATGACCCATACACCCTTCCCGGGTACAGACCGCTCCGTTCCAGGCCTCCTGCTGATCCGATTCCACATTCAGGATCTGCCCGCACAGATCACAGCGCACCGACGAAACCTTCGTCGTCACCCTGAAAAGATCCGGTGTCAGGCCAAAGGCCACCGATCCTTTCGGACCGGCCATCCGCTTCAGCACATCCTGCTTTTCCAGCTCCTCCAGCAGAATTTCTACCGCTGTCCTGATTCCCGGACACTCCAGGGGCGTTTTGCCGATCAGATGGCTGAACTTCTTCACATACCAGCATTCCGCACTCAGCTCTTCAAAATTCCCGCTAAAGGTATTCGCCGGGAACTTCGGGGACTTATAAAGCGCGCTGGACATCCAGGGCCGGGACCGAATCAACGTAAACGGATTGGCGCCTTCCGCGACATACGCTTTATATTCCTCCAGCGCAAAGGCGCCCTGAACCCGCAGATGCCAGAGCATGATCAGCAGATACCGCATCAACATCGGTTCATCGATCTCCCGGATGCCTGCCTCATTCTCCAGCCGGGGCAGTGCGTTTTTCGCCACGGCACTCACTGACGCCATATCCGGCGAGATCATCGAGGAAGCGTTTTTCTCCAGCGTCCGGCCGATCCGGCTGCTGATACCGTACTCCAGGATCGTCTCCAGCAAAACCCGCTGCCGCAGCTGGCGGATCAGGTTCCTCTTCGCCGCCTCATCCTGGAAATGACCGGTTTTCTGCAGGTTTTCGTAGCATCTGTCACCAGCCATATCATGCGGGATAAACGCATCCACCCAGGCTTCCTCGCCCAGTTTCTTCAGCCAGTATTCGTTCATCTCCTGGCCAAAGGACGCGATGGACAGCCCTTCCCCGCCGTCCTTTACGAAATGCTGCATCGCCGTGCGCAGTACGAACCGCCAGGTCCGGGCGTTGAAGAACGCCGCACGGTGGGAGGCATCCTGCACATTGTCATTAAAGGCCAGGAGCTTCTTATCATCATTGAAACGGGTTCCGTATACCTGGCTGATACCCGCGCTGATGGCCGTGGCTGTCCGCAGGCCCAGCATGATCAGGCTGTTCTTGCCGCCGCAGAAAGGGCAGATATAGGATTTTGACCTGCCCTCCGCCTCGGGATTGACCAGCCAGATCGGAATCGTTTCATGGCCGCAGGCGGAGCATTTCTCTTCGTCCTTGTCCACCTGCGCATACTTGCACTCCGGGCACAGCCGGGCCCTGATCATGGAAAGGGTTCCCGCTTCTCCCGCTCTGCGCGGGAAAGCCATCCGGATCTGCTTATCCCCGGAGAAATATTTATTGTTGAAAACCTTGGTATCCTTAACCCCCAGCTGCCCGACCTCATCGATAATCCCGGTCCATCCGGTCGCTCCGCAGTCGTGGCAGTTCACCACCGGCAGATAATGCTGATGCCTGTCCGCCAGGGTCTGATTCAGATCCCGGTCCAGGGCCAGCTCCGCGTATTCCTTATCGATCTTCGCCCGCATCCGGGTCAGTTCCCGCATCCAGAGCTGCACCTGCACCTGCAGGAAGGGCCGGACATTCCCCAGCATATCCCGGATCCGCGCATGGGAAATCAGGGCCAGCAGGGAATCCAGCAAGGCCTTGCCCGTCTCTCCCTGCATGACATCATAGACTTTGCTGAGCTCATCGCACAGCTCCGCCGGCTGCATAATCCGGCTGCCCATGATGCCGATCATGCTCTGGAAAAAGGAATGCCCCATCAACCTGTCCGCCAGCTCGATCCGGCCCTCTTTGGACAGCGGATCCGCCATGTGTTTCTCCTCTTCGAACCAGCAGGAAACCGCATACCGCAGATACTCCTCTTCCTGCTCTGTCTCCGCCAGACGGCGCAGCTGATCAGCATCCGCCCTTTCCGGCACCCTGAAGCTGGAAATCTCTTTCCCATACAGGAATTCATGGGAGGTCAGGCGGTCTTCCGTAATGATGGAATCCTCCTCAAAGGGCTCCCCGAAAATGCGCTGCGCGTATCCCAGCATGGCCGCCTTGCTTTCCGGGCCGCCCATCGTTGCCGATGTCCCGACACAGCAGAGATAACCGGGCTGGATTTTCAGGCGGCTCTTCAGCCGGCGCACCAGGCAGGCCAGGTCCGTCCCCTGGGCTCCGTCAAAGGTATGCAGTTCATCGACGATCACAAAACGCAGGGTATCCGGATTATCATTAGTTGCCCACAGTGCGGCATTCTTCGGCTGCACCATCAGGTAATCCAGCATCTTATAGTTCGTCATCAGGATATCCGGCGGATTCTCCAGCAGCGTCTGATGATCCGTAATGACCATCTCTTTGGACATGCCTTTCGTATCCGCGCTGCTGATTCCGCCAACGAACATACCGGCCGTCACATTCCCTCTGAGCTCCGGAGATTTCCAGATCTCCTTGGCCATCCGGATCGCCTGATCGGATGCCAGGGCATTCATGGGATAAATGATCAGGGCCTTGATTCCTTTCTCAGACCGATGATGATAGCAGTATTCCAGAATCGGATACAGGAAACACTCCGTTTTACCGGAACCAGTCCCCGTCGCCACCAGCGTGGACTGCGGATCCTCTCCAACCAGCCGGTCAAACGCCCTGTTCTGATGCACATAAGGGGAATAAGCAGAATGAATCGCCGCAAACCGTTCATTCCCATGCTCCGCCACCCGGAAAGGCAGCCGCACCGAGATAAACGGCTCATGAAAGAAAGCATCTTCCTTCTCCAGAAAGCGATGCAGACTGTCCTGAAAGATCGGAGACGTGATCGGATACGACGTCTCCATATAATCTTTCAACCCTTCCCGGAACCGGGATGCCAATACAGATGGGATCATCGACTCTCCTCCATTGTACAATAAAAATCACTAAACGATTATTCTCATAAACCCTCGTAAATCTTCTTAAAATCAAGAATATTTACGAGTATAACAGGAATCACTTCACTAATTCATAGATCGTCGACCTTCCCTTTCCCGTTTTTCGAAGCAGATTCCTGTTAATCAATTTGTTTAGCGCAAGAGAAGCTCCTTGTCTTGTATTAATCCTTGTTATCTGCAGCACCTGCGCAGTAGTAATAAAACCATTCTCTCGTGCATATTCATATATGATGCGTTCCGATTCAGAATTAAACACTTCATCCCCTATCGTAAATTCTGATATATCTATCTGCTCAGGAGGCATCTTATAATCTTCATTTATTTGATAGCTTGACCATCGTCCTTTTCTTTCAATGTTTATCAGATTACGTTCTACTAATCCTGCCAGAATACGACCAATTTCTGTACTATGAAGATTCAGAATGGATTGCAAACGAGAATTTGTAACTGCACCTTCAAGATAAGCCGTAGCAAGTATTATTTGTTCATTGTTGTTAAGATGAGTATACAAGGTGCCATAAAGGGCATGAAGATGTTCACTACATTCCGGGGGCATGAGAGAAACCATCCATAATTTCAATTCCACCTGCCTCAGATCTGAATCTTCATACAAATCGGGTTTTCGCCAGTTTTCTTCTCCCCATGCATCTAAAATCGTTGGAAATCCTGATCCAATATTATCTCCAGCGCCTATCATGCGAAATAGAGTTTGAATATGAGGGTTTCTGGCGACAGAATGGCCTCCTTCATAAATATCTTGTACTGGTAGTTTTAGATTGCCAGGATTTGAAAATATAAAACCATTGTCCATTTTTACGATTTTCAGAACGCCTGTAATCATATAATCACTATGAATCATCATATTTACTACGGCTTCACGAATAGCCTTATGAACTGGCGTATCATCAACCCGATACATCCCTTCTAAACGAAAAGGCCTTTTTAAACCCGAAACAAGCTTTGGCATCACTTGTCTCATAAAATTATATAGATTGTTTTCCCACATGCCATCATAAGTTATTCGATCGCTCCATCTGCTACCCGGCAGAAGATTGCTTTGATCAATATAATCCATTCGAATATTAGAAAATCGTTCACGAATCGCTTCTCCTGTACCAAACATCAACAATCCCGCTGCTGTAAGCCATTTTTTCCCCGTTGATCTATCTCTAATATATCCCCCCATTTTCTGGAGGAATTCAAGATCATCCAATCTATTCCAGACATGATCAGGATTATGATGCTCAAATTCAATTCTGTAAGAACGCAAAGCATTTTGATCTATGTCTTCCATTGTATATCCATCTAGTATTGTCCCATCACTGCCTGCGTCATTTGCATCACGAAGCATGGCCTTAACTTCATCTTCTGTGCAATGATAATCCCCTTCATGATTTCGTTTGTAACTGCCTTTTATTGGATTTTCATTCAAATAAACAGGCCTCTGCAGATACTTTGCACGCGGCACATTAATCCACATAATTAATTCGCCCATTACTTTACATGTGCCAACATCTGAATCGACAAGTATATTGGCACTTACTTTTGCACTATTAATTGTATTCCAGAAATCTTTTGTCCTCTGATCCGGATTGTTTATTGAATGAAATTCAAAGCGACGATTGAAATTAGTCTCTTTTATATGCTCCTCGACGCCAAACAGAATAATTCCGCCATCTGTATTAGCAAAAGACGAATATGTTTCCCATACGGAATTGGGTAATTTAGCCTCTGCTTTTTTACATTCAAGATGAATATGCTCACCATATTCCAAGATATCCAAAATCTCTTTTTCCGTCATTTTTGCCTCCAAATAGTGTAACAACTCAACAAATCGCAACTGCAAACTTACTTTCGTCAAGTGAATCAGATCTTTCGTCAAGTCTTTCGTCAAGTGAATCCAATCTTTCGTCAAGTCTTTCGTCAAGTGGAATGTCCTAAAAACAGTATCTCAATTGTATAACACTCACGAAACCGATCAGTCGATCGTATGGGATCATGGTCTACCTCCGCACTTTATGGACTTCGAGAATTATCGTACCTCCAGGTTTCTTACTCCAGATTCGTCCCCAGCCTGGGGACACATATCGTTTTATTCTCTTAAACTTACTCTTTATTCAAAACGATTTTAAGAGCATTAAGAGTATCATGTTTATCCATCATAGCCCGAAATTCCTTGCTTTTCCTTATGTTTGTGCCTCAATTTATTCTCTTAAATGCTCTTAGATTATCACGAAAATCATGAGAATTAAGAGAATCTTCTCTTATGAAAGTTTATATACCTTTGGATCCGACCAGTACTGGATTATCAACCCCAATTCCTCATCAGGAATCTGTGGCAGATCAATCAAATACTTCCCTTCCGGTTTTATATAATATCCTTTCCCGTATCTCGGGAGGTCTTCACAGCCACTCATTCCAATTATATTCCTGCTGTCCTGAGCTGACCGGGTATGCAACCCCAACAATGCGTCAAAGTTCACTTTGATTGCCGTCGGAATCACGTCTGAGATGGGGCACTGCGTTGCAGCGATCACATGTACTTTCGCGGCCCGCCCGATCTGACAGATTCTCTGGATCTTCGGCATTGCTTTCTTTCTCATCGTCGTCATAATATCCGCAAGCTCATCAATAATCACATATATCTCCGAACCATGCCAAACCTTCTCTTCTTTTTCCTGCATGAGTCTGTAGCGACGTTCAATCATATCAATCGCCAACTGCAATGCTTCCAGAATCTGAGCCAGATCACTGGCATAGTAAATACAGTTCGCGGTTGTTTTCCATTGTGATAATTCCACCCGTTTGGGATCGATCAGAATCAGACATGCTTCAAAAAAGCTTTTCTCCACCAGAATAGAATGAATAATTCCATTGATTACAACACTCTTGCCGCTCCCTGTCGTTCCGCCAATAAGCAAGTGTGTCTGCTGCGACATATCCCTATACTGGTTGCATATGTGACCCTTCGGTTTTCTTACTGTATTAATACGATACCGTTTCTCATTATTAATCTGATCAATCATTTCTGAGCCTCCTTGCTGAAAAATTCCCAAGCAGTCTCATAATCCTTTTCACGATCGCAGCGATCAAACGGCGCATAATACCGAATCGTCCGTTCCACCGGCCCCCCAGGCTGGGTATCATCCATAATCGTCCGTTCGAAAACATAGCCAGCAGGTGCATCCTTCATAATGCCGTTCCAATATGCAGGTCTACTCTCGGCAGGATATATCATATCGGGTTTTTCAAATATCGTACGATCAAAGCCAACTCCCAAATGTCCACGATTATTTGTATAAATAATGCGACCATTTGCATCATACCAGGTTCCTGCTTCATAACTTTGTAACACAGGAAACTGAATACGATATATCGTTTTCAATTGTTCCAATGTCATACCAAGAGCAATTGCAGTCAGCACATCAAGCTCAACAAGTGCTTGTCGTCTTTCAAAATCAGTTCTAATTGGAGTATTCCAAGTCCATTCTTCTGTCAATTCAAAAAAAACTTCCCGTCTTAGTCGTGAATCATCTTTAGACCACGAATCCATTTTAAACTCTTCTCTATAACAATCCTTCCATAACTGAGAATAATATGTATTGAGGCAATTTAACAATAGTATTCTATCCATTATCTTCAAGTTTTCATCAGGATCTAGCAATGGGAAAAGCTTCTTTGTTCCATATCCCACATGGTTCTTACCAAGCAACTTGACCAAATAATCAAATGGCAAACTGCATTCACAACCGCACAATACAACCATTTGTCTCATATCCTGCATTGATAAGCCAAATAGCGTACAAAGAAATGTCGACTGAGGAGGCAAAATGCATGAAGCAAGTGTTCTTTCAGACATAGTTCCAACAAATTCTCTGCTAACAAGCATATATACACTATTAAACTTTTTCCCCCAGGGTGTATTGGGTATTTTCCTTTCGAACGTTGACCTATCACAATCTATGCTATATTTATTTCTGGGAAGATATGTCTCCGATATGGTGGTTAGGTCAATTTCATCATAATCGCTGTTATTCTTATACTTTCTCCTAACCGTTTGGTACAGAGGATTAGCCAATCCACAATATGCCCCGACAAATATCATATCTGAAAGCTTTCGAGGATAAGCTATCTCAGCATTCAATATCCCAGCTTTTTGGGAATTTGTTTCGTCCCACATCTTCGATGTATTTATCACTTGTTCCAAATCTGAAACGTATTTTTTACAGGAAGCAAAACAAGAAAGAACTTCCATCTGCGAATTATCGTGTATCGTTGGAAGCATGGTCCCTTTCCATTCCTTACTTCCTTCAAATATTTTAGCAAACACCCGCAATTGAGGTTCTTTTACATGAATAATCCTAAACGGATGCCCTTTTGTGCACCATCCATTTTCATCTTTGATGCCAGGAACAGGTAAACTAGCATCACTCTCATAGCATTCTTCTATCGTTCCAACCTCGTAGAGATTACTGATGGTGTCGAAAGACGCCATCAGTGGACCACCATACACATTCAAACTGAATGTTGTATGGTGGTGCACTTCGGCGAATAATTTCAACTCATTCGCAAACATGAAATGTTTGCGAAGCTTCGTATAAATTCTTCGCCGAAGTGCACCACCCTGAGGATCGTCAAAGACTCCCTCAGGGTGTACGAAAGCGGCATAGCCGCTCTCATTTCCATATTCCCATGACTGAGGAAGAAAACATTTATATAAATTTGTCTGTTGTCCTCGAAGATCAGGATAATTTGAAATAGCATTCAGATAACACAACTGTCCTGCAATGCTCTCATATTCGCCATAATACAATTCTCTTACAGTTTGAATAGCAAGTAATGATTCTCTCATTTGAACTGTCTGGGCTGCCGTATAATCTTTTATTGCAAGTAATGGATCTTTATCCCCCAAAACATTGCCTTCACTCCACTGAATCTTTATCCACGGCGGATTTCCCACAATCAGATCAAACCCACCCCGTTCTTTGAACACATCCGCAAACTCCAGTTCCCAATGGAAGAAATGCTGCCCCTGCGCAATCTCATTCGCAATCCTCAGCTGGGCAAAATCATTCCTCAGCTGATCCAGATTCACCGCGCCAAACCGATCATACTTTCCGACCATTTCCTGGACAAACCCGTCCAGCATCTCATCCATATCAAAGATCGACAGCTGCCCGGCGTTCTTCTTGTCCCCCCGGACCCGAACCACGTCCATGCCCAGCATCATCTGTACCTGGAACAGATACTCCTGCCGGGATGGGAAATCATCCGCCTTGTCAATCGGCCAGAACCAGAGGGAGCACCAGTAATCCATGACCGCTTTCAGGCGGGCATACGGGCTGGCATTCTCCGCACCGATACTCTGATACAGTTCTTCATAGATCTTATCTTTTTCCCGGATGGTCATCGGCCGATGCACCACGTCTTCCGGCTGGCCCCAGACAGACAGCGGATCCGTCGTTTTCTCCCCGATATCTCTCCGGGATTCAATATGCGCGTCCCACAGATTATCAATCGTCGCGGACAGTTCCAGCACATAATCCAGTTCATCCGCTGCCAGCGGCCGGCAGAAACTGGCCACTTTCTTTTTCAGAGTATTGATTTTTTCCGGCTCCAGGGATTTAATCACCTTATCGGTATAGTTGCACATCCCGGGATCCCCGACTAAGAAATGGTATACCTGTGTTCCGAACTTCCGCTTCTGACCGGGTTCCACCCGATCCGGCGCGTTGTTATACCAGATCATCGCGCCCTTTTCCGCGGACAGCTGCTTCACGTTATAGCACTGCCTTCTCGCTCCGATCAGGCTGTTGCCGTTATTGATCTGCGTGCGGAACCACGGGACATATCCGCCTTCATAGATCGAGTTCAGCCAGAGGGAAACCTCTGCCAGCTCCACCGCCACCGGATTCAGGTCGATGCCATAGACATTCCGGTCGGCAATATACATTTTGATCTTCTGCAGTTCCCGCACCCGCTGATCATGCGGAACAGTTTTCTTCAGCTCTTTTTCCTTCGCGGACAGGTAGGCCTCCGCCAGCTGGGAGGTCGCTTCATTCAGGAAGGCCGCGGAACCCATCGCCGGTTCGCAGACCGTCAGCTCCAGAATCTCATCGGCTGTTTTCCCCTCCAGCAGTTCCTTCAGGGCATACTTGACCAGGCACTTCGTCAGCACTTCCGGGGTATAGTAAGAAGCGGACTTCTCCCGCTCCCGCCCGGCCAGACGGTAGATGAATTTTCCCTTCTCATGCACCCGCAGCGGAGAGGCCGGATTGGTTTCATCCTCACGGACACGCTCATCCTCATCATACTGGGACAGCTCCGCCTCCGTGATGAAATATCCGACATCCAGGTCATCCACCTTATCACCCTTGCGTTTGACCTCATAGAGATCCTCCTCCGCAAAGAAACCGCGATAGCTCAGCAGAGCCTCATATACACTGCCCAGCTGGTTGATGCCCAGATTGCTGTAGGAAATCCTTCCCCGGCGCTTTCCCTTCTTTCCGCGGGTCATGCTCATCAGGTCAATGATCCGGACCACAACAGAATTGCGAAGCTTTGCCCGCTCGATCAGAGCCGTCCGCTCCGGATCAAAGATATGCGCCTTCAGCGGCTCGATCCGGAAAACACCCTGGAGGGATTCTTCCGGCTCCTCCGGCCGCTTTTCCGGATACCCGTTGTAGATCAATCTGAACAGCAGATCCAGGGATTCCTTCAGATAGGTTCCGTCCAGCTCCATGTCGCTGTCACCCCGGGCAGTTTCCGCGATATCCCGCAGACTGTCGAAGGAATACCCGGACGCATAGGCCATGGCCTTCATCGGGGCATAGCCCAGCTCCGGCTTCGCCTCGATAAAGAGCATGAACAGGATCCGATACATATACCGGAGGCACTGCAGCGTCAGATCATCCGCCAGTTCCTTGCCGAAAACGCCGACATGCTGACGCTCCCGCATATCCCGGATCACTTCATTGCCCAGGAGCTCAATGCACTCCCGCAGAGCATACTTCAGATCCACGGAGACTTCCGACGCATGCTTATGGCTGTTATCATCCAGCTGATCCAGGAGGCAGGCGCCGTCCTTCGGGCAGATGCTCTCCCGATGGAGCAGCACGGCCATGGCCTGCAGGGTTGTCTCTTCCTTCCGGGAGAAGATATCATCCAGATCGAACTCCAGATAACGTTTCTCATTCCACTTATTCCGATCGATCAGGGCCATTTCATGCAGACCGGCAAAGAGCACCCATCGGGGCGGCTCCTCCTGATCAAAGAGAATCGCGGAAGCCATCGCTTCATTTTCCTGGGCGTTTTCACAGAACGGCTTGCAGGCCAGGATATCCAGATCCGGATCTGTATCATTCACCGGAACAACCCACAAAAGCGGCGCGCCGTTGGCCTTCGCCATTTCCAGCGATACCGGAAGCACCAGTCCCTCCCCGATCTCAATGTGCTTTTCACTGGTATCGGTATAAGGATAACCCAGCGCCGGGAGCAGTTCCCGCAGGAGGCGATCCACAAAAGGCTTCACCTGATCATTGCCCCGGAAACGGGCAGACTGATCCCGGACTATATAATAGGACTTGGAAATTGCGTTGATTTTCTGCCAGGGCGTTTTATCCCCGGAGGCAACCGCTTCCTCCCGCCAGCGTTTCAGGGTATCCTGCGCATTCTCCTCAAAAACGGAAGCGAAATAATGATTGGTATAATATTCATTCTGATTATTGATTCCGTTCATGTCCATGCTCATGCTCTCACCCCCTGAAAGACCGCGATCACGCGGATATACGGATGATTCTGGATTTCCATACTGTCTTCCACCCAGGTATAGAATTCCCTGAACATTTCCTCTATATGCCGTTCTTCCTGCTCTCTGCGGCGTTCCTTGCCGGCGAAGCTCAGCTGCTCATATTTCTCCTTGATATGATCATGATGCTTCTCCCGCAGGCGATCCAGTTTTTCCAGTTCCGGATAATACAGATTCCCGGAGAATTCCTTATATGCTTCATACTTCTTATTCGTAACGGTAATGGCCCGGCGGATCACCTCCGGCAGAAGCGCCTCCGCCCTTTTCTGATCCTCCTCCTGCCGTCTCCCCTGATTCGGCATGGTCCGTTGATCAAAATGCGTCCGATCCATGAACTCTGCCATGGTCAGCAGCCTGTCGAACTGATCGCCCACAAACCGCATCACAAACCATTCATCCACCAGTGGCGTACCGCGGCGATTCGGAATCATACTGGAGATCACAAAGAGCTGCTCATCGGCATCCAGGCCCTGCTGCAGCGTAATCAGCGGCGCCTCCTGACGGCCGAAGAACTGACCGGCTTTGTCATTGGCCCACTGCATGATCGGATGCTGCTTCCAGAGATAATGAACGCTGGGCCAGGCTTTCTCCGACAGGGCATTCTGCAGGCTGCGCGTATTTTCCCGGGCGCAGAAATCCCGGTCCGGGCTCAGGCGAAGATAGCCGTCCTCCGGGATCGCTTCCGACGGCAGGACATGCCGCCAGCGTCGCCTCATCTCCTCCGTGACAGCGATTTCCAAACCGGTTGTCTGCGTCAGCGGCGTCACATCATAGGCTTTGGTCTGGCTCAGGTATTTCATGGTTTCCTGCAGATATTCCAGATCGGACATCATTGTCCTGTCTTCCGCAATCTCGACGGTGTTTTCCTTCTCCACCGGTGTCTGCGTCCCGTCATCTGTATCCAGGAGACTGAAGATATCGACATCTTCATCCACCGCCAGCAGCTGATCGAAAGCATCTGCGTCGCCCTTCTGCATGGCTTCTGCGGTGATCTTCTCTTCCGCTTCGGTATCATAGACATGCATCAGCAGAGCCGGATCCCCGATGTTTTTATTGGCCTGTTCCTCCTTGCGGATCAGGACCTCCAGGATCCGGATATCACCGCGGATCTTCTCATTCTTCGTCCGGATCACCATGTAGCGGATATCCGGTTCCTTCTCCTGACCATAGCGGTCGATGCGGCCGTTGCGCTGCTGGAAAACCATCAGGGACCAGGGGATATCAAAATGGATCATGCGATGGGAACGGTAATGCAGATTCAATCCTTCGCTGGCCACATCGCTGGCCACCAGAATCCGGATCGGCGACTCACTGCGGCCGAATTCCTCCACAATGCGCTGCTGCTCCAGATCGCTCATGCCGCCGTGAAGATCCTGAATGGCCTTCTCCGGGAGCGAAAGATCCTGCTGCAGATGCTCCTTCAGCCAGCGCATGGTCTCGATCCGCTCCGTGAAGATCACCAGGCGGTCATCCTTGTTCTTCGAATCCCAGGCATAGGCCCGATCCTTCAGCAGTTCCTTCAGGCGGACATAGCGGCTGAAATCCTCCGGCCGGATTCTCTCCAGGGAAGTCAGGAGCTCTTCCAGCGCGGTCTTTTCCCGGTGAGCCTCCTCAGAAAGATCATCCTGCAGTCTCTTCAGTCGGTTTTTCACACTGACAATACAGGCGGCCGGGCTGGAGAACAGCGCTTTTTTGAGCACCATGGTTTTCAGCTGGCTTCCACTGTCGCCGATCAGGCGTTTCTCCAACTCCGCAAAATCATTGATGGCTGTTTCTTCCATGAGGCTGGCGTCGCACTCTTCCTTGCTGACATGGCGCTCCATGAATTTTCCGCCCGTCTGATCCTGAATATCCTTCTTGAACCGGCGAACGAAGAGGCCTTTGATATCGTCGCCGCTGTCCTTGATATCCTGCTCGGTATAATTATCCGGATCCGGAATCGCGGTGGGATCCAGCATGTTCATCAGGCTGGCAAAGGATTTGGCGCTGCCATCATGCGGCGTCGCGGAAAGCATGATCAGCGTATCGCTGCGCGTTGACAGGAGGCTGGCCAGCTTTGCCCGCTGCGCCACGTGCTCACCACGGCGGGCGACATTATGCGCTTCATCGATCACGATGATATCCCAGCGGGCATTCTCCAGATGCGTCCTGTATTCAATATCCCGCTTGATCGTATCCACGGAAACAATGGTCTTATCGTAATAATGGAACGGGTTATGATTTACGGGCATCTCCCGGCGGATCGCCTGAATCCGGGAGGAATCCAGGCTGATGAGCGGAATCGTGAAGCGCTCCCACATTTCCTTCTGGAACTGGGCCATCATGGATTTGACCGTTACCACCAGAATCCGCTGGCCCTTGCCCCGGGCAATCAGTTCACTCATCAGGATGCCGGCCTCCAGCGTTTTTCCCAAGCCCACAGCATCCGCGATCAGGATCCGCTGTTTTGGCCGCTTCAGGCTGCTCTGCGCCGGCTCCAGCTGATACCTCAGCACATTCATGACCGCTTTATGGCCGATATGCAGCTTCGTATCCGTCGGAACGATCTGCCGCCACTGACTTTCCAGATAGAGCCTGGACCGGTCAAAATGCGCCGAATCATCCGGAACGATTTTCGTCTGTGCCGGATCGACCACCTCGATTTTCTCCAGATCGCTCAGGAAATAAGCCGTTTTATCTTTCACAAGCGGCGTAATGCCAATGCACTGCAAGGTGCTGTTGCCATAAGAGTTTTTATCACTTTTTTTGATCATCCATTCTTCATCCCGAATGATGACCCGCATGCCGGGAGCATAATCTGCCATGTTGTCCCTCCGCCGCCTGACCGTCAGGCCTTTTCTTCATCGATAAATTCAACAATATCAGAAAGATCACAGTGAAGCGTCTTGCAGATCTTCCGCAATACCTCTGTGGAAACATCCTGATTCTTTCCCATCTTCGCTATGACATTCGTGCTTAAGCCTGCGGCTGTGCGCAGGTCCTTCTTCAGCATGCCTTTATCAATAAGCAGTTTCCAGAGTTTGTTGTAGCTGATCGCCATAGGTGATCCTCCATGAAACAAGATTGTGCGGTTATCAATTGTTTGACCTGAAAAGTATAACATACAACCATCCGAAGTACAAACAAAAATTGATATTCACAATATTGTCAGATGGCCCGTTTTTGATTGCTGCAAAGGAAAGGCATTACAGACAAATAACTATCAGCAAATCCGCGCGATGAATCAGGCAGGAATGAAGAATGCAAACAGCGAAATATTTGAAGAAATGTCTTTCTTTCCAGACAACGGAGGAAAAAATGAACAGCGAAACCAGAAGATACTTTGAAGAATTATATCAGGATCGGCTTGAAAGCGCGAAAATACTGGACAAACCCTCTACTCATGGCGTTTGGACCAGCGTCATCGATAAATATTCCGATCAGGCACATTTTATATATGAACTGCTGCAGAATGCCGACGATGCCGGAGCAACTTCTGTTACTTTTGAGCTGCAATACAATCAGCTTGTTTTTCGGCACAACGGTAACCGGCATTTCTCTGTTTCCAGCGTCAAAGATGAAGATATAGATCGGCAAAACGGGCAGCTGGGTGACGTTAATTCCATTGCATCCATCTATAACTCCAATAAATACGATAAAGCTACTATCGGCAAATTCGGTGCCGGATTCAAGGCAGTTTTTCAATATACAACCACCCCTCATATCTACGATCCGCAGTTTTCCTTCAAGATTATCAAATACTTTGTTCCGGTTTTATTGGATAAAGATTATCCCGGGCGAAAAACGGATGAGACTATTTTTGTTTTCCCTTTTGATTTGCCCGAAAAGCCCCCCAGAATAGCCCATGAAGATATTCTGATTAAGCTGAAATCACTTGTTTTTCCTCAACTGTTTCTGCAAAACGTGAAATATGTTGCGTTCACCTCTTCCAGCGAGTCAGGACAATACAGCAAACTTCTGCAAACTTCATACCATACAGGGGACATCACACTGGAAGATATAACACTACGGTATAAAGATCTTCAAACTGGAAAAATCAAGGATGATTATCTTTGGTTATGTTCCAAATACAAAGGACCCAGAAACCAAATCTGTGTTGGATTCTTTCATAATCGTGAAGGACGGCTTATGCCAAGACAGCTTTCCGCTTTCTGTTTCTTTCCAACAAAAGAATACACGGGATTAAACTTCATCATTCATGCACCTTTTCTGCTGACAGACAGCCGGGAAAGCATACAAGCCGCAGCACCTCACAATACCTATTTGATCAACGAACTGGCCAACGTAGCAACGCAAAGCATCCGATCCCTACGCTACCGACCCAAAAATGAAAGAACTGGAACAAGAATTGTCGACAGCAACATATTTGATATTATTCCGTACGACAGTAATCATTTCACCAGAATGGACAATCGCGAAAGAATTTCCTTTCTCCCTATTTACAGCGCCTTCATTCGTCTGCTGAAGGAATACGATGTTATCCCAACAGAAAAGGGCTATACTTCCTGTCAGAAAGCTTATTGGCCTGATACTCCCCAAACGACCGGCATTTTTACGGAAGCACAACTGCAACTGCTCGTAAATGATTCGAATGCCCACTGGATCGATCTCAGCAGCGGATACACAAACTGCAGAATTTCCAACCATGTTCTTTATATATATCTGACATCCACCATCGGAATCAATACCATCAACGAAGATTTGTTAATCAAACGTATCACAGATACTTTTACAGCTAAGCAATCCAATATCTGGCTGCTTAGCTTCTATAAGTATATTCTAACCAATAAAAAACGAGTTGACAGCGTCCGATTCCTTCCCATCTTCCGTGACTCATTCGGAATCGCAACAGCCGCCTATATCAAAGATCACGAATCTGAACAGGCGAACCTTTTCCTTCCTGCTGATAACATCACCGGTTTCAATACCATTCATCCTGATCTTGCCTCACACAAGGAAACTCTCCAGCTTGCCAAAGCACTGGATATCGAAAAACCAACCCTGAAAGACATGATCTATCATAAAATTCTTCCGCTTTATGAAGAAGATGAGATCAGCGGGTTCGATATTCACTTTACATATTTTTACTCCTATTATCTCAATTGCTCTATCTCTGAAAAACAGGATTTCATAAAACTCATTTCAGATAAAAGCATCCTCTATTGCCATCAATATGAACAGAACGACGCCGGCGTGCTGGTCAAACCTTCTGAAGCTTACCTGCCATTCGACGGCATGGATATCGTCTTTCAAAGCGAGCCGAAAAAGCCTTATGTCGTGGATATGGATTTCTATCATAGCCTGAATCTTGCCATGCCGGAGCATTTGAAAGAATTCCTGCTGGCTCTTGGAGCCAAAGCCGGACCCATTCTCACCACTTACATCCTGGAAGCTTATAAAGTATATGATGGGCACACCATGGTAACGTATTATGCACAGAAATATGCTGCCCCCGACACAATTTGGGAAAACGGAACACGTTCCATCGAATGGATTGTTCCAACCATTCCGGGCATAGACCGCCTTCTCCAGAAATTCGCAGAATCAGCAGATGAAAAAAGTTCAGTTTTCATCTGGGATACACTGGTTCGAATTGCGGAAGAGAACAAGATCAGTGCAGAAGCGCATTCCAAAAATTCATTTGAACATAAGCTGACCGGATGCTACCGCTATCAATACTATCAGGTCAGGGAGCAAATCTTTCAGACAAAATTCCTGTACAACCTTCGTACGCTTCCCTGGCTAAAGGATTCTATCGGAAGATTCAGATGCCCCACTTCCATGACGATCTCAGAGTTATCCTCTATTTACAACACCCATAAAAACGGTGTATCCCCGGTCGAGACTCTCCTTGACTTCAGATCTGATGAGGATCTGGCCGATGACATGCTCTCCATCCGGCAAAAAGAAAAAATGGCCATTGCGGACTATGGCGAAAAAACATTCGGACTCACAAAAGAAGAGATGAAGGAAGCCATGCGGCAATATGCCCATGACAAACAAAAGAGACAAAATCAAATACAAACAGATAATACTTCTGATTCTATTAACAGGCAGCCAAATGATCATGAATACGAAGAAACCCCAGCGCCAGAAATCGAAGCGCAGGAAAAGTCAACTGAAAACAAACGAACATCAGCGCCATCCACGACCTTTAAGCGATTGATGGATGATTTCAAAAAAGCTGCGTACGCCCCCGCGTCACAGGAAGAAGACAACGACAAGCCAGAAGATCTTCTCGGACATATTACCACCGTCCTAACAGATAACCCGGAAGATGAAACAGAAGAAGAATATGACGAGGATGAATTCACCAAACCCACAACAAATTACGAACAGATCTATAAGCGAAAAGAGAAAAAAAGCTTTGACGCATTGCAACAAATTGCCACTGCGGAAAAGCTTCAGGAAATTGCCAGCCAGACTCCCAAATATACTTATAAATGGTTTAAAACCCTGCTTGGGCTGGAGATCATCAACAGCGCACAAAACGAAGCCACACGAAAAACCTTCTCCATCAACTTCGGAAAAGTCAGCAAAGAGGAAGGAAGCACACGGACACTTCTCCTGGAGCATCCGGATCGTTATATACCGCAAAGCATGGAAGATCTCGCAGATATCTCTATGACACTGAATGGACCCGGATTTGAAAAAACTGTTGCCATCGAAGTCGTCAATGTCAGATCCTACACATTACGAGCCAAAATAAAAAATATTGAGCAAATCAACGACATCGATCTTTTAAATGTACGTCAGGCTAACATCCGTGTGCAGAATCCAGTATTTCTGCTGGAAGAACTGAGACGTGAATTTTATGAATTACCGTTGAATGATGACGATAATCTGATGGAAAAACTATGCCGGAACATTCGCTTTGTTTTCGGACCTCCCGGCACAGGAAAAACAACATATCTGGCAGAAAAAACCATCATCCCTATCATGCGCAGAAACGGAGCAAACAGAATTCTGGTTTTGACCCCGACAAACAAAGCAGCGGACGTCATCACGAGCCGCATCATAGAAAAATGCCATCCGCAGGAATGGAAAGAATGGTTGATTCGCTTTGGAGCAACCGGAGACGACCGTATCGAGCGGTCCGGTGCTTACCGGGAAAGAGACTTCAATATTCTCAGCAAAGAAAAGTGTGTTGTCATCACCACGATTGCCAGGTTCCCTTACGATTACTTCATGCCTTCAAATGGCAAACGAACATACCTCAACGAATTGAAATGGGACTATATCATTATGGATGAAGCATCCATGATTCCCCTGATCAATATGATCTATCCGCTTTACAAAAAGCAGCCAAAGGAGTTTATTATCGCCGGGGATCCTTTCCAGATCGAACCCATCACATCCGATGATCACTGGAAAGATGAAAACATTTATACAATGGTTCATCTCAGGAAATTCGAAGAAAAGCCAGATCTCAGGCCTTATTCCTATCCTGTGGAACTTCTGTTGACGCAATACAGAAGCATCCCCACCGTCGGCGATATATTCAGCAAATTCACCTATTGTGGCATGTTGAAACACAACAGAACAGAAAGTAGCCAGAAACCTTTGAATCTGGATTCTTGTCTTAATATCAATACCCTGAATATCCTGAAATTTCCTGTCAGCAAGTACGAAAGCATATACCGACCCAAACGGCTCAACAAAACATCAAGCTATCAGATCTATTCAGCCATTTTTACTTATGAGTATGTTCATTATCTGACAGAAAAACTGGCAGAACATAACCCAGGAAAGCCTTTCTCCATTGGTGTCATCGCTCCATACCGAACGGAAGCTGATTTGATCGATAAACTCTGCAGAAACATAAAACCTGCAAAAGGAATCACCGTGCAGGTCGGAACTATCCACGGTTTCCAGGGGGATGAATGCGATATTATTATAGCTGTATTCAATACACCCCCATCCATATCAGAGTCTCCTGACATGTTCCTGAATAAACAGAATATCATCAATGTTGCCATCAGCCGCGCGAGAGATTATCTGTTTGTGATTATGCCGGACGCCAGAACTGAAAAAATCCAGAATCTTCAGCTGATTAACAAACTTGAACGCCTTATGCGTGCAGATGAAAGCAAAATTGAACTGACCCATACCACAGAAATCGAATCCATTATGTTTGGTCAGAAAGATTATCTGGAACAGAATTCCTTTACAACAAGTCACCAGTCTGTGAATGTTTACGGATTGCCAGAACGCAAATATGAAATCCGCAGCGAGGACACTGCCGTTGATATTCAGATTCATCAAAATGCCATTGTCAGCAAGCAAACCAAGGATAGCATTGCAGAAATCGCAGAAGTTCTTCCCAAGGAAGAAAACAAATCACCAGAAACAACATATGAGGTAGAAATTGAATTATCAGAAGAATCATTATCGTCAATATCAGAAAAGAATGAGGAAAGTAAAGGTACAGTACAGATCAGTACGGAACTAGCCCTGATGCCTCCTGAAACAGAGATTCATGAATCCATACCTTCGATCGAAGCCGAGCAGCAAGATACCCTAACAGAAATAGAGTTCTATGCGCTCCCGCAAAAGATGAACAATTGTCCTTATGATCAAACAAATCTCGAAACAATACGCGTTTCCGCTTGGAAAAATACCACCCGTAAACTCAGAACGCTCATGATGCAGAAATGTCCGAAATGTGACCGAATATATATGCATGAATCAACTATGCTGTCTGTTGGCATTTCTCAATACAGAGCGAAGCAGATGCCGCTGGATCCCGAAATCCAGAAAAACTTCCCCGAAGTGAAAAAACCTGTAAAACAGGAATCTACGAAGAAGAACTTAGCCAAGGTTTTCACTGCTGACAACAAAAAAATATCGAATGTATCCCCTTTCAAGCAAAACTCCGTGAATTCTAATCAAAATCCCATGAATAAAAAACCAAACGAATCCAAAAATAAACTGGAAAAACTAAAAAAGCAGAAAACAATCTATGATCATCGGTACGGGTGGATTAAGAATCCTCTGTATGAAGATCCCAAATAGCGTGCTTTTCTTTTCATTGTACTTGCCTCCTCGTATTGCTTACTCTTCTTACAGATTGATCATATCTATAACATCTCACCTATTCTCCAGTTCCCTGATCCTCTTCGCGATGAACCCTCTCCTGGGATTAATCCCGCAGTAGCGATACAAATGCTTCCAATCCTCCAGGGACAGGCTTTCTTCCAGCGATCTCATCGCTTCCACCGCTTCATTTGACATATATTCGCTGTAATAGAACTCCAGTGCAATCAGTTCCCGGCAGCGTTCGGACGGGGCAGTTTCCCAATATTCCCGCCAGAACGGGTTCTCCATCCATTTTGTCAGACTGCTCTGCACGGCAGCTGGGTTGATTCCAGTATGCTGATTTTCCTGCATCTTACTCCGCCTCCTTCCGGAAATACTTCCTCGCGTCTTCCCACATGAAAATATGATCCTTCAGCTGCGTTTTCGACATAACGCCGAAGTTCTCAGGAATTATTACAAAAGGATAGCCGAGGGAGCTTCTGTGGATCCTGAACTCGCCATGGTATTTCAGCGTGCCGCTGTCATCATACCAGGAACCGAATTCCGGGATATTCGGACCATATCCCTGATTCAGCCGGAGAGTACCTTCAAAGCGGATTTTTCCGTTCGGATAATATTCCCTGCCGAGGAGAAGGCCTTTGATTCCGAAGATCCTTATGCCGGTCGTAGTTTTCCTTCAACTTATCGTTGGCGGCAACCAGCGCACGGCTGTACTGCTCCACAGCACGATTCTGCTGGGTCAGTTTGTTTCCCAGCATGGAGAGCTTCGCCTCAGTACCGGCAACGGTCTTCTCGAAATTCTCCACGCCAGCGCCTGCCAGACGGAAGGTGGACTCGGCTTCCTTGATCTGCTGATTGATGGAGCGCATATTGCGCGAGAAATTGCTGGAGTCCAGCGACAGCGCGACCACCAGTTCGCGCAGGGTTTCGGCCATAAAGTTCACCTACTTTTCCATTGTGGTTTGGGGGAGGTTAGCATATAATGGAAATACCCTGTAGGGCAATTTCGTTGGCTCATGGAGGATGCGACAATGGATAAAACCTTAGCTCAGTCCTTGTTTGATAAGTATTGCAAAAAGCTGCGGCTCACCCCTTCATGGGATGTTCGGCTCGAATTTGTCGACGATCCTTCATGGCCTAAAACAGGTGATTTCAAGATCGATTGTGATGACAGAAAAGCCATCCTCATGCTGAATGCAGTCAATCCAAAGCAGGAAAACATAGAAGAAGTCATCATTCACGAGCTAATGCATATCAAGATGTACCCACTTGATCAGGTGACTGAATCGCTGATATTGAGTACATTCCCAGAAGAATCACCCGCACAGGATTTTGCATATCGTCAGTTCTATAATGCTTTGGAGCAAACTGTAGAAGAACTGGCAAAATGTTTTTTGCTCGAATTTGGCGATAACAAGGATTTCTCTTATGGAAGATGCCAGAGAATGAAATCATTCAATGATTTGTATGACGGTCTCAATAGCATCGAATAATCACGGCTTTACCCCCGGCCAGACTTTGATATGCTCCCTTCATGTGACAGTTTTTCTTTTACTGTCTCTCATGAAGGGAGCATATCACGGCATTGAAAACCGCAAAGCGGGGCTTTTTTCATTTTTGGCAAAAAAGGCGGCTTTCGTCCATCGCAACGGCTCGGCCGCATCTTTTTCATCTGGCAGACATGCAATTCTGCAAACTAAGACGATCAGAGAAGAACTCCATATTTCAGGCGCTAAGCGAAAACAGGATGTTATTCAAAGACATCCTACTCATCATCATTGTTTAGATTCTTCCCTGTCCCCTTCGCAGCCGGGCGGTTTTTATCAAACAATTCATCCACAGAAAGATTCTTATACCGCGGAAGATTATAGGCAAAGGGAACATTCAGGGCTTTTACAAAATCCTTGCAATAGGATCCATATGTTTTTACCTTGCTGAAATACGCCAGTGTCCTGGGATTCAGTTCCGCTTCCGATACAATCATATTCCCGGAGTTATCATTGGATGGATGGGTGGAATCATATTCATACTGATCCATGATCCTGCGCTGCAGGATATAATGATACAGTTCATACCAGGAATGGATTTCCTTGACATCCGACATATACAGATCCGCATTCCGAATCGCATCCAGATGTTCAATCTTGTTCCTGTATGTCCTGATGGACCATTCATCCGCATTATCAAAATTCTGCTTCAGATAGGCTGCAACCCGCTTTTTCTGCGGATACTTCTGCAGGAAATCTTTAGCGAAGACCATATATCCATAATCCGGATTCCGCTGATTCTCATCTTTCCGCGCTTCATTCCAGAATTCAGGATCAATAAGCAGCCGATCCCGCTCCACGCAATGGAACGCCAGGAAATAGCGGCTATTAATATAAACCAGATTCTTCAACGCCAGATAAAGCACCGTCAGATAGAGACGAACAAGCGCCTGCTTCTGCTGCTTCTCCTGCTGCTCCCGCTGATTGGCTCCCTTATCATTCTGCCTGACATCCCGGATATCCTCAAATGAAAATCCGGTCAGCCTCTGCGTCAGATCGGCCCGCATCGCATTGACATCCGTTTCCCGGTTTTCTCCCAAATCAATGTAATAGCGTTTAATCTGATCATCCGGAATATCCTTCAGAACAAAGGAGACCACAGCCGAACTCTGCGCCAGCCCTTTCAGCTTGTTCACATTACCATAGCGAATCAGATACTTGAAGCGAACCGATTCAATCACATTGTTGGCAATGAAATTCCGAACACCGCGGCGCTGAGTTCCCTTCCCGCTCTTCTTCGGATCAAGAATGTCCTTCACTTCCCGCAGCAGCTGATCTTCATCGCCCTTCATACCCAATACCCGGAACGCTTCCACATACATAATCTCTTTCGCGTTTGACGCTTCTTTTGTCATCCGGGCAAAGCTGTTGATGGAACGCAATTCCTCCGCGACCTGCGCGCTGAGACCGAAGAGCTTGAATTCCTCCGCAAAACCGGTCCGGAGGCCCTGACTCTTCATGACAGAAGAGAACGCCGCGATATTCTCAAACTGATGTATCAGGGAAGTCAGAAGATCATTGATCTCCTTTCCGTTAATAAACATCGTCAGCATGTAAACCATCTTTGAGAAATCCGTGGCTTCCGCGGAAATCTGAACCGCCTGCAGCATATCCGCGGATACATCCTTATCCGGCGTGATATTCTTGATCACATCGCCGCTCATCTCCGGAAGGATATGATGAATAATCAGATCCCCGATCTCCTGCTTCGGCCAGATCCGGGCAGCCTCCCGGCTGTACACGGCATCCTTCTCCTTTTCGTTGAAAGAAACGCGCAGAGAAGCCACCAGATCCTCCGCCTCCGCCGAATGCATCTGATAATACCGGAAGATCGCATAATCCACAAAGGGATAGAGCTTACTGCGAACGCAATCATATTTCTTATTCCGCAAAACGAAAGCTTCCTCGATCTCCGCCGTCATATGCTCCCGCAGCAGTTTGATGGAGAAGCCTGTATTCTTATAACTCTTCCGAACCGTAAAATCATAATAATCCCGGACATAAGAAGCCTTCTGTTCCTTTTCATGAACTGAAAACGCCTTGAACAGGATCACCAGATTCTTCCCCGCCTTATCCAGGAAATTGTTGTTCAGTTCCCTGATCCTGTCCTGATACAGCCTGTTCAAAGCTGAAGAGATCTTATTCCCTTTTCCGAAGCCTTCAATCAGATAGATATTCTGTTTCGGATCCCCGTGCGCCAGCATTTGCCGCATTTGGCTGATCGCAACCAGGATGTAATAGAATTCTTCCTCTGACAGTTTGATGGTATTGGGATCGATTTTCTTCCTGGCAGGTTTGCCATTTTTATCCTTCGGCGGTTCTGCCGGCTCGATTTCAAGATTCAGATAGCCCAACTGCCGCGCGCTGCAGAGCTTTTTAAAAGCCTCCAACTTCCACTTATTTCTCTCATTGGGAGCAAGGAATTTTTCATAGGTTACATTCGTAAACAGGTTTCCGACCAGATCCATCATGTCATTCTCGGATCCGCGCAGGAAATTGTTGAGCATATACACGATGTTATTGATATGAACGGACAGCGACTTCTCCACATCCAGGATGCTGTAGATCGCCTGAATATGGATATTGTCCTCAAAATTCTCACCATAATACAGTTTTTCCAGAGCTTCCCGCGCGTGAATCAGGTCATCGCGCTTAACCGGCTGCTCCTCCGCATGATGGAGCGGGTTATCCGTAGACGCATTTTTCACACGCCCATCAATCAGAAAATGAAGTTCCTGGTCCGGTGTAACCGTAAAGGCCGGAGACTCCGCCAGATCGGACACCGTGCCGGCAGAAACCTTTTTCTCAGGGATCGCCGCATTGCCCCGACCGAACGACGTCATCAGAAGATCATTCCCGCCCATCATAAAAGTTGATTTCAGGCCAGCCGCCTTCGCGGAGGATTTCTTTTCCTCACTCAGCGTACGCTGGCGAATCGGATTCAGGCTTTCATTCAGTTTGCGAAGACGAGCCTGTTTCTCTTTTTCCTTCACCGCGGCTTCTTCTGCCTCTTTTTGAATCCGAATGGCTTCCTGACGGGCCTGATCCTTCTGCTGATGGGACTGCCGGGCCTGGGCTGCCTGCTGTTCGCGCTGTTCACGGATCGATGTCTTTTTCTTCATGGTCCTGCACCTCATTCAATTATTATTTTGTCATACCCGTACACGAAACAAGATATGGTTTTTTATTCTTTCCTGTCCATTGTACCACAGGCAAGAAGTAATTTCCATATCCATGATACCGACAATATCTTATCCAAACGCAAAGGATCCGTCATTGAACTGCAAGTTGAAAATGCCCTGGCAACAGCCAGGGCGGGATGAGGGGCGCAAGGGCATAGTTCAATCAGAATGACCGTGTAATTGACGAAGGTTTCATTTCAAACCCCCGGCAGCTGCCGGGGGTAAGTTCGTAAATGAAGAACCAGATAACGATAAATCTGGCGTTTCAGACCCCTGGCACACGACAGGGGTGTAGTTCACTATTATACCATCGCAACCGCAAAAGTCAAGAGTTTCAGACCCCTGGCATCAATGATGCAGAATGCCGCGTAATCCTCATACCCCGCGCCGGCAAAATAAAAAATGGCGGCCGAAGCCGCCGATCGTTGAACAAAAAAGGTCTAAATCATCGTCCAGCAGGCGTAGGGCTCGCCGCGGGCCTTCAGCTCGGCGACGGCATCCTCCCGGGAGATGAGGCCGGCCTTAAAGGCCTCGATGACCGGGAGAGAAAGCTTATTCGCCAGCTCGGCCATGGTATCGGGGGACTCCGTCGTGAGCGGATTGAAAATGAAGCCCAGATCATCCGGGAGGAAGCCCCAGCAGGAGATGGCCATCACCGGGAGGAGCTTATCCAGGGCCGGGCGCAGGAGGCGCTCCTGCAGGCCGGCGATCATCTCATAATAATTGCGCATATCGGACTCGCCGGTGGACTGGAAGCCCTGGGGCGAGCGGCCGAAGAGCTTCGTCGCCGGGATCTCGCAGGCGCCGGCCATATCCATCATAAAACACTCATAGACATCGGACAGACCGGAGAAGGAATAGGAATGATTCTCCATGGAGTCATCCTTCGAGAGGAGCTGCAGGCCATAGGACGTGCGGATCCGGTTCTCCTGGGCGATCATATCCAGGATCGCCTGCTTCGCCGTGTCCGTGCCCAGGGCCATGGACTCCCCGAAATCGGACATCTTCAGGGTGGTCACATTCGCCTGGAAGATCAGCTGGGCGATATTGGCGGAAGTCGCGGAGCGCTTCTGCAGCTCATCCCAGATATGCTCCAGCTCGCTGGGACCCCAGAAATTCTCCAGGATCATCTCATTGCGCGGCAGCTCCCGGGAAACGAAGCGAAGGACCCGGGAATGATGAATCCGGACGGAGCGCGCCTCCTCCAGATCCAGATCCACGGTGTAATACATCGGGAGGCCGAAATCCGGATCATCCAGATCGGAGACCAGCTCCAGGGAGGGAGAGACCCCCTCGGCGCGGTCGATGACAAGCAGGCCGCGGAAGCAGTCCGGGGGCAGGGCATCCAGATCCAGCGGCTGATCCAGGCAGTTCTCCTCGCCGCGGATCACGATCACCGCGAGGGAACCGCCGTAGAGGCGGGCCCAGCGGATCGCGTCAGTCAGCTCGCGCTTCACGCTGTGGCGGGCTTCCAGGCGCTTGAGGTCATTGATATCCTCCTCGTCCATATGGCAGGTCAGCGTATACCAGGAGCGGGTGACATCCTCGGACGGGGTATCGATGATCCGCATGGCCAGCCAGCTCTCGCGATAGGCGGCGGTCAGCTTCTCCGGCTGGGCGGTCAGGCCGGAGCGGACAAAAATGCCCGAGGCGATCAGATCAGAATCCTCGCCGAGAAAGGCGGTCGGATTGGAATAGCCGTCCACGCCCGAGAGAAGGCGGGCCTGGGCCAGGGGGCTGATGGTCCGCTTCTGATCGGCAGGGCGGCGTTTTTTTTGTGCGGCGGCGGAACGGGAGCGTTTCCGATTGCGGGACATAGGGAGACCTCCTTATGAAAAAAAATCAGGACCAGTGTTTCTGATCCCAGAAGCGGCAGGAGACGGCGGCGCTGTCGGGGGCGTCGTCGTGCTCCGCCTGCTCGGTGTAATCCATGATCTGATTGAGATACTCCGGGTCCGTGCCCCGGAGGAAGACGATATTCGGCCACCACTTGCGGAGATAGGAAGTGATCTTGATGACTTTGTTCTGGGACTCGGTATAGCCCTTGCCGTAGCGGTCCCGGGAGCGGATTTCCTTCCGGAGGAAGCCCTTATCGCCGTTATCCTCGCAGTACATGGGCCAGCAGAGGAGACGGTCCGCCTCCGCGATGCAGGCATCCAGGACCTTATCCACATGGCAGCGCCAGAGGCGGCCGTAGAGATAGAGGGTATCCCCGTGGCGGCGGGAGCAGGTGAAGGCCGTGTAATCCCGGCCGCCGTAGGAGGCGTCGATATGGGAGATGCCGTCCCGGAGAAGGGCGGCATCGTCGGTGAAGCGGGGGGACGTGTCGAAGAAGGCGTCCTCCGCCGCGATATGCAGCAGCTCATAATTCGCCGCGAACAGGGATGGCGACATGGAGGCGCGGAGTTCATCGATCTTCTCCTTTGTCAGAAGGCCGGTATGATAGCAGTCATACCGGTGGATATTGGGCATGCGGCTGAAGACATCCTCCTTATGCCAGGGCGTGCCGAGGTTGATGATCCGGCCGCCGCGGTTGCGGATATTCTGCAGCTCGTCATACTGGAGCTTGGTGCGCTCCCGCTCCGCCCGGGAGATGCGGTCGGACAGATTGCAGATATCGTCCGTGATGACATAATATGCGTGCTTGCCGGTGATGGACGATTTCAGGCCCAGGCCCTGGAGCTGATCCGCGCCCATGGGGGAATTCCAGAGACTCGTCGTCAGATGATCCACGCCCTCCGATTTGATCAGCAGGGGCTGTTCATAGCACGAATTGACAAAATGCTGGAAAAAATCGGAGCGGAGGATCTTGCTGACCATGCCCATCATCTCCTGGACATCGCTGTCCGCCTTGCGGATGAAGATGATATTCCGGTCCGGATACATGACCAGAAGGAGCGAGATGGCCACGGCGAGGCAGCAGGACTTGAAGGCGCCGCGGTGCGCCTGCAGCGTGTAATCCTCCGTGCCGGAGACCATCTCGCTGATCCATTCCCCGTGGACCGGCTTCATATCCTTAAAGCCGACCTGGATCCCGATCTGCTCCATATGCTCGAAAAAGGTCGAGACATCCAGCTTCTGCCGGAGCTCGCCGGCGGCGGTTTTCCTGCTCATCCCGCGCCTCCTTTCCGGGCGCGGATCTGCTCGGCGATGGCATGCAGCATGGCGCTGGACTCGGCGACGGAGCGGTGGGTCGTCTCCACCTTGAGCGCGGTATCCGGCTTGCCGTAGGTGCGCTCGAGGATCATGTTGATAACCTGGATCCGCGCGTAGACGGAGCATTTTTCATTGGTCAGGATGGATTTCATGGCCTCCACGGCCTGAGGGGTAAGCTTCCGGATTTCCTCCAGGGCTTTCTTCGCGGCGGTATCCGAAGCCCGGGCCTTGCCGGCGGGATTGCCGGAGGATCCCTTCCTGAACTGGAAATCCTCGCCGCCGGGGATCACCTGGCCCCGGGCAGAGCGGATATCGACCACGGCGGCAGGAGTCTCCGCCGGGGCGGCGGGATCGGGCAGCGGGGCGGTCTCCTCCGCAGGGGCGGGCGGGGTCTTGCGGGGCCGGCCGCGGGGGCGCTTCGGCTCCGTCGGAATGGGATGCTTTCTCGGTCTTCCTGGTTTGCCTGGCATGGGGCTGATTCTCCTTTCCGATGGCATGAAAAATCCCGGCCGCGAAATTGCCGCGCCGGGAATGTTCTCATTCGTTTTCGTGATTATATCATACCATAAAGACGGGGGTGCAGACAAGTGTTGAGATCCTCATTGATAATGATGAGCTTCTGGTGTAAAATCACTCATAGGTGTGTACTCTCATGGCCATCATAAGGCTAACCTCTAATGCAAGGTGTTGAGCTCATACGACATGGATGGGTTCATCATGCCGAAAGCGTGACATGAGCAAGTTCGATTACGAAAAGATCCTGGACTTCGGCAATCTCTATCGCGCCTATCTGGCCTCAAGGCGGAGCAAGCGCGGAACACGGGAAGTCATCCATCCCGTTTGGCCGCTACCGTCATTTCAAGGGTAACGAGTATGAAGTGATCGGCATAGCCCGGCATTCAGAGACTGAGGAGCCGATGGTGGTGTATAAGGCGCTGTATGGCGAAGGAGGCCTGTGGACACGGCCTGCGGCTATGTGGAATGAGCAGATCATTCCTACACGGGGAAGCCGATGACGTTTTTCAAGGATCCGGACGGACTGCCGAT
>CAMVEB010000024.1 GCA_947166385.1 uncultured Clostridia bacterium | reverse complement strand
TCCCTTCACAAGATGAAAAATACTTGAAAGGAGTGTCGAGCTGTCTACTCGACTGGCCGGAGTATGGAACTGATCCGAGCAACAGAGAAAGATATTCAGGAACTGATCCTGCTGTATCAGCATACGGCGGACAGCATGAAAGAAGCCGGACTGAACCAGTGGAACTGGGGGATCTATCCCACGGAGGAAATGATCCGGGAGGACGTCCGCCGGGGAGAACAGTACATTCTGCGGGCGGACGGGGCTCTGGTGGCGGCGATCGTGCTGACGGAGACGATGGATCCGGAGTATCACGGAGTCACGTGGACCGGCGGAATCCAGCCCGGTTGCTTCCATCGGCTGGCGGTGCATCCTTCCATGCAGGGAGCCGGTGTCGGCGGGGACGTGCTGGACGACGCGGTGCAGATCCTGCGGAGAAACGGATGCGACTGCGTGCGCTGCGACACGAACGCGAAGAATACCCGGGCCAGACGCCTGTATGAGAAAATGGGATTCCGGCCGTGCGGAACGCTGACCTGGGACGATACACCCGGAGAGACATACTATGCCTACAATAAAAACCTGAAGCGGGAAACCCCACTGTGGCCCGTGAAAATGACACCGGCATTCCGGAGCGGGGAGGCGACCCCCTGGGGCGGCGACCGGCTGCGGACAGAGTACGGCAAAGAAAACGCCGGAGAGATGACCGGGGAAAGCCTGGAAGTCAGCTGCATCCCCGGGCTGGAAAGCACGGATGCCATGGGCCGGAAGCTGCCGGACCTGATCCGGGAATACGGAGAAAAGCTGGTCGGGAAATACTCGGATAAGCCATTTCCCCTGCTGCTGAAGCTGATTGACGCCCGCAAACCGCTGAGCGTGCAGGTGCATCCGAACGATGCGTATGCCGCCTCCCATGAGCATGGAAAGCTGGGGAAGACCGAAGCGTGGCTGATCCTGGAGGCACCGCCCGGCAGCGAACTGGTGTACGGGCTGAAGCCGGGCACCTCCATGGGCGAGCTGAAAGCGGCCTGCGAATCCGGGAAAGCGGTGGAAAAACTGCTGCGGAAGGTGCGCGTTTCGCCGGGGGATGTATGCTATATTCCCGCAGGATGCGTGCATGCCATCGGGGAAGGAATCCTGCTCTATGAGATTCAGGAGTCTTCGGATATTACCTACCGCTTCTATGACTGGGACAGGACAGACGAGCAGGGACACAGACGGGAACTCCACCTGAACCAGGCGCTGGCGGTGGCAAATCTGAAATACGCGCCGCAACCGGTCCGGGTGGCGGAATCCTTCGGCTCCAAGCGGATCCTGAACGAGAAAATGTTCACGCTGGATGTGATCAGGGTCAGCGGGGTGGAAATGCTGCCCGAGCTGAAGGAATTCGGCATGCTGACCGTTACGGAAGGCGAACTGACCCTGCGCTGGCTGGGCGGAGAGATGGGGATGAAGAAAGGCGAAACCTGTTTCCTGCCGCACTACGCACCGCCGGAGATGCATCTGCGGGGCGAGGGCTGCGCAGTGCTGTCCATGCCCAACGGATGAAGAGAACACGGAAAGGGAAACCATGAAATATCAGGTAAACGGAAACACGGAAGGCGTGCGGGACGCCATGCTGGCCAGGCTGGACAGCCTGTACAGCTATGAGCTGGAGGACGGGGAGTTCCTGCCGCGGGAACTGATGAAAATGCTGGCAGAGTGTTCCTGCGCCCTGAACCGGGAGATCGCGGTCTACCTGACCCGGGACGGAGAAATCGTGAATGTCGCGATCGGTACGGACTGCGATGTCGAACTGACAGACTTCCGGCTGCGGCGGAATGAGAACCGACTGAGCATGGTGCGCTGCGTGCACACGCATCCGGACGGGGACGGGCATCTGAGCGATGTGGATCTGAGCGCACTGAAGATTTTCCGATATGACGCCATGACCGCGGTGGGCGTGAAAAACGGCGAGCCCACTTTTGTGCAGACGGCATTCCTGGGAGAAAACGGGACGCTGCTGATTCCGGAAACGGCCCGGTGGTATCAGCTGCCGGAAAAGGAATGGCTGGATCAGATTGAACTGAGCGACAGCCTGGTTGGCCGGGAGGAAGCGCAGAAAGTCCGGCATGAGCGGGAAAAAGCGGTGCTTATGGGCATTGAAAGCCGGGAATCCCTGGAGGAACTGCGGCGGCTGGCGGAAACAGCCGGGGCGGAAGTGGCAGGGATGTTCCTGCAAAAGCGGGATAAACCGGACAGCGCCCTGTTTATTGGCAGGGGCCGGGCGGAGGAACTGGCCAGGGACTGCCAGGCGCTGGAAGCGGATGTCTGCATTTTTGACGAGGAACTGACAGGAATCCAGACCAGAAACCTGGAAGAAATCCTGCGCTTGAAGGTGATTGACCGGACCGCGCTGATCCTTGATATTTTTGCCCAGCGCGCATCCAGCGCGGAGGGAAAACTGCAGGTGGAGCTGGCGCAGCTGCAGTATCGCAGCGCCCGCCTGATCGGGCAGGGACTGGTGCTGAGCCGGCTGGCCGGCGGAATCGGGACCAGGGGCCCCGGGGAAAGCAAGCTGGAAATGAACCGGCGGCGGATCCGGGAGCGGGTGACGGAACTGCGCAGGCGGCTGGACGAGCTGGAAAAGCAGCGGGCTGTGCGCCGGAAAAGCAGGGAGCGCAACGATGTGCCGGTGGTCGCGCTGGTGGGCTATACGAACGCGGGGAAATCCTCGCTGCTCAACGCGCTGACCGGAGCGGATGTTTATGCCGAGGACCAGCTGTTCGCTACGCTGGATGCTGTTTCCCGGCGGATGGAGACACCGGAGAAAACCCCGTACCTGCTGACGGATACGGTCGGCTTTATCCGGAAACTGCCGCATACGCTGATCAGCGCTTTCCGATCCACGCTGGAGGAAGCGGCGCTGGCCGATGTGCTGGTCATTGTTTCCGACGGCGCCAGCCAGGATATGCTTACGCAGCACGATACGGTGGAACAGGTGCTGGAAGAACTGGGCGCCACCGAGCAGAAACGCATTGAAGTCATCAACAAATGCGATCTGGCGGATCCCGATCCAGCCTTCCCCGGCGCGGTGATGATCTCCGCAAAAACAGGGAACGGCCTGGAGGAACTGAAGGCCGCCATTGCTTCCGCCCTGCAGGAAACCTATGAACCGGTGACTTTTATCATTCCCTTCAGCCGGTACGGGATCCTGTCCGAACTGCACAGTCTCGGACGGGTGATCCGGGAGGAACACACGGAAAGCGGAACGGAGCTGACCGTCATGATGGCGCGGGAGGATACGGAACGGATGGTGCGGAAACACGGGCCCGATATCCTGAAGCGGGAAGAGGAATGAATCATGGGCATAAAAAGAGCAGGCTGCGTTCAGCCTGCTCTTTCTCGAGGGATCATACAAATCTCATTTCATACGGTTCGGTGTGTACCGGAACCGTGCCGGAAGGCAGGGATACCGTCACATCCAGGGGGCTGCCGCTGTTGTTCATGACGACCAGCGTTTCCGTATGCGGGAACCAGGCGCACTCCGCCAGCGGGTGATCTGTGATCCCGGCTTCTTTCCCGTCCCTGCCGGTCAGGAACAGCAGGATCTCCAGCAGCATGCGGGAGGCGGCTGGGCTCCAGACGAAGCCGCCCATATAGATCGCTTTACCTTTCCCGAACTGATGCAGGGTGAGCACAGGCGTGGTGCCGCTCGCCCGCAGGACCCGGACGGACGGATCCGTCAGGCGGATGCCCGCTGTTTCCGGGATCGCTTCCCCGGCAACGAAGAACGGCGCCTGTTCCTCCTGGAATTCCCAGGACATATGGCAGGCATACGCGCCATCGTCCTGATCGACCCCCAGCACATGGGCCAGGGCGAAGCGTGTATCCCCGCCATCTGCCGCGGAAGGTTCCCTGACACCGATCAGGCTGCCGCCTTCATAGACAAAGCGGGTGATTTCACTGACGACCTCCGGCGACATCCAGGCGTCCCCACCGCTCCAGGCATCCCCGGCCCGGCCCGCATTGATGACGATATCCACGTTCCGCAGGGCGCCGTTTTTCACATCATCAAAGTGGATGAATTTCACCCTGACCGGCAGGCCGGACAGCGCTTCATTGATATGGATCAGCGGGTTCCAGTCCGTTTCGTGGAAGTGGCCGGAAAGCGTCCAGGAGCGCAATGCTCCCCAGGCATGCAGCACCGCGACCGTTACGGGCAGCTCCGCCGGAGCGCCGTGGGCATGCAGATCCTTCAGGCGGCGGAAGTCCACCGCCATTTTTTCGATCGCGTCGTTGAAAGCGTCCTGTCCGATGGTCAGGTGCAGGTATCCGCCCAGGCCGATGCGATCCACGCTCTGCCGGACCAGTGCCCGCCGGACATGCAGCCAGTAAGCCGTCGCGTCCTTTTCAGGATGGCCGCCTTCCGAGAAGGTGGGCAGCCCGCCCAGCCCGACCGGGAACAGATACGGATGAAAGCGCAGCTCGTGCACCGGCACCTCCGCCCCGGCACACAGCCGGCACTCGAATCCGGAGAAGACGCACTTGATCAGACCGTCAAAGCCGACGGAAGCGAAGTATTTCCCGTAGGGTTCCATGCCCACCCAGCTATCGTCGTAGAACACGTAGGCTTCCTTCCCGAAGGAATGGATGATCTCCACCAGGGCCCTGGCTTTTTCCGCGACAAAGCGCTGGATAAAATCCATGTAATCCCGCTTGCGGGCGGTGGGCGGCCGATGCGTTGCCTGAAGTTTTCCTCTGTTGATGAAATCCTCCGCGGTCAGGGCATAACCGTATTCCTGCTCAAAGGCACGGAGCGCGGCAGGACTGACCGTGAAATCATAACTGGCCCAGTCCACAAAGCGGGTCCGGCGGCGCAGATCACAGCCGAAGATCCATACAAAATTATAGAACAGGGAAGTGAGCCGGATTACATTGGTATCCGGATTGGCAGCACACCAGTCCCGAAGCCAGTTCTGCAGGTATTCCCACGCCTGGGGATGGCGCGGATCCAGCTGACGCAGATGCTCGCTGGTCCAGTGATTGGTGGTGTGATTGTACATGTTGATTTCTTCCCAGATGCGCCAGGCCAGGAAAGACACGGAATAGCGGTGGAACGGAATACAGTTCCGGACTGTTACCCGCCCGTTGGCGTACTCCCACTGGTCCGGCGGGAGCAGCCGGTCCGCCGTCCGGTCCCAGACCTGCCAGAAGGGCATGGCCTCCGCGGAATCATTGACGCTGAACTGCTCCTCAAAGTATCCGGCCAGGGGATCCAGGACCAGCGTATCCGATACGGCAGTCTTCGGATCGGAGCACAGGAAGGTTTGCTGCTGCGCATCCGGATGGGCGAGGGCAAACGTGTTGTGCTCCCGGATGATGCAGATTGTGGAATAGATCCGATATCCGGCAGCCGTGATCTCCGGAGAAAGCTTTGTTCCGTCGGAATCACGGATGACATCCGCGCCCCATTTTTCCGCCATTTTCAGGGTGAGTTCCTCATATCCCGCTTCCCCGGGAAGCGTAAAACCGCCCTTCCTGTACTGATCCATTGAACTCCCCGCTTTCTGAAATCTTGATATCCGGCAAAAAGAGGGAGGGGCAGGGCCAACGGGCCCCGGCCCCTCCGCAAACCTGAAAGAAGAAGGATTATTTGCTCAGGTCAACTTCTTCCGCTGTCTGGTTGAGCAGTTTCGTGGAGTTTCCGGCCTGATAGGCAGCCAGGCGCTCGGCGGCAATCGCCGCGTAGCCGGCTTCCGCATATTCCTTGGCGAACTGATCATACAGCGCGTCGAATTCCTCGGGCTTGCACATGGTCAGCTTGTCGCGGAACTCCTTGTATTTCTCCACCAGCGTGGTCTGGAATTCACCTTCGGCTTCCATGGCAACACCGAATTTCGCGTTGTCGATGGCCCAGCCGGCATCCCGGACCTTGCACTTGTCGTTGTACCACTTGATCACGTCTTCGGTGAAATCCTGGGGCAGGTCATGAGGCAGGTTGTTCTTGATCATGTCCTCAATGGTACCGGCCTGACGGGCTTCGATGGTCACGCACCAGTAGTCCTTGTTGTTGTTGAAGCCCATCTTGCTTTCTCCGTTGTAGTCGGAGACGGATACGGGCAGGCCGTTTTCATCCAGGTTGTAGTTCTCGCCTTCAATACCCCACTGGAAGGTGAAGAGATTCTCTTCCTGGGTGAGCCATTCCATGTACATCCAGGCAGCCTTCAGCTGGTCTTCGGTAGCATCCTTGGAGAAGCCGATGATCATGCCGAAGGGGTTGTCGGTGCGGTAGCCGGGGGTGGTGCCGGCGGCGGCATCGATCTTTCCGTCTACGGGAGCAATGGCCAGCTTGGCATCGGGATTCGCTTCATAGAAGGCAGTCAGCCAGTCCATGGAGGCAGAGATGTATCCGGCGTAGGAGTAGGCCTTGCCGTTGATAAAGTTGGCCTTTTCATCCTCCGCGTTGGTCAGGTAATATTCGGGATTCAGCAGGCCCGCGTTGAACTTGTAGTTCTCGTTCTTCAGGAACAGTTTGTTGGGCTCCCAGCCGAGAGAAGGAATGTTGTAGTCGCCGTACATGACCCACTCTTCCTCGTTCAGGGGCCAGGTGCGCCAGGCGTAGTTCTGATCGGAACCGACACCGGTGACCATGGAACCACCGCAGGGATTCTCGCAGATGCCGGCATCCTTGATCTTCTGCATCGCTTCGTTGTATTCGGTGGTGGAGGTGGGGACATGGTCATATCCGACCTGCTCCAGCCAGTCCATCCGGACGAAGGTCTGGAAGGTATAGGAAGTGTCATAGTAAGGACGCAGGGCAGCGGCAAAATAAGTTTCGCCGTTGATCTGGGTGTAGCCCAGCTGGTTGTTATCCACCATCCGCTTGTAGTAGGTGGGGGCAACAGCCGCAAAGTCATCCATGTTGAAGGTGGTCAGGTAGCCGTCGTTCGCCCACTGGGAGACCTTCGGATAGTCATATTCCATCATGACGGTGGGCAGATCATCCGCCGCGGCCAGCATGGAATACTTGTTCATTACGTCTGTCCGGGGAATGGCGACATACTGCACGGTGATGTTGTATTTGTCGCCGAAGTTCTGCTGGATCCACTTGGTCCAGTAGTTGTCTTCCACCGGCGGCACGCCTTCCTGTCCGCGGTCATACACGGCCACCTTGATAGTGACGTTCTCCGCGAAAGGAGCCCAGTCAGCCGGGACATCCGCGGAAGCGGCGGGCACCAGCGCCAGCAGCATCATCGCGGCCAGGAGAAGAGCAAGGATCTTTTTCATAGGGGTTCCTCCTTTTGAAATAATGGTTTATTGTCCAGCGGCATCCGCCGCAAAGATCCGGGAGAAAGGGGGTGATTCAGCCTTTCACAGCTCCGATCATGACGCCTTTTACGAAATATTTCTGCAGGAAAGGATAGATGCAGATAATCGGGAGTGTGGCGAACATAATGCAGGCAGCCTGCAACACTTCCGGCGTGCTCTTGACCTCAATGGCCTCGGACAGGGTGGCTGTCTGCGCCTCGGTGGCGGAAGCCACCAGCTGATAGAGCTTGTACTGGATCATTTTGAGCCCTTCGGAAGTAATGTAGTACTTGTTGTCCGCGTAAGCATTCCACCGCCCTACCGCGTAGAAGAGCGACAGGGTGGCAATGATCGGCAGAGACAGCGGCAGGACGATCCTGAAAAGAATCTGGAAGTTGTTTGCTCCGTCCAGGAAAGCGGCTTCCTCCAGCGTATCCGGAATCGTGGACTGAAAATAGTTCTTCATGATCAGCATATTGTAGGAGGAATAAATCAGCGGAAGGATCAGGACCCACATATTGTTCAGCAGTCCCAGATCCTTATACAGCAGATAGCTGGGAATCAGACCGGCATTGAAGTACATGGGGATCATCAGCACCACGGTGAAGAAGGCCCGGCCCTTAAGCCGCTTCTTGGACAGAGGGTAGGCGGCGCAGGTACAGGTGATCATGCCAAGCACCGTGAAAATCGCCACCACCAGCACGCTGTAAAGGAAAGAACGAACCAGGGTCCCATCCTGGAAGATGGAGGAGTAGGCATCAAAATTGATCCCGACCGGCCAGAGAACGACAGAGCGCTGCATGACAGCCGTGTTGCTGGAGATGGATTTTGCCGCCAGGTGGATGAAGGGAAGCACACAGGTCAGGCAGAGAATGATCAGAATCAGGATGATCAGGGCATCTCCGACCGTGAAGCGGCGGATTGCGTGGGAGCCGTCGTTGACGGTGCTGTTTTCGATATCGCGGGTTTTATCTTTCGCCATCCGGTCCACCTCCCTCACAACAGGCCGTCTTCGCCGAGCGCTTTGGCGAAGCGGTCGCTGAGCAGTACGAGCAGGAGGCCCACCAGGGACTGGAAAAGACCGACAGCGGTTGCCATGCTGAATTTTCCGTTGGATAAACCTTTTTCATAGATATAGATGGCCAGCTGATACTGGTATTCCCGAACCTGTGTGTTGCCGAACACGTCAAGGCGCTCGAAGTTGCTGCCCATGATTTTGCCCAGATTCATAATCAGCAGCACAACAATGGTGCTTCGGATTCCGGGCAGCGTAATATGCCAGATTCGCTGCATTCTGCTGGCCCCGTCGATCATCGCGGCCTCATACAGTTCGCCGGAAATCCCGGTAATGGCAGCCAGATAGATGATGGTGCCCCAGCCCATTCCCTGCCATACACCGACCAGCAGGTAAGTGGTGGCCCAGTGGGTTTTCTCGGTCAGGAAAGGGATCCCCTGTTCGATCCATCCCCATTTCATCATCAGGATGTTGATGATCCCGGTATTGGGTTTGAAAAGCTGGTAAGCGACAGAACCGATAATCACCCAGGACAGGAAATGCGGCAGGTACAGAATGGTCTGGGTTACCTTCTTGAAACGGGGGAACCGCAGTTCATTCAGCATCAGCGCCAGAACAATCGGCATGGGGAAGGCCACCAGCAGATCCAGCAGGTTGAATACCATGGAGTTGGTCAGCGCACGGGTAAAGTCCCGATCGGCAAAAACTTTCTGGAAAGTCTGCCAGCCGACCCACTTGCTGCCGTCATAGCCTTTTGCCGGCTTGTAATCCATGAAAACCATCCGAAGGCCGGGATAAGCTGCGTAGTTGAAAATGATCACAAGAAGCACCGGAAGGAGCAGCAGCAGGTACAGATGCCAGTCCCGCCGGAACGCTTTCCCCCAGGAAGTTCTCTCCCGAAGGGACGGGGCTTTCACAGCTTTTGCAGACATTTTTCCGACCTCCTTTCCGGTTTTATCCATTTCTGTTCTATTTCTGACCATCGTGTACATTCATTATATGGATCAATGATGGTTATTTCCATTCTGTTTTTGCTTAAAACCATGCAAAAACGACCATAAACTGATTGTATTCCGTATCCGAATCCGATCATGACGATCATAACCATGGATCATGATCACGGATCGCGCGGAATTTCCTCCGCCTCCGTCCAGCCGGTAAAAGTCAGCAGGGACGGACGCGGGCTTTCTCCGGAGGTTTTTCGCCATTCCCGGGGGGTGATCCCCAGAGCCTGGGCAAAATGCCGGTTATAGCTGCTCTGGGAGTTGTAGCCAACCCGGCCGGCGATCTCCGTGACGGAAAGGGCGGAAGAACGCAGCAGAGAACAGCTTTTCAGGATCCGGGTCTGATGCAGAAAAGAAAGCGGGGAGGTTCCGATCTGTTCCTTGAAAAGCCGACGAAAATGAGTCGGGCTTAAGTGACACAGATCGCTCAACACCTCCTGGGGGAAATCCTGCATATAGTTTTCATGGATATAATCCAGGGCCGGGGAAATCACAGACATGTAAGGATCACGGACCCGGCCTTTTTCATCCCGGCTGTAAATCCGCAGCATGCCGAGAATCAACGCGGCGCACAGGCTACGCACACAGGTTCGGTAACCCGGAGCACGGGTCTGCATCTCTTCGATAATCTCTTCGATGTGCTCCCGGATCCGGGGAGCCTCGGCTGAATGCAGCAGCAGGTGGCAGTCGGAAAGGAAATGTCCCGCATCCTTCAGGCCACTGTGCTGCTGCAGGACGGAAGATCCCAACAGGGCCTCCACATCCAGGAAAAGATAGCTCCAGCGGCTGGCTTCCTCCGGATCGGACCAGGTGGTATGGGGAACATTCCGCGCGATACAGGTGACGTCTCCCGCACAGAAATGAACCTGCTGTTTGTCAAAGACCATCGTTCCGCCCGAGGAATGGCACAGGCCGATTTCCAGGCAATTGTGGATATGCAGGTGTTTGCCGGGAACAGGGCTGATATGCCACTGGTTTCCGGTCAGCACCAGGATCGGAAAATCGGCCGGCAGTTCATAGTTCCGGTATTCCAGAACGGTGTGCTTTGGGCGAGCCATGGGGAGCCACCTCCGCTTCAGTCCATCCGGAACATCAGCCGCAGCTTGGGCTGGGCGCCGGTTTCCGGATCCATCACCAGATCCAGCACATCGTCCATATATTCGTTCCACCTGTCGACGATGGGGCTGCCAGCCTGAGTTTTTTCGGCGAATTCGATGCCTTTTTCACACTCATAGTATCCGAATACATCCCGTCCGTCGCTCCAGATGGTGTAGTTCCGGATGCCGGCTTCCTTCAGCAGGGCCAGCATTTCCGGCCAGATTTCATCGTGGCGGCGCTTGTATTCCTCCTGCATGCCGGGTTTGATGCGTCCTTTCCAGGCAAAACGTTCCATGGGGCAGTTCCTCCGATCTTTCTTCCTAAATATATTCTTCCGGGACAAAAGACTATTTCCTGACACGGGCACAGGATCCGCGTTCCACCAGTTCCCAGTCAGCGGTTTCCCGTTTGTTTTCCCCGCTGACCAGCAACTGCACGGCACGCGCTCCGGCCTGCTGCTGGTGGGTATTGATGCTCGTCAGCGGCGGAACCAGGTACGGCGTGCAGAACAGGTTGTCACACCCGATGACGGACAGCTGCTCCGGAACAGCGATTCCTTTTTCCCGGGCGGCAGCCATGCAGCCCATGGCTACCAGGTCGTTCAGGGCGATGACCGCGGTGGGCCAGTATTCCGGCTTCAGGGAGGTCAGCATCTCCTTCAGCGCCGCGGCACCGTCCCCGGGAGTTCCCCGGCAGTAGGCCCGGTAGGAAGCGATGTATGGCAGACGGGCATCCCGCAGGCCGTTCTCATATCCCACATCCCTGCGGAGAGGATCCTGGTCTTCCTCCACTCCGCCGATGAAAGCGATCCGTTCATGACCGAGAGAGGTCAGGTATTTCACGATTTCCCGCATCATGGCGGCGCTGTTGTTGGCGACGGCGGGAAAATCATAGCTGGCCGGGACGCACCCAATCAGCACCACCGGCATATACTGCCGCAAATCCTGCAGCGAGGTCAGGACCTGTTCATCATGATCCGGGGGCAGGTACTCGACGCAGACAATCAGCCCGTCCAGCCGACGCTCCGCCAGCATGGCAGCCGGATCGTACTCCCGCGTATCCAGGCTGGACCAGGGAAACAGGCTCATGGTGTATCCCAGCTTCCGGGCCTCCTCCTGGGCGCCGGTAAAGATCATGGCGTAATGCGGGTTCAGGAGCTTGGGCAGGATGATCCCCAGGGAATAGGTCGTCTTGCTGGTCATCCCCCGGGCAATGGAACTGGGCCGGTAATTCCGGCGGTCAATGACTTCCTGCACCTTTTTCCGGGTGGCTTCCGATACATTGCTTTCGCCCCGCAGCACGCGGGATACCGTGGCGATGGAGACCCCGGCATCGGATGCAATGTCGTAGATGGTGATGTTTTCGCTGCTCATGAGGATTCCCTCCGTCCGCCGGAGAGGCGTTATTTACTGGGGCCGGATCCCGTTGTGACCGGACTGTAAGCGCTATCATTATAGATGATTATTTTCATGTATGCAAGCAGAAAATAGTTATTTTGGGAATTTTTAATTTACTTATTGACATGCAAACCGGACTTGTTTATACTGTAAGCGCTATCATGCGCAAGAATAAAACAGGCGGTGATTTTGATGGGTGAGTCTTACCGGCAGACTGCGGACAGGGTTCTGGCCATGCTGCAGAAGGCGGATGGGAACGATCCGTCCCGCGGGCATCTGACCATGGACAACTGGGAGTGGCCCACGGGCGTGGCCCTTTACGGGATCTACAAAACCTATCAGCAGAGCGGGGACCGGTCCATCCTGAAGTATCTGACCGGCTGGTACGATGATATGCTCTCCCGGCCGGAAAAACCGCACCGCAATGTGAATACCGTAGCTCCGGTGCTGACGCTGACCTGCCTGTATGATGAAACAAAGAACGAAAAGTACCTGCCGGAGATTGAAAGCTGGCTGGACTGGGTGCTGAACGAAATGCCCCGTACGGAGTACGGCGGCCTACAGCACTGTACGGTCTGGAACAAGCATTACCAGCAGCTCTGGTGCGATACGCTCTTCATGGTCTGCCTCTTCCTGGCCAAGGCCGGCGTGGTGCTGGACAGGCCGGAGCTGATCGAGGAGGCGGAATACCAGTTCCTGATCCATATCCGCTACCTGCAGAACAAGGTGAACGGGCTGTTCTACCACGGATGGACTTTCGACCGGCGGCACAATTTCGCCGAAGCCTTCTGGGCGAGGGGAAACGCCTGGTTTACCGCCTCCGCCATTGAACTGTTCGACATCACAAAGCGGGACGATGCCGCTATGCGGATGATCCGGAGCGCCTGGCTGGACCAGGTGCTGGCGCTCTGGAAATACCAGCGGGTAAACGGTCTCTATACCACCCTGATCGATGTGGAGGAGACCTATTGTGAAACCAGCGCCACCGCGGCCATTGCCTACGGTGTGCTCAAGGGCGTTCGCCTCGGCTGGCTGCCGAAGGAAAAGTATCAGGAGATGGGTATGCTGAGCGCCAGAGCCGTGCTGGACCAGATTGACGAAACCGGTGCGGTGCAGGGTGTTTCCGGCGGAACGGGCATGGGCCACAACCTGCAGCACTACAAGGACATCATTGTGACGCCGACAGCGTACGGGCAGGGGCTGACCTTCCTGATGCTGACGGAACTGATGATCCGGGACACAAGGCCCGAGTAAAACCGGAAAGGGGAGAGGCACGTGACAACAAAAGCGGCGGAACGCCGTGCCATGCACGGAACCGGAAAACAGTACTGGTACCGGCTGGGCGCGGAAGTCAAACGGGACAAGTGGCTGTACCTGCTGCTGCTTCCGGGCCTGATCTATTTCATTGTATTCAAGTACCTTCCCATGTTCGGTGTCGTCATTGCCTTTGAGAACTATGTGCCGTTCTCCGGAGTGCTTGGCAGCGAATGGGTCGGCTTTAAATGGTTCAACAGCTTCTTTCGCTTTCCGGCCTGGCTGACTTACCTGAAGAACACGCTGATTCTCTCTCTGATGAACATTGTGTTCTTCTTCCCGGCACCCATCATCCTGGCGCTGCTTCTCAATGAGATGCGCAACCTGCGGTACAAGAAGACACTGCAGACCATGCTATATGTCCCGCATTTCATCTCCATTGTGATTGTGGTCTCCATCACATTTGTGATGTTTGGGCCTTCCGGCATTGTGTACAAGCTTACGCAGAACCTTTTGGGGCACGCTATCAACTATATGGGATCGCCGGATACTTTCCGGTGGATGATCATCGGCCAGACGATCTGGAAAGAGACCGGCTGGGGTACTATCATCTTCCTGGCAGCCCTGACCAACGTGGATACCCAGTTGTATGAAGCGGCCATGGTAGACGGCGCGGGGCGCCTTCGCCGTCTGTGGCATATCACCCTTCCTGCCATCCGGAGTACCATCGTGCTGATGCTGATCCTGCGGATGGGCAGTATGTTGGATACCGGTTATGACCACCTGATTCTGATGGCCAACCCGCTGAACCGTTCTGCTAGCCAGACGCTGGACGTGTTCGTTTATCAGCAGGGCATCCAACAAGGTCAGTTCAGCTACGCTTCCGCGATCGGCCTGATGAAGTCCATCGTAAGCGTCACGCTTGTACTCGGGTCCAACAAGATCGCACACATGCTTGGCGAACCGGGTCTGTATTGAGGGAGGTGACGGGCATGAGTAAGAAGCAAACCGCTGAAAGCATCGTCATCAACGGCAAGGATATCACGAAGATGAAGATCTCCACCGGCCCGGTGGGACAAAACAATACGCTGGGCAGCCGGATCTTCGATATCCTGAATTACCTGATCGTCACGCTGATCGCCCTGACCACCCTGTTCCCCTTTGTCTATATTATCGGCGCCTCGTTTGCGACCGAGTATGAGATCACAACCCGTCCCCTGTTCATTATCCCGCAGGACGTGACGCTGAGCGCCTACCAGTTCATCTTTTCCTCGAATAAGATCCTGCAGGGTTTCCGCAACTCCATCTTCATTACGGTCTGCGGTACGGCTATTAACCTGTTCTTTACGGTCACTATGGCTTACGCCTTGTCCAAGACACGGTTGCGGGGAAGAAATTTCTTCCTGAATATGGTGATCATCTCCATGTTCTTCTCAGGCGGCATGATCCCAGGATATATCATCGTCGCCAACGTGCTGAACATGAAGAACACCTTCTGGGCGGTGCTGCTGCCCGGCGCGATCTCGTCCTATAACCTGATGATCGTCAAGAACTTCTTCCAGGGGATCCCGCAGGAACTGGAGGAATCTGCCGCCATTGACGGCAGCACCGATATCGGGATCCTGTGGAAGATCGTGCTCCCGCTATCTCTGCCGGTGCTGGCCACCTTCGGCCTGTTCTACGCCGTCGGCCACTGGAACGCCTACTTCGGCGCCATGATCTATATGACCGGGGCCAAGGAAAAATGGCCGCTGCAAGTGCTGCTGCGCGAACTGATCATCCTGGCCAACGGATCTGCGGGAGATATCACCAACATGGATCCCGAATTTGTCCAGCCCCCGGAACAGTCTGTCAAGATGGCGGTGATTGTGGTCTCCACTGTTCCGATTATGTGCGTTTATCCCTTCCTGCAGAAGTATTTTGTTAAGGGCGTCATGGTCGGCGCCCTGAAGGGATGATACATCCCCCGATCCTGGTTGTCCGCAGCGCTGGGTAACGCTGCTGAACGATATCCATTATTATTCATTTTAAGGAGGAAAAACCCATGAAGAAACTGGTCTCTGTTTTCCTGGCGCTGCTGCTTGCCCTCGGCATGATGAGCTTCGCCTCCGCGGATGAACCCCTTGTGGTCACCGTGCTGCTGCCCGAATTCACGATGGATGTGGACTTTGTGGCGGAAAACAACCCTGTGCTGGACGCGATCGAAGCGGCTACCGGCGTTCGTCTCCAGATCACCTGGGCTCCCAACGAGAACTACGGTGACATCCTGAACACCACCATGACGGACAAGGAACTGCCCATGCTGATCGCGGCGACTGACGCACGCAGTCCCCTCATCATGAATTCTGCCCGGGCTAGTGCGTTCTGGGATCTGACCGATTATGTCAATGATGCTGCAAACTATCCGAACCTGGCCCTGGGCGATCCCCAGATCTACAACAACATCTCCGTGGATGGACGCGTATACGGTATCTACCGCACCCGGAACTATCCCCGTGGCGGCGCCTACTACCGTTCCGACATCGCCAAGGAAGTTGGCTTCGACAAGGAAGTCAAGACCATTGACGATCTGACTGAGCTGGCAGAGAAGCTGGCCGGATACAGCGACGATACCTATGCCCTGAATATGTGCTCCTATACCGCGGGCACGATCAGTTTCATCACCGTGGCTTTCGGCGCTCCTAACAACTGGGGCGTTGATGAGAACGGCGACATCTATCCCGCCCACCTGTCTCCCGCTTACCTGGAAGGCCTGAACTGGCTGCGCCATCTGTATGAGATCGGCGGCATTGATCCGAACTTCGCACAGATCTCCACCAACGACTGGAACGATATCGAACGTACCGGCAAAGCCTTTATGCGGTTTGACTGCCTGGACAATGCGTACCGTCAGCAGGAATGGTTCGAGAACAACGTCGAAGGCGTGACCGAAACGATCTTCGCACAGGTCGGACCGCTGGCTAAGGCAGACGGCAGCATCACCATCTGGCCCCAGAACCCTGGCTTCTCCGGTGAAATCCTGGTCACCAAGGCCGTCAAGGAAGAAGACATGGAAAAAGTCATGAAGTTCCTTGACTGGTGCAACAGCGACACCGGCATCAGCGTGCTGAACCTGGGCGTCGAGAATGCCACCTACTGGATGGGCGACGACGGATTCCGCATTGACATTTCCAAGCTGCCCGAGGAAGAGTACAACGAGAAGAGCAACGCCGGCAAACAGTACCTGCATGACCTGAACCAGCTGAACATGGGCGTTTCCTACCATGCTGTGGAGCCCGCCATGAAGCTGAGCGAATCCCGTCAGCGCTTTGCTGACCTGAACGTGGAACTGGCTCCCTACGCGGTGCTGGATCCCTGCTACCCGCTGGTCAGCCAGACCAACATCGACTATGGCGCACAGCTGAGCCCCATCATCTCTGACGCGGCTGTTCAGTACATCGCCGGTATCATCGACGAGGACGGCCTGAAGGCTGCCTGGGCTGCCTGGGCTGAACAGGGCGGCGACCAGATGACTGCCGAGTACAACGAAGCATATCATGCTGCCCAGTAATTCCTGACCGGTTTTTTCGGGGCTGCCGCAGGCGCGGCAGCCCCATCCTATAACATAACGGAGAAGAAAATGAACAGAGTATATTGCTGCTTTCCGGGCGGAAAGCATAAGGCACTGACCATGAGCTATGACGACGGCCGGTCGCAGGACCGCCGCCTTGTAGAGATTTTTAATCATAACGGCATCAAAGGGACTTTCCATCTGAACAGCGGCCTTTTTGAACGGGGAGACAGGGTATTGCCGGAAGAGATTTCCTCGCTCTACGCGGGTCATGAAGTGGCCTGCCATACCATCACCCATCCCACCATTGCCCGCTGCCCCCTGCCAGAGGTCGCACACGAAGTGCTGGAGGACAGGAAGTTCCTGGAGCAGCGGACCGGCTATCCCGTGCGGGGACTCAGCTATCCCAACGGCTCTGTGACAAAGGATATCGAAAACCTTCTGCCGTCGCTGGGAATCCGTTATTCCCGGGTGGTCGGCTCCTCCGACAGTTTTGCCCTGCCGGAAAACCCGTACCGCTGGCAGGCAACCTGCCACCACAACCACAGGCTGCTGGAACTGGGGGAACAGTTCCTGGGCCTGTTTAAGAAGCAGTACCTGTACCTCATGTATGTCTGGGGTCACAGCTACGAGTTTGACGACAAAAACAACTGGGACCTGATGGAATCCTTCTGCGCCATGATGGGCGGAAAGGAAGATATCTGGTACTGTACAAATATTGAGTTTATGGACTGTATGGACGATTTTTCCCGCCTGCAGTTCGCGGCGGACAATCACCTTGTCTTCAATCCCAACGCACGGGATTGCTACATTTCGGTCAACGACGGGGCTGCCACCCGCATTCCCGCGGGGGAAACCGTACAACTCTGACTTCAGGTCACTGTAAAAAACAGGGAGGGACATCACCATGGAAATCTATCGGGATCCGGTTACAGGGTATGAGATCCGGCGCTATGCCGACGGGCCGGAACGGAACGCCAAACTTTATTTTACCTGTGAAAACTTCTCCGTGGACGATCAGTATTTCTTCTTTATGAAGCAGCAGCTGGAAGGGAAAACCGACGGCGGCTGTTACCGGGCCCATGTGGAAACGGGGAAGATTGACCAGGTGACGGATTATACGTACCGGGGCTTTGCGACCGACCGGGAAAAGAATATCGGCTATACCTGCCGGAACGAAACGGAAGTCTACGCCGTGGAACTGAACACCATGGAGATGACCAAGATCGGTGATCTGCCGAAGGGAGGCCAGATCACCGGACATCTGACCGCGGCGGACACCGGGCGCATCGCCTGCAGCTATCATCTGGCCAACAAATATTACGGTCTTGTGATCCTCGATCCCGGCAAGGAAGCGGAAGTCGTCTATCAGAGCGATTACCGCCTCGGCCATGCCCAGATCTGCCCCACGGATGAAAACCTGATCTTCTATATCCATGAAACGGAGGGCGACGCTTTTCAGCGCACCTGGATGTTCGATGTGAAGGAGCGGTATGTCCGGCCTTATTATGTGGAGCATCCCAGCGAGTGGATTACCCATGAGGTCTGGTCTTCCGACGGCACGGAAATGGCACTGATGAAGCTGGATCCCGCAGGGTTTGTGGACGGAAGCAAGGGCGAAGTTCATACCGGCAACATCATCATCGGTGACAAGGACGGCCGACATTTCGACGTGGCGGCACAGAGCACGCAGATCCTGCATCCCTGCATCAGCCGGGATCACAAATGGCTGTGCGCGGACCGGATCAGTTACCTGGGCACCACGATCCAGGAAGGGGTTGTTCTGTTCGAACGGGCGACCGGAAAATCGAAGTTCATTGCTTCCACCGGCAGATGCAAAACCGGCGCGGATCACCAGCATCCTTCCTTCAACCGCAGAGGGGATCAGATCCTCTTCTCCAATCCCGATGAAAACGGGGTAGGCCAGGTTTGCGTGATCGACCTGCACCAGGTCTGGAAGGACTGGTAAGGAAAATGCCTGATATCTATCTGATCGGCGACTCAACGGTCGAGGATAACAAGCCGCCTTTCCGGGGCTGGGGATGGGCCCTGCCCCGGTATGTGAAGGAAAATGTGACCGTCCGGAATCATGCCCTCAGCGGGCGCAGTACCCGAAGCTTCCGGGAGGAAGGCCTCTGGGATCCGGTGGCGCAGGGGCTTTCCGCCGGGGACCTGCTGCTGATCCAGTTCGGTCATAATGACGAAAAGGATGATGAACGTCATACCGATCCGGAGTCGACCTATCCGGAAAACCTGTGGCAATACTGCCGGGAAGCCCTGGAGAGGGGAGCATTCCCGGTTCTGCTGACGCCTGTCTCCCGCCGGTTTTTTGTGGGAGGCGGATCCATGCTCTATACCCATGGCGAGTATCCGCGGGCCGTGCGGAAACTGGCAGCGGAAAAAAAGATCCCGCTGATTGACCTGAAAAAGGACAGCCGGGAGCTTTACCTGTCCCTGGGGGAGGAAAAGACGGCGGAACTGTTTGTCCGCCTGGCTCCCGGCGAAAACCCGGACTTCCCGGACGGGCACGATGACAAAACCCATTTTAACGCCTACGGCGCGAATGAAATCTGCCGCCTGGTGGTGAACGGCATGCGGAAGATTTCCCCCTGCGCAGCTTTCCTGAAAGAGGAGAGCGCGCTGTAAAGGAAGGAGAGAATGCCAGTGAGGATCGGTATCCGTCTGCATGATACGGCCCCCGGATCGCTGAAGGACCGCCTCGGTTTTGCCCGGGAGCAGGGATTCTGCTGCGCACATGTGGCGCTGAGCAAAGTGCTGCCGGATTTTGCCATGAAGGATGCACCGGAGAAACTGACCGCGGACTACGCAGATCAGGTGGCCAGGGACTTTGCCGATACGGGGATGGACTGCGCCGTGCTGGGCTGCTATCTGAATCTGGCGGATCCGGATGAGGAGCGCCGGGCACGGACCCAGGAAATCTACCGGGCTCATCTCCGCTTTGCGGCCATGATCGGCGCCGGTGTGGTGGGCACAGAGACCTTCGCGAATCCGGACTCCCGCTTTTCCGAACCGGCGGCTGTCAGCGAGGAGGCTTTCCGGCTTTTTACCGACAGCCTGAAAACAGTTGTGCGCTTTGCCGAGGAGGCAGGCGCGGTGCTGGCGGTGGAACCGGTTTACCATCATATTATTTCCACCCCGGAGCGCGCGGAGCGGATGCTGGAGACAGTGCCTTCGGATCATCTGCAGATTATCCTCGACGCGGTCAACCTGATCGGCCCGGAATCCGCGGACAGGGCGCCTGAAATCATCGAAGACGCGATCCGACGCCTGGGAGACCGGGTCCAGATCCTGCATATGAAGGATTTTGTGCTCCTGCCGGACGGCGGGATGCGTTCCTGCGCCTGCGGTCTGGGAAAGATGCGGTATGAGCGTCTGCTGGCTTTCGCATCGGAGCGTGATCTGCCGATGACCCTGGAAGATACCGTTCCGGAAAACGCGGAGCAGGCGCGTTTGCACCTGGAACAGATTGCCGGAGAATGCCGGTGAAAAAGCGGATTTTTATCTGCGGAGATTCCACTGCCGCGGCCCGGATGCTGAAGGAAACGGGACTGGCGTGACTTCGCCTATTCCACCGGCAGGAAAGCCGCCGCGGTTTCAAAGTCCAGCTCTTCCTCCGGCCGGAAAAGGCCGGAATCCATATAATCGTATATCGCTTTCCGCAGCGCACGGACATTCGGCGTCTGCGGAAGGCTGTGCAGGCCCAGGGAGGAAATCATCAGCCGCCCTCTGCCGCATCTGCACTCCAGCAGCTGGGCCATCGGGCGCAGCTGCGCGCAGGAATCCATTTCCGCAACGATCGCTTTCATGCGGCGTGGCAGGAGCATGGCCCTCTGGCAGGCCATGGGGTGCCATTGCCAGCTGCTGTAGTCATCCGTTGGGAAACCGCGGAACAGGGGATGCTCCGCGTCGATCAGCTGGCCCATGCAGCCGCTCTGAGTCGGGAAGGTGCATACGGACCAGAAATCCGGACTGAACTGGGCCTGCACGGAGCGCGGCAGCGCTTCTTCCGTGCTGTCCGGCGCCAGGAAAACCTTTCCCCCGGCGGCAAGGAAAGCCCGGGCTTTCCCGTCCAGCACCCGGCATTCCAGCACATCCGCCGGGCAGACCGGTTCCGCATCCGGATATACCCACAGAGGATATTCATTCCGATTTCCGCAGAAGCTGATTTCCAGCGTCAGGCGGGCTGCCTCCGCAAGATCGGGCAGCCTGCTTTTGATTTCCTCCTTTTTGCTCAGCATGCCTGCCGGAACGCGCAGAAACCGGCCTTCTCCGGAGACGGAGAAGCCTTTTCCGCACAGCGACCAGGCCAGCATCCCTTCCAGATCCTCCCGGCCGTAGTTCGCGATCCGGACAGAGAAGCTGAGGTCCTCTCCGGCGGTGAATACATACCGGGGCAGCAGCGCCAGAGGCAGCACATCGCGGAAGAAGGCGGCAAAGCGTTCCGGTTTCGCGAAATCACCAGACTTTGGGACCAGATGGGCGTTCATCATGCCGACCAGGGCGGTGCCCTGCCCCGGGAAATCCTGCAGGCTCAACAGGGAGATCCCGCTGAGTTCCTCCGTCCGCAGCGCGGCTTCCACCTCCGCGCGATAGCACTGCAGGGAGTTTTCGCCGCTGGCGTTCACCATCCGTTCCCAGCTTTTCTCCAGCCCGGCAGCGCGCATTTTTTTTCGCATATGGATCAGGTTTTCGGGAGAAGTGACGCCCTGGTACATTTCAATCTCCCCGAAATCCGGGAGCACTTCATACTGCCCGACCTCGAAAGTGAAAACAGGCATCCCGGAAACCTGCCGCAGGGCGGTCATCTCTGCGGAATAATCCCGGCATGCGTCCGGGATCTCCCGGTTCAGCCATCCCCGGAAATCCGCGGACGTCGCCCGCAGCATCCGTCCCCGGTCGTCGGAGGAAGTATAGAAATCAGCGGCCGGGTTCGGCCCTTTCGCGCCGTAGAAGGGGTTGGATCCGTCCGCGTACAGGCGGGTGGGATCCGTTTCCCGCATTTCCCGGAGCAGGCCGGTCACGAAGTCCCAATCCGCTTCGGCATATTGCAGCTCGTTGCCGAAGGTGAGCATGACGAAGGAGGGATGGTTTGCCAGCCGGCGGAGAATCTGCCTGGCTTCCGCGGCATAGTATTGCCGGGATTCCGCTGCTGCGAAGGCATGCTCCGGATCCCAGTGGGACAGTTCCGGCTGCATCAGCATGCCTGCTTCATCCGCCGCAGTGAAGGCGGCTTCCGGCGGGCAGTGGCTGTGAAAGCGGACACAGTTGACGCCGTAGCTCCGGTAGGTTTCCAGAATTTTCTTCCAGGAAGAAACATCTGTCGGGATATATCCTGTCTCCGGGAAGGCGGCACAGTTGGTTTCTCCCCGCAGGAAGATTCGCCTGCCGTTCAGCGTCATGCGGCCGTTATGGGCGCAGAAATCCCGGATGCCAAACCGAACCGTCCTGCTTTCCATCCCTTCCGCTTCCGCGGTCAGCGTGTGCAGAATACCGGATTCCAGATCCCATCGGGCAGCATCCGGGCGCAGCGGCGCGCTGCAACGGACTTTACACAGCCCGTTTTTCCCGCAGAACGGAATTTCAGCCGCCTGCGCCAGGACAGGAGAGGAAACGCGAACCACGCCTTCCTGTTCCCGGGAAAGATTCAGCTCTACAAGGATTTCCACCCTTTCCCCCCGGGGATATACCCGGACGGAGGAAATGAAATCCGCCCGTTCCGCCCGCAACCGGAGATACCCGGTTACCCCGTTCCAGTTCGTCTGGGTTTCATCCGATGCGGCGGAGGCATAAACGATGGCGTCCCGGGGCCAGCCGGGCATGCTGTTGTCGGAGATCAGCTCAAAGGTATCCTGCCCTGTCACCATGCCTGTGATTTCAAACACCGCCGGAGCGGACAGGCACAGCGGTTCCGCCGGAGCGGCATCGCGGCCGTTGACGATCAGGCGGAGGGACTTTGCCCGTTCACACTCAAAAAAGACCCGGGCGCCGGCGGGCAGATTCCATGTCAGCGTCCGGGTGAAACGGGCCGGCCCCTCATAGATATGCTTCCGGGTCAGCCGGGTCAGGATCGGATCCCCCTCCTGCCAGAGACCGCGCTGCCGAATCTCCCCGGCTTTCCATTGCCGGCCGGGATCATCAGGCGCTCCAAAGCCTCCTTCATCCAGGGTTCCGGGCAGGCGGACGGTACCGCACTGCCCGGGGATCTCACAATGCCAAATTCCTGCAAGGTCTGTGATCTGCATGATCTTATTTCAGAATGTCCATCAGTTCGGCGCATTCGTATCCGTGGGCGGATGCGACGTTTCTGTTGGTCAGCTGTCCATAGTAGGTGTTGACGCCGGTACGGATGACTTCGCTCTTTCTGCAGGCTTCCTCCAGCCCGGCGGCAGCAATCTCCAGCCCGTAGCGGACGGTGGCGTTGGTCAGAGCGATGGTGCTGGTCCGCGGAACGGCACCGGGCATGTTGCCGACGCAGTAGTGAACCACGCCGTCCAGCTTATACACGGGATCATCATGGGTCGTGACATGGGAAGATTCTCCGCAGCCGCCCTGATCGATCGCGACATCGACGAATACCGCCCCATCCTTCATTTCCTTCAGATACTTTTTCTTGAACAGCTTTGGCGTGGAACCGCCGGGGATCAGCACGGAGCCGATGACCAGATCCGCGTCCTTCAGCACGCGCTCGACATTGCTGTCGTTGGAAACCAGCGTCTGGATATGGGCGCCGAACATATTATCCAGCTCTTCCAGCCGCTTCAGGCTGATATCCAGGATGGTGACGTTGGCACCCATGCCGACGGCGATCTTGCAGGCGTTCATGCCTACGGTTCCGCCGCCGAGGATCACCACGTTGGCCTTCGGGGTTCCGGGAACACCGGCCAGCAGGATGCCTTCTCCGCCGAATTTCTTCTCCAGGTATTTGGCTCCCTCCTGGATCGACAGGCGGCCGGCAATCTGGCTCATGGGGGCCAGCAGCGGCAGGGAGCGATCCTTCTCCTGCAGCGTTTCATATGCGACGGCATTGACCTTGCCTGCCAGCAGCGCATCCATCTGCTGCTTGTCGGCTGCCAGATGCAGGTAGGTATAGAGGATCAGGCCTTCCCGGAAAAGGGGATACTCGCACTCCAGAGGCTCTTTGACCTTCACCATCATATCCACCAGATGCCACACATCGGCAGCATTGTCGATCAGGGAAGCGCCGGCAGTCACATATTCACTGTCAGCGAAGCCGGAACCGACTCCGGCACCCATTTCGATATACACATGATGACCGGCGGCGATGTAAGCCCGGACATTGTCAGGAGTCAGGCCGACGCGGAATTCATTGTTCTTGATTTCTTTCACGCATCCAATTTTCATGAGAACCATCCTTTCTGTTTTCCGAATCCCTCTTATTATGAACCACAGGGATACCGCACACAAGTTTTTTTTATGTGCTTCATGGTTCCATGCGGGTTTCCCGTTCTCTATATCCTTTCCAGTTTTTCCTTTTTATGGTATCATGCCTCTGCCAGATTGATAAGGAGATGAGAACCATGGCATGGGAAGCCGGTTTGATTGAATGGATTCAGAAAGCCCTGGGGAGCTTTATCGGCCCGGTCGGGAAGGTGCTGAGTTTTATCGCCGGGGAAATCGGTCTGCTGCTGTTGCTGCTGATTGTTCTGTTCTGCTGGAAAAAGGAAACAGGGAAACGCCTGGCGCTGATCATCACGGCGCTGAACACCTGGCTGCCGATGCTCAAGGCCGCCGTGATGCGACCCCGACCGTTCATCGAATATCCGGATCGGGTCCAGGGCATTGCAGACGTCGGAAACAATGCCTCCCTGGACAATGTCAGCGCCCATGGGTATTCTTTCCCCAGCACTCACAGTGCTTCGGCCGTGGGGCTGTTCATTCCTCTTGCGAATGAAGTGAAGAAAAAATGGATGTGGATTGTCGCCATCGCTCTCTCTTTCCTGGTGGGCGTCAGCCGGATGGTAACCGGCATGCATTATCTGACGGACATCCTGGCCGGCTGGGCGCTGGGACTGGTCGGCGCCGGGATCTGCCTGTTCCTGGAAGCAAAGGTGAAAAACGAATGGATCCGTCATCTGATCCTGCTGGTTTCCGTGCTGCCAGGACTGATTTTCGTCCGGACTGAGGACTATTACACCTCTCTGGGTCTGCTGATCGGCCTGATTGCCGCGATTCACTTTGAGGAGAAGTTCGTGAACTTCCGGGATACCCGGAATATCTGGGCGATGATCCTGCGGGTAGCCGGCTCGTTCGCCATCTATTACGTCCTGAACACGCTGCTGAAGATGCCCTTCAGCAAGGAATTCCTCGCTGGCGGAACCATGGCCGCGCTGCTGGTCCGGATGGCACGGTATGCCATCATCATCTTTGTGATTATCGGCGTTTATCCGAAGGCGTTCCCGCTGTTTGAAAAAATCGGGAAAAAGAAGCAGTAAGACTTGTCAATCACTGGTCAGGCGGAGACCGACTGCCGGCAGGCCAGCAGCCAGGCCATGACATGTACAGCCTGCTGGAAGCGCCCGGAAGAGATCATCTCTTCAATCTCCGCGGCGCTGAATTTCAGCACATTCAGCAGTTCCATGTCGTCCAGCTTCTGGGAGGAAGCCGGGCGGCAGTTTTTTGCGCGGAAGATATACGCATAGTTATCGGACAGCGTTGCCTGGGAGGGAATGGTCAGCAGATGCTCCCATTCTTCGGACTCATAGCCGGTTTCCTCCCGCAGCTCCCGTTTGGCCGCGGACAGCGCATACGCCGTTCCCGAAGCGGCATCCGTCTTTTCTATACCGCCGGCGGGGAACTCTGTCGTGACTTCCTTCACGCCCTGGCGGAACTGGCGGACGCAGAGAAACCGGCCTTCCGGATCGGAAGCGACAATCACGGAATAGTCCCGGCGGGTATAGCTGTAATACGGCTCAAAAACACGTCCGTCAGGGAAACGGTATGCGGAACGCCGGAAATCGATCCACTGATCCCGGACCAGGTGCTCGCATCGGATCTCTTCGCAGACAAGGTTATCGTACGGCATGGAAGACTCCTTTCAGGCGGAACGAAAATGATCATGAGGACATTATATCATCCGGCCGGATTTATGTCATCCGTTTCGAGCCCTGCTTCAGGCAACAAAATCTGAAAAACCGGCACGGAAAAACTTGCCATATACAGGCGGATAGGATATAATAACATACAAGATATTGAACAGCCACAGAGGAGGGACCCGGTGTGGAAGATCAGTTCAACACCATGAAGCACAATCCGATTATCGGTACCGGGAATGAGGCACAGGATATCCTGATGTATGTATACCAGGCGCTGCAGGTGAAAGGATATGACCCGGTGGATCAGCTGGTGGGATATATGATTACCGGAGATCCGACCTATATTACCAGCTACAATTCAGCCCGGAGCCTGATCGGCCGGGTGGAGCGGGATGCTCTGCTGGAGGAACTGGTTCGTTCTTATCTGGAAACGCATTGACAGAACAGGCGGTGCCGGGAAAGGCATCGCCTGCCTTTATTCAGACGCCCGGGAATGGAAATGCCCGGACGTCCGTTTGTATGGATGAAAACCACGGGAGATCCGTGCTCCGGAAGAAAGGAAGAGAGAAGATGAAGAAGAACCTTGCCGCCCTGCTGGTGATCATGATGTGCTGCCTGCTGGCCGTACTGCCTGCCGCGGCTGCGGATGTTTTTATGTATGAAGACCGCTCCGTGACGATTTTTGAAGGGGATACGGTCCATCCCGTGATTCTTCGGGACGGCAGGTTTGCCGGGGACGGAACGATCTCCTTTACCGTCAACAACAAAAAGGTTTGTTCCGTGGATGCGGACGGAGCCATTACCGCCGGCACGAGAGGAACGGCCATCGTCACAGCCACCCTGAACCAGAACGGCAAAGCGGTCAAGCGGACAACGATCCAGGTGACGGTTGCCCGCAGGGTGACAAAGGTGACGCTGAGCACGAAGAACCTGCAGATTTTTGAACCGGATGACGAAGAAATCCTGCAGCTGCTCCAGCGTTACCTGAAGGAAGAAGAAAAAAACGAATCCTCCGAAGCGGATGAAAAGACAGAGGAAGATCCTGAACAGGAACCGGAAGAGGAACGCCTGACCGACCGGATCCTGGTGATTCCGGCGGGGAAGACCGTCCTGCTCAGCACGACATGCACCCCGGAAGACGCTACAAGCAAGAAGATTGCATATGAGACGGACGATGCCGGCGTCGCCAAGATCATCAATACCAGGGAGCTTCGGGCAGTTCAGCGGGGCGCCTGCCGGCTGACGGTGCGCAGCGTGCAGAACCCGGAGATCACGGAGAACTTCATGGTTCTGGTGATTGAACCGGTAAAGAAGGTGACGATTGAAGCGCCGTTCAACAATGTCTCGACGGGCAGCAGCATGCAGCTGGACGCTGTTTTCACCCCGTCCAACGCCACGATTCAGAAGGTGACCTGGAGCTCGAGATCGCCGAAGATCGCCACCGTGGACGAAAACGGGATTGTGACCGGCCTGACCAAGGGCCGGGTGACCATTGACGCGAAGGCGGAGGACGGATCCGGCGCTGTGGGCAGCATCACGCTGAACATTACACAGGATGTGACAGAGATCTCGATTACCCAGAGTGAAGTGACGGTGGCGACCCAGCGGAATGTTCAGCTGAAATTCAGCGTGCTTCCCCAGAGCGCAAGCGACCGTACGGTGACATGGTCCTCTTCCGATCAGAGTGTCGCCCGGGTTCGGAACGGAACGGTGACCGGTGTGCGGGCCGGGGAATGCATCATCACCTGTACGAGCAATTCCAATCCCGGCGTGACCGCGTCGATCCCGGTGACTGTCATTCAGCTGGTGACAAAGATCACTTTCCGGAACCAGACGGGGCTGAGCTTTCATGTGAATACCAGCCAGCAGCTGGAATGGGATGTGTGGCCTGAGGATGCGACCGAGACGGACGTGACCTTCAGGAGCCTGAATCCCAAGATTGCCACGGTGGACCAGAACGGCCTGGTGACCGGGATCAGCCGGGGCCAGGCGAAGATTGTGGCTACGGCGACAGACGGTTCCAACCGGCAGGGCACTTTTGTGGTGACCATCACCCAGCCGGTGGAAAGCATTGAGATTCCCCAGGAAACCTATTATGCTCAGGTCGGAAGGGCCCTGGATATCCGGCCTGTGATCCTGCCGAAGAACGCCAACAACCAGCGCGTATCCTGGTCGTGCAGCAGCGACCGGATCGCGGACGTGCGAACCGTGGGAACCAATGTCGGCCGGGTGACCGGCTGGCGGAGAGGAACGGCCGTGCTGACAGCCACCACGGAGGACGGCGGGTTTACCGCTTCCACGGAAGTGATTGTGGACAATTTTGACGCGGCGGTGATGATTGAAGGCGCCAATATTGACAAGAACAACAAGATCCGCCTGACGCTGCGGAATACCGGCGACTTTACCGTCAAGGGCATTACTTTCCGGGTGCAGTGCTTTGATACCCAGGCGGAGCCGATGATCTGCAACCGGGACGGGGAGAGCACCTGGTTTGACGGAAGCTATGCCTGGGAAGTGGAACCCGGAGACAGAACGGAGCACGGCCAGTTCAACTTCAAGCAATACCTGGAGACCGGCACCCTGGGATATATCATCGTCACGGTGACCGGATACGAATTTGAAAACGGGCAGAAATGGAGCATTCCGACGGATGAGTGGGTCCCGTACCAGTCTCCCTTCTCCTCTCATATGTGGGAGAATATGTCGGAGCGGGACAGCCCTGACGGACAGGGCTATTATGAAGAGGAAGAGGATGACTGAACAGAAATGGCAGACCTGATTGTGATCGGCGCGGGCCATGCCGGCTGCGAAGCAGCGCTGGCCGCAGCCCGGATGGGGATTGATACCCTGCTGCTGACACTGAATATGGACGGCATTGCCCTGATGGCCTGCAATCCCGTGATCGGCGGCAGCGCCAAGGGCCATCTGGTGCGAGAACTGGATGCGCTGGGCGGCGAGATGGGTCTGGCGATTGACGATACTTTTCTACAGAGCCGGATGCTGAACATGGGCAAGGGGCCGGCCGTTCATTCCCTGCGTGCGCAGGCGGACAAGCAGGCTTACCAGAACCGGATGCGCAGGGCGCTGATGACCCAACCGCACCTGACAGTACGCCAGGGGGAAGCTGTTTCCATTGAGACAGAGGGAAACCGTGTGACCGCGGTGACTACGGCAACAGGCGCCCGCCTGTCCTGCAGGGCGGCGGTGGTGGCTACCGGGGTCTACCTGAAAGGCAGCATTATTATCGGAGAGCATCGGCACGACGGAGGCCCGCAGGGCCTGATGAACGCTTCCATGCTCTCCGGAAGCCTCCTGGACCTTGGCTTTGAACTGCGCAGATTCAAAACAGGAACCCCTGCCCGGGTGGATGTGCGGAGTATCGACTTTGATGAAATGCAGGAGCAGAAGGGAGATGAACCGGTCGTTCCCTTCTCCTTCCTGACAGACAGGGCTCTGGAGAACACCTACAGCTGCTACCTGACATGGACGACCCAGAAGACGCATCAGATCATTCTGGACAACCTGGACCGCGCCCCCCTGTACAGCGGGAAAATCCATGGGATCGGACCGCGTTACTGCCCGAGTATCGAGGATAAGGTGGTCCGCTTTGCGGACAAGGACCGGCATCAGATCTTCCTGGAGCCGGAAGGGAAAGAAAGCCGGGAATGGTATGTGCAGGGGATGAGCACTTCCATGCCGGAGGATGTTCAATGGGCGATGTACCGGACGATTCCCGGCCTGCGCAGGTGTGAGTTTACCCGGCTGGGATATGCGATTGAATATGACTGCATTGACAGCCTGGAACTGCGGCCGACGCTGGAGAGCCTGCGGATCGGCGGGCTGTTCTTTGCCGGACAGATCAACGGAACAAGCGGATACGAGGAAGCGGCCTGCCAGGGCCTGCTGGCAGGGATGAACGCTGCTCTGCAGATGCAGGGCAGAGAGCCGATCCGTCTGACCCGGGACATGGCATACATCGGTGTCCTGACGGATGATCTGACTACCAAAGGGACGGATGAACCCTACCGGATGATGACGTCCCGGGCAGAGCACCGGCTGTTCCTGCGGCAGGATAACGCGGACCTCCGGCTGACGGAGATCGGTTTCCGGGCAGGACTGGCTTCTGAAGAACGGCTGGAACGGATGCGGCGGAAGCGGGAGGACACGGAAAAAATGCTGCAGGCGCTGCGGACGACACGCTTTGCCCCCGGAGAACAGCTGAACGCTTTCCTGAAGAGCAGAGGCCAGCCGGAAACCGCCGGCTCCACGAGCGCGGAGGAACTGCTGCGGCGGCCCGAGGTCACCATGAAGGATCTTCAGAGCCTGCATCCGGAGTGGCAGTCCTTTTCCCCCGCAGCCACGGAACAGACGGAAATCACCGTGAAATACGCGGGCTACCTGGAAAAGCAGAAGCACCTGATTGAACAGGCACGCAGAATGGAAGAAACCTGCCTGCCGGAAGACCTTCCCTATGAGCAGATGGAGCATCTGCGCCTGGAGGCCCGCCAGAAACTGGCCCGCCAGAAACCGGTTTCCCTGGCTGCGGCGGGCAGAATTCCCGGGGTTAACCCGGCAGATATTGCCGTTCTTACGGTCTGGCTGGAGAAACAGAAAAGGATGGGACAACAGTAGATCAGTCGTATATTCTTCTTGGCAGCTCTATTCCGAATTCCTGAGCAGTGCTTTCCAGGATATCCAGGGCGCGCTCGATTTGCTCAGGCTTATGCTCGCTGATCACGCAGAAGCGGAGGCGGGCTTTTCCTTTTGGAACGGCGGGATACATGGCGGGCGGAACACTGACGCCGCGCTTTTTCAGTTCATTGGAAAGCAGCCAGGCATCCTCGTCCTTGCCGACCAGAACCGGCAGAACCGCGGTCTCGCCGGCCAGGCAGATATCCAGATGGCGGCGCCTGGCGCTGTCCGAGAAAGCCTTGATGGCGGTGCGCAGATTCTCCATGATTTCCGGATGGCTGCGCAGGGTGCGGATCGCGGCGAGGGAGCCCGCGGCCAGGGCCGGGGAGATTCCAACGGAGAAAACGAAACCGGGCATGTTGTACCGCAGGTAATCGATCAGGCACTTTTTGCCGGCCAGATAGCCGCCGCAGGTGCCCAGACCCTTAGAGAGCGTTCCGTATTTGATATCAATATCGTTTCCGTCGAGATGGAAGTATTCATCGACGCCGCCGCCGGTCCTTCCGATGACGCAGGCACTGTGCGCCTCATCCACCATGAGGAAGCAGCCGTATTCCTTCTTCACCCGGACAAAATCCGGCACCGGAGCGATATCCCCGTCCATACTGTAGGCGCCTTCGATGACGATCAGAACCTTTTCATAATAGGCGCGCTGATTCTTCAGGATGTTTTCCAGGGCGGTCACATCGCTGTGGGGGAAGGGACGGGAGGTGGCGTCGCTCAGCTTGCAGCCCTGCTCGATGGAGTTGTGAGCCAGCGCGTCGTAGAGAATCAGGTCATTCTTCCCGCAGAAGTTCCCGACAAAGGTTACGTTGGTGGAATGGCCGCCGACGCAGACAATCGCGTCCTCGGTGTGCTTCCAGTCGGCCAGTTCTTTTTCCAGTTCCTTGTGGACCATCTTTTCACCGGCCAGCAGGCGGCTGCCGCTGGCGCTGGTTCCATACTTGTCAATGGCCGCCTTGGCGGCTTCCTTTACTTCTTTCCGGCCGCTCATGCCCACATAATTGTAGCTGCCGAACTCCAGAATTTCTTTTCCATCCACGATACCGGTATCCAGCAGGGGAGATTCATGGCAGACGAAGTAGGGATTATCCCCGCTGCCGACCAGCGCCTTCTGCCGTTCCAGGAAATGCAGGTATTCGGGAGAGTCCTCAAACCGGATGATCGGCCGGGCAGGAACGCGCTCTTTCGGCTTATCGCCCGGAACCGGACCGTTCAGCAGCGTTTCCACCACCTGGGCCATGCTTGCCACGGTGGCGCACTGTCCGTATTCCTCCGCGGGAATGGTGATGCCCCATTCCTCCTCAGCCTTCAGGGCAATGCTCAACACCTGCAGGCTGTCGCCCTGCAGATCTTCAATGAAGTTTGCAGTATCGGAAATTTCCTTCTCCGGCATGTCCAGCGCTTCCGCATACATCGCGCGGACCTTGCGGCGGATTTCATCCTGTACGGCGGACCGGGACCGGGCTGTTGCCGTCGCGGCCACTTCCGCCCCGGCGCTCTGTGCGCGCAGATCCAACTCGCGGTAGATCAGTTCCTTCTCTTCATACATGCGCTTGAGCTCGATCCGCTTGACCTTGATTCCGCTGACCAGGGGCAGCGCCATGGGCGTGACCATGGCCCGGTCCAGCTGCGCATAAAGGGGGAGCCGCGCGTTGATGGATGCCACCCGGCCAGCCAGATTGTTCAGGTAATCCTTGTCGGAATAGTTATCCCCAACGTTCAGCACCAGAACTACGTCTTCATTATTATCCCGCCGGTTGCGCGGGAAACCGACCACGCAGATCTGTTCCGCGCCGGACAGGGCGGAGAACGCATCTTCCAGGTCATCAGGATAGACGTTTTCCCCGGATTCGTTGATGATGACATCCTTCAGCCGGCCCTTGATAAACACACGGCTGCTGTTGTCCATGACGGCGATGTCCCCTGTGGGGAACCATCCGCCGTCCAGCGTATCGGGCGGCAGAATCTCCCCGTGAACCACCCGGCCGGAATGAATCCCGGGCCCGCGGACCTGCAGTTCACCGGCTCCGTGTTCGTCAGCATTTGCGATCCGGTATTCGGCGGAACCCAGCGTGGCACCGACGGAACCGTTGAGGCGCTTGCGCAGGCTCAGGGAGGTCTCAAATCCGTTAATGGCCGTTTCCGTCATGCCATAGCCGTTGATGGTATAGATTCCCAGAGCGTTCAGAGAACGAAGCGTTTCCGCCGGGGTATGGCTTCCGCCCAGGATCAGCGCGTCCACTTCCGTTCCCAGCAGCCGGGAATTCACCGAGGCAAACAGCCGCTTCTGCGCCAGACGTAGACCGAAGGCGGGGGCCACGGACTGGATGCCCAGGGAAAGGCCTGTTGACAGTTTGAACAGGAAACGGCGGAAGGGCTTTTCTTTTTTGACGTTCTTTTTCAGGGACTTGACGAGACTGTTTCCGACCAGAGGCACGACAATCAGCAGACTCGGCGGGAAATGCCGGCACACATTCATGATGGAATTGGGCGTCCGGTCCGGCAGGTAAACACTTGTGCCACCGACGAAATGCCCCCAGATGACGTTGGCCATAAAGCCCAGTACATGGTGGAAGGGCAGAAAGGCCAGAATGTAACGGCCGGTATTCTGCTCATGGATGACACGGGGATTCGCCTGAATGACGTGCAGGGAGGCCAGCGCCTGCTCGCAGATGGCGGCCCCGGAGTAAGCGAAGATCCGGCTGCGTCCGGTGGTCCCGCTGGTGCACATCGCAACATAATCGCCCCATACGGGTGTGAACCCGATCGCGCGCGGCGCGTTGATGACATCCCGGTAGTCCAGCTGGCGGATGTTGCCGCTGAGCCCGCGGGGCTTGCGGGAAATGATAACCCGGCATCCAGCCTCGTCCATCAGGCCCTGGATCATGCTGTCGGACGCGGACGCATCCAACAGCAGCACATTGTGCCCGGAACGAATGACACCCCAGAACAGGGAGGGCCAGTTATGGCAGGTATCGACGGCAATGCCGATCCATCCGCCTTCCGACGTCTGGGAAATCAGGTAGGCCGCCAGGTCGTCCGCCCGACGGGCCATCTCCGCATAGGAAAGGAAAAGCTCCTCGTCGCCTTTCAGCCAGGCGGCAGCAGGGGTTTCTCCGTAATCCCTCATAATGTCAAAAAGGACAGACAAACGCTTGTCAGCTTCCAACCGGGCGCTGACACTGTGCATATCCGTATGGCTCATGATGGCCTCCTTCCAAGTCTGCAGGCAGTGAGCGTTTTCTGCGGAGCGGAGAGGAAATAATGACGTATAAAAAAACAAAAAAGCCTCCGACGCTGCCGCATCGACCCATTATATCATGTTTTTTCTTTTGTGCACATATTTCCGATTTTGTGCACGGAAAAAACACTGCAATCGGGCGCTTGCGGCCGAGGGTTGACTCAAAGGAACGGTTCGTTTACACTGACAGCGAAAGAACTGTTACAAGGCCATGACCCATTTGATTTTGTTCCGGTATCTGAAGGAGGAGCGTTTATGGAGTACAGAAAGTTCGGAGATACCTATCTGGTTCGCATTGACCTGGACGAGGAGATCATGCAGAGCCTGAAAGTTCTGTGCGGGCAGGAGAATATCCGTCTGGCCCATGTGGAGGCGATCGGCGCCGCAAAGCATGCGGTGATTGGGGTGTATGATCTGAAGGAACAGGCGTATCATCAGAAAGAACTGAACGGATTTATGGAGATTACAGGGCTGAGCGGGAACGTGACCCGAAAGGACGGGGAGGTTTATCTTCATCTCCACGGCACCATGGCTGACCAGAATCATGTGCTTCACGGCGGACATATCATCGAGCTGAAGGTTGGCGCGACCTGTGAAATGTTCGTGACTGTCCTGCAGGGGGAAGTAAACCGGACAAGAAATGAAGAACTGGGGATTAATCTGATCAGTTTCTGAAAAACTTTTTTCTTTCAAGCTTTTTTCAAGGATTCTTCCTTATTCTGATCCTGTCATCCGGGAGACGTCCCGATGACGAAGAAATTATCCAAAATGATCTGAAACGGAGGTTGAATCCATGAAAAAAATGTTCGCCTTTTTGATGACCCTGATGATTATCATCAGCGCCGCCGCCCTTCCTGCCATCGCAGAAGAAGGACAGGATCAGACAGACACGGTGACATCCGCAACAGTCCCAAACGGACGGGGAAACCGACAGGGAATGCCGCAGGCCCCGGGTAAACGGCAGGACGGCCAACAGCCGCAGCAGCCCGGCAGCCAACAGGATGGCCAGCAGCCACAGCTGCCCGGCAGCCAACAGGACGGCCAGCAGTCCGGAATGCCCCGCGGCGGAAAGAATACCCAGAAAACCGGGAATGGCCGGATGCACAACGCTGACAGCCGGCAGAACCAGATTTTTGACCAGCTGCTGAAGGATGGGGTCATTACCCAGGAAGTTTATGACGCCATCATGACCTACCTGAAAGAACATCTGCCAGCGGGACAGCCGGAAGCTCCTTCTCAGACAGACGGAACCGGAGTTCCTGCTCTGCCCGAAGGCCAGACGCCTGCTGAAGGCGAAACCCCGCCGGCACTGCCGGAGAATCCGCAGCCTGAAGGGGAGAGCGCAGAGGAACAACTGCTGAAGGATCTGCTGGAGCGCGGTGTCATCACGCAGGAACAGTACGACCTACTGTGCTCCGCGACAGCAGGGAAAGCCCCCTCGGATCTGTAAGCTTCAGGCTTCCAAGGCTCCCGGATCATCCGGGAGTCCTTTGTTGCCGTTTTGAGGTGCCTGTGCTATTATCCTGGACAGGAGGAATTCATCATGCGCGTATTACTGGTGGAAGATGACCGGAAGCTTTCCGCTGCGATCTGTAAGCTGCTGGAAAAGGAACGGATTACCGCGGATGCGGTCTATGACGGAAATGACGGCCTGGACTGGGCATTGAGCACCGAATATGACGCGGTTATCCTGGATGTTATGCTGCCGGGAATGGACGGCTTTTCCGTGCTGCGCTCCCTGCGGGAACGGAAGGCGGCAGTCCCTGTGCTGATGCTGACAGCCCGGACCGCCCTGGAAGACCGGCTGAACGGTCTGGACAGCGGCGCGGATTATTACCTGCCCAAGCCTTTTGAATCCGCGGAACTGATCAGCTGCATTCATGCCATCACAAGGCGCGGAAGCCAGACACCGGTGATGCGACTGAGCTTTGGGGATTTATTGCTGGAACAGAAGGACGGAAAGCTGAAAAACACAGAGAATGGTCAGGAAATCAAACTTGGCGCGAAAGAGTTTCATCTGATGGAGCTGTTTCTCCGGAATCCCGCGCAGATTCTGATGAAGGAGACCATCCAGGAACGTGTCTGGGGCCTGGAAAGCGATGCCGAATACAATAATCTGGAAGTTTACGTCTCGTTTCTCCGCAAAAAACTGGCTTACATCCACTCCCGCATGAAGATCAGGGCAACCCGCGGGGTTGGGTATTCACTGGAGGAAGACACATGATCATACGACTTCGCCGGCGCATGACACTGATGGTGATCGCGGTGCTGCTCGCTGTTTCCGCCGGCATTGTACTGGCCATTCATGCCGCCAATGAGCGCAGCATTGCCGTTCAGGCGGAAGATACGCTGTCCGTACTGGCGGAGAACCGCGGATCCCGTCCATCGGGGCGGATGGATCCCGGCAGGCAGAAGGGTGACCGGAGAAAAGATTCCGGTCAGCCGCCTTCGATCCGGAACGGACGCGAAACCGACGCGGCGGGATTAAGCAATTCCTATACGATTACCCTGAACGAAGACGGATCCGTAGCTACCTGGACATCCGACAGAACCGATCTCTATTCAGATCTTCAGGTTGCCGAGATCGCGGCAAGCGCTCTGGCGGAAGGAAAGGACAACGGCAGAATCGGAACGCAGTTTTACAGGAAAATCAGGAGTGACAGCCAGACCCTGCTGATTGTGCTGGATGCCAGGATGGAGTATCTGTCCGCATCCAATATACTTCGTTCCACGGCACTGATCGCGGCCGCAGCCTGCCTGCTGCTTTCCGTGCTGGCATGGCTCCTGATCCGGCGCATGGTGCAGCCTGTGGAGGATGCGTTTATCCGCCAGAAACAGTTTGTTTCGGATGCCAGCCATGAGCTGAAAACTCCGCTGGCTGTGATCTCTGCCAACGCGGAAGTGCTGGAGCAGGAGATTGGTGAAAACGAATACCTGGGATATATCCGCTCGGAAGTCCGGCGGACAAATTCGCTTGTGGAGAATCTGCTGACCCTGGCGAGACTGGACCGGAACGATGCCAGTGCGGAGATGAAGCATTTTGACCTGAGCCGTGCGGTCATGGATGTTGTGCTGCCCTTTGAAAGCACCGTATATGAAGCCGGAAAAACCCTGGAAACAGACGTCCCGGAAGGAATCGACTGCAATGGCAACGAGGAGATGATCAAGCAACTAACGGTCATTCTCCTTTCCAACGCATTGAAATACTCCAATCCGGGCGGACAGATCAGCGTCAGCCTGGCTTCGAAGGGAAAGCAGTGTGAACTGCGTGTATTCAACACCGGCGATGCGATAGACCCGAAAGATCTGGAAAAGATTTTTGACCGCTTCTGGCGTGCGGATCCGGCTCACAGCCGGGAAACCGGAGGCCACGGACTGGGACTTGCTATCGCCAGGAGCATTGCGGAAACAAACCGGGGCCGGATTACTGTGGAAAGCAAGGAAGGCCAGGGAACCGCTTTTACGGTAACACTGAATGCCTGATGGTATTCCCGATGCAATCAAGCCCATTTGTTTTTCTGTCGGGAAGAAACGATACAATCTATTCAAACGACATAAAAAAATATTTTACAAAATTGTTAAAAAATGTTGACAAATGAAATATATTGTGTAATAATACAGTCACAAACAAGAGACGTTGAGATGGGTCGGACATATGATCGGGAGGTGAAGGAGCAAGAGAAAAAAAGCGGGACACCGGGAACCAAGAATAAACCTGGCTGACAAGGGATCCGATACACTCATGGCAATATGGTATCTCCGGGGCGGTAAGGATCAGCGCTTGCAGCGATTGTGAGTGAAATATGAGAAATCGAAACGGAGCTGTGTCCATTGACTGAAGAAGTCGTGCACAGCTCCTTTCGTAAGCATAGAGAGATTCTGAGATGAATGGGGGTACCATGGAATGGACAGTCAGATCGAGAGCAAAGCCGGGATAAATGATCATACAACAGTGAGGAAACAATATCATACAGCGGACCGGCTGAATACCCGAATCTCAATCCACAGCAAGTATTCCACGAACAAGCAGGGTTTCGGAAACTGGATCCTCTCTCATTATGAGATCCGGGAAGGTATGGCCGTACTGGAGCTGGGATGCGGTACGGGCGAAATGTGGGTGAATCAGGATGAGATGATCAGCCGCTGCGGCCGGTTCGTGCTGTCGGATTTTTCCGAGGGGATGCTGAACAAAGCCAAAGAGACGCTGCGCAATCAAAACGGAATTGAATACCGCACGATTGATATTCAGGACATTCCGTTTGCGGATCAAACGTTTGACGTTGTCATTGCGAATATGATGCTTTACCATGTGCCGGATCTTCCCAAAGGGCTCCATGAAGTGAAACGCGTTCTGAGGAAGGACGGCGTTTTCTACTGCGCCACCTTTGGCGAGCACGGCATGATGGAATATATCTACAGCCTGTTTGCAGACTATCAGCTTCAGAGACACGTGAACGACAATTTCACGCTGCAGAACGGAGAGAAAAAGCTGAGATCGGTTTTTTCGGATGTCCGGAGATTTCTGTATGAGGATTCGCTTGAAGTCACCGATGCGGAAGATCTGGCGGATTATATCTATTCCCTGACAGGCATGACAGATCTGCAGATGCTTTCGAGAGACGAAGTGAGATCCGTACTGGAAAAGAACATGCAGGATGGCGTTCTGCATGTTCCGAAAGAATACGGAATGTTTGTTGCCGGAGAATAAAAAAGAGGCAGGGGATAAACCCTGCCTCCGGAAAAGGATCGATTATTTCTTGCCGGTCGGGATGTAGAGGTAGTAACCGGTACGGATCAGGTTCCTGTCCTTGATGGACGGATTGGCCTTCATGATCGCTTCGATCGTGGTGTTGTATTTCTTGGCGAGACCCCACAGGGTGTCTTTCGGGCCGATCTGGACAATTTCATATCCAGCCTTGGGATTGGGCCGTTCCTTCACTCCGCCGGCAGGGACTGTACCGCCTGCTACCTTTTCCATTTCATTGACATTGAGTTCCATGTTATCCATTTTCGTTTCCTCCGTAATCTTTTATAATTGCAGGCTGTTGATCAGCCGTACATCCTTTTATACGCAGTTTCTCCAGGGGATGGCAGCTGTCCGAGAAGAAAAATTTTAAAGGCAGTAATCCCGATAATCTTCGTGATTTTCTCCATATCACTCATCCGGGCTCAGCTCCTCCTGTGTTTTTTTCATTATACATAAAAAGGCCTGCTGTTTCAAGCAGTGAACAGAAGGGGAGCGGCTGATGAAGTCACCCGGGACAGGATGGCCTTTTTATGATATAATCGCAGACAGTCCATGACCGGGAGAGTTCAGGCTGGCCCGAAAAACAAGCAAAGGATTCTGATGATGATGAAATGGGAAAAATTGTCCGATCTGCCGGATTACCGTCACTGCCTGGTCAATCTGTCCAATTCCATTCTGAAGAAATTCGGCGCGGAAACGACCGCGGAAACGCTGCCCCTTGCTGATCAATACCTGGAGGGAGAGTATCAGAACGTCGTTGCCCTTCTGCTTGATGCCATGGGGATCTCCATCCTGGAAAAACACCTGGAGAAGGACGGCTTTTTCAGGAGCCATCTTGCCGGGGCGTTTGATTCCGTATACCCGCCCACAACGGTGGCCGCCACCACTTCGATGCTCAGCGGATTATATCCCAATGAGCATGGGTGGCTTGGATGGGATGTTTTCTACCCACAGATCGGTAAAAACGTAACGGTCTTCACCAATACGGAACAGCTGCAGGAAAAGGAAGGCGCTGTTCCGATGACGGCTGATCCGGACGGAACAAAAAGATGGACGGAAGATTCCCTGGAGAAAGCAGTGCCTGCCGCGGAATACCATGTTGCTTCCCGGTACACGCCGTATCAGAATATTATAGAAAAAATCAGGGAATCAGGCGGAAACGCCTACGCGGTGACGCCGTTCATTCCTCCCTGTCCGAAAAGCATGGAAGCGATCCTGAACCGTGTGGAAGCTCTTTGCCGCGAACCGGGGAAAAAGTTTATCTATGCCTACTGGGAAGAGCCTGATTCGACGATGCACAGAACCGGAACCGGAAGCGAAAAAACCCACGCAAAGATGAGAGAACTGGAGAAAGCGGTCGAGAAAACCATATCCGGGCTGACCGACACGCTGTTCATGATTATAGCGGATCACGGCCATATGGACAGCCGGAACTGCTGCCTGACCGATTACCCCGAAATCATGAACTGCCTTGTCCGCCGGCCTTCCTTTGAGTCCAGGACGCTTAATCTGTTCGTTAAGGATGAATACAGGGAGACTTTTCCGGAAATCTTCAGCAGATACTTCGGAGATTCCTTCCTTCTTCTGACCAGGGAGGAGGTTCTGTCCGAGCAGCTGTTCGGAACCGGGAAAAACCATGAAGATCTGGGAAGGATGATCGGCGACTATGTCGCCCTGGCTGTCTCCGACAGGAGCATATTCAATACCCATCTGGAGGCTCAGGAAATGCCCGGAGGGCATGCGGGACTGACCAGGGAAGAGATCAGGGTTCCGCTGATCGTGGTCGAGAGAAAGCAAGAGGAAGCAGTGACAACCATCAACGAGGAGGCCGGAGCATGAAAATCGGCGCGCAGAGCTATACGGTACGCGAGTACTGCAAAAACGAGGCGGAATTCGGGAAGACAATGGAGAAAATTGCCGCGATCGGCTATCGGTACGTCCAGCTGTCAGCCATCGGACCGATCGCTCCGGAACGGGTGAAGGCAGTGTGCGATCAGAACGGGTTGAAGATCGTGCTGACGCACAACCCGGAAAAGGACTTCCTTACGGCACCGGAGGAACTGATCCGGAAGCACCAGCTGTATGAATGCTCCTACGTAGGGTTGGGGTTTCTGCCGGAGCGGTATCATACGCCGGAGGGGATCCTGCGGTTTGCGGATGACTTTCTGCCCGCGGCGGAAAAACTGCACGCGGCGGGAATGAAAATGATGTACCACAACCACGCGCTTGAGTTTGCCCATATGCCGGACGGCCGGACGATCATGGACTGTCTGCTGGAAATGATGCCCGCGGAGCTGATGGGCGTAACGGCGGATACTTACTGGCTTCACTACGGCGGGATGGACGTGTGCGCCTGGCTGCGGAAAAACGCGGAGCGCCTGCACTGCGTCCATCTGAAGGACTATGCTGTTTCCGGATTTGAAATCCGGATGGCGCCGGTCGGCGAGGGAAATCTGGATTTTCCGGAGATTCTCGGGATTCTCCAGGGGAACGGTGTAACGGAATACGCGCTGGTGGAGCAGGATAACTGCTACGGCGAATCGCCGTTTGACTGTCTGAAACGGAGCCGGGAATACCTGAAAGGATGGGAATGAGACACATGAAACTGCTGATTGCTTCCGATATTCATGGTTCGTTCCGATACTGCGAAAAACTGCTGAACGCATACGATCGGGAGAAAGCGGACCGGATGCTGCTTCTGGGGGACATTCTTTATCACGGCTCCCGGAATGACCTGCCGGATCAGTATGCCCCGAAGGATGTCATCAGCGCGCTGAATGAGAGGAAGGATGATCTCCTGTGCGTGCGGGGCAACTGCGATACGGAAGTGGACCAGATGGTGCTGGCTTTCCCCATGATGGCTGATTATGCCGTGATCTGTGCCGACGAATGCCGGATGTACGCCACCCACGGTCATCTCTATCATCCGGATCATCTGCCGCCTCTGCAGAACGGAGATATCCTTCTGTATGGGCATACGCACATCCCGGCGTGGGAAAAGCGCGGCGGGATTCTGTGCCTGAACCCGGGATCCGTATCCATCCCGAAGAACCAGTCCCCGCGGGGATATATGGTTTTCAGCGACGGGATCTTTGAATGGAAGACGCTGGAGGGGGAAACATACCATACTCTGCCATGAAAGATACGCGCCGCTGATCAGACAGCCTTGCGGCAGACTGCAGCAGAGGAAAAAGCACAAAAGCAAAACAGGAAACCGGGAGACGACGAGGATGAAAATGTGATATCCTTTCGTGACCGGGCATCTTCCCGGCGGATCAAGAAAAGGAGCGGATGAAAGAGCTCCGGAAGGGCCTTTCAGAACCTGTTGACGGATATGGAAAAGATTTATCGGCTGCTGATTATCAACCCTGGTTCCACATCGACCAAGATCAGCCTGTTTGAAAACGACAGGGAGCTGTTTGAAAGAAGCCAGTTCCACGACGCCCCCGTGCTGCTGCAGTATCCCCATGTCAACGACCAGGTGCCTTTCCGGTACAACGTGATTCTGGAGATGCTGGAACAGGAAGGGGTCCATCCGTCAGAGATCGATGTGTTTGTCGGCCGCGGCGGCAGCGCATGCACGCAGCCCGGCGGGGTGACCGTCATCGACCAAAAACTGTACGATGATACCGAGGCGGCTGTCGGCGGAAGCGAGCACGCCGCCAAGCTGGGGGTCATGCTGGCATGGCGGTTTTCCCAGGCTTATCATCGCCCCGCCTACACGCTGAACCCCACCAATGTGGATGAATACTGCGATTATGCACGGCTTACCGGGATCCGCGGGCTTTACCGCACCCCCCATTCCCATGTGCTCAATCCGAAAGCGGTGGCGGAGGCGCATGCCGAATTCCTGGGGAAACGCTATGATGAATGCAATTTTATTGTCGCCCATATCGACGGCGGCGTTACGGTGAGCGCACATGACCATGGCCGCATGATCGACGGCACCATGGGCGCGGACGGAGAAGGTCCGTTTGCCCCGACCAGAATCGGCAGCGTTCCGGTGCTGGCATTGCTGGACTACATCGAGGCTCACTCTATTGATGATGTACGGCGGATGTGTTCAAGATCCGGCGGGTTTGTCAGCCTGTTCGGCACGTCCAATTCCGATACGATCCATGAGCTGGTGGACAGAGGAGACAAAAAGGCGATCCTGGTATGGAATACCATGATTTACCAGATCTGCAAACATATCGGCGCCATGAGCGCGGTACTCAGCGGTCGGGTGGACGCCATCCTGCTGACCGGCGGCCTGATGCGGTTTGACGACATCACCGCGGGCATCCGGGAACGCTGCAGCTGGATTGCCCCGATTCATGTATACCCGGGGGAGATGGAGCAGGAAGCCATGGCTTTCCCGGTGCTGAAAGTACTTCAGGGCAGGGCGACGGCCATGACATACAGCGGAAAAAACGTATGGCAGGGGTTCGAGGGCGTTATGTTCTGAACGGAAATCAGTCGTCCTTACTCTTCTGCGCAGCGCTGCGCTCCCAGGGGATTTCCCCCTCCGTGATGCTGCCGTCCCGGTGCATGGAGAACTCATTCATCGGGTATTTCTTCAGATTTTCCAGAATACCGCGGTGATCCGCCCGGCTGAGGAGGCTGGTCCGGGCGCTGATAACCAGGTTTTCCGCCTGGTGTTTGGACGGACCGCCGATACAGCCTCCGGGGCAGATCATGCCTTCCACGAAATCCGCGTCGAGCTTTCCTGCCTTCAGAAGCGCCATGGCCTTCCGGCATTCATCCCCGCCGGCACAGGTCATCAGGCGGATTCCGGACGTATCCTCTCCCATCTCTTCCATGGCCTGCATAACGGCTTTCGCGACGCCGCCGCTGCCGGCAAAATGCTTGCCGAAAAGGGAGGCTTCCTGGTAATCTTCCGCAACGGGCACAATCGGAATCTCCCGGGAATCCAGGAGCGCCACAATTTCTCCGTATGTCAGCGCGTAATCCGCTGAATCAGCGATCATTTCATTCAGGGTTTCCCGCTTTTTGGCGATGCAGGGTCCGATGAACACGGTTACGCATTCCGGGTCCAGATGCTTCAGATAACGGGAAACGGCCACCATCGGGGAGACGGTGGAGGACTTATTGTTATCATAAAGGGTGGGAAAGTGCCGGCGGAGCAGGGAGCTGAAAGCCGGGCAACAGGAGGTCGTCATTTTGCGGCCCTCCTTCCGGGCCTCAATCCATTCCATGGCTTCATAGGCGGCGGTCATATCACCGCCCAGGCCTACCTCCACCATATCCGCGAAGCCGAGCTTTTTCAGAGCCGCGCGAAGGGAAGCCATCCCGACGTCTTTGCCGAACTGGCCCTCGGAAGCGGGGGCGCACATCGCCATCACCCGTTTTCCGCTCTGAATCGCACGAATCACATCAACGGCGTAGATCTTTGAACCGATGGCACCGAAGGGGCAGCTGTGGATGCAGTGCCCGCAGTGGATGCATTTCTCTTCATCAATCCGGCAGATACCGGCCTCGTCATAGGAGATCGCACCGACCGGGCAGGCCTTTTTGCAGGGACGCTCCTGATGGATAATGGCGCCGAAGGGGCAGGCTCTGGCGCAAAGACCGCAGGATTTGCACTGGGTTGGATTGATGTGCATCTTTGAATAGCCGGGGGTGATTGCATTGAATTTGCAGGCATTGAGGCAAGCCTTTCCCAGGCAGAAACGGCAGATATCCGAGACAAAGTAATTCTGGATCGGACAGTCGTCACAGGCCGCAGAAATGACGGCCACGACATTATCGGTCGGATGGCCGGGATCCGGGCTTTGCCCCATAGCCAGGCGAATCCGGCCGCGGACGATTTCCCGTTCCTTGTAGACACAGCAGCGGTAACGGGGCTTGGGCCCCGGACTGATCTCATGAACAATCCGATCCACATTTTCCTGGGTCAGGGCATTGCTCCAGGCCAGCTTGCAGACTTCCCGCAGAATATGATGCTTGAGTTCCACAATTCCCTTATCATTGGTAATCATTGATTGATTCCTGCCTTTGCTCTGTAATCTGCTGCTATTGTAACCGATTCAGCCGAAACAGGCAACCGGATGTTTTCTCCCGGAGGCCCATACAGACCGGAAACAAGCCATCCGATGATTGACTTCAGGATAGCAGAATGATAATATGAGAAAAACAGTATCTGAGGAGGTTCTATATTATGATGAAAAAGATTTTAGCCATGGTTCTGGCGTTCAGCTTGGCCTTGTCTGCGCTCCCGGTATTCGCGGAAAGCGGCGCGGAAGAACCTGCCGGCGGCCTGCTCTCCCTGCTGACAGAAAAAACGGGCGGCGGACTGGGTGAAGTGCTTTCCGGCCTGATGGAGAAACTGCAGGGCAGCAAGACGGAAATCGCATCCATGCTGGCTCTGCTGAAAGCCAAACTGAAGAACTCGGACAGCAAGATCGGCAAGCTGGTCTCCGGCCTGCTGGATATGCTGCAGGGCGACAGCGCCGATCTGGGCAGCCTGCTCGGCGGTATCCTGGGCGGCGGATCCAATAAAGGCCTGGGCAGCCTGCTGGGCGGAGACGGTTCCGGGATGGACCTGGGCAGCCTGCTGGGCGGAGACGGTTCCGGGATGGACCTGGGCAGCCTGCTGGGCGGAGACGGTTCCGGGATGGATCTGGGTAGCCTGCTGGGCGGAGACGGTTCCGGAATGGACCTGGGCAGCCTGCTGGGCGGAGACGGTTCCGGAATGGACCTGAGCAGCCTTCTGGGCGGAGACGGTTCCGGGATGGACCTGGGCAGCCTCCTGGGCAGCCTGCTCGGCGGGGAAGACGCCGGGGAACTGTCGGCTGAGGATGCGGATATCCTGACGAAGCTGAAAGAAGCCGAAGAAATACCTGATATCGTAATCGATCAAAAAGATGTTACCAACGTGGATGAATTCTTCGGTAAATGGATGACCAACCGGTTCTACATCGGTGAGGAAGCGACGGATCTGAGCGATACAGGCGAATATATCACGATCGATGAAACCGGCCTGACGATCTACAGCGAAGGAGAAGTCTTCAGAGAAGTCAAAGGGGAAATGAAGATCGAGGATAACAAGCTGCTGATCCAGGAAGGCGAAGACTGGCTCGAGTATACTCTGACGGTGGATGACGAACTGGTGACAATGTCCGGTTTCTTCCTGGTTTACTATACGCGCGCCACGGAATAAGCGGATATGGATCAATCTGAATCAGTGACAGCTTATATCTGGGACCTGGACGGAACCCTGCTGGATTCCTACGGGGTTATTGTGGAAGGCGCCTTTCGGACGGTGACGGAAGCCGGACTGAATGATACGGCGGACGACGTCCTGAAGGCGGTCAAGCAGGGATCGGTGACCGGCTATCTGAACGATGTGAGCATCCGGAGCGGCGTGCCTTTCAAAGAACTGCTGGGCCGGTACAGAACATATTCCCACGGACTGGATGACCGGATTACCCTGATGGACGGCGCGAAGGAAACGCTTGAAGCGCTTCAGCGCTCCGGAGCGGCCCATTTTGTTTATACCCACCGGGGCGGGTCTTCCGAACCGATCCTGAAGCGCCTGGGCATCCGGGAGTTTTTCCGGGAAGTTGTGAGCGCAGAATACGGATTCAAACCAAAACCTTCCGGGGAAGGCGTTCGATACCTGATGGAGAAATACCGGCTGAATCCGGAGCGAACGTGGTATGTCGGCGACAGAACCCTGGATGTGTACTGCGCAAAGGATGCGGGTGTCCATGCATTGCTGTATCTGGCACCGGACTCCTGCGTTTCCGCCACGGGACAGGAGGACCGGATTGTCCGGGAACTCCGGGAAATCCCTTTTGACCGGAAACCGGATCAGGACACAAAAGAACGGCGGTCAGAGTTCAAAATGCTCTGACCGCCGCCCCTTTTTCAGGTCCCCAATGGGTTAATCGACAGTCTTTCCTTCTTCGGTTTCCTCCTGTGCTGCTTTACCGATCAGTCCGCCTGTCGTGACATTCCGTATGGTTTTCGGAATGTCCAGGCCAACAGCTTCCTTCACGGCTTCAAAGGTCTGCAGCATGGTTCCGGCTGTATCTTTTGCCATGGATGTAGCACCTCCCTCGCCGAAGAGAATGATCTTATCTGTCTTGCTCAGGGGTTCGGAAACCGCCCTGGCGATATCAGGCAGCTTGTCGGTCACCATTTCCATCATGGCAGCCTGGCCATAGAGCTGCATGGCTTCCGCCTTCAGCCGCATGGCTTCCGCTTCCGCCTCTCCCTTCATCCGGATGGCTTCTGCTTCTTTCTGCGCGGCATAGAGAGCGGCATCCGCTTCAGCCTGGCGGCGGTATTTTTCCGCTTCGGCTTCCGCAATGGCACGGTCCTTTTCCGCCTGGGCTTTTTCACGAATCTCCACGTTCAGTTTTTCACGCTCGATTTCCACTTCCTGGCGCTTGAGCTCGGTCAGCTTTTCCAGACGCGTCATTTCGGCTGCCGCATGTTCTGTGGCAAAGGTCTTATTAATCCGTTCCTGTTCAATCCTGTAGGCCATGTCAGCCTTAGCCTTTGCCTCATCCGTCTCCTGCTTGAAGGCGGCTTTCTGGACCTCTACGTCCCGGTTCTGGCGGGCAATTTCGGCTTCCGCCTGCATTTCGGCGAACTTGGACTGCTTCTCCGCTTCCGCCTCGGCGATACGCTTGTCCTGCGCCTTTTCCGCGATATTCCGGGCTGCCATGGTGTCGATGACATTGCCGTCCTTGTCGCTGAAATTCTGGATGGTCAGGTTTATAATCTCCAGGCCCATATTTCCCATATCGCTCATTGCGGCCTTGATGGATTCCTGGGCAAACTTGTCACGGTTCTGTACCAGTTCCGCGATGGTCATCTGACCGATGATCTCGCGCATATTGCCTTCCAGTACATCCTTTGCCAGGGCTTTAATCTGGTCCGGATCATAATGCAGCAGCTGTTCGGCTGCCGTTGCGATGGACAGATCATCCGAGCCGATCTTGATATTTGCCACACCATCTACCAGAACGGAGATGTACTCCTTTGTGGGAACGGGCTGCGCCGTCTTGATATCCACCTGAGTCAGGCACATATCCAGCTGATCAATCCGCTGGACTGCGGGGACCCAGAAGGTTGCGCCGCCGCGGACAATCCGGTAGCCGAACTTCTTGGTGGAGATGGTTCCGTCAGGATTACGAACCTTGTAGTTTCGCCGGATCAGGCCGGAAATGATCAGCGCGGTATCCGGAGGGGCAATCTTATACCGGGGGATAAATCTCAGAACCAGAATGATTCCGCCGATTGCAATCAGGAACCATTGCCAGTTGTTTTGCAGAAAAATAAGTACTTGATTCACAGGGATCCTCCTTTCACATGGATCATCACGCAACCGGGGTCTGCCGGACATCAGGTTATGCAGGTGTTTCCGGTTGCCCTGAAGGAAAGATACCACATGAGCGGAGATGAAATACAGGATCAACCGGGAAAGATAAGCAGCACTATTTTGCGAAGTGACGCGAATGAAGAGTTGCTTTTTCACCGCAGCGCTGGTATGCTGATTCCGGAATCATAAAAACGAAATCTGAGGCTGGAAACGCCCAGGAGATTATAAAACATGAAAGGATGCATCAAAATGAAGAAAGCACTGGAATTCCTGAAGGCCTGCGGCACCTTCTTTCTTGCGACAGATGAGGAGGGCCAGCCCCGCGTACGTCCCTTCGGCGCCGTCAGCGAGTATGACGGCAAACTGTACATCTGCACCAACAACCGGAAGCCCTGCTTTGCTCAAATGACAAAGAATCCCCGCGTGGAGCTCTGCGGCATGAAGGACGGCAAGTGGATTCGCCTTGCTGCGGAAGCCATCGCCGACGACCGGATCGAAGCCAGGACTGCCATGCTGACGCAGAACCCCGGCCTGCGCGGTATGTACAAAGAGGACGACGGTATCTTCGAAGTGCTGTTCCTGAAGAATGCCACCGCCACCATTGCCTCTTTCACCGATGCTCCGGAAACCTGGAACTTCTGACAGACCTCCGGGACTTTCTCATGGAGGATTGGGTATGACTCTGGAACGAATGGATGATTTTTTCGCCGCCCGGGTTGACGGTTATGATGAGCATATGCGAACCATGATCGAGGGCGCGTCTGATTTCTATGCCTATACGGCATCCCTGCTGCCCATGAAAAACGGAGCGCGGGTCCTGGATCTCGGATGCGGAACGGGGCTGGAACTGGAAGAATACTTTCGGCTGAATCCGGATGCAGATGTTACAGGAATTGATCTGACAGAAGCGATGCTGAAAGCGCTGAAAGAAAAACTCCCGGACAGAAAGATTTCCCTGATTCTGGGTTCGTATTTCGATGTGCCCTTCGGAGAGAAAGAATACGACGCTGTCGTCTCCGTGGAATCGCTGCATCATTTTCCGGCGGAGCAAAAGGCAGCATTATACAGAAAACTGCACACCGCTCTGCAGGATAATGGATTTTTCGTGCTGACAGATTATTTCGCCGAGTCCGAAGAAATGGAGAAAGAATACTTTCAGAACCTGAAACAACTGAAAGAAGAGCAGGGACTGGCCGAAGATGAGTTTTTTCACTACGATACGCCTCTGACTGCCAACCATGAAATGCTGGTTCTGAGGCAGGCGGGTTTTTCGGATGTGCAGATCCTGAAAGAATGGGGATCCACCCTGACCCTGCTTGCGAAACGGTAGGACGGGATCCCCGAAAGTAAACCGGGCTGATCAATAGCAGGAGAGTATCATCATGGAATATATTCAGGTAACGAAAGAAAATATCGAAAAGGAACACATCTGCTGTGCGATATCCAATAACAAGGATGTTCAGGTTTCCTCCAAGAAAGCCTGGCTGGCAGAGCGGTTTGATGACGGGCTGGTTTTCCTGAAAAGCACGGAACGCGGAAAATGTTTCATTGAATATATCCCTGCTGAAAACGCGTGGAATCCGATCGATGCAGATGGATATATGTACATTGACTGCCTCTGGGTTTCCGGCTCTTTCAAAGGGCACGGATACTCCAATGATCTGCTCAATGCATGTATTTCAGACAGCAAAGAAAAAGGCAGGAAAGGGCTGTGCATTCTATGCGCCGAAAAGAAAAAGCCTTTCCTTGCCGATCCGAAGTTCCTGAAGCATCAAGGGTTCACCGTGTGCGATGAAGCAGATAACGGCATCCAGCTCTGGTATCTCCCTTTTTCACCGGACGCAGAACCGCCGAAATTCAGGGAATGCGCCCGGCATCCCCATACAGACGGAGACGGCTACGTTCTGTACTATACGAGCCAGTGTCCGTTCAACGCGAAATATGTCCCGATTGTTGAGCAGACTGCAAAAGAACATGGCATCCCGTTCAGGGCCATCCATATTGACAGTCAGGAAGCGGCTCAGACAGTACCGACACCGATCACAACTTACGCCCTGTTCTATGACGGGAAATATCTGACAAACGAGCAGATGAATGATACCAAGTTTCTGAAACTGGCCGGTCAATAACCCGGAAAACGAAATCTGCAGCTATCCTGAGACCCGCTGATTCATTGATCGGCGGTCTTTTCATGCGGATTCTCCATACAGGATTCCCTGCGTTCCGTATCGAATCATAAAGCTGCAGCTTTGAATTATCTGTTTTATGGAGGCTATCCGTATGAGTACAAGAACGGAGATCGTCAGCAGTTTCTATCGTCAGGCGGATGAAGACAGCAGACTTCAGAGAAGCAGGCACGGTCAGCTGGAATATGCTGTCACCATGAATTATATTCACCGTTTCATCAAGCCGGGGGCCAAAGTGCTGGAAGTCGGCGCCGGAACGGGCCGGTATTCCATCGCACTGGCAAAGGAGGGCATGAACGTAACTGCAGTGGAACTGGTGGAAAGCAATCTTTCCATCCTGCAGAAAAACAGCAAAGGGATTCAATGCATTCAGTCGTTTCAGGGAGATGCAACGGACCTGCATCGGTTTGAAGATCAAATCTTTGACATGACGCTTGTACTGGGGCCGCTGTATCATCTGTATGATGAAGACGATGTCCACAAAGCCATTGATGAAGCCATCCGCGTCACAAAGAAAAATGGTGTTCTCCTGTTTGCGTTTCTCTCTGTGTTCGGAATCATGTATGCCAATTATCTGCAGGGGAACTGGGCGGCAGGCCAGGAAGAAAACTTCACAAAGGATTACCGTATGCGGCATTTCAAGGAACAGCTGTTCACCGGATATGATGTCGAAGAGTTTGAGCAGCTGTTCAGCGGAAAACCTGTCCGCCGGATCGCTACAACCGGGACAGACGGAATTGTGGAATCCATCGAGGACCGGCCTGACTTTCATATCACAGATGAGGATTTCCCTGCATTCGTGAACTGGTATCTGGCTTTCTCAGAAAAACGGGAATTGTTAGGAAACACCAATCATCTTTTATATATCTGTCAGAAACTGTGAAATTCACTCTGCAAGTTGTACTTTCCCGGAAAGCGTGATAAAGTAAAGGAACGAGAAGGAGGGAAACGGGCATGAAGATTCTGGTAACCGGAGGAGCGGGATACATCGGGAGCCATACGTGCGTGGAACTGCTGGAAGCGGGGCACGATGTGGTAATCGTGGACAATTTATACAACGCCAGCAGGAAAGCGGTGGACCGGATCGCGGAAATCACGGGGAAAACACCGGTTTTCCGGCAGGTTGACATCTGCGACCGGGCGGCGCTGGAGGAAGTATTCCGGGAGTTCGCCTTTGATGCGGTGATCCATTTCGCCGGATACAAGGCGGTGGGCGAATCGGTGCAGAAGCCGATTGAATACTACACGAACAACCTGAACGGGACGCTGACGCTGACGGACCTGATGCGGAAGTACGGGGTGAAGAAGATCATCTTCAGTTCCTCGGCCACGGTGTACGGCGATCCGGCCTTTGTGCCGATTACCGAGGAATGCCCGAAAGGGACATGCACCAATCCCTACGGATGGACCAAATGGATGCTGGAGCAGATCCTGACCGATATCCAGAAATCCGACCCGGAATGGAGCGTGATCCTGCTGCGGTACTTCAATCCGATCGGCGCGCACCGGAGCGGAAAAATCGGCGAGGATCCCAAAGGAATTCCGAACAACCTGGTGCCCTATGTGGCGCAGGTGGCGATCGGGCGGCTGAAGGAGCTGGGCGTTTTCGGCAACGATTACGATACGCCGGACGGAACCGGCATCCGGGATTACATCCACGTCGTGGACCTGGCAAGGGGGCATGTGCAGGCTCTGCAGAAATTCGCGGAGGAGCCGGCAGTGCGGATCTACAATCTTGGGACCGGGCACGGATACAGCGTCATTGACATCGTCAGAGCCTTCGAACAGGCTTGCGGCCGCGAGATTCCCTACGCCGTCAAACCGAGGCGCCCCGGGGACATCGCCGTATGCTACTGCGATCCGGGCAAGGCGAAGGCTGAACTGGGCTGGGAGGCGCAGTACGGCATAGAAGACATGTGCGCCGACTCCTGGAGATGGCAGAGTATGAACCCGGAAGGATACCAGAGCGAAGAGGGAGAAACAGCGAAATGACCACTTATGTCTGCGGACACCGCAATCCGGACACGGATGCCATTGTGGCAGCCATTTCATACGCGAACCTGTGCAACATGCTGGGGGACAACAACTGTGTTCCCGTCCGGCTCGGACATCTGAATGACGAGACCGCCTTCCTGCTGAAGCGGTTCGGTTTCCAGCCTCCGGCGAAGATTTCCTCGGTCAGGACTCAGATCCGGGACGTCGAATTTGACCGGCCGCCGATGCTGGCGGCCAGCGTGCCGGTGAGCCACGCCTGGAAGATGCTGCAGGAATCTCCGAACCTGAGCCTGCTGCCGATCATCAACGAGGATGAGACGCTGTTCGGCCTGGTCACGGGAACGAGCATCGCGGAAAACGATATGCGCTCCATCCAGACGCCGGTTGTCCAGGATGTGCCTGTGTTCAACGTGCTGAGCGCGCTGGAAGGGCATATCCTGAACCGGGAAGAAGACATGTTCGATACGATTTCCGGCGAGGTGACCATCGCGCTGCCCGGCTGCGGAGATCCGCTGAAGGGCGCCGGGAAGAACAGCGTCGTGCTGTGCGGAAACCAGCCCGAGGTTGTTGAAAAGGCGCTGGAGATCAAGGTGAACTGCATCATCCTGTGCCAGAGCGACCTGGGAGAGAAATACCGGGGATATGCCTCGGAAACATGCATCATCTCCACTCCGCTGGATGCCTGGCGGGCTGTGAGGCTGCTGTACCTGTCGACCCCGGTGAACCGGATTGCCCAGACGGAGGACATCCTGTGCTTCCACCTGGACGACTACCTGGACGACGTGCGCGAGCTGGTGCTGAAAAACCGGCACCGGAGCTATCCGATCCTGAACAGCATGGGTCAGGTGGTCGGCACGCTGAGCCGGTACCACCTGCTGCAGCCGCGGCGGAAGCGGATCGTGCTGGTGGACCACAACGAACTGGGGCAGAGCGTGGCCGGGCTGGACCAGGCGGAACTGGTGGCGATTATTGACCATCACCGGCTGGCGGATGTGCAGACGGGGTACCCGGTTTTCATGCGGAATGAACCGGTCGGATCCACGAACACGATTATCGCGACGATGTTCCAGGAGAACGGGCTGATGCCGGGCGAAAAGCTGGCCGGCCTGATGGCCGCCGCGATCGTCAGCGACACCGTCATGTTCAAGAGCCCGACGACGACCGCGCGGGATCGCCGGATGGCGGAGCGGCTGGCCCGGATTGCCGGACTGGATCTGGACAAACTGGGACAGGAGGTTTTCTCCGCCAGCTCGATGGACAAAACCGCGGACGTGCTGCTGAAGACGGACATGAAGGAATTCCATCTCGGAGAGCATTACGTGATTATCAGCCAGATTACGACGATGGACTCCGCCGCCATGCTGTCCCGGCGGGGAGAACTGCTGGCCGAGATGAAGGAAGTCAGGGACAGCAGAAAAGCGGACATGGTCCTGCTGATGATCACCGATGTGCTTCGGGAAGGAACGGACCTGCTGTTCCAGGGAGAGGAAGAGGTGATCCGGCAGGCTTTTGACCTGCGGGAAATCGAAGAAAACCATGCCTTTATTCCCGGACTGGTGAGCCGGAAGAAACAGATGGTGCCCGCCCTGACCCAGCTGTGGGGCTGACGCCGTTTGCAATTCATCCGGAAACGATGTAAAATACCCGGGATAAAGGAGATGATGATCGGATGATCTGGCACATTGTGGCAGATACGAGCTGCGATCTGTTCGAACTGGAAGGCGGGGAAGGAGCATTCGATTTTGCGACGATTCCCTTCACCATCCGGATCGGAGAACGCGAATATATCGACGATGAGAACATCCCGGTGGATGAGATGCTGACCGCCAACGAGAACCACGCGGAAATGGCACAGACTTCCTGCCCCTCCCCGGAGGACTGGCGGGAGAAGTTTGCGCCGGAAGGACCGGTGCTGGCCTTCACCATATCCAGCGCGTTATCCGGCAGCTACAACAGCGCCTCCACCGCAAAGAACATGATGCAGGAAGAAGATCCGGAGAAGCAGATTGCCGTCATTGACAGTAAGGCCACAGGGCCGGAAGCCGCCATGCTGGTGCTGAAAGCACGGGAGCTGATCCTGGCGGGAAAAGGCTTCGGGGAGATCGAGAAAGCACTGAACGAGGAAGCGGAGAAGATCCACACCATTTTCGCGCTGGCCTCCTACCACAACCTGATCAAGGCCGGGCGGGTGAGCCGACTGATCGGTTTCATCGCCGGGCACCTGGGATTCTGGGGCATCGGCGTCGGGAGCGAAGCCGGAGAGATCACCATCCGCGGCAAAGCCCGGGGCGACAGGAGCATGATCCGCTTCCTGACGGAGGAAATGCAGAAAATCGGCGTGAGCGGAAAGGAAATCCGCATCAGTCACTGTCAAAACGAAAAGGACGCAACCGCGCTGAAGACAAAGCTGGAGGAAACCTTTCCCGGCGTGCGGGTGATCCTGATGGAAACCCGCGGGCTGGACAGCTTCTATGCGGAACGGCATGGCCTGATTATCGGATTCTGAGAGGAGGGGTTCCATGTTTGACAAAAAGCAACTGAAAGTACTGACCGGATGCTGCCTGGCGGCGTTCGCCTTCCTGGCGCTGATCTGCCTGGTCATGCATTTCTCGTTTGCGGGACTGATGATCTTTATCGGCGCGGCACTGATGACCATCGGCGCGTTCACAGAATCCCTGCAGATGCTGCTGCCCTGCGGGTTCGCGGTGTCGGTGCTGGCGTATGTGGTGGAATTCGTCTGGTATCTGATCCAGAGCTTTTCCCGGGGGTTCAACGCCTTCTATCTTCTGTTCCCGATCCTGGAATGCCTGCTGATGGTGCTGATCTTCCTGGGAATGCTGAAGATCGCGGTGTCGCCGGATCAATCCCGAACCTGGGGGATCGGGCTGTCAGGCGCGGCATTCGCGACGATGCTGCTGGTGGTCGGGACCGCGTTTGCCCACCACTTTACCGGTGCCGGGGAAGCGAACTACTTTGTGTTCCTGCAGCGGCTGGCATTGATCCCGGCCGGATTCCTTTTCGGAAGCTGGATGGAAGGGCAGGAACCGCTGATGACCATCGATCTGCAGAGGGATGAGGGCGGGGAGACCGGCCAGACGATCGGCTATGTGCCGGAGACGGATGAATACGGAGATCCGGAGGAAACGACGGAAGAAACACCGGAAGACGGGACGGTTTTCCGCCGCCGCCGTGCCGCACAGGAAGTGAACGAAGCAGCGGACGCGGAAATTCCGGAGGAACCGGAAGAATAAGAAAATGATACAAACGAAAAAGCCGAGCATTCCAGCCCGGCTTTTTTGTTACAGATTCACAAAGCTGACCAGTTCCTCCCGGGGAGCTTTGGCACGCTCAGCGGAAAGTTCATTCAGCATGAGTGCAACCTCGCCTTCCGGACCCTTCACCTGCTTACAGAGGGCGGTGAGGGTGAAATAAGTCTTATTGTCCGGGGTGCGACTGCCCTGGCAGACCCAGCCGCAGGGGGCAATATCGTTGGAACAGCAGGTCATGGCATTCCGCGCGAAATAATAGAAGCCCTTCGGGAAACCGGACCGCTTCCAGGCCTGGCCCACGAGACGGACCTTTTTCCCGTCGTACCGCTCCGGATGCTCCATGCTGTCCACATAGAAGATACCGAACTGATCCTCCGCGATGCTGATGATCTCCGCCTTCATATCATAGGGAAGGTCCTCATCCGTGATGCCGTCATCCACCGTGCCATCCAGGTTTTCAAAGAAAATGGTGGCATTGGGGTTCATGGCCCGCAGCTGCCTGCGCCAGGAGCCCTTATTAAAATCCGGGGCGCAGCGGTTGACGCAGATCATATCGGCAAACTTCATCGGATCCGTCAGGATCTTCCGCATGTTGGTCATATAATTATCAAAGGTTGTGCCATCGGCCGTGGTGACCATCTGCGCCCAATCCCAGAGACGGGGAAGGCTGACTGTATCCAGCAGGTCGATACCCCACATCGTATTATATTCCAGGATGACACAGGAAGGTTTGTATTCATCCTCCAGCTCCTGCAGGCGCTTTGTGGTGAAGTCCTCCTGATCTTCCAGCATGACCAGAGACCCCTTGTTTTTTTCCAGGGACGCGGCGTCCCACTCGGCTTCCCCGTCTTCACAGCAGATGACCAGGGTCTTCCCGCCGTTGGTGAAGCGCTCGTTTCCCAGAATGGTCAGGCCGAGGGTGGTTTTCCCGCTTTCCAGGAAACCGGTCAACAGATAGACCGGGACAAATCTGCGAATCATAGATGAAACAGCTCCGTAATTGCTTTTTTGTTCAGATCAGCACCGATCACGCACAGGCGGCCGGTATAATCGGCGCTGCCGTCCCGCAGATCGATTTCCCCGGGGACGTAATCAAACTGGAACCATTCGCCCGCCGCATTCTGCAGGATGCCCTTGGCGCGGAGCACCCGGCCGTATTCCTCCTCGTCCGCGAGCTTCTGCAGGGCAGAACGGATTTCCTCCTGCTCGTAGCGCTGCGCGGTTTCGAGACCGATATTGCCGAAAACTTCGTCGGCATCATGTTCCCCTTCCCCGTGGTGATAGTGATGATGGTGCTCATGGTCATGATCATGATGATGATGTTCATGACCGTGATCGTGCTCATGATGATGCTCATGGTCATGATCGTCGTCATCGTCATGATCGTCATGATCATGATGATGTTCATGGTGATGATGCTCATGCTCATGGTCATCGTCGTCGTCATCGTCATCATCCAGGGGCGCGAACCAGATGGGCTTGCCGTTCTCGATCACGTCGAAAATGAAATCAGGCTCCATATCATCCCAGGGGGTGGTGATGATGCGGGCATCGGGATGAGCTTCCGCGATCAGCAGGCGGCTTTTTTCCACCCGATCCGCCGGCAGCAGCTGGGTGCGGCTGAAGATCACGGTGGAGGCGCTCTTCACCTGATCCAGGAAGAACTCCCCGAAATTCTTCATATACATCCGGCACTTGCCGGCATCCACCACGGTGGCGCTGCCGCCGACCACAATATCGGGATGGCGGGTTTTCGCCTTTTCCACGGCGGAGAGGATCTCGCTCAGCTTGCCGACACCGGTGGGCTCCACGAGGATCCGATCCGGATGATAGGTATCGATCAGCTGATCCACGGCGGCCTGGAAATCCCCGGCCAGGGTGCAGCAGATGCAGCCCGCGTTCAGCTCGG
>CAMVEB010000023.1 GCA_947166385.1 uncultured Clostridia bacterium | reverse complement strand
GGCAAACGCAAGCAGTCGTTCCATCAGAGCAGATCCGATGCCTTGCCTCCAATAATCTTTTCTTACAGAAATGCCCAGTTCCCCGCGATGCATCACCCGGCTTTTTGCACCATGCGAGCAAATATCGGCACTGGCAATAATCCGGCCATCTGACTCTGCCACCAGCATCAGGCTTCGGGGATCGTCTTTGCGTCCCGATAAAACACGGGCTTCTTCCTCTGGTGAATAATTAAATTCTTCCGGAGTCCGCAATAGAAAAGGTGTCTCTCCCAGCATGATCTTCATGTATTGCAGCATAATCTGCGCATCTTCCGGTTCTACAGAGCGGATTGTCACTGCATTGCCATCCTTGAGCATGACGGTTTCCGCAGAATATGTCATATTGTCTGTCCTCCAATAGTAAAGAATTTCAAAAGTTATTCTTCCAAAGCCGTCCTCGGCTTACCCCTTATTTTACTTGCTTCCCGGCCGTTTTTCAACAGTCCCCAAAAACAAAAAAACCGGCGCACCCACACCCGTGAATGCGCCAGATCTATTCAGTTTTCTCAAATCACCATCATTCCTGCTTCTCCCTCATCAGTGGCGGGATTGATGTCCATCCTCTCCTGCTCTTCCCTCGCCCGCTCAAGGTCCTGGAGCTGGGTCATCTCTTCCACAGCATTCCTACATGTTGGACGTTGTGTGTACGTGGAAATAATCAAGCAGTTCTTGGATGATCTTGGAATAGTTTATTATGTTGGGGATTCTTATGATAACGCCATTGCAAGCCGTTAATAATTTCCCTTCTGGACACAAGAACGATCTTTTTGTCTAGATTGAATGTATTATAAGTTACCACTGAGGAGATTTTTAAACGAGTTGAACTTACACAAACTTACACGCGTGTGAGATGCGCGATTGACAAGCTTGCACGCGTGTAATATAATGCGTGTGAGGTGATAATTGTGGATTTGATCATTCCGCAGAAAGAAACTCTGGAAATAGAATTCAAGAGTGATGAAAAAAAACTGCATGATAATGAATTGATAGATGCTGTAGTTGCATTTGCAAATACTAATGGCGGCGATCTCTATTTGGGTGTTGAGGATGATGGGCGAATTACTGGGTTGCATCCGGATCATAGAGATGTTACACAATTATCAGCATTTATTGCAAATAAGACAATACCGCCAGTTTCTGTTCGGGTAGAAACAATAAAAGCAGAAAAACCCATATTAGTGATTCATGTTCCTCAGAGTCGGAGTATTGTTGCTTCTTCTTCTGGGAAAATCCAAAGACGTCGCATAAAGGCAGATGGAACACCAGAAAACATACCAATGTATCCTTATGAGATCAACACAAGATTGAGTGAACTATCGCTCCTTGATTTTTCAGCACAGCCAGTGCCAGGGGCTCTATATAATGATTTGGATCCTCTCGAAAAAGAACGCCTTCGTCAAATGATAATGGCCTATAACGGAGAAAAGAATTTATTAGAACTTCCAGATGATGAAATAGAAAAGGCGTTACAACTGACAGCAACTGTCAATGACCAGGTAATTCCTACCTATGCAGGATTACTCCTATTGGGAAGACAAGAAAGAATCAGGGAACTGATGCCCACAGCTGAAGCAGCGTTTCAGGCGTTGCGTGGGACGGACGTAACAGTAAATGAAACCTTTTTTCTTCCAATGCTCGCAGCGATTGAGCGCATTGCTGAATTTATAAATGTGCGCAATTCTGAGCAAGAAATGGAAATGGGGATGTTCCGCATATCAATTCCAGAATTTGACAAACGCGCAGTACGAGAAGCAATTGTTAATGCATTTGCACATCGAGACTATACACGTCTTGGACGAGTGTTAGTTCAGATGGATAGTGATGGATTGACTATCTCAAATCCAGGTGGATTCATTGAGGGAGTAAGTTACGAGAATATTCTGACTGTAGAACCACATGGTCGGAATCCGGTGTTGGCAGATGCACTTAAGCGAATAGGCCTTGCTGAAAGAACCGGAAGAGGCGTTGATCGTATTTTTGAGGGCTCATTACGTTACGGCCGTGACATTCCTGATTATTCCGCTTCAACAAGTGTCAGTGTGAAACTGTTTATTCCTCGGGGAATGCCAGATCAACACATTGTGCGAATGATTACGGAATACCAGCAGAAAAGTGGAGAACCCATATCACTAAATGCACTGTTTGTATTGAATGCATTAAAGCAAAATCGCAGAATGAGCGCAGAAGAGATAGGAAAAGAAACATATATACCCGATGCCAAATTGCGAGCCACTCTGGAACGACTGACGGAAGCTGGATTAATTGAGGCTATTGGAAATAATCGGGGTAGAACCTATGTACTTAGCGCAAAAATGTACCATGATCCTGTAAAATATGTCCGACAAACAGATATTGATCAGATACGATACAAAGAACTAATTATGAAATTAGCAGAAAAGAAAGGTGTTATAACACGAAAAGATGTTATTGAGTTGCTCCATATTAATCCACCTCAAGCATATAGATTGCTTCAAAAATTAGTTTCGGAACAACAGCTATCGCTTGAAGGAAGAACAAGTGCTGCAAAATATAGTCTACACAAATGGGGCCAAGGTGAGGACAGCAAGTAGGTTTGATAATAAACGGAAAGGCCACCTCATTTAATTGAAGCGGCCTTGCAGCATGGGATGGCGTTGCAATGGAGCAAAAGCATATTAAATGGTGAATTCGCATACCGCATTCTGCGGTTCTATCAGTATATCATATGAAATAACCGATCTGTTCTGTTTGCGCCGCAGCATAAAATGCTGTATAATGTGCGTACTGTTGCATGACGGACTTCGCAACGCCGCTACCGCAAGGCCGTGGCGCTTCCTTTTCATCAGAGAACGCTCTTCGTTTCAATGCACGGATTCCGTGCCGGATCAGGAGAAAACATGAAGCCGAATGTCGAAATCAAAGGGGCAAGGATCCATAACCTCCGGCACATCGACGTGACGATTCCCAAGAACATGCTTACCGTGATCACGGGCGTTTCCGGAAGCGGAAAATCAAGCCTGGCTTTTGATACCCTTTATGAAGAAGGGCGCAAACGATACCTGATGTTCTCCGGAACGCAGCTGACGGTCGAGAGCGAGATCACGGTCGATGATATCTCGGGTCTTTCCCCGACGGTTGCCGTGGAGCAGCGGATCATCCGCCAAAGCAACCCGCGGAGCACCGTTTCCACCAGGACGCAGATCGAAGCGCTTCTTTCAATGCTCTTCGCGAATTTCGGCGTACCGGACGACGGTTACGAAACACAGGAACCCCTCGAAGCGGCGATGTTTCAGAAAAACTCGCCGAAGGGGATGTGCCCCCGGTGCATGGGAAAAGGGTATTACTACCGCCTTGATGAAGATAAAATGATCCCGGACAGGAGCATCCGCATCGATGATCTGTTCGGCGATATCTGCGACAACGGCCATATGTGGCGGATCCTGGAACGGTACCGCCGTACTTTCCATAAACCGACCGACATTCCTTTTGCGCAGCTGTCCCCGGAGGACTACGATGAGCTGATGTTCGGCCAGGGGAAACATTTTCAAGGACTCGCCCAGGAAGTCATCGGCATGTATGCCTGGGGTCAAACAACTTCTTCGGGCACTTCATGGACCAGGAAGATCGATTGCTGTTACAGGGAAGAATGCAGACGCTGCGAAGGCACGGGGCTCGGCCGCGAGGCCGCCCACACGAAGATCGGCGGCAGGACCATCACGGAACTGAGCAATATGTATCTGGATGATCTGCTGACATTCCTCAGGAACCTTCCGATCGAAAAAACGCCGCTTCAAAAAGAGCTCGAAAAAAAGCTGAAGTGCCTTTGCGACGTGGGACTGTCATACCTGTCGCTCAACCGAACGCTTCCAAGCCTGTCGGGCGGAGAGATCCAGCGCCTGTTTCTCGCGTCGTATATCATCGCCGAGATGGATTCCATCATCTTTGTATTTGACGAGCCGACGATCGGACTGCATGAGAACGAAAAGCAGAATCTGTTAAGCATCATCAGAAAACTGATTAAAGAAGGAAATACCGTTGTCTGCGTCGAGCACGACGAGACCTTCATCTGCGCAGCCGACTATATCATAGACATCGGACCCGACGCGGGCATCCTGGGCGGCAGGAAGGTATTTGAAGGCCCGTATCAGGATTTCCTGACCTGCAGGCATTCGAGGACCGCGCCGTATCTCGCGGGCTGCGCGTTCCCGGTCCCCCATGAGTACCGGTCCGCCTGCGGCGGGCAGCTGTCGATCCGAAACGCAAATATCCATAATCTGCAGGATGTCAGCGTGGATATCCCCCTCGGCGTCATGGTGGGGATCGCGGGTGTTTCAGGCTCCGGCAAATCAAGCCTGATCGCCAATACGCTTGTGCCCGGGCTCAAGGAACTCATGCGCGGGCGGTGCGTCACCGGCGACGAAAAACCGGGAGACGGAAAGCCTGCCGATGATCCGGAAGACGAAGAGCTCAGCGCGGAATTTGACGACGAAGAAGAAGAGATGATTGCCACAGGCACCCGGATCCTCGGCCACGAGAACATCCGGAAATGCTATGTGATCGACCAGCGTCCGATCGGCCGTTCACGGACCTCCTGCCCCGCCACGTATACGGGGATCATGGACAGGATGCGCAAGCTGTTCAGCGAATGCCCTGAAGCGAAATCGCGAAATCTGGGAATTGGCTGGTTTTCGCTGAACAGCAAAGGCGGCTGTCCCGCCTGCCACGGCGACGGCGTTGTGCGCCGCTATGTCGGTTTCGGCAATTTCATCGATATCAGGTGCGACAAATGCGGCGGATACGGATTCGTAGCGGAAACAATGTCCGTGCACCTGGACGGAAAGACCATCAGGGACTGTCTTGATATGACGGTTTCCGAGGCTTACGCGTTTTTCAGGGACAAGGACGGCGTGACCGCCAATATACTGAACGTTCTGATCCGCGTCGGGATGGGCTACATCAAGCTTGGCCAGAAAACGCCCACGATTTCGGGCGGAGAGAGCCAGCGGATCAAGCTTGCCGGGGAATTGGCCAAAGGCAAAGCGGCCAAAGGGGTTCTGTATATTCTGGACGAACCTTCCACCGGACTTTCCTTTTATGATTGTGAAAAGCTGCTGAAACTGCTGAATGAACTGGTAGACATGGGCAATTCCGTGATTCTGACGGAGCATGATACCAATATGCTTTCAAACTGCGACTGGATTATCGAAATGGGTCCGGCCGGCGGCAGAAACGGCGGCCGCCTGATCGCCGAGGGAACGCCGGCGGAGCTTAAAAAGGATTCCGCGTCCATCATCGGCAGGCACCTGAAAACGGGAGAAGCGCAATGAACAGACGGGAAGATCATATCTATCAAATGATGGCGTCTGCGCACCATCCGCAGATCAACAGCATCGTCGTGTGGGAAGACGGGGAGATAAAGGCGCAATGCTTCTTCAACGGATATACTGCGGCGTCCCGCCATGTGATCCGGTCAGTGTTCAAAAGCATCCTCTCCGTCGGTATCGGCATCGCACAGGATGAAGGACTGCTGAACGTCAGGGACAGCGTGATGAAGCATCTGCCGGCGTTCGGTGAAGGGCGTGACATGCGGCACAGGCTGATCACCGTCGAACATCTGCTGACCATGACGTCGGGCATCTTCTGGCAGGGCGGCGTCCATTACCATTGTCCGTTCATGGCGGCCATGCGCCGATCCGGAAACTGGGTGGATTACATTGCCGACTGCATGGTCAGGGATATGCCCGGAACGGTATATAACTACAAGGAATTCGACGTGATCCTGCTTTCCGCGATCCTCTCGAAAGTGACCGGGGATGCTTTTGACTATATCAACGATAAGCTGTTTGCGCCTTTGGGCATCCATAACGACCGCTGGTATAAAAGCCCGGACGGCGTTTATTACTGTCCCGCGCCCGAAAAGGACAAGGAATCCGCCTCCGCCCTGACAGCCGGAGAAATGGTAAGGATCGGGCAGCTGTTTTTGCAGAAAGGGATCTGGAACGGGAGACGGATCGTCTCCGATGACTATATAAAGTCCGCGACAGCGCCGTCGCCCGCCAATCCCGGTTACGGGTATTTGTGGTGGCTGGGCGAAGGCTGGTACGGCTGCCGCGGATTCGGCGGCCAGTCGGTCACGGTGTTTCCTGAACGGGACAGGATTGTCGTCACACAGGCAACGGTGACTGACAGGCCGCTTTCTTACGAAGATATTTATTTCGCGGATATATAGGATTTTTCGTTCCAGCAAAGGCTGGAATGGTGGACAATATATTACGGGCATTGGCGGAGGAATCAGAATGGCGATTGATACGAATGAAATGATGCAGAAATTGCAAGCCTGCGCACCTTATACAGAAGAGCCGTTTCCTTATAAATCGCTGGATTTGGTTGCTCCGACACGTTCTGAAGAAATCCGCAGGTATTTCAGGCGCAATGCGAAGCTGAACCTCGACAGGATTGCCGTATCCCGCCTGTCTACCTGGGAAAAAGTTCGGAAGATCAGCAAATTTGTGTCGGACCATATTCCGCACGACAACCAGAAAGAACCGATGCAGGAGCTCAACGCCATTACACTTTGGGAATATGCACAGCGTGTTCCCACGGGGTTTAATTGCAGGTGGCATGCCATTCTGCTAAGCGAACTGCTGCTTTCTATCGATATCAAGAATCGTTTTGTTACCTGCATGCCTGAAGACGAGCATGACCTGGACTGCCATGTCGTAAACCTGGTATGGCTGCCGGAAATGGACAAATGGGCCATGATTGATTCCGATATGCAGGAATATGTGACTGATGCTGTCGGAATTCCTCTTTCCCTGGAGGAAATGCGGGCGGAACTGATTGCCGGAAGGAAACTGAACATTCACCGGAATTCCGATCCGGACGGTGTGGAGTTCATGCAGGGATATTGGGCCAAAAACCTTTACTGGTTCAATCTCCACATGACCTATGGCTATGATCTGGAGGGACGCCGCCAGCTCCCTGACTGTGTTGTCACACTCATACCCCCGGGCTTTCATATTCCGGAAAAATACAGCAGTTTCAGCACAAACGTTACAACCAATGCCGCTGCGTTCTGGCATGGATACAAGCATATTTCAAAAGAAAACCCGTTTGTTTATTACCGTCTGGATTCCACAGAGGAATTGAAACATGAAACGACATATGCCGTACGTGAATTGGACTGGCGTAAAGATCTGACTGTCATTCGAAGGTTTTATGCCCGGTTTTCTGATACGCAAATCAATCCAGATGAATTTGATCAGGCCATAGGGGCTCCGCTGGTTATCATGGATGAAAACGAAATTATCAGTTTGGCAATACCGCTTTCTTTCCGGACCGGCGAAACGGAAATAGGGGGTGTTGCAACCATTCCCGAGCAGCGGAATAAAGGGTTCTGCAAAGCATTGATCTCTGAAATGGCTTTCAGAATACTGGGCAGCGGGAAGGCTGTTACCTTAACAACAGAAAAAACAAACCTCTTCATGCGGGCAGCAGCGAAAGCAATCGGTATGAAGGAACTCTGAGGAATTGGCAGATGCTCAGGAATAACGGAAAATATATTTTGAGTACAGCCATTGGATATCATAACAGGAGGTCCCATAATGATTATAAGCAAAACGAAATATGATGCTTCAGAAGATGAAATCAGGGAATTGTTTTCTTTTCACAAAGCGGGGAATGTGCTTGATATAGCCGCGCTTGGAAACGGAGAATTCAATGCGGCATACAAAGTAACATGTGATAATGGTGTAAACTGCGTATTAAAGATAGCTCCCCCGGAGGATGCCAGGGTTCTCAGTTATGAAAAAAACATGATGAAATCAGAGGTCTTCTGGTATTCGAAAATGCATGAAAAGACTGACATCCTCTGCCCTGAAGTCTATGTTTCCGATTTTTCAAAAGAAATCATAAAAAGCGACTGTTTTATTATGGAGATGATGCCGGGAGAACCATTGTGGGCGATGAACTTCTCCGGTGAGGAATACGAAACAGTTCAAAAGCAGAAAATCTGCATGCTCACGAAAATACACAGGATCGCAAATGACAGGTACGGCTACATACAGACGGGACTTATGATTTCATGGTATGAGGCCTTAAAAAACATGGCGCTCAGTCTGGTCGCCGACTGTAAAAACCTTGGCCATGACACACCTGACGGTGAGAAATTTATTCGTTTCATTGACAGGCATGAAAAGCTGCTTGGATCAATTCCCTGCAGAATGGTAAACTTTGACTTGTGGGACAGCAATGTGCTCTATAACGAAAGGACAGGGAAAATCTGCTGGATCGACCCGGAACGCGGCTTTTGGGGTGATCCGGTTGCGGATTTTTTAACACTTGGACCGGGGCCGAAAGCACCGCTTGCGGCAAAAAAGAAGGAACTCGATACTTATAATGAGATGGCTCAGGAAAAAATCTTCCTGACAGAGGAAACAGAGATCAGATACGCTCTCGCGGTTTGCTATCTGGCACTTATTGAAGAAGTTGAAAAGTATGTCCGATATGAACCGGATAATCCCACTTACATCAGAAACACTGTTGATTCAAGAGAAATGTATGACATGGCATTCGGGCTTCTTTGACTGGTTCCGGGTTGCTGCCTTGAAAAGCCGGCGGACTTGCCGCCGGGGAAAGCTCATTTTCGATCAACTTAAACTGGCACATAGATATAATAGCCTTCCGTGATATCGCAGCTCAGCTGGATATACACGCGATTGATCCGCATCAGATTTTCCACTGAAGTGCCATACAGACGCGCAATCTTCGTCAGCGTATCGCCGCGCTGGATCTGATAAACCTCATATCCCGGCATCTCCGGCAATTCCTCTTCGGATCCGCCTTTCCCACCGGAAACTGAATCCATTTCGTTCGGGTGCAGTTCTCTGGTATCCATTTTGGCTTCCTCGTCATGTATCGGGTTATCCCGGATTCCCATCTTTTCGATCAGATCGCCCAGGGATTTGTCATACTGGGCACGGGAGATCGCGCCATGTTCCAGAAAAGTATCCAGCAGCTGTTTCTGATTCAGAAAGAGCTCTTTCTTTTGATCTTCCCCGCTCATTCCGCAACTCCCCTCTCCGCCTGGTCGTAAGATTCAAGAATATTCGCAACTCTGGAAAACGCTTCTACGGCGCATTTACCATACTCGCCATCCGTGGCATACTGATACACTATCACAAAAAGAAAAAACTGTGAAGCAGGGATTGCCTGCTCCACAGCCATGGGGATTCGGATTACTTGACCTTGATCTTGCATTTCACCTTGAGGCCGCTGCCGTCCAGGGCTTCGCAGGTGATGGTGGTCTTGCCGGACTTCTTCGCCTTGACGACGCCATTCTTGACGCTGGCGACGTTCGGATTGCTGCTGGTCCATTTGAACTTCGGGGCCGCGTTCTTCGGCGTGGTCTTTGCCGTCAGGGTCAGGGTTTTGCCAACCTTCAGGGTCTTGGATGTCTTGCTCAGGGTCAGCTTCGTGATCGGGCCGGAGGATTTGTAATACCGCGTGGCCTTCTTCAGGGGATCGTTGCCCATCCCGATCTTGATCTTCTTCCACTGGGCCTTGATTCCGGCATAGTGGACGTATTTCACCTTGCTGCCCGCGAAGGCATCCTGGCCAATCTCCTGGATCTTCGCGCCCAGGGTCACGGTCTCCAGATCCTTCAGATCCTTGAAGGCTTCGGGTTCGATGCCAATGACCGGATATTTTGTTCCGCTGTATTCCGCTTCATCCAGGACACGGAAACTCTTCCCCGGATTTGAGTTCGGCTTGATGAAGGTCGCGTAACCCTGTGTGATATTGATCCGGTAGATTCCGCCGCTGATATTCACACTGACGATTCTATCCTTGAGATCATCCTCAATGGTGACCTCAACGCATTTGGGATCGCTGTCCGCATGATCAGCATCTCCGACTGCCTTGTACCAGACATAATAGGTCCCAGCGTCGGTGCCGGTCGGGATGGCGGTGCCCCAGCCGCTTGTCGGCGCGGTCGTCGCGTCCGTGCCGAGGGCATACTGCATGGTGCCGCCCTCCGCCGTGCCCGCGGTAACAAGCGCCTGCGCGGCGTCGGTACAGGTCAGTTTTTTGGCTGTTGGCGCCTTGGTAACGGTTGCGGTTGCAGCCTGTTTCGCCGTAAAGGTATAGGTGAACGTCGTCGCTCCCGTGATGGTTGTTTCTGCCGGGTCAGGTTCCCAAGCTCCATCCGTATAACCGGAGTTCGGCTTGTTGCCGACTGCAGGGATATCTGAAGCCTGCAATTTCAATTCTGAACCCGCATCTCCGATCAGAACTACTTCCTTTGCTTCTGTGGTTCCATCATCCCAGGAGCCGTTGGAAACATTGAAGGTCACGGTGTAACTGATTGCTTTTTTAAAGAGAACAGAAGATGCTGATCCGTTCGAAGACCCGAAGTCATCACCGTCGATACCATTCAGAATAACCAGAAAATCGATCTGATTCCCTTTGGCTTCTTCTGGGATATCAAACTCAAGTTCTTTTGAAAAGCTCGTTGCAGTTCCTCCTTTAAAAGCAGCCACATCATCTGAAGGAACATTATATGTGTATTTTCCATCATACTCAGCTGATGGCATTATAATAGTATTAGGTGTCGGATTTTTCCCTACACGAGTCGTGTCTGCCTCCAGTGCACTCACTTTATCCGGCGTATACGCATAGAAGATTCCAATAGAGCTCAGAGTGTGATGATCATTACGCAAAAAGTTTGCTCTATCAATATTACTTATCTCGACCGTGGCAGATATTTTCATATCCTTGCTGATCGAAATATTGATCAGTTTAATATTTTGAGACTCAATACTACAACCAGAGATCATCAGCATTATTGTAAGCATCATGACAAATAGCAGCAGTTTTTTAATTTTCTTCATCGTTTTTCTCCCCCATTTTGTTCATCATTCACTTTTGTCACTTTTTTTCACGGCAGTTATGGCCGCCGCGGAGCCAATTTATAGATAAAAAACCGCCGAACCGGACAGGGCAAAATCACCCCGTCCGATCCGACGGTTATCCATCACGAATGAGATATTCAGTTTCCCGGAAAAGGGCGCAGTTATCCCGTACCGTACTGTACCGTAAGAGCGTATTTCTGTTCCGCATGGGAGTCAAGCCCTTTCCGAATTCTTTTCGATGGCGCTGTTTTGCTTCCATCGTCCCTGGAAAAAAATTCTATCATAGGTTACTTTGCCTTTTCAATTGTCATTTTGGAATGTTACCCTTTTTTAATTTTTCAGAAAAGGATTCTTCATCTGTATTCCATTTTCTGTCATCAAAAGTGTTCACGTTGTTCAGGATACAAGGAATTGCGATCGCTGTTTCCAAAACTCCTTAGGAGTTTTGACAGCTGTAGCATGGGACGTGTTTCCCAAATCGAAGATTTGGACACATCTTCAAAAAAATCCGGGCGGGAGAGCAGCGGGATGTGCTCTTCCGCCCGGGAGGAGGATGGGGAGATTTTCAGCGGTCCGGATCCGGATCCGGCTCTGCTTCCGGATATGGCAACTGGGCCTACACAGTAGATTCCGAACCCAGTATTTGAATTGCTTACGTTGTTAGTACCCGACAAGTGTCGGCTTCTCATCTGCCTTTGGGTCTTCGACAACAGGGGTGGTATTGTTCACGTTGGTCAATGAGGCCTCCTTTCCGCACTCATGGTGCATTGATTTGATTGCAGGAATCTGGCGTAATGAGTAGAAGTATTCTTATTTAGGCTTTAGCCCAACAGGCCGGGATTGACGAATGCCAGATTTTGATCTTTCCATTGTCGTGCGAAACTAAACCGTCGTATGGCTGGTTTTGTTATTGGGCTACATCAAAATCCTGATGAATCACTTCGATTTCCATGTTTTCATTCAGCGTAATGATTGTGGCGTAAAAGTCGAAACCGTTGCTGTTCGCTTCTTTTTCGGCCTGAATTTTCAATATGTTTTCCAGCCCCTCGGTTACAACAGCTTCCTCTTTTTCCGGGTCGGAATTGTCTTCATAGCGAATCGTGGCTGCCGCCGGAAGATGAAGAATACTGAACGCGTGCATATACCGCCTGTCATCGTCCGTACTCTGGGCGATCATATCCTCGTCACCGACCTGGAAAAATACGATTTCATATCCATCCTCTGTTACGACCAGGATATCTCCGCTTTCCTCCTCTGTCTTTTCCTTTACTCTGTATAGCCGTCCGCCAGCCAGCAGGGTATCCCCGGCTTTCAGCTTTTCAATATTGTCGATGTCAAAGCGATCGTCATCGTAGAGGGTTACCTTGAAGGTTTTTGCCTGGGCATCATACTCGCCGACTGTCGCATGGACCGTTACTCCGGCCAGGCCGTTGGTTTCTGTGCTTTCGGGTTCTATGGTTTTTGCCGTTGCCATTGATGCTGTGAAGATCATCACCGCTGCCAGGATCAGGGATACTGTTTTTTTCATAATGATTTTCCTCCTTGGTAACTATTCAGTCGTAGGGTGAAAAGTTTTAAAAAGCCGTTTTGCCAAAGTCTTAAGTTCTCACAGGTTATCATAGCATAAACATCGCAACATGAAAAGGTATCTAACTCAAACTTCCCACATTAATTATGCGGATTGAACGGGATGACTTTATCTGCCTGACTGACACATAACACTTTGATGGCGAGTTCGGGCATAAATGCCCGCTGATCCAGTCAGATCGGCAGGCTTTTTGCTATGTGTATGCATCTGACAGGAATCCTTCGTCAGACGCCGAAATATATCATCATAACGATCAATTGTCCTCAGTAAGGAGAAAGTACCATGTTGCGAGACTATATTTTACAGAACTGGGCGCTGGTCCTGATATTGCCGGCATTCGCAATCTCGCTCAAAACGACAATATTCCTGGACAAAAAGTCTGTAAAACGACTGTATATATTGATTGCCGGGATATTTCTTCTGTCTGTGGTTGTTTTCCTGGAATTTAACCTGAGTGATATGGGCAGATATATAACGGAACGAACGATCCTGATGGCAGTCAGATACAGCGCAACTCCGATTATAGTCGCAATGATACTTTTTACGCTGGTAAAGAAAGTAAAGTGGTTCATCTTTATTCCTGCGATTGTCCTTACGGGAACCAATATCCTGTCGGTTTTTACCGGAATTGTTTTCAGTCTGGATGAAAGCGGCACACTGCATCGCGGGCCGTTCGGGCTGCTTCCGTATATCATAGCCGGATTGTATGGAGCCTATCTGGTTTTTACTCTCTATAAACGCTGCAATAAACTTTACACGGAAGTCGTTCCGATCGCTTTCCTCGCATTTGCGTTTGCGTCGGGTCTGTTTCTCCCTTTCATCTTTGGCAAAAACTATTCACATATGTTCTGTATCACAATCGCAATCGCACTGTTTATTTACTTTGAGTTCCTAATACTTCAGGGCACAAAAAAAGATCCGCTAACCGGCGTTTTGAACCGCCAGGCCTATTTCGCCGATACGGAGATCAATCCGGACAGAATCGCAGGTCTTGTGACAGTGGATATGAACGGCCTTAAGGAGATTAATGACAATCAGGGACATGCAGCTGGAGACGAAGCTCTGATTACGCTCGCCCTTTGCCTATTGCAGGCAGAAAGACGCGGTCAGTCCGCCTACAGGATCGGCGGAGATGAATTTGTCATGATCTGCAGAGATGCCTCACAAAAAGATATCCTCGCTCTTGTTGACCGCATCAGAAAAAGCATTGATGAAACAGCGTGCAGCTGTTCAATCGGATATTGCTTTTCAGAAGAAAAGAACAAGAATATTGAAAGTATGCTCAGGGAAGCAGATCGGATGATGTACACGGAAAAATACCGGTATTATATAACCTCCGGAAAGGACAGGCGCAAAAGATCAAATGCTACTGCGCCTTAGCCAGGAATATAAGGAATCCGGTACACGCTGGACGAGCTGCGGTTTGCATAAACCCGCTGAGCGGCAACATCACCGCCGGGGGGAAATTCTTTTGATCTTCCCCGCTCACTCAGCAGGCCCCCTCTCCGCCTGGCCGTAAGATTCAAGAATATTCGCTACTCTGGAAAACGCTTCTACGGCGCATTTACCATCTTTTTCGCATTCCACATCTCCGCTTTTCCGAATTAATCGGACTCATCCTATCACAAAAAGAAAAAACTGTGAAGCAGGGGTTGCCTGCTCCACAGCCATGGAGATTCGGATTACTTGACCTGGATCTTGCATTTCACCTTGAGGCCGCTGCCGTCCAGCGCTTCGCAGGTGATGGTGGTCTTGCCGGACTTCTTCGCCTTGACGACGCCATTTTTGACGCTGGCGATGTTCGGCTTGCTGCTGGTCCATTTGAACTTCGGGGCCGCGTTCTTCGGCGTGGTCTTTGCCGTCAGGGTCAGGGTTTTGCCAACCTTCAGGGTCTTGGATGTCTTGCTCAGGGTCAGCTTCGTGATCGGGCCGGAGGATTTGTAATACCGCGTGGCCTTCTTCAGGGGATCGTTGCCCATCCCGATCTTGATCTTCTTCCACTGGGCCTTGATTCCGGCATAGTGGACGTATTTCACCTTGCTGCCCGCGAAGGCATCCTGGCCAATCTCCTGGATCTTCGCGCCCAGGGTCACGGTCTCCAGATCCTTCAGATCCTTGAAGGCTTCGGGTTCGATGCCAATGACCGGATATTTTGTTCCGCTGTATTCCGCTTCATCCAGGACACGGAAACTCTTCCCCGGATTTGAGTTCGGCTTGATGAAGGTCGCGTAACCCTGTGTGATATTGATCCGGTAGATTCCGCCGCTGATATTCACACTGACGATTCTATCCTTGAGATCATCCTCAATGGTGACCTCAACGCATTTGGGATCGCTGTCCGCATGATCAGCATCTCCGACTGCCTTGTACCAGACATAATAGGTCCCAGCGTCGGTGCCGGTCGGGATGGCGGTGCCCCAGCCGCTTGTCGGCGCGGTCGTCGCGTCCGTGCCGAGGGCATACTGCATGGTGCCTCCGGTGGCTTCGCCTGCTGTCACGAGTTCCTGTGCGGAGCCGGTGTAGGTCAGGGACTTGGCTGTTGGTGCCTTTGTAACAGTGGCCGCTGTCTTCTCTACCGCGTCGGGAACCGTGATGGTCGCATCCGCAGTCGGCGTACCGGAAACCGTTACGACCGTACTACTCGTTCTTGTGGCAGTAATATTATTGTCAGTAATATCAGCGAACTCCGCAAAATAATATCCGGTGTTCGCCGTATAGGTCACGGTGGTCATAGCGCCTGTCAGCCCGGTCTGGCTAGTTGCCCCACCGCTTGTTGTTGCATTCGCACCGCCGGAAAGAGTCACACTGTATCCCGCCGGCTTCAGCGAAAATGTTTTTGATTCAGATTCGAAGATGACAGATGACAGATTGAGCTTTAAAGCGGGGCGGACACCAAGGCTTACGCGAACATTGTCGGCTCCGACATCGCCGGAGCCGCCGTCTACGCACCTCGCAGTATAATCATCCATAATAGGATAAGGCGAGCGGAGCCACCAATAATTCGTGTCTGTTCCAGTTGCCTGGTCACATTTCCGGCAGTTTAGATTCGACGGAATCTCATTTTCACTCAACAGGTAAAGCTTACTTTCATTTCCATTAGGGTCCGCAGGCGTAACACTTTTAACAGCATCATCACATCCAGAAAAATTCGTGGAATAATAATTACTCAGCCACCCCTCAACAAGTGAGCCTTTGTATGTATTATCATTACCAATATTAGCAAATTTTGATGCTCCCAAACAATTCTTCGCAAGAAGTGTAACGGTTCCAGCATTCAGTGCCGTAGATTCATCCTTGATGATGTACCAATCAATACCATTAAACTTGACTACCTTCCCCGTCAATGTTTCGTTTGTATCAGAATCTTTCACCAACAAATCATCATATGCTGTTTCCGCAACCACCGCCAAACTCATCCCCGGCACCAGCCCCAGCACCAGCGCGAGGCTGAGCAGGATACCTAAAAACCGTTTCATCTTCGTTGTCATTGTTCGTGCTCTCCTTGTTCTATATTCACAGCTGTTATGGCCGCCGCGGAGCCAATTTATAGATAAAAAACCGCCGAACCGGACAGGGCAAAATCACCCCGTCCGATCCGACGGTTATCCATCACGAATGAGATATTCAGTTTCCCGGAAAAGGGCGCAGTTATCCCGTACCGTACTGTACCGTAAGAGCGTATTTCTGTTCCGCATGGGAGTCAAGCCCTTTCCGAATTCTTTTCGATGGCGCTGTTTTGCTTCCATCGTCCCTGGAAAAAAATTCTATCATAGGTTACTTTGCCTTTTCAATTGTCATTTTGGAATGTTACCCTTTTTTAATTTTTCAGAAAAGGATTCTTCATCTGTATTCCATTTTCTGTCATCAAAAGTGTTCACGTTGTTCAGGATACAAGGAATTGCGATCGCTGTTTCCAAAACTCCTTAGGAGTTTTGACAGCTGTAGCATGGGACGTGTTTCCCAAATCGAAGATTTGGACACATCTTCAAAAAAATCCGGGCGGGAGAGCAGCGGGATGTGCTCTTCCGCCCGGGAGGAGGATGGGGAGATTTTCAGCGGTCCGGATCCGGATCCGGCTCTGCTTCCGGCAGGCCGGTCAGGGCCAGCAGGATCGCGGTGACGAAGCCGAAGGCGCCGGCGGACAGGGCCGCCAGCCAGTTGACGTCACCGAGGACGACGGCGCCGGTGCCGATGTAGGCCAGGGCGGCCTCGGCGAAGGTGCGGACAGCGCGGATCAGGGCCGCGCGGAGCCAGGGTTTCCAGTTGGTTTTCTTCATATACTTTCTCCTTTCCCAGGGGGCTTTCCGTTATTCAACACTTAAACCGCCTTCATCTGCCACTGGCAGCGGCGGTATAAGTGCCCTCCAGACCCCTTCGGGTTCATTTTTTTAAAGGTAGATCAAAGAATTTCTGCCGCAGGTCATCCATAACACCATTCCCGCCCAGGGAGTGGTATTGGATATACATGTTTTCAAAGTTCTGCCGGTCATCGGAATCGGCAAAACCCTGACGATGGCAATGCTGGAAAGACTGCAGGAGCCGATCCCGCAGGATCGCCCGCAGTCCGTCCTTGACAGCCCGGTTCTGCTTCACCTGCAGCCGGACAAAGCCGGCAAAGGAGATCAGAAGACCGGGGACTCCGAGGAGGGTCAGCCATTGGTACAGGTTCATAAGATGCTCCTTTCTTTGAAAGTCTTTACGTAAGCTTTCCCCAGGTCTCTTTTCCGGCGATCCCGTCGACTTTCAGTCCGCGATCCTGCTGGAAGGCCTTGACGGCTTTCTTCGTCCGGGAGCCGAAGTCGCCGTCGGCGCCCCAGGGACCGAGGTCGTAGCCGAGGGCGATCAGGCGGGACTGGAGATCCTTCACGGCGTCGCCTTTGCTGCCCTTGCGGAGGGTGGGGCGGGAAATCGGAGAGGATTCCTGCGGCGGGGATGACGGAGATGTCGGGGATGCGGGGATCGTGTCGTACAGGCCCTTCGGGATCGCGAAGTGCGTCCAGGCGCGCTTGCTGAGGGAGCCGGTCTGGACACCATTGGAGCAGTGGATGATCTCCCCGCCTCCCAGGTGCATGCCGGTGTGATTCATCTTGATGCCGACCTTCATGAAGACGCAGGCGACGGCATCCGGGGGCAGGTCCTTCTTCTCCCCTTTCAGGGCCCAGTTGGCGTTGTTGTTCCACTGGGAGGTCGCGCCGCCACCCTGGATGTCCAGGCCGACCTGCTGGAGGAGCCAGCGGGTGAAGCCCCGGCAGTCGTACATGCGGACGCCGATGCCCCAGGGGCATTTGGCGCAGGAGGAGGACTTGCCGGAAAGGACAGGACACTTCGTGACGATGGTTGGATGGTCGACGCGCTTGCGGCGGCCCCGGGCCGACGGGGTGCAGACTTCACCCCAGGCGCCGAAGACATAGGGCCAGCCGAGGCAGGCCCGGGCCGTGCGGCGGATGATCTCCGGGGCGGAGAGGCCTTCGGACTTCCAGGACTCGATCATTTGGGAGACTTCGTGGTGGGTGTACATGGGGTCACTCCTTTGGCATTGCGATCGCGGAGTTGGGGAACGGGAACTGTTAAGGGGTTCGGGAGATTCCGGCAGGCACGGGTACCACGGCGTCGGATGGCGTCACAGTGACGGTGCCGTCGCCGTTATCGGACATCGTGACATTTTCCGGCAGGACGTTGTCCACATCCTCATTCATGCCGGTCCAGCGGTAGAGCTTCAGGCGCTGCTGCAGATATGTCTGGTATTCCTCATCCGTCTGGCCGGGAAGCCGGGGGATATGGAAGGTCTCGCCCAGGAGATCCAGCTGGATGCCGACCGCGGAGGCAACAGAAAACCCTGACTCCATGGAGGAAATCAGGGCCTGCAGATCGGTGATCTGGCGGAGGATCGCGGCGGCGAGGGCCATGAAGCGGGGCTTGCCGCGGGAGGCGGAGGGGAAAAGAGAAAGATAATCCATATTCACTCCAGAACATAGGAAACGGCGCTGGCGTTGGCCAGGACCCATTTCACATTGTAGGGGGCCGGGATCTTATCGCGAACGACGCCGCCGGTATAGGATAGGGCGATATCGGTCACGGCGAAGGTGTCGATATGCGGCATGGCGGCCTGGTACAGGAGGCCGGTCAGGAGGGGGACGTTGAAATCCTCCCCGATGGCCAGCTGGTTGTTGACGTAATCCAGGAGGGCGTCGGTCATCAGGGGCTCGACGGTGGAGGCGTCGAAGCCGGTGTAGGTCTTGAGGGTGATCTGCAGGAAGACGGAGGTGCGGGTCGGGCGGGAGAAATGGATATCGTGGCTGACGCCGTGGTCATCCGTGACGGCGCGGGTGGTTGTGCCGTAGGTCGAGATGCCCGGGGGCTTCCTGGCGTAGATCGCCTGGGCGATGTCATCGAGGCGGCCGCTGTTCACGACCGCGGCGATGCTGTGGGCCGGGATGCCGTCCATGGCGGCGTCGGTGTCGTTGATGATCACATTGGCGTGGGTCACGTACTCGCAGTTCATAATTGCGGCGTAGATCGCGTCCGGGATCGAGGTGCCCTTGGAGGCCAGGCCGGCCGAGATCCGGCGGCGGACCTCGGCGTCGGTCTCGCCGGGGCGGCGGGTCAGGCCGTACTGGGGCAGGAGGAGATCCAGGGTGTGGCCGGTGGCGTAGGACGGGTTGCGGGCGTTGTAGGACTGCAGGACTAAGGCCGATGTGTCGTCCAGGGCACGGGCAAAGACAGAGAGGAGCTGGTAATCCGGCATGGAGGGATCCAGGATGGCCTGGAGGCCGAAGATGGTACGGTAGGCTTCAGTGAGATCCTGAAGGCGATCTTCATAGGTCGGCATGTGGAGACCTGTTTCGTCAATATACGGCGGAAAATACGACATTCGATGTTCCCTCCTCTGTCAATACGGTGCAGGACCAGCGGATCTGGCGGCCAGAGAGGATGCAGGTGACGTTCTGGACATCCTGGACGCCTTTGGTTTCGCGGACGTAGGCGGAGAGTGCGGAGGAGACGGTATCCAGGTCTGCTTCCGTGATGCGGGAGGACTGGAAGCGATCCAGGATATCACAGCCCCAGGACGGGTTCTCCCACCATTCGCCGGTGTAGAGCGTCAGGCGATCTTTGACCAGCAGGGCGGTGGCTTCGCCGCCGGAGATCAGATCAGAAATGGAGAGCACCGGCAGGATGTCATCATACTGATCAACCGGGCGTATCTTCATGGATTTGATCCTCCCACATGCCAACCTACAAAGGCGAAGCCGTCGGACAGCGCGTGCCGACGGGCGGAGTTCGGGACTTCCGGTTCGCCGGAGGCGAACCACGCATCGATATCGATATCCGCGAAGATGACGAGACAGGCGTCGCCGGGGGTGACATCAAAGGGAACCGGCATGAAAACCGGGACGTCCCGGAGGGGCGGATAGGTCAGGGAGCCGAGCTTCAGCGCCGGCTGGATTTCCGCGGTCCGGCGGTCCGGATCGAAGGAAAGCACCTTGCCGGGAAGGGCGCAGTGCAGAGAGGAGAAGATCTCCTGCTTCAGGGCCTCGCGGGCTTCATGGGAAAGAGAATCGGTCATAGATGAACCTCCACAAGCAGTTCTGTGCGCCAGGGGCCGTCGACGTTGTCGGCTTCAATGGCGCGCTCGAGGATCAGGCCGCGGATCAGCTGGCGGCCATATTGCAGCTCCAGCTCCTCTCCGGGCTGGAAGCCGGTGACGGTCGTGCGGAGGATGACCTTGCGGCCGGCATCCACGTATGCCGGGAGATCCAGCAGATCCTTTTCCGACAGGCGGAGGCGGACCGGCAGCGGATCCTTTGGGACGACGCAGAGGCCGGCGGCGGTCAGGTAGCAGCGGGCGGAAGCGGCGGAAAGCGCTGCTTCCACGCACTCCGCGGCCCGGCCAAAGAAGGACTGACCGCGGGAAAGAGTTGGATCGGAACCGGGCATCGACAGGAGGGAGATGCCGGTGCCGGAGGCGGTCAGGAGGCTGCGGACGGTATCGGAGACGGTGGCGCCGGACTCTATGGAGACGGAGATCTGGGTCTCCCAAAGATCCAGGCCCAGGGAAAAGGCGGCGGTCGTGATCGTTCCCTCCGGAACCGTCTGGCGGAAGACATCCGAGATCCGGCCGAAGGCCAGGCGGGAATCATCGCGCAGGACGGTCAGATTCTTCGCCCGGGAGAGCTTCAGGGCGTCGGGATCCGGGAGATTCCAGCACTGGAGCAAAAACAGCGAGGGGAACAGGCCGATGGCGGTTTTCCCTTCCAGGCGGAAATGCACGCCGGAGGAAAAAGATTCGCCGTCCGTGAGGACGGACAGCGGGCGGGAAAGATCAGGCATAGGTATCACCGTAGATCACGAGGAATTCGGTCAGGTTGCCCTGGCGGGGATCGGCGGAGGCAGGCTGGTCCATGCCGGGGAGGACGAGGAGGGAGCCGAGGCCTGCGCCATCCCTTTTATGCCGGAAGGGCTGAAGGAGATCGTTGGTGGAACCATGGGAGCAGATCAGGGGGATCATGTTGATCCATTGTTCCCCGTTGGAGTTGTCCCAGAGGGAAATGACCCATTGGTCGATGGCGGACAGGTAGCGGACTTCGAACCGCACATGCAGGGCGGTGCCGTCGATCATGACATCTGCCGTCATGACCTGGCGGGGATCTTCTGTCAAAGGAAGCTTGTAATACATCAGATTTGGCCGCTCCTCCGCATGTATTCGATCAGTTCCTCATACGTCAGCTGCTCAACCGTCCCGCTGTTGCCGACGTTCGTGGAATAGGAGGAATAGTCGTTGGTTTTGGAGCCGGAAGCGGAAGACCGGAACTGGGTGAAGGTCAGAGATCCCTGCCAGCCGGACTGGCTGGTGGCGTCCTCGATGAGGGTGAACTCCGTCAGGAGCATGGAGTCGTAAGTGAAATATTTGGTCGAGACGGTGCAGAGGGTGCGGTTGCGCTTCAGGGCCTCCGTCGCCTGCGCCATCCGCGCCGCCCACCCGGCCACATGCCCCACATCCGATTCAATGATCTCCAGCGTCACCTGGTTCGGCGCGTTCCTCGCGGCATTGACATAATCAATTCCCGTCGCCGCTTCCGCATCCGAATCCGTCTTCAGCGACAAAGTATGGTTCACCGACAAAACCCCGCTGAACTGATAGGTCCACCCGTAAGATGGCACATAAATATAGGCAGACGATGCCATTCCCGTTCCTCCGTTCCCCGGTTCCTTTTACAAACTCACCCACATACAAACTGAGGCAGCCCGTGCGGTCGTTCCGCAAAGGCAGTCTCTGCGAGCGTCGGTTCTTAGTGATTGACGAGCCGCCAGGCGAAGTCAGAGCTTAGAACCGCTACCCCGAGCAGCGTAGGCGAGAGCCGGCTGCCGTGCGGAATGACCGCTACAGGGCTGCCCTTACCCCCTCAACGTCCTCATCAGATACCTTTCCGTCATGTTATATATGGACTTGCCGATAGCCTCAGCATTATTCCCGTTGGCTTGAACGGTAATGGTGACTGGGGCTTCGACGTTTTTGGAATTATTGGTAGTCATAGCATTCGGCAGCCCGGCATTGGCGCCGACCGTCAGCGTATGCCTCAGCTCCGTCATCTTCGGAAAAGCCCCGCCCCCGCCATTCGCCTCCAGCAGCTTCGTAAACGGCGTCCCCGGCAGCTTCGGCGCCCCGGTCTCCTGCGGCGTTTCCGCCGGCGTTTCGCCGCCCGGATTCTTCGGCTGGCCCTGCGTCTGCACCTGGGCCTTGAGGGTCAGGGTTGTGGAGGCGTAGAGGCTCTTCAGCTGATTCAGCGCCGCCTGCCCGGCGGACACGACGGCGGAGGCGTCGGCCTTCAGGGAGAGGAGGGTGGAAGTGAAAAGAGCGGTCAGGTTCGTCAGGGCGGTGGTGCCGGCCGTTTCGATCTCCGCGCCGTCGGCGGAGAGCTTGACCGGTTTCTCCGCGTCTTTCAGGAACGCTTCCAGACTCTTCTTCGCCTTGCTGGTATCCAGATCGAAATCGATCTGAATCCCGTCTTTCGCCAGTTCCTGCATCTTCTTCAGCGGGTTCGATGCCCCGTCCACCGCCAGCGACGCCGATAGCTGGGCAAAAAAATTAACCACCGCTTCCCGGGCGCTTTCAAACGCGGAACCCATTTGCTCTGCCAGCTCCCGGTTGGTGGTCAGTGCCTCCTGGATCTTGTCCAGTCCGCCCTCATCGATCTCAACGCCGAAGGATACGAGAAATTCCTGATTACCGATGGTTCATCACCTCCGATGCCCGAGCCTCATTTTCATTTCTCACCCGGATCATCTCCACGATATCCAGCAGATCATCCAGCGTATACGTCCCGTCCCATAGCTCATACTGCTGCCAGAAGCCCATCGCCACCGGCAGAAAAGCAAATTCATCAATGTTTACCGCTTCGCAGATCATGAACCCGGGGTCCCGGTCCGGGAGATCGGGGCCCCTTCGCCGAAAAAACCTTCCAGCGTCCATAGCGTCTCTTCCATCGTCAGCTTCAGACATACCGCGGTATCATACTGCAGCTCCGGATACGACCATTCTCCCTGGGTGATCACCGGCATATATCCCGCCGGCAGCAGCACTTCTGCGTGCTGCAGGCAGACCGTCATCAGACCCTTAAACTCCTGATCCGGGATCCAGCTGAACAGATCCATCAGCGAATCCTTTCCCTCTTCCGCTTCCGGCAGCCTGGCCAGCATCCGCAATAAAGCCGCACCGGAAAAAGCGTCCAGCTTTTTCAGGCGAAACTGCGTTTCTTTGCCGTCCATCGGTATAGCAATCGTCTTATAGATTTCTCTCACTTTGATCCCTCATTCATGCTTGACATATAAGCACAATAAACTTACAATAATAACGAAGAGTGAACCACGCACGCGGTTAACTCCTCAACTGAACAGAATTATTTGCGGCCGAGCCGCAAGATAACCGTCACTTGGCAGAGTGGCGGTTATTCTTTGTATGAGTCCGTTTCACAATGATCGTAACGGTAAACCGTCCGACATGGAACGTGATACGCATACGCACCACCTCCTTTCGGAGGGATGGAGTAACCGCCTGCGCGTTTGTTGTTCACTCCCGGCCCTTTCGGGCAATAACATTATAGTTTGTTATCCCTTGCAACTCAAGGGGAACAAACTTTTTTATTGCTCCGTGATCGTCGTCGCAAGAAGGGTATAGGTCAGATTGCCAGAGGTTTTGTCGTAGGTGCGGTCGGGCATCTTCTGCAGGGTGACGCCGGTGCAGACGATGCTGAAGTTGCCGGGCTTGTCCTCGACGACGAGGGAGCCGAGGGCCAGGCGCTGGACATTCTGGCAGCCCTTCTGCCAGTTGGCCCAGCGGCGAAGGAACCAGTCGCCGAGGGAGTTCTGGGGGACCTCGAGGGTGATCTGGCCGTTGGTGGATTTCAGGCGGTTGACGACGACGTAGCCGTCGGCGGTGGTCGTGTGCGAGGTCAGATCCCCGGCCGCTGATATCACCATCTTCCCCCGTCCGCACTGGTGCAGGTTCGCCGTCCCGATATCCGGATGCGCCAGCACCGCCCGCACATCCGGCAGGGAATAAATGTTGTATGCCATGTAAATATTCCTCCGAAATAAAACAGATCTGCTTGACAAGCAGACCCAATCGCTATACTATAATAACGAAGAGTGAACCACGCACGCGGTTAGCTCCTCAAAGTTGGGTAATTATTCGCGGCCGAGCCGCAAGATAACCGTCACTTGTCGGAGTGGCGGTTATTCTTTGTATGAGTCCGTTTCACAATGATCGTGACGGTAAACCGTCCGACATGGAACGTGATACGCATACGCACCACCTCCTTTCGGAGGGATGGAGCAACCGCCTGCGCGTTTGTTGTTCACTCCCGGCCCTTTCGGGCAATACCATTATAGTTTGTTACCCGTTGCAACTCAAGGGGAACAAACTTTTTTATTGCTCCGTAATCGTGGTCGCGAGGAGGGTATAGGTCAGGTTGCCGGAGGTTTTGTCGTAGGTGCGGTCCGGCATCTTCTGCAGCGTCACCCCAGTGCAGACAATGCTGAAGTTCCCCGGCTTGTCCTCGACCACCAGCGACCCCAGCGCCAGCCGCTGCACGTCCCGGCATCCTTTCTGCCAGTTGGCCCACCGCCGCAGGAACCAGTCCCCCAGGGAGTTCTGCGGCACCTCAATCGTGATCTGCCCGCTGGTTGATTTCAGACGGTTCACAACCACATACCCGTCTGCCGTCATCGTATGGGAGGTCAGATCGCCGGCCGTTGATATCACCATCTTCCCCCGTCCGCACTGGTGCAGGTTCGCCATCCCGATATCCGGATGCGACAGCACCGCCCGCACATCCGGCAGGGAATAAATGTTGTATGCCACGTAAATATTCCTCCAAAATAAAACAGATCTGCTTGACAAGCAGACCCTATCGCTGTACTATAATAACGAAGAGTGAACCACGCACGCGGTTAACTCCTCAACATGTATGAGTTATATGCGGTAAAACCGCGAGATAACCGTCACTTGCCAGAGTGGCGGTTATTCTTTGTATTATACCCGGACATTGACGCTGATGACGATGGATTCCAGGGAGCCGGCGAGAGTCAGGGCGACCTGGATCGGGACGGCTTTATGGGCGGCGCGGTCGGCATCGGACTGGGTATCGTAGGAATCAGCCCAGAGGGCGAAGCCGTTTTCCAGGTAGTCGCCGGGACGGAGACTGCCGACGGCGGAGCCGCGCCAGACGGCGGTCGCGAGGACGCCGCGGGCGGTATAGCCGGCGAGGATCGAGGAGAAGGCCGCGATGAACTGGGTCGAGGCGTCGTCGGTCTGGGGGAGTTTATCCGGGTTCTCGGCCAGGAGGGCGACGGCGGCATTCTGGAGGTCCTCGGCGATGCAGTCCATATAGAGGATCTCATCGTAGCGGTACCCGGAGGGGGTGGCGCCCTTCTCCAGGAGGAGATGGGTATAGCCGCGGGTGATATACACATTGCCGCCCAGGGATTGGATCGCGGACACCTGGGACTGGGTCAGATCGGAAGGCTGGATGCCGCCGACCGACTTATAGCAGAGGGAGAAGGCGGAGGACGCGTGGGCCAGCTGGAGGCCCATGGCCGTGCCCATGACGGCGGCGGCGTCGGAGATCTCGGCGGCGTAGGTCGCGATGACCCGGCGGGCGGCGGCGGTGTGCAGCCGGTCCAGAAGGGAGTTGGCGGCTACCACGTTCGCCGGGGTGCCGGTCAGGGGGATAAAGAGCATGACGGGCTTGGAGAGGCCCTCGATATGAGTCACGAGAGAGAGGGTATCCGCGTCGGAGACGGTGTCGGCATACGCCACTCCGTAAAACCCGGCCGTCATATCCAGGATATGATCCAAAGCCCGCACCGCTGTCTCCGAACTTGGATAGCACGATACCAGCAGCTTTGTCGGTACCGGCGACGCCGCGAAATACTTCTGCGCCGCCTGATACGCCTGCGTCGTATTTCCAAACCCGTCAGCCACCAACCCCGCCGCCGCTTCCGCCGAAGACCCATAGCTCTTCAGCCTCTTCGCAGCCAGATAGTTGCTGTCCTTAATCATCAGCAATCCCGTGTCAAAAGGCGTCGCCGCCACTGTAGCCCTCTGAGCATTGACGATGACTTGGGCAATTGTAGAAATTGAAAGCATTGTTTCTTTCGTTCCTTTCGTTCCTGTAAAGAGAGCGCCTGTCGTTTGGAATTACCGCATGGGCTGCCAATCGTGTACGATGATTTCCGGGGTGCTATTCACACGGTCTATGCTTGTCGGATGAACCATCTCTTCCTCCACCCTCAGCGCGATCGTCAAATCCGCCCGTTTCCTCCACAGCGACCCTTCCGGCTCATAAATCTCCATCGGAGCCTTCGGTTCCGGCACAGGATAGATCCCTGCCTTCCGCAGGATACTCCTGGGCAAGGAATACCCATCCAGAAATAGAAAAGATCGAATCTTCCCCGCGTTGGATACAGCCTGCGGACCGTAACAGACGATCAGTAATGTCCACGGGCAAAACCGGTGCACAGTCCACGTCTGATGAACCCGCTCATACGCCGCCGGCGCCTCTTCCTTCATCCCATCCGTCTGAACGGTATAGTAAATCACATCCGCGTTCCTCGGCGGCCTCGGCGTGTTCTCCGGCTCCTGATACGCTTCCCGGATCAGTATCGACGCCTCCTCCGACCCCGGCTCCATCCCGAAGCACGCGCAGATCGCCTCATAAATCGCTCTCTTCATACACCCTCACCGCCAAAGCCTGCGTATACCCGAACGCCTGCCAGTTTCTCACCCGCACGACCCGGTATTCCTTCCCCTGCCAGAGGATCCTGTCCGGCGCGGTATACACCCCGCGCCCGTAGTTCTCCCCGGTCGACAGATTGAACCCGGTATACACCGCGATGAAATCCTCCCGCCGTTCCTCTTCCGGCAGCAGCTCCAGCATCTCCGGCGTCCCCGGATGAATGCACCCGGTCGCCGCCCTCTCCCGCTCCGTCGGCTCCGATGCCCCGTTCCGCCGGTGATAGCTCACCCTCCGGACGGTAAACTGCGTAAAGCCCAGCTCCCGATCGAGCAGGGCAACATCCATTGATATCATTTTTATTCACTCACCTCGTATCCAAACGCGCCATACAGCGCCCCGGTATCCACCAGCGGCGTATTCTTTCCTTTCCCCGCCACGCAGAAAGCCTTCCCCGATACCCGGCTTCTCATCCATCCGCCGCTCACGGTGATCGCCGCGTTCGGCGCCAGTCCCCCGGCGTCGATATACGCCCGGATCCCGTCCGCCCCGGCCTGCCCGGCGGCCTCCAGCCCGGCCTGTGCCCCGGCTTCGTCCCCGTTCCACGCCGCTTCCACAGCCGCCGTCAGCCCTTCCGCGATCGCGTCCCGCACCTCCGGCGAGCTCAGCGCCGGCTGGATCACCGGCCTCGCCGGAATCCTGTTGATCGGCGATCCGTGCTCCTGGATCGCCAGGATGAACTGAAAACGGCCTCCCGCCGATGGCGGAAGACCGATCTTCACCTGTTTCTTTCCCAGATCCTTCAATGCTTTGGCAATCTGCTCAAATTCCTCAGGATCTTCTTTCATTGTTAATTTCATGGGATATATCTCCCAAACCCATAGATTTTCAATAAACTGATCAGCTGCAGCCCGTATACCGTTTCATTCAGATCCTGCAGCGAGGCTGCCGCTCCGGAAACAGCGTTCGTGTTGGAATATGTCACCGTCACTTCCCCGACCTTCTTCGACGCGATCCTGTTCTGGCTCCCCTTTCCCGCCGCGGCAATCATGTCCATCGTGGGCTCCGTTTCCGCCGGCAGGCTCGTTGTCGCGTACATCGTCAGCTTGTGCGCCGTATACAACCGCCGCGCCTCTTCCGTGTCCTCCCCGAAGTCGGAAAAACGGGCGTTGGCCTGCCGGAGAAACTCCAGCAGGACAACGTCCGGGGTGAAAGAGGAAAACTGAGGATAGAATTCCAGAAATTCAGCCTTGGAAAGCATAGGAGGTTATGCCTCTTTCATTTCGGCAGGATCATTGTCCTTCGCCGCGTCAATCGCGCTTTCCGGCTCCGTTTCCGGCTTCTTCCTCGCTCTCCTCTCCACTTTCTTTTCAGTCTCGTTCTCCGGGCTCTTCATCCCCTTCCCATTCCCGGGAACAGACAATGACCCGTCGTTAACCAGCATCTGGAACAGCGGATCCTGCTTAATGCTCTCCGGCGCATCCACCGGCTGCCGAATATCAGCAGCTTTGACAGTAAAAAGCACTGCGCCGCTCCTGTCATGGAATTCAGCGCAAACCTTCGAAATAATCGTCATCATGTTTCTTCCTTTCTTTTTTTCTGTACTCCGGTCCTTTCGTTCCTTTCGTTCCCTCGTTCCTTTCGTTCCTTCGTTCTCTTAGCAAACTCACCCGAAAACATACTCAGGCAGCCCGTGCGGTTGTTCCAAAAAGACAGTCTGCGCGAACGCCGGTTCTTAGTGATGACGAGCCGCAAGGCGAAGTCAGAACTTAGAACCGCTACGTCGGCGTAGGGCGAAGCTCTGACGACCGCCAGTGGCGGAAATTTCGTCAGAGCTGAGGTCAATCGAAACAAGCGATCTGCCCGGTGGGCAGTCGCGCCGATTGAGATTGCGGAAGGAGCGCCTGTCGTTAGGAATTACCGCATGGGCTGCCTTTACCACGAACAATGCTTTCCTTCGTTCTCTTAGCAAACTCACCCGAAAACATACTCAGGCAGCCCGTGCGGTTGTTCCAAAAAGACAGTCTGCGCGAACGCCGGTTCTTAGTGATGACGAGCCGCAAGGCGAAGTCAGAGCTTAGAACCGCTGCGTGAACGTCGAAGCGAGAGCGCCTGTCGTTTGGAATTACCGCTACAGGGCTGCCCATACCACGGTCGAACTCTTAAATGGCGTCCATATACCTCACAGTGCTGGGATACAAAAACCTCACCTCCGAAAACTGCGCGATATACGGAATCTTCACCCGCATCTCCGCGTACTCCGTCACCATCCTGCGCAGTGGCTGCGTCAGGTTGAAACAGATCCGGTCCACCTGGTTCATATACACAACCATCCTGTCGCTGCTGTCCGATCCGATCCCCGCGCACCACTTGCACGGCGAGATCACCAGCCCCTTCCCCTGCTTCGCCGCGATATTGTTCTGCTCCACATACGTCAGGATCGACCTCTCCGAATCATCCGACACCTTCCTTGTCGCCAGCAGCCCAAACTGCTCCACCGGGATCAGGATGTGGTTCGGCAGCGCGTCGCTGCTGCAGTCGTTGTCCCGCCACACGGCGGACAGCGCGTAGTTGATATCCGTCAGCACCTCGTCCGCTGTCTTCTGGCTCCACCGGGTCGATGTCCCTCCCGCGTTCGGCACCGCGGACGACCGGGAGATCGCCGGGTTGTTGCACAGCCCGCAGGAGTTCACCTTCTTGAATCCGACGTACACATTCCGGTCGATCACCTTGTCGCAGTGCAGCCGGATCCCCTTGTTCAGGAACGTCTCCGGATCCCGCCCGACGGACAGCATCTTGTCCTTCTCCATCAGGTTGAACGCCATGAATTCCGCGAAGTTGAAGCACCTCGCCACCGACTTGCTCATATCCGCCTGGATCACGGGAATATCGTTCGCCGCGTCGTAGAAGATATTGTCGTCATCCATCCCGGTGGAGGCATACGTCACGTCAATGCTGGCAATGGTCTCCAGCAGTCCGCCGCCGGTGATGACCGGCATATCCCGCGGCCAGTCCGTCCCGGTCAGGGGTTGCCGGATCGTCTCGTCGATCTTCTCCAGTTCCCCCTTCAGGAAGGTCAGCGCGTCATTCGCCACCATCTTGCGGATGGTTGGGGTATGAATTTTCATTTAATCATCCTTTCTCACATCAGATTCCGTTCTTTCACGGTGATTTCGCACCGCCCGGTGCTGTCCCGCGCCGTCCGCGCGTTCACATGCGGCAGCGCGATGGTCGATCCGCTGGATCCCGCCGAAGTCGTCAGCTTTCCGTCCGATACCCGGATATACACCTGCTGCCCGGGCGTCGCCGCGGTCTCGATCTGAACCACGATGCTCCCCCGCACCAGGATATCCGCCGGCTCGTTCGCCAGGTACACCGCCGTCGAGGAATGATACTCCTCCGGCGTCTTGTCCCCGGCCCTCACGGTGAATCCGACAAACCGCGCCGCGTCGCTCATCGAGGAGTCGAATACCGTCACGGCGTTCGACCCGTCCGTCTTCAGGAAAACCGGCTTCCCGAATTCGATCTCCCCGCCGCTCCCGTTCCGCAGCGAGATCACGACATCGTCCACCGCCCGGGAAATCGCTCCCGGGAATCCGTTGGTAAAATTCTTCAGCACTTTGCCCATCTGCCGTCACTCCTTTCTCATTTCTGATAGTTCACGTTCCGGCTCTCCATGATCTTCCTCCCCAGATCCTTCGGATCTTTCCGGGGCTTCGTGATCTTCGCCAGAGCGGCATATACGCCGGCGTCCGTCGCTCGCATCCCCTTCATTTCCGCTATAAGGTCCACGCAGGCCCTCTTCCGCTTGCTCCGGGGCAGTTGCTTCAGCACAGGCTGGGTCAGCTTCAGCGCTGTCCGGATCGCGAGATCCTGTCCGCTCTGGCATCTTTCCGCTTCCTCTTCCTCATCCTCCATGCCCTCTTCCGGCGTCAGGAAAACCTCGGGTTCCAGGATCTCCTGGATGATCTCCGATACTTCCTCCGCGGCTTCGGGGGTGACGGCCGTTCCTTCCTCGGCCTCGATAGCCTCCAGCGTCTCCTCGATCGCCTCCGCCGCCGCTTCCGGCAGGTCTTCCGGATCCTCATCCTCCGCGCCTGTGATCAGCGCGATCAGCCGGTCCATCTTCTCGTTGATCGCCGCCAGCCGGTCCAGCCGCTCGATGATCGCCGCCATCGCGTCCTCGTCCACCGTGACCTGGTTTCCTTCTTCGGTGATGATTTCGACGGCGGGGTCTTCCGTGCCGCTTTCCTTTCCGTTTTCCCGGATGCCTTCCGCCGCGGTCTCTCCGGCGTTTCCGGAAGGGTCCGTCTCCTCTCCGATCATCTCCTCAATGATCTCCGCGACAGTCTCGATGTCGCCGTCTTTGGCCATCCGGGCCAGGATTTTGCTCAGGGATTTCTTCATACCAGATACCTTCCTTTCATTTTGTTTGTGATCCCGTATAGAAACGCGGGGACCGGCTCGCCCGGCATCCACCACGGCGATATGGTTCCCGCGAATCTTTCTCTGAATATACTGTCCGTTTTCCTCGTGCAGTTCATACGTATACCCGCAGCTGATCTCCCGCTTTCCATTGAGGATCGCGTCGATCAGCCCAGGGTCGGTGATGATCAGGTCCGCCAGCAGCAGGTCGGATTCCTCTCCGGCCCCCCTGCGGATGTTGTGCGCGTGTCCGGCCTGCACCCGCCGGATATTCTCGATGTCGACCCCGTCGCTCGGGTGATCGTTCGTCACCGGCATCCCTTCGAAGGACGCCATCGTTTCCGCCGCGAAGACCTCTTCCACGGGCCGCATGACGGATATCATCCCTTCCTCCCCTGTCAACCCCAGTTCTTCCGGCAGATACTCCTGCGTACCCGACCGCGCCACCGGCACATTCAGGCATAACAGGTACCCCTCCGGCTCCCGTCTCGAGATATTTTCCGACAGCCGTGTTCCGAAGTAGTTCAAACAATCCCTCCTCATCTCATGTAATCTTCGTCCAGCAGGCATAGGGCTCGCCCCGTGCCTTCAGCTCCGCCACCGCCGCCTCCCGGGAAATAAGCCCGCTCCGATACGCCTCGATGACCGCTCCCGACAGCTTGTCCACCAGTTCCGCGATCCTCTCCGGCGATTCCGTCGTCAGCGGATTGAACACGAATCCCAGATCATCCGGCACAAACCCGTAGCACGACACCGCCATCACCGGCAGCAGCCGCTCCAGGGCCGGCCGCAGCATCCGCTCCTGCAGCCCGGCGATCATTTCGTAGTAGTTCCGCATGTCCGATTCCCCGGTCGCCTGGAATCCCTGCGGCGACCGCCCGAACAGCTTCGTCGCCGGAATCTCGCATGCCCCCGCCAGGTCCATCATGAAGCATTCATACACGTCCGACAGCCCGGCAAAGTTATACGAATGATTCTCCATCTGGTCGTCCTTCGACAGCAGCTGGATCCCGAAACTGCTCCGGAATCGGTTCTCCGCGGCGATCAGCTCCTGCAGGTGCTGCTTCTGGCTTTCCGTTCCCATGGAGATCATCGCCCCGTAGTTGCTCATCTTCAGTGTCGTCACGTTCGCCTGGAAAACCAGCTGCGCGATGTTCGCCGAGGTCGCCGACCGTTTCTGCAGCTCGTCCCACAGGTGCTCCAGCTCGCTGGGCCCCCAGTATTCCTCCCGCACCATCTCGTCGTGCGGCAGTTCCCGGCATACGAACCGCAGCAGCCGCGAGTGATGGATCCGGATCGTCCGGTTTTCCTCCGTCTCCAGCGCCACGTCGTAGTACTTCGGCAGCCCGAAGTCCGGATCGTTGAGATCCTCCTCCAGTTCTGTCGAGGGTTCGATCCCCTGCGTCCGGTCGAAAACCAGCAGCCCCTGGAAGCACCCGGGTCCCAGCCAGTCCGTGTTCAGCGGCCGGTCCAGCCGCCGTTCCTCCCCGCGGATCACCATCAGCGCCGCCGATCCCCCGTACAGCCTCGCCCACCGGATCGCGTCCGTGATCTCGCCCTTGACGTCGTGCTTCGCTTCCAGCCGCTTCAGATCCGCGATATCCTCTTCCGCCAGGTCGCCGCTCAGCGTGTACCACGCCCGCGTCGCGTCCTCCGACGGCATGTCGATGATCCGCGTCGCCACCCAGAATTCCCGGTAGGTGGTCGTCAGCAGTTCCTTCTGCCAGGTCAGCCCGGACCGGTGAAACGTCCCCGACGACAGCAGCGGCGAATCCTCGCCCAGAAAAGCCGCTGCGTTGGCATACCCGTCCATCGACGCCAGCAGCCGCAGCTGCGCCTGCGGATCACGGGCCGCCCCCGCCGCTCCCGGTTGATCCCGTTTTCCTTTTTTTCTTTTGGACATGAACGTTTACATCCTCTTCTTTTCCATTCATTCTTGTTCAAACTATGGTATCGTGATACAATGATCACGAGGTGAATGACATGCCTGAAGTTTCAAGATTTTACGGAATTGTTGTCAAAATATATCTGAGGTGAGTTAATGTTCCATAAAGCCAAGAATGTAACACCGTTGCCGGATTATCTTCTTCTGGTTCATTTTGCTGATGGTTCCGATAAACAATATGACATGAAGTCATTATTTGATGAATATCCTGTTTTTCTTGAGCTGAAAGAAACGCCTGGCCTGTTTAATCAGGCAAAAGTTGATCCGGGCGGATATGGGATATCATGGAATGAAAATGTAGATATTGACGCTGAAGAAATTTATCAGAACGGCACATCTGTTCTTTAAAGTTACCACCATTCAATTTGATCCCAGTACCGGCAGCACACCGCCGCGCTGTCCGGCGCGTCGTCATGCTCCGCCTGGATCGTATAGTCCATGATCTGGTTGATGTATTCCGGATCGGTCCCCTGCAGGAACACGATCTTCGGCCACCATTTCCGCAGGAACGACGTGATCTTGATCGCCTTGTTCTGGCGCTCCGTATACGTCTCCCCCCAGTGGTCCCGGGCGAAGATCTCCTTGCACAGGAACCCCTTGTCCCCGTTGTCCTCGCAGTACATCGGCCAGCACATCAGCCGGTCGGCCTCCGCGATGCATTCGTCCAGCACCGTCTCCGCGTGCTTGTGCCACAGCCTGCCGTACAGATAGATTTTCCCTTCCCGCCGCCGGGCGCAGGTGAAGGCCGTATAGTCCTTCCCGCCGTACGAGGCGTCGATGTGCGAAATCCCGTCCCGCAGCAGCGCCGCGTCGTCGGTGAACACCGGCGACGTCTCGAAGAAGGCGTCCTCCGCCGCGATGTGCAGCAGTTCATAGTTCGCCGCGAATAAAGAAGGCGCCATGCTCTGGCGCAGTTCATCGATCTTCTCTTTTGTCAGAAGCCCGGTATGATAGCAGTCATACCGGTGAATATTGGGCATCTTGCTGAAGACGTCCTCCTTGTGCCACGGCGTCCCCAGGTTGATGATCCGCCCGCCCCGGTTCCGGATGTTCTGCAGCTCGTCATACTGCAGCTTCGTCCGCTCCCGCTCGGCCCGCGAAATCCGGTCCGTCAGGTTGCAGATATCGTCCGTGATCACGTACCACGCGTGCTTTCCGGTGATCGACGCCCGCAGCCCGATCCCCTGCAGCTGCTGCGCGCCCATCGGCGAGGTCCAGAAGTTCACCGACAGGTGATCGTTCCCTTCCGAGGCGATCCGCACCGGCTGCTGGTACAGCATCATCGCCAGGTCGTTGACAGGCTCCGTCCGCAAAATCTTGCTGACCATCCCCAGCATCTCGGCCACGTCGTTCTCCGCCTTCCGCAGGAAGATGATGTTCCGCGTCGGGTGGATCACCAGCAGCAGCGAGATCGCCACCGCCAGGCACGAGGATTTGTAGCTTCCCCGGTGCGCCTGCAGCGTATAGTCTTCTTTCCCGAAGATCATCTCCCGGATCCATTGCCCGTGCAGCGGCGTCAGCTCCGCGAATCCGATTTTCCGCCCGATCTGTTCCGGCTTCCGCAGAAACCTCTTCGCGGTTTTCAGTCGTTCCTCTTCACTGACGGTCTCCATCCGGTTCCCCTTCTTCCTCGATCGACGCCAGCATTTCCTGGATCCGCTCGTACGATTTCTGAACCGACTGCTGCGCCGTCTCCAGTTTCAGCGCCGCCTCCGGCTTCCCGAACGTCCGGTTCAGGATGATGTCGATGACCTGGATCTTCGATGCGATCGGCGCCTTCGGGTTCCTCAGGATCTTTTCCATCTCTTCCGCCGCCTCCAGCGCCATCCCGCGGATCACCGTCAGCGCGTCCTGTTCTCCCCGCGGGATCAGGGGGCTGCCGCCCGTCTTCTCTTCCCCGTTCTCCCCCGGCGCCCGGCCGGGGCTGTTCGGATACTCCCTCATCATTTACAGATCATACTCCTTCAGCGCGATGGCGTTCCGGTAGATCGTCATCAGCATCATCGCGTCGCTGTACGTCATGCCTTCCCGGATTTCCTCCAGATAGCCGATCAGTCTTCGCTCCATGGTCAGATGGAAATACCGGATGGTTTCAACGTTGAAAACCTCTTTCATCTTCCGCAGAACCCAGTTGATCCGCTCGGCCTTGTATTTGTTCACGGTCCCGTCCGGCGCCCGCCTGGCCAGTTCTTCCATCTGTTCGCACATATGGGTAAACATCCGCAGCAGCAGGATCACGTCTTCCCGGAAGTGGACGTCCCATTCCTTTTCCCCCGCCAGGTAGGCGTCTTCCTTTTCATCTCCGCCTTCCCTGCCCGGTTCCTTTTCTTCCTGCTCTTCGTTCAAGATTTCCGCCCCTCTCCTTCGCAGGTACGCCAGTCCTTCCCGGATCTGTTTTTCCATCGCCGCCGGATCCTTTTTCAGCGCTTCCATTCTCCGCCGCATCGCGCATTTCCGCAGAAACTCCTCCCGGATCTCCTCCGGCACCGGGTTGTCCGGAAAGCAGGCGAAATACTTTTCGTTCGGATGCATCATCGCGCAGTTCAGCGGATCCAGTTTCCCGATGACGCACCGTTTCACCCGGTAGTTCTGCTTTTCCCGGAGATACGTCCGTTCCAGTTCATATTCAACGGTCTTTTCCTTCCGGATGACGATGCGCCCTTTCCTTTCCCATGGCACCGGAACCGTGATCTCCTTCAGGTACATCTGATCTTCCTTCCCGTGTCATCCCATCAAAAAAACCCCGCTTCTGCGGGGCTTTCTTCTGATTTTCTGATCTTACCATATCACAAACCTTTTCCTGGAAACAAGTGGAATCCTTCAGACATTCCTGGAATTTTCCGGAATCTGCTGGAAATTTGTGAGGAAATCCGGAACTTTGATTTCCCGCAGCGCCCGGGCATGCAGTTTGTAGATGTTGCTTTCCGTGCAGCCCATCTTTTCTGCGATGTCTTCCCATGACTGATGGTGGATGTAGTGCATTTCCAGCACCTGCTGCATCTTCGGGTCGGGGATCGCCTGAATCTGTTCCATGATCTCCTTTTTCAGGTCCAGCAGTCGGGTAAAATCCCGCGCGATCTGTTCCTTCATGTCCGAAATCTTGATAATCACCTCTTCCATGGCATGATTGTTCCGGGATTGGCATACCACTACGTCGCTCATGACATGGTTGGCTTTTTCAGCCATGCTTCTCAGATCGGCGAGGATGGCGATCTTGCTTTCAATCCGGCGATCCAGCACGGCGATCTGGCTCAGATAGGTTTTCGCGTTCATTGGACAGCCTCCCTTTGCAGTTTCTCCAGCAGCAGCTCTCCGTCCACGTCGGTCAGCTGAGCAAACCACCAGGATCGGAAGAAGCGTTCCGTTTCCCGGATGGTGGCTTGCGCAATTTTATGATCAGGGCGGGTGCGTACCTTTTTCCGGGCTTTCCGGTAATCCTCGACCGCCTGCAATATGATCGCGTTGGCCAGATCTTCCCAGTTCCACTGCATTTGCTTTTCTCCTTTCGCGGCGGATGGCGCATTCAGTTCTCATCTTTGGAGGCGGGCTGTGGGACGCATCGGCGCCGGAGGGGTGGAAGGGCGGGCTTTTGAGCCCTTCCACCTACCGGAGGATGCTGATCCGACATCCGCAAGGGTGGCGGAGTATATGTATATATATACAGCACTTCGCCTCCATCATGAATCAGGGTCGGAATCGGTGCGCACCGGCTCCTGATGAACCATGCCCTTGTCCACCGTGAACTCGCCGCTCATCTTCTTCGCCCGGTCGCGGACGGTGCGCTGCGCCAACCCCAGGTAGGCGGCCATGTCGGCGACCGTCGCGCCGCTTCCGTCGAAGTTCACAGCGCAGTATGCCTTCCGGAATTCGTCTTCCGCCGTGCCCATCGTCTTGCTGAATTTGTTTCTGATCCGGCCGGCTTCCGGCGATCCCTGGGTCGGCAGCGTTGTCAGGATCCTGCCGTCATCGATCCGGTGGATCGGGTATTCAAACCAGAAATTGACCGGTACGATGTTTTCGAATTCGCGAAGGCTGCTTTCCAGCCGCCAGGCTGTCGCGCCTTTCTTGGCCTCCCAGTTTCGGATGTCGTCGCTCAGTTCCAGTTCAATCATGTCCAGCTGCGCGTCGGGATCCCGGGCAAACACGCCGCTGCCGGAGGCGCGGTCCATCGCCCGTTTGGCTCCCTGTGCCCCTTTCGAATGATGATGGCAGTAGATCACGGAGCAGGCTGTCTCGGCGCAGATCTTGTCGAACTGATTGCAGAAGGTCGCCATATCGGACGCGGAGTTCTCGTCGCCGGTGATCACCTTGTAAATCGGGTCAATCACGATGGCGCGCAGGCCCTGGCCCTGGACCCGGCGCACCAGCCGCGGCACCAGCTGATCCATCGGCATGGCACGCCCGCGCAGGTTCCAGATCAGAATGTCGTCCATGTGCGCGGGCTGGATGCCCAGGGCCTCATAAATCTTCAGAAACCGGTGAATGCAGGAGGCCGGGTCGATCTCCAGATTCACGTACAGCACCTTTCCCTGTCGGCAGGGAAAACCCAGCCACGTCAGGCCTTCCGCGATCGCGATGCACAGTTCAATCAGCAGGTAGGACTTGCCGGCCTTGGATGATCCGGAAATCAGCATCTTGTGTCCCTGACGGAGAATGCCTTTGATCAGCTCCTCCGGCAGCGCCAGTTCACTTGCGTCATAGGAGTCCAGCGTGCGCATGGGCGGGAGGTCATCGGCTTCGCTGTCCGCGTAGTCCATCCAGTCCTGCCACGAAGTCCGCCCGATGTTCACGCCCAGCAGCTTCTGTGCCTGTCCGTTCCTGGTCACCCCCGGCATGCGGGACAGGCGGGATGGGTTCCGGTTCTGGGTATCCACCTTCACGCCGTGGGAAGCGAGGAAATCGTACAGGAAGTTCACGCGCTTCCGGTATTCCTCCTGGTTTGCGGCATCCACCCGGACAATCGCGTGCACGCTTTTGTTTCCGCTGTGTACCAGGGCGGCAATCGGCAGCTCCAGCTTGCGGTACATCGAAATCTGTTCGTCAATCGGCATCGCGTCCGATTCCACCAGGGCAAATTGGAATCGGATCACGTTGTCGTTGCGGACGCCTTCGCCGTCCAGCGCGTTGAACCGGATCCAGGCCCCTGCCTCCGGCTTCCAGTCGCCGACAGTGGCTCCCAGGTCATCCGGATAGCGGCGCAGGGAGGTAATCAGCTCCTCAGCGGTGCGGTAATACACCCCCTTGGCCGGCACCCATTTCCCGTCGTCCGTCTGCCAGGCGTCGTTGGTGACATACCCGACATAGTCGTTCGGTTCAAACAGTGTCTGCAGGTACAGAATCAGTTCTTCCGTTCCTTTGCGCTCGGGTTCCTGCGGATCGGGATCGCTGCCCGCGCCGTCGTACTCCAGCACATCGTTCCAGCCCATGACGCCGTCCGCCCCGGAGAAGGGCGTCCAGCCGCGGTCCTGCGCCATTTTCACAATCGAGGCGCCGGTCACCGGGTCGCTGCTGCCCTGGAAGGATTTCCATCGCCGGGCGCACTCCCCGGGATGATAGCGGTCAGGATCTCTGCTGCTCCATTCATCCCAGACGGACAGGTCATACCCTTCTGATTTCAGGGCCATGCCGACCTTGATCCAGTCGGCATGGTCCATCTCACGGCAGGGCAGATAGTTTAAAGCGGAAAGAATACTTTTCATCAGAATCCTCCCTCGTCCCAGGGCAGGTCGTCGTTTTTCACGGGAGTCATGGCGAAGGAAGGATCATAGTCGATGAAATAGTCGACATCGTTGACAGTCCGGATCTTGTCGTCCTTCTTGTAGTCCCGGGGTTTGAAGTGTGCCTTGCCGCGGGCGCCCATGACCTTGTTCCAGTTCATCGCGGCCTTTTCGCCGTGCTTCCGCTGGCCGATGCTGCGGAAGAAAGCGGCGATCTTCCATTCAATCGTGCGGTACAGCAGCAGGTCAATGCGGGCGGTAGCCAGCCCCAGATCGTTGTCGATCGTCAGCGTGAGGGTCGCCTTCGGGCAGGGCGGGGTTTTCGGCCCGCCGGGAAACTGCCCGCGTTCGAATCCGGTCACGGTGTAGGTGTAGTCGCCTTCGGGCACGACAATAAACTCCTGCCCGTCGTTCTCCAGGACATCGTCCCAGCTCATGATATTGGGATCGTTAGCCATTCTTCATTCCTCCTTTTAATTCAGGCTGCAGGACCGGTCTTCCACCATGTTGCAGCCGGGTACTTTCCGGCCGTCGTTCAGGATCTTCCGCACCGCGGTCTTGTAAACCGTCGGGGCGACAATCCGGATCGCGTCCGTCAGCTTGTGCCGCTTCAGCCAGTTCACGGCCTTCGCCTCGTCTGTCACTTCCACCCGGCTGGTCTTGCGGTAGCGCAGCGTCGCGATGCCCAGATCGGTGGTCTCGCCGCCGCATTCGCGGTCGAGAATCCGGATCAGGCGCGCCTCCTTCGCCTCCAGCGCGTCGCGGCGCTTCTTCAGCCGGGCCTCTTCCGTCTTCAGCGCGGCGGCTTCGGCCCGGCCGTTCAGCACCAGCCTGGCCAGATGCTGCAGCATGTCTTCCCGCTGCATTCTCAGCGCGTGGATCTGAGCGATGATCTCGTCCTCGTTGATCCCTTTTTCATCGGAAGGAGTCTCTTCGCTCTCCGGATCGGGTTCCAGCTGAAGGATCAGTTTTTCCAGCTGCTTGTTGACCTGGTACAGTTTCATGGTTCGCTTCTCCTTTCTCTCCCGGTGTGTCTCATCGGGAACGATCTCAGTATGACCGTTCATCTGCCTCTTGCAGAGGGATGAATCATCACCGTTTTAGCGCTGAAACCCGTGGTTTTCCGTCAGCTTTCATCAGGTGGTTTCCCCGAAGTCCTGATCGCTCAGCCGTTCCGGCCCGGTGATGAATCATCACCGCGCGAACATAAGAAAAAAAAGAAAAGCCGGAACAGTCAAACACCGTTCAGGCTTTTCTTGCCGCGGAATCCGTGACGTTACATCGCTTGATCCTCTTCCATTTTCACGCCGTTCTCATCATAGCCTTCCACCAGATTCGTGAGCGGCGCAATCCCCATTTCCACCAGCTTGCGGTTAACGGCTGGAACCGTCATCCTGTACCAGTGATTCAGGGCATACTGATAACAGTACATCTCATCTGTGCTTAGGAACGCGCTCGGTGCGCGGCGGATGAACTCCTCGCTGACTCCCGGTGGTAAATGCAGCGCGATCGCCACAGCGACGATCTCCTGGATGGGAAACTGGATGTCCGCCCGATTCCGCATATTCTTGATCGTGTCACGGGAAAGACCCGTAGCTTCCGCCAGGGGGACGATTGTTATCTTCCTTTTCTCCATCAGGTCAACAAGCATCGTGTTGAAAGGTTTCTCCACAACGTACTGAATCGCCTGCTCCTGAAGGATTTCCCGCCGCAGATTTCTTCCTTCCTCGGTAACGGCGCTGCTTCCGTCCTGATTCCTGAAAACCAGATTTCTCCTGCCTCTGCCCGTTCCCTTGCTCAGAACACCGTTAATCAGCTTAACGATGGCATTGTCATAGGAGATCTTGAATACCAGGCAGCACTCCGCCATATGGGCCCTGGCATATGGTGTCAGATGCGGATCATCATACGGATCCCTCTCTACATACTTCGGATCGTTCCTGCAGTAGCTGCCTTCGGCGTAAATGTAGTCCCCGTTGCGAAGAACACGGCGGAATTCCGGATTCCGCATGTATTCACGCACACCGTCTGCCTCGTCAATGGTGTAGGTTTCGTCCCTGGCAAGCGTGGAGAGATAGCCCGGCACCAATTCTCCGTTCGCGCGCTGCTGCAATCCCTGCACTTCCCTGTATCCAAAATCAATCAGCCTGGTACGTGCCATGGTCTTTGTCGTTTCATAATAATCCGCCATGTCCGTGATCAGCCGCTGCATGTTCTGAATGGTTCGTGCCCCTCCATAGGACTTCAGCAGCATCTCTGCATGCTTCTTCCCGTTTTTCTCGGGAATCATCAGATAGCCCGGCATCTTGTTGGCCTGCATCTCCATGATCTGAATCGGTGTCCAGTGACCGTGGGGATCATTCTGATCCAGTCTTTTGCACATGTAGGAGCAGTACTGATGTCCATGCGTGAGCTGCAGGTGAAAATATAGTTGCCCAAATACATGATGAACGCCTTCATGGACAAGCGTCACATTCCTTGTGCCTTCTGTCGCCGTCTGATTGGCGTGATTCGCCAGGAATGTATCTCTGTCAATAAGGATCGTCCCCGGACCGATTTCCGCGTCGTGCAAAATCTCCCCCGTGTCTGTATGCACCACATCCGCTGTCCCAAAGTGGAAAAAGTATTCTCCGACCGTACTTTTTTCAGGAAAGATTCCCATATACACTTTGGCTTTCTGGGCATTGAGCCACTCCATTGGATCCAGTGGAAGATCCTGTTCATAGTTCGATATATGGTCACAAAGGAGCAATTCCCCGGCAATTCGCTCATAGTCTCCTTCCAGAAAGATCGGAAGCAGATATTTGTCTGTTGCAAGTCGTACCGGATCTTTGGCGCGCAGACTGTCCTCTTCTCTCAGGATCACCCCGACAAAATGGCAGTCAAGGTGGCATGGTCTGAAATCAAAACTGTAGCGAAGGCGAAGCTGACGCTTGATGGTGTACCTGTTACGCATGGAAGCGTTGATCATACGGGCTTCCTCGAGCTTGATCGCCGCGTCAGCCAGAATATCCACCTTGAAATCTATTCTCTTCTGAAAGAAGATGGATTCAGGCCGGATAATCTTCAGCGTATTGACCCAGACACGGGCCACGCCCCATTCCGCCGACGTTGTGCTGAATTCTTCCGGGTGCTCACCAATATATTGCTGAAGATCATCCGCGAAATCCCGGTGGTAGACTTTTGTCAGGACATCGATCACCGTGTAAGGCTTCGTTTCCTGGTCAACCCGCGTTCGGTAAATCTCGTCCTTTTCTTCCTGGGTGTATTCATCCTTCGGGACGAAGGCATGTGGGCTTCGTGTAATCGGGGCTTCTTTCATCTCTCACAAGTCCTCCTGTTCTCGATAGCGCTCTGGTCCGTTGTTTGATTTTCTCCTGCGGAGGGAGAGTGTTGATAGCCTATCACATTTTTCTGCGTTTGTAAAGGGATAATATAGGTTTACTTTCGCAAATATTTGTGTTATACTCCTCTCAGCAAGGTCCGTCTGAGGGTGGTTTGGTACCTTGTGAGAGAAAGGAGGCGGAGAGATCCATGGCTCGTAAGAAAATTGATCTGTCCACATCAGGAGAAGCGTGTTTGATTGATATGAAGACTGGTAAATTGGTTGAAGCTCCTGTCCTGCCTGTCATTTGTGAGCGCATCAGGCATTATCGCGAGATTCGGGGGCTCGAACAGAAAACACTGGCAGCCAGGATCGGTGTCACCTCCAATTCTGTCAGCAATTGGGAAAACGGCCGGTCCCGGCCGGATGTCAATCTTCTGCCGGGCATCTGTGACGCGCTTCACATCACCTTCTATGACCTTTTCAACCTGAAAGATCCGACAATAAAGTACACGGTCAGTCAGCAAATTCTGGTCGAAAAATATGATCGCCTGACCGGTGGGCATAAGAGAGCCGTGGATAATCTCATTGACACGCTTGATAAGGTTGAGGCTGCTGAAAGCTGTCCGGATCTTAAGGTCTTGACCTGCTATAGCCGCCAGTTAGCCGCTGGTGTCGGTGATCCTACCGAGTTTGACGATGAAGGCGAGGCTGTGTATGTCTATGCCTCCCCGGAAGTCAGACGCGCTGATTGTATCTTTACGGTGAACGGAAACAGTATGGAGCCTGATTACCGCAGCGGGCAGGATGTCCTTGTTCAGCGAATTCCAAATGGGCCTGACCTCAGCTACGGCGAGATCGGTGCCTTTGTAGTAGGAAATGAAACCTATATCAAAGTCTTTGAAGAAGATGGATTGCACTCCCTGAACCCGCAGTACAGGACCATACATTTCAATGATGAGGAGCGCGTTTATTTGATCGGCCGGGTGATCGGCATCTTCGACAAGTCCCAGTATGCGAAGCCGGAAGATGTTGAGAAATATCAACTTGTTCATGGCTGAATAGTTGTCAGGAGGGCTTTTTATCCTCCTCCGATACATTCCATTTGCTGATGAGAAAAACGCTGCCGAAGCAGCGTACTGAATACATCAATTTAGCTGTGATTGCACCTGTAAGTTCCTCTGTCATCTGCAGGTGATATTCGTTCTCCAGTTCCTTTTCCCGCTGCTCCACCGGCATCTCTTTATCATGATATTGTTCTATGAATGCGGTCTTCGTATGCAGGATTGTATAAAGCTTCCGGCGAAACAGTCAATGAGATTCTGGTCATTCATCACATATAGGTCACTGTTTCTTTAAGCGGTTTCCTGCTGTTATGGTTTCCCAACGGTCCAGCACCTTCAGCCGCATATCCAAGATCCAGCGCCATCAGGATTTCCTCATTTTCCGGCAAACCAAGTTCCGCAGCCAACTTCTCCGGATCAAAGAAATTGATCCAGCAACTATCTACCCCTTCATCGGCAGCAGCCAGAATCATATGGGTAGCCACGATACTTGCATCCTCTACGCCAGAATCGCGCTTACCACCCGGATAAGTGAAGACGTTGTTCCCGTCAAAGGTGACAACCAAAACCGCAGGAGCTCCATATCGGCATGGCGTTACAGCGTCAATCTTTGCCAGCGCATCTGTGGACTGCAGCACGTAAACATGTTGCTCCTGCAGATGCACAGCCAGATCCGGAAGTTATAAAGCAGATTCTTGGTGATCCAGATATGCTTCAGTTGCTGATGAAGCTTTCAAAGACTTTAGGTAAATGAGGTGGAACATGATCCTGCTGACCGGTGATATTCACGGAGATGTCAGGTCTCCATTATGGGTAATACAGAAACATGGACTGACTCTGGATGACATCCTTATTTTACTCGGCGATGTTGGACTGAATTATTATGGTGCTGATCAAGGTGACAGAAAGCGGAAAAAACTGCTTAATAAAGCGGGAATCCCGATCTTCTGCATACATGGGAATCATGAAGAGCGGCCGTTCAATATCCCTTCCTATCATGAAGTGACATGGCATGGTGGAACAGTCTACGTTGAAGATGATTTTCCGAATCTTATGTTTGCAAAGGATGGCGAGATCTACGACCCGGATGGAAAGAAAGCAATTGTAATCGGCGGAGCATATTCAGTAGACAAGTACTACAGATTGCAACGAGGAATGAACTGGTTTCCCGATGAGCAACCCTCGGATGAGATCAAGCAGCAAACGGAAAAACAGCTTTCCGCTGTCAACTGGAGCTTTGACGTCGTTCTAACACACACTTGCCCTCAAAAGTATGTACCCATTGAGGCATTTCTTCCAGGTTTGGATCAGTCCATGGTTGATCATAGTACTGAAGAATGGCTAGACAAAATTGAGGATCAGCTGAATTACAAAGACTGGTTCTGCGGGCACTGGCACATCGATAAACGGATCGACAAAATGCACTTTATGATGCGAAGTGTCGAGGCGCTATGAAGCAAGTCCTCCTATCGCCCTATAGGCGATAGGAAGACATTTTTTTTATTTCTTGCTATCCTATGGAAATCAAGCGTTTGCGCAATATTTGTCAATGTATGGTTTTCTAATACTTTTTTCCGTATTCTAATCAAATATTCAGTAACTCGGTAGGATGATTCTCTTGACAGCTCAGTTTTCGGGACTATAATATGTGTCGAACAAAGGAACAGCGATCAAACCACCGTCCCTGTGCTCGATGAGACATCACCATCGGATGGGCGGCAGATCGCTGGATCAGACAGAACGGCGTCACGGCCCATCATGGATACATGGTGGGCCTTTTCATATGAAAGGATGCGATCAATGCCCATGCAAACGCTTCTGCTGATTGCGGTTGCCCTTTTCTCCGGATTGCTGATGACCCGTCTGTTTGATAAATTTCATCTGCCTGACGTTACCGCCTACCTGGTGACCGGTGTGCTGATCGGTCCCTGCGTCCTGGGACGGCTGGGAATTCCGTGCCTGGGTTTCAATACCTTTGAGCAGGTGGATTCTCTTTCGATGATCTCGGATGTGGCCCTGGGCTTCATTGCCTTTGCCATCGGCCATGAGTTTCGCCTTTCCGCCCTGAAGCAGACAGGCAGGCAGGCGACGGTAATCGGTATCATTCAGGCCTGCTTTGCCACCCTGTGTGTGGACGCGGCGCTGATTGCCCTGCATTTTATCATGCCGGATCTGCTGTCTATGCCCGTGGCTGTGACTCTGGGCGCGATTGCGGCGGCCACCGCCCCGGCCGCTACTCTGATGGTGGTCCGCCAGTACAAGGCCAAGGGGCCGGTGACGGACGTGCTGCTGCCGGTGGTTGCCCTGGACGACGCGGTAGGCCTGGTCATCTTTGCCATTTCCTTCGGTATCGCCCAGTCCCTGAAAGACGGAGATACCGATATCGCTGCCCTGATTCTGGAGCCGCTCATGGAGGTATTCCTGTCCCTCGCCTTCGGCGGACTGGTGGGCCTGGCGCTGACCTGGCTGGAGCGCTTTTTCCATTCCCACCGGAACCGGAACGCTCTCATTGTCGGCAGCGTCATCCTGACGGTTGCAGTCAGCCAGCTGAAGATCCAGGTGGGTTCCTTTTCCTTCGGTTTTTCCTCCCTGCTGGTGTGTATGATGCTGGGGACAGTGTTCTGCAATTTCTGTCCCCTCAGCGAGGACCTGATGCTGCAGGCGGACCGCTGGTCCGGCCCGGCAGTTACCCTGTTCTTTGTGCTCAGCGGCGCGGCGCTGAAGTTTGAGGTCTTCGGCGATCCCGCTGTGCTTCTGGCCGGCGTAGTATATATCGTTGCCCGGTCGCTGGGTAAATACCTGGGTGCGGGCCTGTCCTCCTCCATGGTCCACAGCCCCGAACCGGTCCGGAAATACCTGGGCATCACGCTGCTGCCCCAGGCCGGCGTGGCCCTGGGTATGTGTGCCACAGCCTACCGGGTACTGGGCGGCTCCGACGGCACGCTGGTCCGGAATATTGTCCTTTTCTCCGTGCTGGTCTATGAACTGGTGGGGCCGAGCCTGACCAAGTGGGCCCTGACCAGGGCCGGGGATATCCGGAGCATGCCGGATGAGGTCGCTTCCCGCCGGACAAAGGAAGTGCGGGAGGCTGCCAAACCGGTGCCTGCCGCTTTCCGGAAATAACCTGTCATGACAGCAAAAAAACCGCCTTCCTTTCGGAGGACGGTTTTTTGACGGAATAAGTTATCAGGACGCTATGGCAGGAACTTCGAACCGATGCGAGTTTGTTGGCTTTGCTACCGGACACTTTGTTTACAACCAATCTGAAAACAGGATGCTTGACCCAGATCAAATCATTCAGTTTACCAAAGTCATACGTTTCCAGTCATCATAAAAATTCTGTATAAGCCGGACAGCCTGTTTGCCTGTTCCTTTCCATTGCTTGTTCTGGCGCAAGTGTCCCACGGGACAGTAACGGAAGACGAGTGAGGTAACTTCCGTTTTTTTCCGGGTCATCAGCTACGAGTCAAATCAGAATTCTTTCGTCTGACTGGCACCAACTCAATATAGCCGCGCTCACCTCTTGGCTCGAGCTGTATCCTCGGATTCATATGATCCCACTCATAACCGATGAACGCAGGATCATATTTCTTTTCTGCATCCCAGATCTCCATGATGGCAGATTCATACTCAAACTTATCCTGTACTCAGGGCTGAAAGCAAGGAGATGCTCCAACACCTGCTGGGCCTGGATGTTCGGAATGATCCTTTCGCAGAAAGGCTATTATCCCGCATTTCACATGAACAAGAAATGCTGGGTTTCCATCATTCTGGAGGATGCTCTCTCCGATGAAGAAATACGGAACAGAATCCGCTTTAGTTTTGAGACCGTTTGACGGAGGCGTTAGAAAATGGGACATTGCAGTTGGGCTTATTAAGATGCAGGAGTTTCATGCTTTTTCAAGAATTATTAATTTAAATGTACCTATGATGTCCGAACAGTAAGCACCGTCAAAAACTCCAACTGTCCGAAATCATGGGTACATTTGTAATCCCAAATAAGACGCAAACGCTGTAAACCTTAAAAAAACGCGCTTTGAAGGAATCCGCACTGACTTCTATGGGCGTATTATGGTACCGGGATTTGCGTATTATTGCTGAATTATATCCGTTCAGTACAGAATCGCAGACAGGAGAAATCGGTCATGGAGTGTGAAGCGTTGAATGCTGTGTTGGAAATTTTAGCCGATTTGACGGAGGTACCAGTCGTGGCCTGGGAAAAGGACGATAGCCTGCGCTCTTTCGGCGAAGGAGAACCATTCCTGAAACCAAACGTTTACAGGGATCTCTTGTCCGGTGTGAAAACTGTAATCCGGGAGGAAACCGGACCTTGCCTGTATTTTGAAAACGACAGTATCTTCTATGGCATTGTTCCGACTGGTGATGGCAATCGATTGCTGATCGGGCCTATACTGCATGTTTCCATGCCGCCGGAAAAGGAGCAGCGTTTCCGGGAGGAGCATCACCTGGCATCGGATCAGGTGATTTGTCGCAGGGGGCTGGGGAAGGTGGTCCGGCTGATATGCGCCGTATTCTATATGATAAAGGGCGAGCAGAGGGACCCAATGCTCATTTCCGTATACACAAAACAAGGAAATATTGGCAGCTGGCAGGCCTTCAAAGAGATGGAAAACTACCAGCTGTCCCAGTCGGATTACGAACGCAGCCACAACATGGCCAGAGATTTTGAAATCAAACTGATGGAGCTGGTTCGCAAAGGAGACCTGGACGGGCTGCGCCGACTGCTGACAGGGGAAGTGCCGGATTTGGACGTCACCGGCGTGTTTTCACATATTCCCACCAAGACAGAAGAATACATGCTGGTTTCCATGATCACGCTGATGACCCGTGCCGCAGTGGACGGAGGGTTGAACGCGGAGCGTGCCTATGAAATCGGGGATATTTATTTGCAACAGATCTCCCGAAGCGTCCTGCAAGGAAATAATATCAGCCTGATCGGATATCGGGCGGCCCTTGATTTTGCGGGGGCGGTGAAAGAGGCCAGCGATCAAAGAAGCCAATCCTCCATCATTGAGGACTGCAAAGGGTATATTGAAACCAACCTGCGAAAAAACATTCGCATCACGGAGATAGGTCCGGCCATTGGCGTCAGCCGGTCTTACCTGGCTCACCGTTTCAAGGAAGAGGAAGGCATCACCGTGCAGGAGTATATCGTCAAAAGACGGTGCGTGCATGCGGCTAATATGCTGCGGCATTCGGATTATCCCATTGCCATGATCTCTGAATTCTTCTGTTTTTCCTCTCCCGGCTACTTTGGAAAATGCTTCCGAGAAATCTATGATCTGACTCCGAAGGAATACAGGATGAAATACTACATTTCCGGAAAATAAGCACACCGATGTAAAAAAGTGCACATGGTTGGTATATGAACACATCCCTCCTCTTGTATGATGCATGTGAAAAAGGAACCGTTTCTCACATGCTGACACCAGAGGAGGGATTTACTTGTCTGGCTACATCGCAAAAACGGCCAACAGAACCGGGACAGGAGGAGATACCTGGAAAAAGGATTTCCGGAAGAATGGCATCCTGTATCTGCTGTTCCTGCCACTGGCCGTTTACTTCATCATCTTCAACTATATTCCCATGGCGGGAATCGTGATGGCGTTTGAAAACTTCAAAATCGGCAAGGGCATCTTCGGCAGCGAATGGGTAGGCCTGGCCAATTTCCAGAGGATGTTTTCAGGCACCGCGTTTCTGCCGGCGCTGCGGAATACTGTCTGCATGGCGGTCATGTCGCTGCTGTTGGGCTTTCTTCCGCCCATCATCCTTGCGCTGCTGTTCTCCGAATGCCGGCTGAAAAAGTTCAAGCGCGTGACTCAGCTGATGACGTACATGCCCTACTTCGTATCCAGCGTGGTGGTCTGTGCCCTGGTGACTGAATTCTTCAACCGGGACGGTGCGATCACCGCACTGCTGAGTGGACTGGGGCTTCCGCAGCAAAACTGGCTGGCTAATACAGACATTCCCGTTTTCTGGCTGATCTACGTGTTCATGGGCATCTGGATCAACTTCGGATACGGCTCCATCATCTACACCACAGCCATTTCCAAGGTAAACGGGGAAATGAAGGAAGCGGCGGCGCTGGATGGCGCTAACCGTTTCAAAACCATCTGGTACATTACCCTGCCCAGCATCAAGCCACTGTGCATCATGCAATTGACCATGGCCATCGGCACCATGTTTATGGTGGGCTTCGATCGGGTGCTGCTGCTGTATATGCCCAAGACTTATGCTGTTTCCGACGTTCTGTATACCTACACCTACAGAATGGCTTTCGGCTCCAAGATCGACTATGGCCTTTCCACCGCGTCCGGCCTGTTCCAATCCGTGATTGGTATGCTGCTGCTGGTGGTATCCAACAAGCTGAGCCGGAAGTTGGCCAACTATTCTCTGTTCTGAGGAGGGGACAAATATGACAGCGATCAACCTGAATAAACGCAGGAAGAACGACGATGATTCCTTCCGCGGCTCCATGGTAGAAAACCGTGGACTGGGCAGCAGGCTGTCTGACGCTGCAATCATCCTGGTGCTGGCACTGGCGGCGTTCATCTGCGTGATCCCCATCTGGCATGTGATGATGAGCTCTGTCTCCGATGGCAAGCTGCTGCTGGGTCACAAGGGCACTGTGATCACGCCCGTGGGCGATGTGAATTTCGGCGGTTATCAGCTTTTGTTCCGGGATTCCTCCGTCATGCTGGGATACCTGAACACACTGATCTACGTGGTCACGGGAGCGCTGCTGGGCGTGCTGATGAACATTGTAGGCGGTTACATCCTAAGCCGGAACACCAGGCTGAAGAGCGTGATGACGCTGTTTGTCATCATCACCACCATGTTCAGCGGCGGTACTGTTCCCACTTATATGGTCATCCGCACCCTGGGCATGACCGGCACCCGATGGTCCCTGATCATCCCCGGCGCAACCAATGCCATGTTCATGCTGCTGGTAATGAACACCTTTGCTTCCATTGACAAGGCCTATATCGAAGCGGCCGAAATTGACGGAGCAGGGCATCTGACCACCATGTTCCGGGTGGTATTCCCCCAGGGCAAGGGTATGGTGCTGGTCACCGCCATCAATACCGCCATCCTGCGGTGGAACAGCTGGTTTGAAGCCAGCATCTATGTGCCCACGGATAAATCCAGGTGGCCATTGCAGCTGTTTGTCCGCCAACTGACCAGCGAAGGAATGGAATTTCTGAAAGCCCGCAATCCCAATTACGATAAGTATTTGATCCAATACGCGGCCATCATCATTTCCACGCTTCCGATTCTGATCGCTCTGCCGTTCTTTATCAAAAAGCTGGAAAAGGGTATGGTGCTGGGCGGCGTAAAGGGTTAAAGATAAAAACAATAAAGAATGGAGGAATCATCATGATGAAACGGATTACTTCTCTTGTTCTCTCTCTCGCGGTGCTGCTCGCCTGCGCGGTCTTCGCCCAGGCGGAATCCATCGACAGCGACAGCTATCTCGGCAAATCCACTGTCTTTACCTTTACGGCCGACACCGGCGTAAACTCCCCTCTGGTGACTGACTATGCGCAAATTCCGCCCCTTCAGTACATTATGAACAAGGAATGGGATCCCGCGGGGAATGGAAACACCCGAAAAGTGGAAATGAAGGTCATTACCCCGCCCTCCGGCAATGAACGGGATTACCTGACCAACATCCTTTCCACTGGCGATTATACCGACTTGATGAGTCTGCAGCAGGTTGGTACCACGGCCCTGGAAATGTATGAAAACGGCCAGGCGCTGGATATCACCGACTACGTGATGCAGTACATGCCCAACTATCGGGCGTATTTTGACCGGCATCCCACCCTGAAGGGCCGCGAAACCTGCCTTGTCAACGGCGAGCCCCGCTACCTGTGCCTGTACGGCCTGACTGAAAAGAGAATACCCGCCTGGGGCGGCATGGTTTATCGTCGCGACTGGATCGTGAAGTACGGCAAAAACCCCGTCACCGGTGAGGGCTTCACTGGTTCCTGGAGCGAGGATGGCACCAACTGGACGGATGACGTGGTGTTCCCCTCCGGCAATCCCGACCCCATGACCATCAGCGACTGGGAATGGATGATGGATATTTTCCAGACCGCGCTGAACGAGCTGGGCATCGACGACGGCTATGCGCTGAGCATCAGCGCCAATGGTATGATCGGCGTTAACGATTTTGAATCCACCTTCGGCGATGTGGGTACTTGGTATATCAATCCTCAAAATGGCGAAGCATCCTTCGGCACTACGTCCGATAATTACCGTGCTTATCTGGATTGCCTGCGCACCTGGTATGAAAAAGGCTGGATCAACCCCTACTTCTACGAGTTTTCCAACGATATGTTCTTCATGGTCGATGCTGGCAGCGTCTACTCCGGCAAGGTGGGTGCCTGGTACGGCATGGACAACCAGCTGGGTAACGCCATGGATTTCAGCGGTGGCGATGAAAGCAACCCGCTCAACGGCATTGTGGTCTTTGGCGCACCTAACCCCATCAACGATATGTACGGCGACGAAAGCATGCAGGGCAACACTCCCTTCTTCTTTTACGCTTCCGGCCTGATTGGCGGGCAGGTGGTAGTGACCGATAAGGCCAAGGACAAGGACCTGCCCGCGCTGTTCACCTTCCTGGATTACTTCTTCAGCCCAGAGGGCTCCATCATCGCCACCTATGGCCTGGACGCGGAACAGACCAAGGAGCTGGAAGCCATCAATCCCGATTCGTACCGGATCTGCCAGGAATCCGGCCTAGGCAACGGCGCTTACACCATCGTGGACGGCAAATACCGTCGGGATGACCTTTACTTCACCAGCGAGGACGCTTCCGGCACCGCGGTTCCGCTCCGCTTCATCCGTCTGGAAGACACAAGCAATATGCTGTATGAGTATCCTGAATTCTACCAGCATACGCTGGATCTGTGGGGCATGTATCCCGTGGACGCCCTGATCGGCAACGAGATCCTGGCGCAGCTGACCCCGGAAGAGAGCAGTATCAAGGCTGGCCTGGACGCGGAGTATTCCACCTATATGGCTCAGGCGATCCCTGAATTCATCACCGGCGAGCGGGATATCCGCAGCGACGCGGACTGGGAGGCGTTCTGCAATGCCGTGAACGCTTTCAAGCCCGAGGAATACACCAACGCGCTGAATAGGATTCTGGGCAAATAACAAATAAGCACCCTACAGACGCCCCTGATGCAGTCCGAACCGCATAAGGGGCGTCTGTTCAGAAGTTGGAGGGAAGAACATGGCAAAAATCTACGCGACGAAGAACCTGGAAATCAGCGCGCGGGAGATCAGGAATATGAACCGTGCAAGAAAAATAGCTGCCCAGGGCATGGTGCTTCTTGAAAACCACAACGTGCTTCCCCTGGCGCACGCAAAAACGATTGCCGCCTTCGGCAGCGGCGTGCGTAAGACGGTCAAGGGAGGCATTGGGTCCGGTGATGTCAATTCCAGGCTGATCGTAAATGTGGAGCAGGGTTTAGAAGAAGCTGGCTTTGTCATCACAACAAAAGAATGGCTGGATCAGTATGATTGCGTTTGCCAGCAGGCGATGGAGCAAACCATGAAACGGGTCATGGCTCTTCTGGCGGAGAAAGGGCAGGCGGCGCTTATTGAACTGCTTGCCCAGCGGCCGGGAGAGCCTGAGGCTCCTGAAATCACGCCTGAAGAGATTGAAAAAACCAGAGCGGACGCGGCGATTTACGTCATTTCCCGCAATTCCGGAGAGGGGGCAGACCGGAACATCACGCCCGGGGACTATGAATTGTCCACCGCCGAAAAAAACAACATCGAGGCGCTTGCCGACGCATACGGGAATGTGATCGTCGTGCTGAATGTGGGCGGTGTGATCGATACCAAATTCCTTCGCGCGAAAAAGGGAATCGGCGCGCTGCTCCTGATGAGCCAGGCCGGCAACATCAGCGGCTACGCGCTGGCGGACGTGCTGACCGGCAAGGAAACGCCCTCCGGCCATCTTGCCATGACTTGGGCAGAAAACTATTCGGATTATCCATCTGCCCCGACTTTCAGTCACATGAGCGGCAATTTGGATGATTCCTATTATCATGAGGGAATCTATGTCGGATACCGGTATTTTGATACTTTCGGCATCAAACCGGCCTACCCATTCGGCTATGGTCTTTCTTATACCGAGTTCGAGATCAATTCCACCGATGTCCTGATCAGAGGAGAAAACCTGGAGGCCCAGGTCACAGTAACCAATGTAGGAAAACAGTACGCAGGTCGCGAGGTCGTGCAGGTGTACTATTCTTCTCCTGCAGGCGTCATCGAAAAGCCCTATCAGGAATTGGTTGGTTTTTCCAAAACAAAAGTATTGCAGCCAGGCGAATCAGAATTGCTGAAAATCATATTTCCGATCCGGGCGATGGCGTCTTATGATGAAGCGCGGGCGGCGTTTGTTCTGGAACCGGGGAAATATTATATCCGAATCGGCAATCATTCCCGCAACACGCACATCGTAGCCACAATGCTGGTGGATGATGAAAAAATCACCAGGAAATTTGAGAACAAGCTGTGTCTGGATGAACCGCTGAATGAGCTTTCCAACGCGAACGCTGTGCCGTACTCATATCCCGGGGAGAAAGAAGAAATGGAGCGGGCTGTTGAAATCTACCTGATCACATCGATTCTTCCGACCAAAGAGCTAAAATATGTTCATTTGCCGAAAGAGATAACGATCTCTCGGAAAGAACCAGTGACGATGGAGGAAATCCTCAGCGGAAAAGCAACCACAGAAGATCTGATCGCTCAGCTGACACCGGAAGAACTGGCTGAAATGTGCGTGGGCACAGCAAGAGGCGGCTTTTTCGGTACGTCTGTGATTGGCGCTGCGTCCGTTGCCTGTCCCGGTGCCGCGGGTGACACCACTTCCATTCTGCTTGAGAGCCGGGGGGTTCCCAACATCGTGCTGGCAGACGGCCCGGCAGGATTGCGACTGTCCACGTCCTTCGTGGCGGATAGCAAGGATCAGATTATCCCCGGGCTGGGCGAATCCGCTTTAGGCGGAATGGAGAAGTTGTTTGGCGTGACTGCGCCGGAGCGTCCTGCTGACGCGGTGGATTATTATCAGTATTGCACAGCCATCCCCATCGCAACGCTGCTTGCTCAAACCTGGGATATGGACGCTATCAGCGCCGCAGGTGATATTGTTGGAGAGGAAATGGAGGAATTCGGCATTACGCTCTGGCTTGCGCCGGGGATGAATATTCAACGCAATCCGCTTTGCGGCAGGAATTTTGAATATTATTCAGAAGACCCTCTTCTTTCCGGCTTCTGTGCTGCGGCGGATACATTGGGCGTACAGCGCCATCCGGGGTGCGGAACCACAATCAAACACTTTGCGCTGAATAATCAGGAGGACAACCGCAGCTTCTGCAACAGTCATTGCGGCGAGCGCGCGCTTCGGGAAATCTACCTGCGTGGGTTTGAGATTGCGGTCAAGAAATCGCAGCCCATGGCGCTTATGACATCCTATAATCTGGTTAATGGGGAGCACGCGGCCAATAAATATGAACTGGTAAATTCTGTTCTGCGGGATGAATGGGGCTTTGAAGGCATCGTGATGACGGACTGGGGCACCACAGGCGGCGGAAGCCTGGAAGCTGCCGCTCCCCATAAATATCCTACCTCCAACGCGGCAGGCTACATCAAGGCCGGGAATGATCTGACCATGCCGGGAAGCCAGGATGATATTGACAATATCCTGATATCCTTAAATGCGGAACCGGGTTCGGTTCCTTATCCAATTACGCTGGGAGAGCTGCAAGCCTGCGCAAACCGTATCCTGAAGCTGATTGTCCGCTGCGAAAGCGCCAGGAGGAAGAAAAAATGAGGAAGATCATCTGCAACCCGCTGAATATTGAATACCATTATCAGTTCAATGTGGATCCAAGAACCCAGATACGGTCTGTAAACCGGGAAGCTGCCGACCCTTCTCTGATTTTGTTTCAGGGCAAGTATTATATTTTCGCTTCCATGACACTGGGAGTGTGGGTATCGAATGATCTGGCTCAGTGGTCATATCATCCGCTTCCTGAGAATCTGCCGCTGTATGATTACGCGCCTGATGTGCGTGTGATCGGTGATTATGTCTATTTCAGCGCGTCGAAAAGGGATCAGGTATGTGATTTTTTCCGGACAAAGAATATTCTTGAAGGGCCCTATGAAAGGATTGACGGTTCTTTCCCTTTCTGGGATCCTAATCTCTTTCAGGATGATGACGGCAAAGTTTATTTCTATTGGGGCTGCTCCAGTGTAACACCGATTTACGGTACCGAACTGGACGCGGAAACGTTCAGGCCTGTTGGGGAACGGGTTGAATTGATCCATGGTGACCCATGGACCAGAGGCTATGAGAGAACCGGTGAAGACCATTGCCTTGTTCCGCGGACGGAAGCAGAGATTGACGAGGCGGTGAAAGGCTTTTTCACGGCACAGGGGATCGATGGGGCTACGGTGCCGGATGAAGTGCTTCCCATGGTTCGCGGGATGTTCAGCCAGAAACCTTTTATAGAAGGGGCCTGGATGACAAAATACCAGGGGAAATATTATCTGCAGTATGCATGTCCCGGAACCGAGTACAATACCTATGCGGACGGTGTTTATATCAGCGATCATCCACTGGGGCCATTCCAGCTGGCTAAGAATAACCCGTATTCCTATCATCCCGGTGGATTTATGCCGGGCGCGGGACATGGATCGACGCTTCGGGATCAGCATGGAAACTGGTGGCATACGGCGACCATGCGCATCAGCGTACAACATTCCTTTGAGCGGAGAGTCGGCTTGTGGCCCGCAGGCTTTGACAAAGACGGTGAGCTGTTCTGCAATCAGCGTTACGGAGACTGGCCGATCGTATGGGAAGATGGCAGAATCGATCCATGGAAAGCGCCGGAATGGTTTTTGCTCAGCTATGGAAAAAAAGCCATTGCTTCATCTAGCACTGTCGGTCATGAGCCAGCCTTGGCGCTGGATGAAAATGTCCAAACATGGTGGCAGGCAGCTGAAAGCAAAAGCGGGGAATGGCTGTGCCTGGATCTGGGAAAGGTGTATTCCGTAAACGCGATTCAGATCAATTTCGCGGATGATGTGATCAATATTCCGACGCCGGGTGAGCTTCACACAACAGATACGCCCCGGTTTATTGATAATCAGCCATTACGCACGCAATGGAAACTGGAAAGCTCCGTGGATGGAATCAGCTTCACGCCGGTTGTTGATAAGTCGAATGCTGAAACGGATTTATCCCATGATCTGGTGATTCCGGAAAAAAATCTTTCTGCCAGATTTCTTCGCCTGACCATCTCCCAGATTCCTTATCAGCAAAAGCCTTGCATTTCCGGTTTTCGTGTGTTTGGCAACGGAGGCGGCGAAAAGCCTCAGATTCCTGATTTCGCAGTGAGCCGCATTTCTGACCTTGCTTTCCGCACAGAGATCGGCGCATCTGACGCGACGGGATGGAATATCCTGTGGGGATCAGCACCTGATAAACTGTATCACAGCTATATGACGTTTCAGCCGCAGAAAACGATCAGTGCGCTGATCAAGGACGAAGGGTACTGGGTGCGGGTAGACGCATTCAATGAAAACGGAATCACGGAAGGCGCTTGTGTGAAACTGTCCTGAACATGATGTGAGAAAGTGAGCTTTCAAAATGAAAAAAACAGAGTTTGTGCGAGATTGGATCTGTAACGGGCAGCCTGTGACCCTGCCCCATGATGCTATGATCCACGAAACCAGGAAGCCTGACGTACCGGGCAGTAGCGGGCACGCCTATTTCCCAGGCGGAGTATATACCTACAAAAAGAAATTTGACGTGACTGCGGAGCAAGTGGGAAAGCCCATGCTGCTGCACTTTGAAGGTGTATATCGCAACAGTGTTGTTACTGTCAACGGCCTGGAAGCGGGTGGCTGCACTTATGGGTATATTCCCTTTACAGTGGAACTCACAAAGCTGGTTCACGTGGGCGAAAACACCGTTTCCGTTCGTGTGGATAACAGCCAACTGCCCAACAGCCGCTGGTATTCCGGCAGCGGGATTTATCGACCCGTCTGGCTGGTGACGGCAGAAGAAGATCACATCGCCTATGAGGGCGTGAAGGTGGATACCGTTTCCATCAGCCCAGCGAAGATCCGGGTACGTACAGAGATCATGGGCAGCGGTGATATTGCCATCGACATCAAAGACGCCCAGGGCAAGATCGTAGTGGAAGGCCAGGGAGCTGATGCGACGCTGGATATCCGCAACGTAAAGCTGTGGAGCGCGGAAACGCCCAATCTCTATACCGCCCATGTGACACTGAAAAAGGGCGGAAAGATAGTGGACGAGGAAACCGTTTCCTTCGGCATCCGGCAGATCACCTGGAGCAATCAGGGTCTGTTCATCAACGGAGAAAACACGCTGCTCCGGGGCGGCTGCATCCATCACGACAACGGCATTTTGGGCGCGGCCACCTATGATGAAAGCGAATACCGCCGGGCGAAGCTGCTGAAGGATGCTGGCTTCAACGCCCTGCGCATCAGCCACAATCCCGCCTCCCGGGCCATGCTGGAAGCCTGCGACAAAGTGGGCCTGTACGTCATGGACGAAACCTGGGACATGTGGTACAACCACAAGACCAAATTCGACTATGCGTCTGATTTCCTGGCCAATTGGAAAGATGATCTGACCAAGCTGGTAAACCGGGACTACAACCATCCCTCCGTCATCATGTATTCCATCGGCAACGAGATCAGCGAGCCCGCCACCGAAAAAGGCGTATCACTGGCCAAGGAGATGGTGGACTTGCTGCACCAAATCGATCCCAGCCGCGCGGCCACCGGCGGCATCAACCTGATGATCATTACCCGCTCCGCCAAGGGCAACGCCATTTATAAAGAGGATGGTTCCGGCCGTTCCGATGAAAAAAAGGCAAAGAATTCCTCCGGCATGAGCAGCACGATGTTCAACCTGATGGCCTCCATGGTGGGCAGCGGCATGAACAAGGCGGCCAACGGCAAAAAGGCGGATGAGGTGACCACCCCGGTGCTGGATGCTCTGGACATTGCGGGCTACAACTACGCATCAGGACGCTATAAAATGGAGGGCAAAAAGCACCCGAACCGCATCGTGGTGGGTAGCGAAACCTTCCCTCAGGACATTTATAAGAACTGGCAAATGGTGAAGGAGCTTCCCTATCTGGTGGGCGATTTCATGTGGACGGCCTGGGACTACCTGGGCGAGTGCGGCATTGGTGCGTGGGCCTATACGCCCGACGGCAGAGGCTTTGATAAGCCCTATCCCTGGCTACTGGGCGACGTTGGCGTACTGGATATTCTGGGCACGCCCAACGGTGAACTGTTCCTGGCCCAATGCGCCTGGGGCCAGCTGAGAGTGCCGAAGATCGCCGTGCAGCCCATCAACCATCCCAGAGTGAAGCCCGCCAAATCCGTTTGGCGCGGCACTAACGCCATGCCCTCCTGGAGCTGGCAGGGCTGTGACGGATATAAGGCGGTCATTGAAGTGTATTCTGACGCCGCATCTGTGGCACTGGAACTGAACGGCCAGCGAACCAAGCACGTAAAGCCCAAGCACGGGAAAGCTGTTTTCAAACTGGCATATCAGCCAGGCACACTGGTTGCCATAAACTATGACGCAGCCGGTCACGCTATCAGCCGTTGTGAACTGAAAAGTGCGGAAAAACCTGTGCTAACGGTTTGTCCGGAAAAGAAGGAAGCCAAGCCCGGTGAAATCCTGTACATTCCCATCAATGTCCAGGATAAACACGGTATTGTGGAAATGAATGCTGACCGGCAAGTGAACGTGACCGTGGAAGGCGGCGAGCTGCTTGCCTTCGGCAGTGCCAATCCCCGTACTGAGGAGCGCTATGACAGCGGCAGCTTCACCACCTATTACGGCAGAGCGATGGCTGTCATTCGCGCAAAAGCCGGAAAGCAGGTCGTGATCAGCGCATCCGACGGAAAGCAGCAGGCACAGGCATTCGTTGCTGTGAAGGAATAAAGAAATGCAAAAGCAGGTGGGTGAATACACGCCTGATTCAGAAAACACATCCTATCGCCAAATGCGGCGTTAGGAGTGAATTAAGTAGTTTCAATCGGCTGCATTCCTTAGAAATCAAGCCTTCCGGGACGTTGACAGACTTCGGCGGAACTTCGCGGTATACCGCCTTTTTGGTCTCCTAAGCGGCAGGCCGTGGCAAACGAAGGAAGCGTCAGCCCGGTAGGCTGTCGGCGAAGCCGAAGCGACCTGAGTTTGTTGGCGCGAAAGGGAGCGTGAAGCCCGCTCCAAGGGCTTCAGGCGACCATTGAGCGAACGGTTTCGAATCCCGCCGGGTGTGCAGAAGATCCGTCAGGAGCAACAAAACGTTGAAAACCAATCTACCTGATCTTGTTCTCATAATCCTGCAATTCATGAAAGATGTTA
>CAMVEB010000022.1 GCA_947166385.1 uncultured Clostridia bacterium | reverse complement strand
ATTTGGCTTCGCTGTCCGTATGATCAGCATCTCCGACTGCCTTGTACCAGACATAGTAGGTTCCGGCGTCGGTGGCTGTAGGGAGAGATTCAACATTCAGTCCCAATTCCCCGGCCACGGTCGCCGCCCGCTCACAGATTCCGCTGTCATTGACCACAGGAGCAGGTCCCTGTTCGTATTCAAATACCGCCTCACATTCATAAGCGTTGGCTGTATCCACCGCCATCCGTTCCAGGCGCTTATGGATACTGTCACGGACAGCCTCATCCATGGCACGGACAGTTCCTTCAAGGAAAGCTGATTCGGGGATCACGTTCCAGGTGTTTCCCGCCTCAACCCTGGTGATCGATACGACAGCGCCGTCAAACGGGTTGATCCGTCGGCTGACCACATTCTGAAATGCAGAAATGACCGCGCCAAGCGCCGGGATGGGATCAATTCCCATATCAGGGTTCGCCGCATGGCAGCCTTTTCCCCTGATACGAACGGAAAACCGATCCGCGGAAGCCATGACAGGACCCGGTCTTATGCCAATCGTACCGGCTGGGAGTCATGGATAAGTGTGCCCTGTGAGGAACAGCCGGGCATCGTCCAACAGTCCGGTGTTCACCACCAGATCCGCACCCCGATTGATCTCCTCGGCGGGCTGGAAGATTATTTTCACCGTACCGGGCAGCGATGCCTCCCGTTCCTTCAGCAGAAGAGCCGCGCCAAGCATACAGGTAGCGTGGAAGTCGTGGCCGCAGGCATGCATGACTCCCGGTGCTTCCGACGCATAAGGCAGGGCTGTCTGTTCCTGAACCGGCAGGGCATCTATGTCGGCCCTTAACACAATGACAGGATCCTTGCCGGTTCCGATCACGGCAATCAGGCCGGTTTCGAGTTTTGTGTCCAGCAGCCGGACTCCGTGACTGAGAAGGACTTTTCTTATATATTCTGTTGTCTGATGTTCTTTCATGGCCAGTTCAGGATGGCGGTGCAGCCATTGAAAGACTTGGGCAAGTTTCTTTTCCATCTGCTGCTTTTCAGATCCTTTCAGTGCTGTGTTGCTTCCCGTATACCCCGATCTCCACAAAGACCGGGTAAATGTAACTCGCTCCAAATACCCCGAGTTTCTTCGGGCCGGTCACCAGACCGCCCATTTCCAGCGCCTTTTTATACGCCAGCACTACGGTCCCCCGTGTGATGGTCTTGCCGCCGCGCCGGTCGATGATCATCTCGCCCAGCTTTTCTCCGGCGGCATTGGTCTTAATCTTATATGTGAAGGGCAGGCCCCTGGAAGTATAGAATTCCACACCCTCATTCTCTATCATCTTCGCCCAGATGTATTCGTCATCCGGGTCCTCTATTTTGTGATACCGCGCCATGCCGAATCACCCGCCATCTACTTTTTCTCCGCATGGGCGCCCATCCAGATATCCCAGATGTTCTGTAGCCCTTTGTCATTCACATAGACCAGCGCGTAATACGGTTTTGCGTCCGGAAATACAACAGTTGCCCGGCAGAGGACGCAGTACAAACCGTCTTTTTCACCGAGATAGCCAACCGGCTCGTAGCTGACTCCGGTCAGGCCATCCATCGCTTTCTCGAAAACCGCTGTGACCTCCTCCGGCATTTCTATCGTTTCCGGAAGGTTCCAGTCGGCATCCGGAGTGGTCGTTTCGGTCTGTGCCTGCTCCTGCGCTTGTGTCTGCTCCTGCGTCTCTGCTTTTTCCTCTGCTCCGGCACAAGCCACTAATGACAATACCATCATGGCAGCAAGAACCGCCGCTGCTATTTTCTTCATATCCTCTCCTCAGCTTCCTTCATGATTCCTTCTACGTCCGCGCCAACAATATCCAGTCCCACGGCTTTGATCAGCTCCACGTCCTTGATCCCGTAGTAACCTTCTGCCAGTGCTTTCACGTATCCAAAGCCGAATTCGTCCGGCACATAATTCCCGCCTGCAGTTGTTATATAATACAACTTCTTCGCATTGCAGAGAGGGACGGGGATGCCTGCTTCCGAATAGCGGAATGTGATCCCGACCACGTTGATCTGCTCAAGGTACTGTTTCAGGGAAGCAGGGAAGGACAGGTCATAATAGGGAGCCGCCACCACGATCACATCCGCCGCCGCGAACTGGCGGGCAAGAGCAAACAGCGGATCATCAAAGTCCCCGGCCGCAATCAGTTCATCACGATGGATCAGGAAGTCCCGGTCAACCGTAGGGAAACTGATGGTATCGAGCCTCACCTCTTCCACGGTGCCATTCAGCTTCTCAAGCAGCCTGTCCGACAGCCTTTTTGTCCTGGAGTCTTTGCGTACACAGGCGTTCACATATAAGATCATCCGTCTGCCTCCTCGTTTTTCGTGACAGCTCTTGCTCATTACATCAGAATCCATTTGCCATCTGTATCTGCCCCGCCACGATCCGCACTGGAAGATGTTAAGTCCTGGGGAGTTCCGCTAGATGTAGAAAAATACATATAATAGGTGTAAGAAACAGGCCCGGCGAACCCGGAAGCAACAGGATCATTCGGTGTTTCGCCGTATGTCCAGTCTGCCAAGGTTACAGTCGGAGTGACGGAAGCGTAGCCTTCTGATATCGGGAGTCCTGACAGACAGGCTGCCAGCATCACCAACGTCATCAGGAACGCAGGGAATCTTTTTTCACTGGACTCATTGTTGTCTTCATATGTCATCCCTCCAGAATATTCTGTTCTCCTGTTCTTGTGCTGACTTATTTTACAGCAGAACAGGAAGGCTTTCAAGATGGCAAGGTTGCATTTTTCCTGCCTTTTCACGCAATAACGGGGCGCTGCGGATTGATCGCAGCGCCCCGGGGGTGTTTAGTTCAGGAAATCCTCATTGTCCGTGAAGGTGAAGGATTTCAGTTTGGTGGACATGGGAACTATACTACTGAGCGATACTCCCGGGCTGTTCAGGAAGCATAAATGTATCCAGGATTTCATCCGGAATATCAGACAGATCAGTAATATTGTTTTCTTCCGCGTACCGGAGATACTTTCTGAGATCAATCCGCAGAGGTGTCAACGGTATTCTATCCTCAGGTACCTTTCTGATTGCTTTGTCGCCTTTTTCATTTTCAATCCTGCAACTCTTTTTTCAGATCGTTATCCGGAAGTGCATAGACATAAAAGTGCGGGCTTTCTTCATATCGCAGATTTCCAGTTTGCGCAAGATGATAGATCCGGTTCGCAATGATATCCGCTGCCCGGATCATAACCACCTTTCTTGAATCGCAATACTTTAATGTGATCGATTTGGCAGCTGGAAAAAGTAGCGGATGAAATATTTGCTTTTCAAAATTGAATGAACCACGGATCAATTCCTGCTCAAGACTCTCATGCAGTTCATAACGGCCATTCGTAGCCGTCGTATGCTGATCAGTGAAAAAATGAATCGTGTTTATTTCAGCCGGGTTGATAGCTCCATCCCGGATTAAAGAAGCAAAGAATCGTTTGATCGCAATCTTGTATGCAAAGTCCATATACCGCTGTCTTGATTTCTTATCGTCCGCGATCTGCCAGCGAATCTTCAGCTTTGGAATCTCAACTACAACACCGAAACGGAATTCCCGATTCGTTGCACGGAAAAGTCTTCGCTGATTCTTCCTCTCCAGATTACTGGCTTTCAGTTCGTCTTCCGGAGATATCAGGTTCTCTTTTCGGATTTCTTTCTCAATGGTCAGATATCTCCTGGCAGCGGATTCCATCATCGCGCTATCCAAAAAACTACACCGCCGAAGACGAAATACTGACTGTGATAACAGTCAAAAACACCCGACTCATCAGAATAAACAAAAACATCCATCTGGAAGCCCCCATAAACATCGAAAGCCGCCATAAGGCGGCTTCCCCCCGCTGCGGGCGACTTTACAAGTCGCTTAAGCACTCGACTCCGTTGGGCGGGTACGCGTGGGATTACTCCCCGCATCCATATTATTGCAAATACGCGGTGATTTGTCAATTGTTTTGATTAACCTCAACCACGTCATCCGTGGAGGAGGAGAATTCCTGCTCGGCGGACATTGGAACGGTGTACATTGATCATCTTATCTGCCTCACGCTGCCTTCCATAAAACGATTCCTTTCCTGTCAACATTCTGGTAGAACGGGGTCACATTACGCCACTTCAGATAGGTCTGGTGATCAATATCCACAACAGAGAAAATCCTGTTAAACTTCAGATTCAAATCAACGATCAGATCTGACAACCGGTCCTCCTGATCAGGCGTAAGGCGGCTGCTGACAAAGAGGGCAATATCAATATCTGAATCAGGGGCTGCAGTCCCTCTGGCGGTGGAACCATATAACACAACCCGAACCATCTGATCCGGCAAAACAGACAGAAATCCGCGAACCAATTCATCATACATCGGCTGGTTCAATGATCGCACCCCCTTTTCAACATCTATTATAGGAAGATCAGGGCAAAATGGCAAATATGCAACGACGGGGCGCCGCGATCCGCGGCGCCCCGGTTGTCTGTTCACTGTTCAGTTCAGGAAATCTTCGTCACTTAATCAAAGGTATAGCTGATTCCCTCTCGAAGCATTTTCTGCCAGTTCCTTTCGTGACGAAGAACACGAATAAAAAAACAGTTTCTATTTCAATGTCCGCAACATCATAGATGGATTCGCGTGACCATACCACATCATAATCATGCATTGGCCGCGGCTCCCATATTGGATCTTGCCTGGCGGCGGTTTTCCCGAATTCGTCTGACTTCATCCATGGCTTCCTGATGGGGAAGCGTTCTTCCGGCTTCTATATCTTCCAAACCTCTGTCCAGCATCCGGAGCAGATTGGGATCAGTTTCAGACGCGTCCTGAACAATAATCCTTTCATTGATCATCTTATCTGCCTCCCTTCCATAATGGAATTATACCAGAATATTCATAAAATCTCAATGAAATGTTTGGAAGAGAAAAGCCAGGGGCGCCGCGATCCGCGGCGCCCCGGTTGTCTGTTCAGTTCAGGAAATCCTCGTCATCATCGTCCGTGAAGGCTGCGAATTCCTGCTCGGCGCTCATATGGCCGCCGAGGGGCTCGCCGTCCCGGATCTTCTGGACGTTGTTCAGGCCGCAGGTGATGCCGCGGTTGCCGTTCGAGTTATAGGCGAAGAAGGTCAGGGAGACCCGGCCGTAGCAGCCGGAATAGACCTCCGCGCGGTCCAGGATCGGCTGGGCCTGGGCATCCACGATGCCGGGCGCCGTGGCGGCGCTGGCGTTCAGGAACCAGCAGCCGGCATAGGCCGGATCATCCGGGCGGTCCAGGTCGCCGTCGCGCAGCGGCGTCCGCAGGGCGGACAGCGGCGGCATGGCGCCCTTCCCTTTCAGCTTGGCCTCGCCCTCCCGGTAGGCCGCCTCGATGGCACCGTTGATCAGGGCGACGGTCTTCGTATCATCCTTCGGGATGATGCAGGACATGGAGTATTTGGGCTCATTGCCATAGGAAGAGCGGGGCTCCCAGAGATGGCAATAGGAGAAACGGGTGCGGGGACCGGTGACGATACGGGTGGAGACGGGGGTTTTGGGGGACATGGTAGTCTTGCTCATATTCAGATACCTTCCTTTTCATTTGTGAATTCCTGCCGGGCTGTGATCAGCTCCGGGCGTTTGTCGGAAACGGGAACGAGGGTGGGTTTGCCCTCCGGGCGGGTGACGAGATCGGAAAGCAGATCGGCGAACGCTTTCCGGCCGAGGAGTTTTTCCAGGGCGGCGACGCCGAGGAGTTTCCGCTCCCAGGGATCCCTGCCGGCGCTCTCCACGCGGGCGGCGACGGCGGCGTCATCTGTGAAGCGGCGGTTCGTCCGGCCCTCCACGAGCTTGAAACCGGGATAGGCGTGGCCCTTCAGGGCTTCCCGGAGGGCGTAGTCCTTCACATCCGAGGCCCAGGCGACGAGATCATCCACCCGGGAGAGGACATCGGCGATCTCCGCATCGGACAGGAGCGCCGGATCGGAAAAATCATACTTCGCGATCTCCAGCTGGTACTCCGCCAGGGCGTGGCAGCTGCGCCGGGCCCGGCAGAGGCGGCACCAGTCGCCGCAGGCGAACTCCCCTGCCCCGTCGAAAGCCAGGCGGGCGCGGGGAGCGAGCTCGGCGCGGGCCCAGGCATAGAGATCCGCGACGGTCATCTCCGTCTCATCCACGGAGGAGAGGCGGGGCTGGTAGATCGCCATGCGGACGCGGGTCAGATCATAGAGGGCGGAAAACACCTCACAGGCGCCGAGGGCGTAGATCCGGAGCTGCATGGACGTGGCCGGGACCCGGTGCATGCCGTACTTGAAATCGATGATCTCCACGGTATCGCCCGCGATGATCACGCAGTCGGCGGTGCCCATGGACTCCGGGATGTAGCCCCGGAGATCCAGTCGCTGCTCCACGAAGACGGAGGGCGACAGGCCGGCGGCAGCTTTGTGGGCTTCCACCTTCTCCAGGATGTACTGGACATAGCCGGACGCGGATTCCTCCATCTCCGGGGTATAGTACTGCAGGGAGGGCCGGGGATCGACGCAGGGCCGGCCGAGGGCGGACTTCAGGAGGTACTCACAGAGGGCGTGGGCCTCCGTACCCTCCGCCGCGAAGACGCTCCCCTGATCCGGGAACTGATCGCACAGCCGCGCGGACGGCGGGCAGAAATACCAGCGGATCAAGGAGGAGGGAGAAAGAAACGCGTGGTCAGCCGGCATCGGGCGATTCCCCCTCTCCCAGGAGCTGGGCCGCGTCCATCAGATCCTGATAGGATGCCTCCGGGACGCCGGAGAGCGAGGTCGCGCCAAAGGACGCGATGAGCGCCCGGACCTGGCTGCCGTAGCCCTCCGCGCACTTGACCGTCAGGAGCGCCCGGACTTCCTTCAGGGTCGGAGGGGGCAGCGGGGGGTCAGGAATTGGAGCGGGAGTGGGTTCAGGGGCCGGAGCTGGATCAGTCAGAGACTGTTCCAGGTCTTTGGCCCAGAGTAACAATAACTGCGCAACGGACCGCATTTGCTCGATTCCGGCGCGGAGATCCTTCCTGTCCGTCATGGCTTTGCTCCTTTCTCCCGGGCTTTTTGATGCCGAGGAAATGTTCCCGCGGATCCATGCCGCGGATCAGGCCGTACTTTGCCAGAAGATCCAGCCGCTCGAGGCGCTCCAGGCGGAGAATGGCCTCGTCCAGCTCCCGCTCCCAGGCTGCCCTGGGTTTGCAGAAGGGGCAGCTGTCGCCGTAGTCCGCGACCGCCAGCGCCGCACACCGGCCGGTATAGGTGCGGGCGAAGCAGTCCGCATCCGGCGAGCAGCAGCGGGGCATGGCGCCGGATTTTTGTTTGGATACCGTCATGAGTCTTCTTCCTTTCTGCAAGGTAAGCGACCTTGCGGCATATACAAAGGAAAAAGACGGCAAAGTTGATGGGAATGAAAAAAACCATCAAAAAATTATTCCTCCATCCACCGGCGGATATCCCGGATCAGGCGCAGCTTATCCTTCGAGATGCAGGACTTGGTGACGCCCCACTTCTTCGCGATGTCCAGCGCCTGGCCATGGGTGCTGAAGCCGGCGGCCTCCTGCAGCATGAGATCATAGACATCCCGGAGGCGGCCGGTGAGCTTCGCGGCGAAGGCGCGGAGCTTCTCCACCCGCTCCCCGTCGCTCTCCGCATCCAGGAAGGCCCTTTCGGCCGTCGGATCCGCCAGGGCCATCAGCGCATCCAGGCAGGGATTGCCCTCCTTGGTCACGAGGCTGTCCAGCTCCACGCGGTACTTCTTCGGATGGCGCTCATTGAGCAGGATGTCCACGGCCTCGGAGGTCAGGGGGTAGCCATAATCCCGCTCGAAATCCGCGGCGATCTGATCCCGGAGGTGCCGGCGCTCCTCCTGCTCCCTCTGCGTGAAGGGAACCGCGGCGGCGAGCTTGTTATAATAGATTTCCCGGTTGCGCTGGCAATGGTACTCCCGGAAGATCGTCCTATCCGAGATGGGTTCGCCGGTCAGGGGATCCGGATCTCCCAGGGAAATCCGGAAGAACGACGGGGTCAGGCCGTCATCGGTCACAAAAGTGAAGGTGATGCTGTTCTGATGCTTCGGTCCGTATTCGGTATACTCGTTGCAGGGGATGCCTTTTTTCATGATGTCCTTCCTCTCCGCCCGGAGAGCACGGAAAGCGATGGACACAGAAAAGGCGCACGGCGAACAGCGGTGAACACCTGAACAGTCAGAGGGATTGCGTTGAATCCCCTGGACTATTCCGTATCCATCGCTCTCTACGTACGCTCAAGAGCATGTTTACTTGATTGATTGCCGGAAAAAGAAAAAGCCCGGCAGACTCCTTCCGGGCGGGCAGGCATACGCCTGGCGCCCATGGGAATCTGCCAGGTTCTTCTCTACTTCAAGGATGCTGTCCGCCGGCTGCCTTGCGGCGGCCGTGCTCTGACCCTGCGGGTCCGGACAGGATCCGGTGAGTTCAACACCTGGTCACAGATCTTCCGCTGCGGACCGGCCTCGTCTCTACTTCAACATTCCTTCCGCGCGATGGTTTCGCGCTTTGATCCCCGCGATCTGGAAGGAACCGGTGAGTTCAGGACCCTGATATCCGAAACGGGTGAAAACGGGATTACTGTTTCTGGTCTTTTACAAGTACTGAGAGCTTTGCTCCTTTACGGATCTGAATACCAATTTTTTCTTTGCACCGGGGACAGACAAGGTCGGCGGTGCTTCCATCACCGAACTTTCCGATCGGTGCCCCACAATTTACACAATGAATCATTTCCAGTTTGTCGTCGTCAATCGATACAGCAGCAGAATCATACATGGTCATTCCTCCTTGTGGGTTCGGGATTGTCCCAGGGTCCCGGTATGGGGTGGGATGGTCACCTGCATTCGTGTCCCGGTATCAGCGGAATACAGGGGAGGGTGAGAGGACGCGACATTCGCATTGTCGAGGTCAGGGGTTCGACTCCCCTATGCTCCACAAAGAATCAGGATCACATTCATGGTGATCCTGATTTCTTTATGCGGGCACGGAGTGTCCGCATCCCCTGCCCCGTCATTGCACTGAATGCATTGGAGAGGGGCGTAGCCGAAGCGCCGCCAGTGGCGGATGAAGCGAGGCGGAAGCCTGGTGAGCAAAGAAGGCTGTCGAACGGCAGAGAAGACAGCCGACTATTGCGAACCTGACCGAGCAAGCGAAGCGCAGCGAGACGGGGTTCGACTCCACTATGCTCCACCAGAAACCTTGCAGATCAACGTCTGCAAGGTTTTTTCACGCTCATTTTTCAGCCAATCAGAGTATGCAAATCCTGCACTGAATCCCTGGAGAATTCCTCAAGGGTTTTATAAGAATGCGTTCTATGATATATTATATTATTGCAGGCTGCAGCCGAACACTTTGTACTTGGTAAGAAAAAGTATAATAAGACGGGCAACGATAGAAGATGCATCGAAAATAGCAGAAATATCCATTTTTTACCAAACGTATGAATTATAGATCCATCTTTCGAATGAGACATAGTGTGTCCCATCGTTGTAAACAGGGCATTTGCTCGCTTTGTGTCCTGTTATTTCCATAGGTTTAGAGTAGACTGGCATCTGGAAGGAGGAACCAACATGGATCTGCAGAAGATCGGTACATTCCTGAAGGAGCTCCGTAAAGAAAAGGAGCTCACGCAGGAACAGCTAGCGGAAACTCTCAACGTTTCCAGAAGAACAGTCTCCAGATGGGAAACCGGAAGCAACATGCCGGATCTTGATCTGCTGGTAGAGATGGCTGATCTCTATCAGGTTGATCTCCGGGAGTTGCTGAACGGAGAAAGGAAGGAAGAACCTATGGACACAGAACTCAAAGAAACCGTCCTGCAGGTGGCAGAGTACAGCAGTGCTGAAAAGCAACGCGCCACCAGGACTGTGCGAGTTTATTTTGTGCTTGGCATCGTGTCATTGATTGCCAACGCCATCTTCAATATGATGAAAACGGAAGAAACTTTCTGGACAGGATTTCTGAAAGGTGGAACCTTCGCGCTGGCACTAATCGCCATGATTTTCGGCATTCTTTACACGACCGGGGCCATGATGAAAATTCAGGCTTTCAAAATGCGTTTGATTGGAAAGGAAACAGAAAAATGAATATCTATATCATTATTGCTTTCATCATATGCGGTGGAACCATTCTTGCGAATCGAATCCGTGAACTTCCGCACTGGCTGGCTGTTGTATTATACACTGCAGGCGTAGCACTGTTCGTAGTTGGTATGATTGTCAGACAAAAAGCGGGCAATTAGTGTCTCCACAAAATACCAGAATGGATATTGTATTCTGCTTCATTCCCGGCTACAATTTATTGCGGTTCTGAACAATCCAAAGAGGTGACCGTTCCATGAATGAGGAGACAAAGGAAACCCAGGAATCATGGGAAGAATCCCATCCCTGGCTGTCAAAGATGACAAAGCCGGATGAGGACGATTCCCTTGACGAAGTGATCCGGTACACGCTGGATGAGCTGAGGTTTGCATGAGGAGGAAGCGCAATGCCGTTTATTGATTCAAAGGTTACCGGGAAAATCAGCGATCAGCAAAAAGAAGAAATCAAAGCAGCATTAGGCAAGCTGATTACAACTCTGAACAAAAGTGAAACCTATCTGATGGTTGGAATAGAAGACTCTTATGATCTGTGGCTTGGCGGCAAAAAGCTGGATAAAGGCGCTTATGTTGCTGTCAGCCTGTATGGAGACGCACCGAAGGATTCATACGACAGATTAACCGGCCAGATCTGTGATCTGCTGAGTGATAAGCTTGGAATTCCCGGAAACGCGGTTTATGTGACATACCATCCGGTCAGCGATTGGGGCTGGAATGGAAGAAATTTCTGAGAAGAAAACTTATATCCTGCGAGGCATCCCCTTTGTCTGCGCTTTTCATGTGTCCATTATTGGAGTGATGCCCGGGAGATATCATGCATGATTAGCCAAGAGGACTCGATATGGGAATTCTGATATGCGGACTCAACGGAACCGGGAAAAGTACCCTGGGGAGAGTGCTGGCAGACCGGATGGGATATGAATTCATAGATAATGAGGATCTCTATTTTCCGAAGGCAGACCCATCCTACGCGTTTTCCGAACCGAGAAGCAATGAAGAAGTGATCCGCCTTTTGGAAGAAAGAATCAGTGAGAATAATCGGTTCATCTTTGCGGCTGTAAGAGGCAATTACGGCGACAAACTGATCGCATCATTGGATTGTGTTGTGCTGATCGAGGTTCCAAAGCAGATCCGTAGCCAGCGCGTCCGGGATCGCTCATATCAGAAATTTGGTGACAGAATCCTCCCGGGCGGTGATTTGCATGATAAAGAAAGCAAGTGGTTTTCACTGACAGATAATCGACCGGAAGATTATGTGACCAGCTGGCTTGAGACGGTGGATTGTGATGTGATCCGGATTGACGGGACGCTGCCGGTTAAGCAAAACGTGGATTATCTTGTTGCTGAAATAAAACTCCCGGCCATCTGACATGATATCAGATAAGCCGGGATCTTTTAGTTTCTCCAGGATTTAAGCGATGGTGAGTTTACTCATACTAGATCATGAGCCTTGTCATGCCGCCGTCGATGCAGATGTTCTCCCCGGTGATAAACCCGACTTTCTCCGAGCAGAGATAGAGAACCATCTCCGCGATGTGTTACCGCCGTGCAGGTTTATATGCACAGCGGCTTCGCATTCAAGGTGTCAGGCTGATTATCAGCGTGCAGGTTGTTCCGTTTCAGGTATGCTTCATAGGCAGGCTGAGCAGCCGCTTTGATGCGTTCCTCCCAGCCGTTCCTGAAAAAGTAGCATGCGTCAGGGTCGACCCCATAGTAATTATCTTCGGCCATCAGTGCCGAATTCCTGCAGCTGCCGGTGCAGCGGTCGATATATTCGCATTTCCGGCATTCATCGTTCCCCCGCCTTACATCGCCGACCGTGGTATAGCTCAGTCTGACGTATTCCGATTCCTTCAGGATATCGCAAAGACGTTGTTCTTTCAGATTCAAAAAATGTTTCGCGAATCCTGTATCGCAAATCCCCTGACAGGGCGCTACAAGGCCATCCGCACCGACATAAAATGCGTCTTTCAATACGGAGCATGAAAGCATCTCATCTTCCTTCCCGCGCGAACATTCTCTTTTGAAGAAGATCCCCCACCCCTTCGGATTATCTTTCTCATACAGGAAAGCGCCGGATAGCAATATACTCAGCGGAGCGTTGTCCTCGAAATAGAGAGGAATTATTTACCTGTTGCAAAAGAACGTAATTTGCGGTTAAATAAGAGTGTATAGAAAAGCGATGGAAAATGAAAATTCTGCGGGTTTCTTACATTGGCCGCTGTTCCTGAGCGTATGCCAAAAGGGCATAACATCCTGATAAAGAAGGAGAGAATCTGAATGAAAAAGTGGTTTGTAGTTTTTCTTTCCCTGATCCTGGCGGTATGCTGGCTGATTTCTGCCGGCCTGGCGGAAGATATCGGGACGACTGGCAGCAATGAAACGGAAGCAGCGGCGCCGCGTGGAAAAGTCGTCATACTGGCCACGGGCGGAACGATTGCCGGCGTGGGTGATCCCGGAAAAGTGACCGGCTATACGCCGGGAGCCCTGACAGCAGAGGTTCTGCTTTGGGGTGTACCGGAAATTAACGAGGTAGCGGATATCGAGGCGATTCAGGTCTGCAACGTAAATTCCGACGACATGACCGCGGAGATCTGGCTGACACTGGCAGAAAAAATCAACCAGATAGCCGACGATCCGGAAGTAAAGGGGTTCGTTGTGACTCACGGAACCGACACCATGGAGGAAACCGCCTATTTCCTGAATCTGACCCTGAAGACAGAGAAACCGGTGGTGCTGACCGGCGCGATGCGCCCGGCAACGGCTCTTTCCGCAGACGGGCCGCTGAATCTGTATGAAGCGGTCTGCGTCGCAGCCTCGGAAGAAGCTGTTGGGAAGGGTGTCCTGGTTGTCTTTTCCGATCGGATTTATGCGGCACGGACCATGAGCAAAACCAGCACCTACAGCGTAATGGCAATCTCAGCGGGTGAAACGGGCGATATCGGCATTGTTCGGGACGGGGTTGTTTATCTGTATGAGTCTCCCAACCGGAAACATACCCTCGCGTCCGAGTTCGACGTCAGCGGACTGGATACCCTGCCAAAGGTCTCAGTGCTGTATTTTTCCGTGGATGCGGACCCGGAACTGCTGCGCTTTGCGGCAGAGCATTCTGACGGCCTGGTGATTGCCGGGGCAGGAGCCGGAGAATTCAGCGAGAAATGGATTGAAATCATCAACGGGCTGACCATCCCGGTCGTGATTTCTTCCCGGATCGATGACGGAATCATCACCCCGGACAATCTGTTGTGTAAAAACACGATTGCGGCGAATACCCTTTCTCCCCAGAAAGCGGCCATCCTGCTGCGCCTGGCCCTGGCAAAAGAGCCCGGAATCAGCCACGAAAGCCTGGGAGAACTCTTTTTGCAATACTGAAACCAGCATGTCATTCTGTGACAGCGATCCTTTTGTCCATATATTTCTTCATGAAATGAAACGCAACAACAGCTGTAAAAAAAGCCTCGGAACCGGATTAAAATCCAGTTCTGAGGCTTTTCTCAATCCATCCCCATCGACTCAATGGTTCCGTCTCCGGATCCAGTCGCAGGTATATTTATGCCTGTCTGCCCTGCCGTTGTACAGCATTTTGCCGTTCTCGAAAGTCAGCTGGAGACCGTAGCATTCATCCAGAACCAAGGCCAGCAGCTCTTCTTCATCGCGATCGTCATCTTCCTTGAGGAACTGATCATAATAGTATCTCGTGACACCATTCGCGAACACCGCATTGTGGAGTTCCTCGATCTCCTTCAGATAGCTTCCTCCGGCCACCCGTTCCATCACGTTCAGATTCAGTTCCGTCGTATTGTACATCATTTTTATAGTCCTCCTCGCCTTTGGCGTATTATTTCTGTTCAGTCTACATTCACAGCAGCGCTTTCACCTGACTGACATCCGTTGATACGCTCCGGTGAGGGGGATGGCAGTTGTCTGAAAAGTTTTATATTTTTTCGACTAACAGTCGAAAAATGCTTGACAAGTGTCGTAGAGGCATTTATACTAAAAAACCGACCGATGGTCGAAAGTAAGGAGGATGGGTATGAAGAAAGGCGAAAGAAGGAAACAGGAACTGCTTCAGATCGCGTACCGGATGTTCATCTCCCGCGGATATGAGAATACCAGCGTGGACGATATCATTGAGGAAGCAGGCATCGCCAAGGGAACCTATTACTATTATTTCGAGACCAAGGAGCAGACGCTGGAGGAAGTGATCAGGATGATGATCGACCGGGAGGTTGAAGCCGCGCGGCAGATCCTGCAGGCGGAGATCCCCGTGCCGCAGAAAATCGTCGGGATCATCTCCTCCCTCCGGCCCACGCAGGAGGAAACGCCGATTGAAGGCGCCCTGATGCAGCCGGAGAATATCGTGATGCACGAGAAGATCCGGAGGAAGATCATGGAGGCGGCGGTGCCGCTGCTTTCCGAAGTGGTTCAGGAAGGGATCGCGCAGGGCATCTTTTCCTGCGACTGTATTGCCGAACGGGTCCGGATGCTGCTGGTGATCAGCAGCGATACCTTTGACGAAGGTTTGTTCACAGAGCCGGATATCACGGTGTTTATCGATATGACAGAGAAGCTGCTTGGCGCGCAGCACGGAACGATGGGCTTTATCAGGGATCTGATCCGGTCGGGGGCGGAAAGATGAAAGAAAGCAAAAACTTCCGGAAGTTCCTGCTCCTGTGGTCGGGCGAACTGATCTCCTCCATCGGCGGCGGGCTAACGAGTTTCGGCCTGGGGGTCTATATCTTCCGGCAGACCGGAAGCGCGGCCAACATGGCGCTGGTCACGCTCCTGGGTTTCCTTCCAACACTGCTGCTTTCCGTGCCGGCCGGGGTCCTGGCGGACCGGCATGACCGAAGGCTCCTGATGATGATCGGGGATGGCTGTTCCGCCATCGGGATCCTTTATATCCTGATCTGTATGATGACCGGCGGCGCGTCCCTGGTGCAGATCTGCATCGGGATCTTTGTCAGCGCGTTCTTTTCGGCCCTGCTGGAACCTTCGTTCAAGGCCACGATTTCGGATCTGCTGACGAAAGAGGAATATTCAAAGGCCAGCGGCCTGGTTTCCTGGCCGGCAGCGCACGGTATCTCTTTTCCCCGGTTATCGCGGGCTTCCTGCTCACAGCCAGCAACGTCAAACTGCTGCTGATCATCGATATCTGTACGTTTTTCCTGACAGTGGCCGGTGCCGCGGTGGTCCGGAAGGGCATCGGGAGCAGGGAGCCGGAAAGAAAGGAAGCCTTCCTGCAAAGCCTGAAGGAAGGCTGGCGCGTGCTTTGCGCGAACCGGGGCGTGATGATCCTGGTGACAGTCTCATCAGGGATCACACTGTTCATGGGCATGTTCCATATCCTGGCGGAACCGCTCATTCTCTCTTTTGCTGACGCGAAAACCCTGGGCGTCGCAGAAACTGTCTGCGCCTGCGGCATGCTGGCCAGCGGGGTGATTCTCGGGGTAAAAGGCCTGAAAAGGCACTATGTCCGGACGCTGGGCCTGGCTTTGACGGCGGCGGGCCTGTTCATGCTCGGATTCGGGCTGTTTGAAAGCATGATTCCGATCTGCGTATTCGGCTTCCTGTTCTTCGCGATGCTGCCGCTGGCAAACAACTGCCTGGATTACCTGGTCCGGACGAATATCCCGGAGGAAACTCAGGGAAGGGCCTGGGGACTGATTGGCTTTATCTCGCAGCTGGGCTATGTGGTCGCCTACGCGCTGTCCGGCACGGCGGCGGATGCCCTGGGCAAGATCGGCGGACAGGGCGTGGGAAGAGGCGCGACGGCGGTGATCGTCATCGCCGGGCTCTGCCTGGCCGCTACCGCGGTCTCCATCCTGTTCCCGAAGAGCATCCGGAAACTTGAACACTGAAAGATAACAGAGGATATGAATATGACCCATACAAGCACCGTGAACCGTGAGAGCAGCACTTCCTATCGTTACAGGCCTGTCCTGTTCTTTTTCCTGGCATACCTCTTTACCTGGATCTTCTGGATCCCGGCAATTTTCACCTCCGAAAACCTGAGCGCGGGCCTGATGGTGATCGGCCTGATCGCCCCGGCGGCGGTGTCGACCGTATTCATCCTCGTATCCGGCTCGGCCGTGCTGAAGCAGGACCTGAAGAACAAGATCATCGGTTTTTACAAGGTGAAATGGAAGAATGTTTTCCTGGCAATCCTGCTGTTCGCGGGCGTTGTTGCCGGGTCGATCCTGCTGTCCCTGGCTTTCGGGCAGTCCCTGAACCAGTTTGCCTTCACGGAGGATTTCTCCTTTACCGGCGTCGGCATCGGGAGCGCCCTGATCACCGTGACCCTGGCCTCCATCATTGAGGAAGTCGGCTGGAAAGGGTACTGCGAGGATTCCATCGGGAACTATATGAACTGGTTCTGGGAATCCATGATTTTCGGCGCTCTATGGTCTCTCTGGCATCTGCCGTTGATTTTTATCAAAGGAACATACCAGGTGGGTCTGATGGTCAACCCCCTGTATGTGGTCAACTTCTTTGTCAGCGGAATCCCGCTGGGATTCATCATCACCTGGGTTTACCTGGTCAGCGACCGTTCCATCCTGGCCTGCATGATCTTCCACCTCTTTGTGAACTTCATGCAGGAAAAGATCGCCATGACGCAGGAGACCAAATGCGTGGAAACCATCGTCGTGACGATTGCAGCCGTGGTGATCGTGCTGGCCAACAAGAATATGTTCTTCGAAACCCGGCACGTGGGCAGGCTGCTGGAAACGCTGCAGGAAAAATAACCGCATGCGGACAGTTATAGATAACAGTACGGTGAAATAAGTTCTGAATATCGCTTTGGAAATCCGGCATCAATGCCATATTGATGAAATGAAGGCGCTTTTTTTCTGCTTTTTGATTGTTTGCCATGATGCAATATGATATACTTTTGATCACGATAAGATCTGCAGATAAAGCAGGGAGACAAATACAGTGGAACAGAATCAATAACATTGTAACAAATCAATCATATAAAAAACCCGAAAAGGGAGGAGAAGAAAGATGAAGAAACTGCTGTCTATGTGTTGTTCTTGTGTTCGTGATGCTCGTATGCGTGCTGCCCGCCATGGCGGAACCGGCGCCGGCCGGCGCCGCGGAGGCTGTCGGCCTGCCTGCTGTGGGAGACGTGGTAGAAGGCTTCGAAGTAAAGGAAATCCGTCCCTTCGCGCTCATTGGCGCCCAACTGGTGCTCTTTGAGCATCAGAAGACCGGCGCAAAACTGCTGTATGTCGCGAACGAGGACACCAACCGCGCATTCCAGCTTTCTTTTCCGACCCGGCCGGAAGACTATACCGGTTTGCCGCATGTGTTTGAACACGCGACGCTGTCCGGTTCGGAAAAGTATCCCAGCGCCAGCCTGTGGTTCAACCTTTCCTTCCAGTCCTACAACACGTATATGAACGCCCATACCACCGACGCGTTGACCTATTACCCGTTGGCCTCCCTTTCGGAAGAGCAGCTGCTGCGGCTGGCTGATTTCTATACGGACAGCTGTTTCCATCCGCTCATCATGGAGCGGGAGGATATCTGCCGCACGGAAGCCTGGCGCTATGAAATGACGGATATGGACAGCCCTCTGACCTTGAACGGCACCGTCTACAGTGAGATGCTCGGCGCAGTCACGCTGGACTTCCGGGCTATGATCAACACCAACACTGTGACCTTCCCGGCTCTTCCATGGTATACAATTACGGCGGGGATCCGGACTATATTCCGGATATGACCTGGGAGGCACTGAAGGAATATCACCTGAAATATTACCATCCGTCCAACTGTATGGCCATCCTGTACGGTTCCTTTAAAGACTATACCGCTTTCCTGAAGCTGCTGGACGAATACTTCAGCCCCTATGAAAAAAAGGAATTCTCTTCTGAAGAAGAAGGCTATGCCCGCCTTTCGGAATCGGTAACGTCTTCCGTTCCCTATCCGGCAGAAGCGAGCAGCAGCACAGCGGATCAGGCCTCCGTCTGGTACTACATTCTCTGTCCCGGCATGAAGGGCGATATGGAGCAGGAGCATCTGATCGACAACGCCGCGAGCCTGCTCTCCGATCCCGCTTCCCCGCTGATGATCGAGCTGAAGAAAACATTCCCTTCCGGCTCCTTCAGCATGGGTCGTGAAGTCACCGCGCCGGATGACGCCATCCTGTTTACCGCCGACGGTCTTAACAACGGAGACGCAGAACTGTTCCGGGAAACCGTGGACAGGGTGCTGGCAGACATCGCGCAGAACGGCTATGACCCTGCCCTGGTGGATAACATTGCCACCAAGCTGAAGTTCGACGCCAAGCTTGCCACCGAAAGCAGTACCCCTGTGAGCAGCATAACCAGCAAATTAGCCTATTACTATGCCGTGACAGGCGATCCCTTCCGTTTCGTGGAGGATTATGAGTCGCTGAACCGGATTCCGGAGGAAAACGACAGCGGCCTGCTGACCGGCGCCCTTGCCTGGTGGCTCGTGAATCCCGAACTCTACACGCTGACCACCACCTATCCCGAAGCAGGGCTGAAGGAAAAGCACGACGCTGAACTGGAAGCGAAGCTGGCGGGAATCAAGGCCGGCATGAGTGAAGAGGAAAAGCAGGCCATCATCGACAGCACCAACGCCGCGGCCCCGGAAGAAGACAATTCCGAGATGCTCGCTTCCCTGACTGCTGTGACCGTTGCAACCCTGCCTGAAGAAGTCAAGACCTATGAGCTGCGGGATGAAACCGGGGATGATGGCGTGCGGCGGATCGACGCAGTTTGCGGCACGGACGGTATTTCCTATATTTCCCTGAACCTGGACGTCGCCGCGCTGCCGCAGGAGGATCTCCACTATCTGCGGCTCTTCACCCGTCTGCTGGGCCATATGAATACAGATCAGCATTCCTGGGAAGAGCTGGAACAACTGACCGGCCGTTACCTGTACAACAACGTCTTCGGCATTTACTACAGCGGATGGAAGGGCAGTTTCCACCCCTATGCCACCGTTGAATGGTACGCGCTGGATGAAGATCTGGAGACCGGATATGCCCTGGCGGAAGAGATCCTGTTCCACACGCAGTTCACGGATGCCAAAGTGCTGCAGGACCGGATCCAGGCGCAGAAGAAAGCCGTGCGCGATCAGATCAACCAGAATCCGCTCAGTGTCCTCGTGTACCGCCAGCTGGGAATTTCCGACGAAAGCAACCGGTACGCAAACTACATGAACTTCCTCGATTATTATGACTTCCTGTCAGAGCTGGAACAGACCGTGCAGGAACATCCGGAGGAAGTCTCCGCCCGGCTGGAAAACGTGCAGCGTTTCCTTGCGAACCGGTCCGGTGCCGTCGCGGTGGCAGCCGGCAGCGAAGCGTCTCTGGCCCTGAACCGGCCGCTGGCTGACGCCTTCCTCGCCGGACTGGACGATACCGTCCGGGAGCCTGTTTCCTTCGACCTGCCGGTTCCGGCCAAAAAAGAAGGCCTGATCATCGACAGCAACATCCAGTTCAACTTGATTTCCATGCCGTGGCACGTCCTTGATCCGGAAGCCGAAGGAAATGCCTATTCCGCCCTGGCCCAGCTGGTCAGCGACCAGCTGCTGATCCCCGACTTGCGGGACAAAGCCGGTGCCTACGGTGCTTACTGCGAGTCCGACCTTTCCGAAATGTATCTGTATACCTACCGTGACCCCAATGTGTCAGAAACCTTCGCCTATTTTGACGCCCTGCCGGACAGGGTCAGCAGCCTGGACGCCGACCAGGAAACCATCGACCGGTATATCATCAGTACGTATTCCGACCTGGCCAAACCGGAAGGCGAGCTGTCCGGCGCCATCAAAGCGATCAACCGGCGGATTGACGGCGCGCCCGACGATGTCACGCTCCAGGCGATGCAGGCCCTGAAGACGGCTAACCCGGAAACACTGAAGGTTTTCGCCGCCTATCTGGCCGATATGATGAACACGGATATCCGCGGCACCGCCGGCGCCTCGTCCGGTATCAACGCGAATGCCGACATGTTTGACGCCGTACTGAACCCATTCAACACGGAAGACCTGTCCCAAATCGCTCTTACCGACGTACCGGAAGACCATGAGCATTACCAGGCTATCCGCTTCGCGGTGGAAAACGGCTGCATGTCTCTCCGGGAGGACGGCACTTTCTCACCGGATGATCCCGCCACAGTCGGCGATTTCCTCGGCGGCCTGTATATCCTCATCGGCGGCGGAAGCAACGATCCTGAAGGCTGCAGGGAAGTCCTGGCCTCATATGGCCTGATCTCCGCGGACCAGGATTTGGACGCTGAACTGAGTGAAGGCCTCCTGTGCGATATCTTGGCAGCTCTTGGCGCAGGGATGACAACCGACGATCCCGCCGCGGCAGTCACCCGCGCGGACCTTGCAGACCTGTTTATGCAGCTTATGCAGGAGTAACCTGCATACCTTCCTGCCGTCCACATCAGCGGATTCATAATCACTGGGTTTTGCCCGGTTGATCAGACAAGTACGTTCCGTAGAGTCTTCGAACAAATTGATGAAAAAAGAAGATCCGTCCTGCAATTGACAAAGCGACCTTCGGATCGCTATAATGCATATGCGTGACCCGAAGTTCACGTATCTGGAGGGATAATCTGAATGGCGAAGGACACAAAGGAAAGAATCCTGACAAAAGCATTGGAACTGTTTTCGCAAAAGGGCTATGACGGAACAAACATCAAGGAAATCATGGTATCGCTTGGGTTTGTCAAAACTGCGATGTATCGTCATTTTGAAAGCAAGGAAGAGATCTGGAATACATTGCTGGACAGATTGATTGATTATTATGAAGAGCGTTTTGGTTCTCCGGAGCATCTGCCTCCTGTGCCCGAATCACTGGAAGAATTGCTTGCAATGACAATACGGATGGTGAATTTTACCGTTCACGATGAAACCGTTGTGATGACCAGAAAACTCCTCACCATCGAACAGTTCCGGGATGACCGTGCCAGAGCGCTGGCGACAAAGCATTTTCTGAACGGCCTTACAGAGATGTTTACGCATGTTTTTTCCGGAATGATGGACAAGGAATTGCTTTGCCGGGATGATCCGGCGATGGTTGCCTTTGCATATACCACGCCAATCTCCGCGCTCATCCATCTCTGCGATCGGGAACCAGAGAAGACGAACGAGACGCTGGATCGGATCGAAGCGTTCTGTCGGCATTTTATGAAGGTATATGGAGCGTCTTAATGGAGCGTCTTAATCAGGATGAAAACCTTTTCGGAATATGACTCACCGGATTTTGCTCCGGAAGATCCGGAGAAGTTCCGCAGATTCAATGGTATTTGATTTACACCGATGGAACAGGAGGAGCGTAAAATGAAACGCGAATTGGGGATTGCCAGGTGCGGACTGGCCTGCTGCCTGTGTTCTGAAAATGTGAAATGCAGGGGTTGTAAACAGGACGGTTTTCTGGATCTGTCCTGGTGCAAGGACGCTGAATGGTGCGAAAACAGGAAGTGCTGTATAGCCAAAGGTGTTGACGGCTGTTGGGCATGTCATGAAACCGCTTGCAGAAAAGGACTGTTTGCCAGCAAGATCAAGGCACTGGCCTTTACGGAGTATGTACGCCGGTATGGGACAGAAGCGCTGTTGGATCGGCTGGAAGCCAATGAAAAAGCCGGTATTGTCTACCATCGGGAAGGGATTATGGGCGATTATGACGATTTCGATGATTTTGAAAAACTCATTGATTTTATCAGAACAGGGAAACAATAGACAGGCTATTCTGTCAATCTCAGTTTCTCCTTGCGGCTCATACGCTTGATATGCCATTCTCGGCTGAGAGCATCGTGAAGATCTTCGTACGCCTCATGATAGACCAGCTCAACCGGCAATCTGGAGCGCGTGTATTTTGCGCCGCGTCCGGAATTATGCGCTGCCAGCCGCGCATCAAGATCCTTCGTCCACCCGCAGTAGAGAGAATCATCTGCACATCGGAGAAGATAAACATAGTTCATTCCTGACTCATAATCCTTTCCATTTCTCGATGAAAAAAACACATTTATCCGGAAAAACAGATTTATCAGCATCAGAAATATTTTATCACACCTGCGAAGCTCTTTTCAACACAGGTGAACGACCGGAACAACCGGGAAACCCAAGTCCGGCGGAGTATTGTCGGCATCCAGGGCAATGTAAGAAACTTGACTCTCTTCCTGTTTGGGCCTATACTGTGAACATATGAATATCCGGAAATACCAGATCCGAAAAAACAGTCAGACTGTTTGCAGGAAATAGAATGGAGAAAGAACGATGGACAAAGAAATTCTGAAAAGGCCCTGCCGCTTGGAATCGGCAGCGCTGTGCTCACATGGCTCCTCTATGCGCTTGTGTTTGAAATGCTCATTGAACATAAACCGGCGAACGAAGCATTTTTCAGTTCAGGAAGCATCATCTTCCTGATTGTTTTCGCCATCGAATCATGATGATCTCATTACTGAAAAATGAGATTTCCGGAAAGAATTGTACCAAACATGGAACGGAGGAAAGCAATCATGTATTCGTTTGATGGAACAGACATTGATCAAAACATCCTTGAGCAGACCAATCCGGTTTTCAACACCGCGAAGATGACGCTGTTTCAGCTTGCTGATTCAGGGAACAAAGATGCAGCTGTGATCTCTGAAAAACTGGGATTGACAAGAGAAGAAACACAAAACAGCAGGACGACCACAGCCTCCTCTGAACAAATGACAGCTGCGTCCATACTGATAGAAACACGGTATCGGACGATGGGCATTCTCGCCGAAAAATCCGGCTGTGACATTTGCATTGATCTTCCCTGCGGGTATACCCCCAGAGCAGTTGAATTTGCCGGAAAGAAAATCCCGTTTATCGGAATGGATCTCCCCGCAGCGATCGCGGAAGCGGAACCGGCCATTCTCTCCCTGCTGGATGGCGAGGAAAAGAAACTGGTAAAATTCAAGGGAGTGGACGCAACGAATTATGCGTCTCTTGAGGCGGCGCTTGAAGGCGTGCAGGGATCGCTTTGCATCACAACGGAAGGCCTGGTGATGTATTTTACTGAGTCGGAAGAGAAGGCACTGTGCGCCAATATCCGTCGCATCCTTTCAAAGCACGGCGGATGCTGGATTCTCGCTGATCCCGAAAGCACCTTTGTTTACATGGCGGCGCTGAAAGCCGTATGCGGCGACAGATTCATGGAAATCGCCATGAAGGCAAAGAGCCAGGTTACCGACAAATCGGACGTGAAGGTCGGAAGCGGAAAGCTGTCGCTTCGAATCAAAGCAGCGGAAGCCGACATGAAATCAGCCATGATGTTCCTTGCTGAGCAGGGATTTAAAGTGGAACGGATCATTATTGCCGATCACATGCCTGATCTGGTAAGCGTTTCAAAGCTGGATGCTGATAAAGCTGCCGCATATTTAGCGGCAATGAAGAAGTGTGCTTTCTGGAAAATGACTGTTGCCGAAAACGGAAGCCGGATGGACACCTCCGATGTCGGATCGAAGGATTTTGATGCATCCGCTGACCTCAGAGACGGAACCATGTTCCTGACCCTGAAAGGGCGCCTGGACACGATTACAGCCCCCAATCTTCTGGCATTTTATGAAAGAAACAAAAAGCAGATCCATGGTGTCCATGTGAATTGTCATGATCTGGATTATATTTCATCTGCCGGGCTGCGTGTCCTGCTGATTATGCTAAAGGGCTGCGAAAACGGGGTCACGATTGCGGAAATCAATGATGTTATCAGCGAGATTCTGGAACAGACGGGGTTTGATCAGATTTTGACTGTCGTGTGAAATGCCAGGCCAGGTGATCACCGGGAAGTCGGATGGTCCGGTGCTCTGATCGGAAAAAAGCCTGTGGAGGGAATGAAACAATGACCGTTTTCAACATAACAGCGGGGTACATGTTCAACATTATTATTATCGCGGCTGGAATGGGAATCTGCGGAATGAACATCCTGCAGGTCAGCACGGGAGCACGATTATCAAAAGAAGCCACAAGATATTTCCAGTTCTTTTTCGGCATGGTCCTGCTGTACATCGGCAGCCATCTTGCGCGCCAGCTGATGGAGGGAGTTCCGGGTCAGGGGATACGGGTTGCCCTGATTATCGTGACGTTGCTGGAGTTTTTAGCTTCCGGCATGATGGCCTACCTCTTCTCTATGCTCACAGTGCATATCGCAAACCCGGAGCAGCATCGGAAGACTCTTCTGCGGTTGTTCCTGGGAACACTCATTCTGTACACCCTGCTGATGATCATTTCGCAGTTCACCGATCTCTGCTACTATTTTGACAGTGCTAACACTTATCACAGATCTCCTGCCTATCTGCTCTCCAACCTGGCGCATATCGTCATGCTGTGTATCGACGTTTTCCTTCTGATCCGCTGGCGGAACAGTTTCACTCCGCGGATCAGGCACGCCTTCTGGGCTTATATTATTGCGCCTTTTGTGGCGATTGCGGCGCAGGCTTTCTTTCAGGATGTTCAGTTGATTATCCTGGCCACGGTTGCCGCGGCGGTCTATATGTCTATGGTGATCATGCAGGATCAGATGGAAAAATATGAACAGGAGCATGAAACCGCGACCCGGATGGGTGCTGAACTGAGCATGGCCACAGACATACAGGCCAGCCAGCTGCCCAGGCTCTTTCCTGCTTTCCCCAATCGGCCGGAGTTCGACGTCTTTGCCAGCATGACACCTGCAAAAGAGGTGGGCGGCGATTTCTACGATTTCTTCCTGATTGACGATGACCACATCGGTTTGGTGATGGCAGATGTTTCCGGCAAGGGTGTGCCGGCCGCACTGTTCATGATGGTGGCCCGGGTACTCATTAAATCCCATCTCCAGAACGGCGAGAGTGTCGGTGAGGCGCTGGAGAATGTGAACGACCAGCTTTGCGAGAGCAACGAGGCTGAACTGTTTGTTACCGTCTGGGCAGCGGTGATCCAGATCTCCACAGGCAAAGGGACTGCCGCCAATGCGGGACATGAGCATCCGGCCCTGCGCCGGGCCGGCGGTCAGTATGAACTCGTCAGCTATCGCCACTCCCCTGCTGTTGCCACGCTGGAAGGTATCCCTTACAAGGAACACAGTTTTGAACTGTACCCCGGCGACAGCCTGTTTGTTTACACCGACGGTGTCGCCGAAGCCACAAGCGCCGATAATGAACTTTTCGGTACAGACCGTATGCTCCAGGCGCTCAACCGGAATCCGGATGCCATGCCGGAAGAAGTGCTGACAAACGTCATGGACGGTATTAATGCGTTTGTAGCAGGGACGCAACAGTTTGACGATATCACCATGCTGTGCCTGAAGTATAATGGGTGACAGAAAATCCAGGATGAATGACCAGACAATGACTGGCTGTCTGTAAAAAACCGAACGGAGCATCTCTTTATTGTCGGTGAATGACAAAGGAATCAAAATGAGCAAAATCATAGAAACAGAAAGACTATTCCTGCGGGAAATGGACAGGAACGATTATGACGCGCTGTATCAGGTGCTGGCGGATCCGATCATCATGCGGCATTATCCATATCCCTTCGATGAATCGCGTGTCAGAGGCTGGATCGAACGGAATATGAACCGTTACAGGGAAAACGGATTCGGTCTGTGGGCAGTCTGCCTGAAGGACTCCGGCGAAATGATCGGTGACTGCGGACTGACATTGCAGAATATCAACGGAGAAATGCTGCCTGAGATCGGTTATCATATTCGCAGGGATTGTCAGCATAAGGGGTACGCAAAAGAAGCCGCAAAAGCCGTCCGTGACTGGGCTTTCCGGAATACGGATTATCCGGCGCTGTATTCCTACTGCAAGTACACGAATGAACCCTCTTTCAGAACTGCGGAGTCCATTGGGATGCATTTTGACCACGAATACCCGGATGAGGCGAACGGTATCACCCATGTATCTGTGATTTCAACGGAAGAATGGCTGAACAAACTCACAGAGAATGATTGACAAGGGAACGTATCAGGGATACAGATATGGCCTGTTCTGAACCGGCTTATTCTCCCTGCAGAATGCTGTTCAGGAGTTCCACATACTGCCGGAAGCTGTACCGCCCGAGGGGTGTCAGCTCACAGGTGGTCAGCGGTTTTTTGCCGGCGAATTCCTTGCGGACGGTGATATACCCCGCCTCACTGAGCTTGCTGATCTGCACGCTGAGGTTTCCGTCCGTAGCGCCTGTAAGCTGCCGGAGGGCGGAGAACGAAAGGGGCTGCCGAATCAGGGCACTGATGATCATCAGGCGCAGCTTCGACTGGAACATCTCCGGGATATTATTCATCTCCATGAACGGAACCTCTCTGCTTCACAATGCAATAAATGCCCATGCCGAGATAAACAAAAATCTGGATAAAGGAAGCAATGGTGCTTCTTATGCTGATCATCCCGTTTAGCTGCATGAAATAATTGCTTTCACTCATTACTGTTCTCTCCAGGGAAATGCCGCAGGAGAACAGAGCAATCAGCAGGATCATGAGCACAGCGGATACGATCTTCAGGACCCGGCTTCCGGTATAGTGGCCGGTAAAGAAAATGCACATATATAACGCCGTGTTTTTGAGAACGCTGAAAACGATACGCAGCAAGGCGACGGATATCGCAGGCAGGCTGTCTCCGGCAATGACGGCAACCAGGTAGATAACCAATTCCAGGGCTGCCGGTGCGAACATCATGACACCCCAAAGGTCAAAGAGCTTCATCGTGTATTCGTTTTCGATTTTCGCAATGGCGGCGCGCTTGCGGAGGAACAGCACGAAGAGGACAGCAATCACAACATAGGTCAGAAGGGACAGGATCATGGAGACGGTGCCGGTGGTTTGCAGCGTAGACGTACGGGCAACAATCATGGTGGAAAAAAGCTCAAACAGGGAATAAGCGAGGAACACCAGGCCATATACCAGGAAAAGCCAGCCAAGCCGGTGCATATTGATCTCCGTGTGGTCTATCATTCGCCGGATCAGTGCGATGTTCTCCATTGCTGAGCGGACACTCTCCTCCCGGCTGTTGTCACGGATATCGGATATTTGTTCAGACATACAGGTCTCTCCTTTGAGTGATGTTTCCGGAAAGCAGATGATAATACTGCTTTCCATGATGCTTTATATTATAAAGTACTTTATATCAATTGTCAACACGAAACATTCCCGCCGGATAACGTATGTTTTTAGGGAAAAAATACCCCGTTCTTCTTTCGGTTCCCATGCCTTTGTGAATAAAAGCTTTCCGATTTTGCCAGGACAGAATCATATGCCTCTTCTGTCATAGGGCAGCAGGCCACAATATCCCCGGAATCATGCGGCGCGCTTGCGCAAAATACGTTGCAGAACTCCAGACTGCCTTCGCGCATGACATAAGTGAGGAACAGGCTTCCTCCGTCAAATGTCTTCAGGCAGACATGTTGCTCTTCCGGATTGCTCTGTCCGGCGTCATGGATGCCGTTCACCAGCACAAGTGATCTGGATCTACCGTCAGTTTCGCAGATCAGCCCTTTTTCTTTCAGCGCTGTAATATGCTGGTACACAGTGCTGACAGACGCATAGCCCAGACCTTCAGCAATCTCCCGGTATGTCGGAGAAAAGCCGTGCTGATCTATAAACTCGGCGATAAAAGCAATAATCCGGCCTTTCTTTGAGGGTTTCATGGGGCAATCTTCCTTTCCACAAACCATTTCCCGATCTTCTCATCACCATAATCAGCATTATGTTCAAAGAACAGATACCGTTCATGCCCTTCGATCATAATCGTATACCGGTCGCCCTGCCCACCGGCCTTGAGCGCGGGGGCAGGCTGAATGGCCTTGATCTTATCGATCTCGTACCGGTGGCCGTCTTCCCAGATCAGCATCTTGGGAAGCATGTATCCGTCCTTGTCGAAATCCACATTTACGTCAACATACTCCCGGATATACCGTGGAACAGTATTCATAGCCGCCTCCTAAAAAATGGTGCAGGAAACAGGCCGGACAGCTCTGTGTCCGGTGATTATTTCTTGGAAGGATCTCAGCCGTCCGTTTCGTCAAAAGCGTTTTCACGGTCGAGCTCCTGAAGAATCTTCAGTTCATCATCATTCGGATAATCATCCTGATCAACCGCGCCAAGCACACGGCCCACGATGCGTGTCGTATCGGATTCATGAAGCTCAATGTCGTCGTAATCGGGATTCAGTGAATGTAAACAGCCGTCCTGAAGTTGTTTGATATAGCCATTGCCGTTGACAATGAACAAACCGATTTCTCCAATTTCCAGATCTGGCGTGTGTTCTATATACACATCCTGACCGTGATGGAACATCGGCTCCATGGAAGAACCGCTGACAGTGACAATCTCATCAGCATGCTTAGCTTTCGGGTTGACACGAATAAACATCTGATATGTTTCTGTTTCTTCTTCCAGAATTGTACCCGAACCAGCCGCAGCTGTCTGATCATTGTGGTCGATGACGAGAAAGTTCTTCCGGCAATAATCCCATCGTGCTTCATCTTTCAGAACAATCATGGTTTCCAGCGCGGAGTCAAGGATCATTCTGTCCCTGGTATCCACTTTGCGGTATCCTTCCATGAAATGCCGCTCTTGCTCTGTCAGTGCGTCTTCACTTTCCGGCGTATCAAAAAAGCAGGAAAGACTGATTCCCAGAGCGTTGCACAAACCGGGAATCAGATTCATGTCAGGGCGGGAACGCCCCGCTTCCCAGTGGCCGACGTATGTTTTCGGTATTCCAAGTTTATTTGCCAGATCCGCCTGGGTGAGATCTTCCTTCTTTCGGCAGGAACGGATTAATTCACCGTAGCGCGCCCTGTTAAAATCTGCAGTCTTCTCACTCCGGGCATCGGCCGGAGTGATCAGGTTGCCGCTTTCGGTTTTTTTCACGTCCAAACCTCCTTCACGTTCATCGAAGCCATCTTATCACAGTTTGCTGACGATGTAAATACATGAAATATAAAAATTTTGTATCTCAGAAAATCAAGCCACAGCTTCGGATGTTTGAAATCATTAATTTTTGAAAATAGAACACATGTTCGTATTCAGGTATTGAAAGAGCAAAATTTTTGTTTTATGCTTCACTCGCACGCATTTCCTCCTTGGGGAAATCGAAGGCTTTCAGGAAAGGGGATCCCCCATGAGCGTCATCCTGCACAGTGATCTGAACTGCTTTTACGCCTCCGTCGAGATGAATGAAGCCCCTCATCTGAAAAACCGGATGGTCGCCGTTTGCGGTTCCACTGAAAATCGTCACGGGATTGTTTTAACCGCCAGCTACCCGGCAAAACGCCACGGTGTGAAGACAGGAATGGCGAATTGGCAGGCAAAGCAGGCTTGTCCCGGTCTGATTATGATTCCCCCGCATTATGATATGTATCTGAAGTATTCCAGAATCATCCGAAGAATTTACAGGCGCTATTCTGAAACGATTGAACCTTTCGGAATGGACGAAAACTGGATTGATCTCCCTTTTACCAATGATGTTTCCGATGAAGGATACAGGATTGCGGAGGAGATCCGGAAGACAGTACAGACAGAGACGGGTCTGACGGTCTCCGTTGGCGTTTCCTTCTCGAAGATCTTTGCCAAGCTCGGCAGCGATATGAAGAAACCCAACGCAGTGACGGCAATTTCAAAAGCTGATTATCGGGAAAAAGTATGGCCATTGCCTGTTTCCGATCTGCTATATGTGGGGCCGGCGACTGCCCGAAAGCTGGCAATGCTCGGAATCATGACCATTGGCGATCTTGCCAATACTGATCCCTGGATCGTTCATAACAAGCTGGGCAAAAACGGCCTGATGCTGCACCGGTTCGCGAATGGCACAGACGGGGCGCGGGTTATGCCGGCACATTATGAGCCTCCGGTGAAAAGCGTCGGGCATGGTTCCACCTGCATCCATGACTTGGAAAGCAATTATGAGGTATGGCTGGTTCTCCTGGAGTTGGCACAGGATGTCGGTCATCGGCTTCGGGTTCATGAGATTCAGGCCTGTGCTGTTCAGATCTCCGTTCGCGATAATGAACTGGGCTGGCAGCAATGGCAGGCACCGTTGTCTTATCCTTCGCAGAGCCCTTACGAGATTGCCTGCGCAGGATATGAACTGTTTCGGACAAGTTACAACTGGGAAAAACCGATTCGTGCATTGACCATCCGCGGGATTAATCCCAGAAGCGCATCCGCGCCGGTCCAGCTGGACATGTTCAATGATTATGTTCCTCATCAGAAACAGCAAGCGCTGGATGACGCAATTGACGGAATCCGAAACAGATACGGGCCGCGGGCCATTTTCAACGCTTCTCTGAAGGACGAACCCGGCCTGGCAAAGGATCAATGCGAAACGGTTCCCATGCCTAGCCCGATGTATCAGTAAGACCAACCTTTATAATGTGAACTGCCGGCGGATTCTCTCACCCTCCCCCGGCCGTATAGACGCCGGCGTATTCGTAGACAGTGGAATCCAGATCCAGAACCAGCGCCGGAATGACAGCAGCATCCCCGCAGGTTACAAGGATTCCGCGGTTGTACATATAGCCGGATTCATCCACATAGACCACGTTGGCGTGGGTATAGCCCGTCGTACGGGTGATCCAGAAGACGTTTCCCCGTTCTCCCGCTTCCTGCCAGGCACCTTTCCAGAGCGCATAGCCTGTCGGCTGGAACTGCTTTGCCCGGTCGGCGACTTCATCGCGCCGGCTGAATCCGTGGATTTCCGAACTGTCATGGATGAACAGCTCGGATTCTGCCAGAAGGAAAATCCGGTCTTCCGTCTGCTTCCCGGAATCTGTCCCGAAATAATAATTCGCCTCGTTCCGTACGGATGTTTCCAGGATTGCTGCCTGCTCCCCGGAGGAAAATGCCATGTCCAGGAAGTTTTCCCCGGCGTCGGAAAAATCCTTTCCGGAAGCGTTTTCTTCCGCCCCGTATCCGTTCAACCAGCTGCGGAGCGTGCAGTTTCCCCAGCTGACATCCCGGAGATCCTCCTGGAATGGTTCACATTCGACAGCGGTATGCGAAAGCAGAAGCGCGGTTCCGTCCCGGACTTCCAGCACGCGCCACACGAGCGGCTCGCGGACAAAATACCGGGCGTGCCGGACGCGTTTTTCATCCGGCGGAAACACCCGGATATATCGCCGTCCTTCCAGTTCGCATTCACCGCCGTCCCACACGGCGGATTCCAGTTTCCTGTACAGTTCCGGATCCGCGACGCTGCCCGTGGAAACCCCGTCGGATTCCGGCACAATCTCAGACTGCGGATAACTTCCAAAACGGATCAGGGAATAGGTTGCTTTTTTACCGTCCGGCGCTTCCGGATCCGGATGGACGACGGGATTCGTGATCCTGTCCCTTTTCTGCAGACCCTCTTCCTCCGTCTCCGGGAATGCGTGTTTCAGGACATCCCCGGAGGAAACCGTTCCGGCCGGTTCGGGCTTTGCCAGATCCAGGTCGATCCAGACGGCAGGGAGGATGCCCGCGTCTTCGCAGGTGGAGATGGTTCCGCGCTGGTATATATAGCCAAAGTCGCAGATGTAGGTAACGCTTTCCCTGGTATATCCGCAGGTGCGCATAAACCAGAAACTGTTTCCCATATAGCCGCTTACGGAGGACCACCAGGAGCCCATACATTTGGCGTACATGGTTGAGCGGAAACGCTTTGCAGGATCATCATAACCGGTGGAAGCGTAGAAACCATTCCGCGCAGCGGTGTCTGAACTGAATACCTCATCGTTGGAAAGCAGAAAAAGAAAGTCTTCCGTATCGTTTCCGCAGTCGGTACCGTACAGCCCGTTCGGCCGGTTCTCAATCCGGGTCCGGATCAGGGCTTTCTGCTGTTCCGCGTCAAACGCTGTATTCAGGAATCCTTTTCCACGGTAATCGATCCCCGCGCTGTTTTCTTTGGCCGGGTAACCGTTCAGCCAGCTCCGGATGGCGGAGCTTCCCCAGGTGACCGGCCCGTTCTCCGTATGATAAGGCCGGCAATCCATCAGCCTGTCCGCCATCAGGCAGGCGGCGCCGCCTTCCAGACCGATGATGCGCCACCGGATGGGATCGAAGCGGAAATAATGCCATTCGGAATCTCCGTCCCAGCGGTAATGCTGATTGCTTTCAGTACTGCCCGAAGCCGTTTCCCCGCGGTTTACGCGCAGGTAGCGGACTCCGCCGATCTCCGTCCGGTTATCCTGCCATTCGGCCCTGGCCAGCTTTTCGTACAGGCCCGGGTCTTCCAGAACATCGCCCTCCTGTACCGCATAATCATCCACCGCGTCGAAGGCCGATGCGACGATTTCCGTCTGCGGATAGGAGCCGAACGTAACGCAGGACCAGCAGGTTGCCTGGCCGGTGGAAAGCGAATCATCCTTCTTCACAGAAGGTTCCCATATCCAGGCCTCATAAAGATCCTGTTCCACCGCTTCCGCGAAAGCGGACGCCTGTACGAACAGTGCGAACAGGCAGAGAAGCAGAAAACCGGCGGCAATTCTTTTTTTCATGGCGTTTCCCTCTGTTTCAGCTCTCTCATCAATCATTTCCCTGTTTCTGTTTCTTCCCCTTCACCACTCGTTCCCGATCATCGCGCAACCTAGGTACGTCCGTCATTACTGCCACGGAACATAGATCCGTCTGATCAGCGCCAGGTCACCATGCTCATCAAACACAGCTTTGACGTTCCGGATATCAAAGCCGGGATCATCCGGGTTGTTCATGATTTCCAGAAACTCTGCCTTGTTGTGCACTGTTGGATTCAGGAGGCCCTCACCAGTCACCGGATCAATCTCATCCAGGAAGAGAAAATGGTCAGCAACCGGTACCGTTTCCTTGACAAACTCCGTCCAGGTATTATCGTTGATGTCCATAATCCAGTAATTCAAATCTACGGATTCGAAGAGGTAAACCTCGTCATCAGCACCGTTATTCAGAACAATATATCCATCGACTTCTGAGATGGTGCGGATACTCACCTCCTGCCCCTGTGTGTATATCGCATCTCCGACCCTGAGCGCCTTGATCTCCTCCGGGTCGTATCGTTCAGGGACAATAATTGTAACAGAAGCCAGGTCCCTGTCAGGATCATAGCCTGTAATCTTTGCGTCCACGGCGATGGATATGAGATGATCCGGATTTACTTCCGCCGCCAGGGCTGTCACAACGGTATGCTCTTCTGCCACGGCAGTTCCTGTTACACCGGCCATGCCTGTGAACAGGAAAGCTGCAAGAATCAATGCAATCATTTTTTTCATCAGAGGCACCTTCCTTTGCCGCTCAATTCCTCATACCACCTGACCGCCCGTTCGATCCATCCGGCCATGCACATGCCCGTCCCGTCAGCAAAGCCATGTCCGCCGGAAGGACCGGCTTCCAGCCTGCAGGGAATGCCGTGCCGCTGCAAAGCCTGCTGCAACAGGTAGGAGTGTTCCGGATTCACCAGTTCATCTGTCTTTGTCAGGAAAACCGCGCAGGGTGGGAAGCATTCCGCATGATCGGGAATTTCAAAGGGGGAATGGATCGCGGTTTCGATATCGCATCCGAAAAGTGCAAGATCAGACCCGTCATCCTCATCGTCCGCTTCTCCCGCCCAATCCTGACGGTTTAGTTTCCAGCTCACAGCCGGATACACCGGGAAAACTGCCTGGGGCTTTGGGAGGTTATGGAAGGCAAAGCCTTTTTCAGGCACATTCCACAGGCACACCAGATAACCGCCCGCTGAAAAACCGCAGGTTATATAACGTTTCCAATCCACATGGAACACATCCGCTCGGTCCCTGATCAGCGCGATTGCCCGGGCAAAGTCGCCCATCTCCCGCTCCAGCAGATGATCGTCCACCGCCACCTGATAAGTCAGGACGAAAACGTTGTAACCCAGGCGGTTGAACTGTGCCGCCACCGGCCAGCCTTCCGTCAGGTTCCACACGTTCACAAATCCGCCTCCCGGCACCAGCAGAATATAAGGTCGGCTGCCCGCATCCTCCGCCTGGGACGGCAGCCACACCAGGTTCGCACCTTTCCTGCCCGCGTCTTCTTCGCATTCAGCTTCCGTATAAAGCGGATAATACCATTCCCCGCTCTTCGCCGCCCGAAACAGTGTTTCAAGCCCCGCTGCAAGATCACCGCCAAAGCAGTCCTTCCTTAGCTGTGCCAGAGTTTTCCCCCACTTTTCGTCCTTCGTCAGATCCATCTTCCGAATGGCGTCCGGCGCAATCTTTTCAATCAGTGGATCGGATAGCAGCTCTCCCAGTGTCTTTCTTTCATCGATCATAGCCTTTTCTCCTTCCTTCGTTTTACCTCAATCGTTTATTTTCACAGATTCAGGAAATCAATCCCCCATGAAAATAGCATTCATAGATCAGTTTTCCCTGATATTCAATCGTTTCCTTTCCCTGAAACCACTCAAAGTTTCCGTGAACATCACAATGGTATGCATACTCCCCGTTTTCATAATTCTCCGGCCCACGATAGGGGTTTTCTTCCGGGACATGAAGCAATGCCTCTTTCAGAAAGTCACCGCTGAAATGAGGACCGGTGACCCGTCCGGCATAGTTCATGCTCCAGAACGGAATACCGGAGATCCAGAGTGCTTCTTCCCCCGCGAACTTGTCGCCGCCCAGGTAAGTGTCGTAGTACATATAATCCCCGTCTCTGTATACCAGATCATGGGATTTTTCCCGGGAAGAGGTCGTTTCGGCACCCTTACCGGCATAGGTTGCCTGTTTTGCCCTGATCAAAAAGCTGACTGTCTGTTTATTCATTGCTGTATCTCCTTCTCAGGCCTCCTCCGCGCAAATTGCTTTCAGGCCTCTGCATCTATCCTACCACAAACAGAAAAAGCTGTGAAGCCAGGCTTTTCTGTTCCACAACCATGGGCTTCCTGTATCATCTTCTGTTCGACAGCTTCTGACCATGCTTCTAAAAGAAATCAGAAAATACAATTTTTGACAATCGGTTGAAAATTGCTGCAGGAAGAAACCAGAAAAAAATAGAAAAAGATATTGCATGATGAAAACAGATGTGCTATATGATCGGACAGGGGCACCGGCGGGGCAAAGGGATTAAGCAGGGGCATTCCGGTCAGATATGATTCCGGCGGGGAGGCAGGAAAATGAAGTATATGATTGTTACCGGGCAGAGCGGCGCGGGCAAAACTGCATGCGTCCGTTATCTGGAAGACATGGGGAATTTCTGTATGGACAATATTCCGCCCATGCTGCTTCCAAAGCTCATGGACGCATTTGATTCAACCACCACACGGTATGCCGGCGTAGCGATTGGTATTGATGTGCGGAGCGGTGAGTTTTTTGACGCCCAGACGGTCTCCAATATGCTCCGGGAGCTCTCAAGGCTTGGCCATACGGTAGAAGTCATCTTTATGGAGGCCAGCGACGACACCCTGCTGAACCGATACAAGGAAACCCGGCGGGAGCATCCGCTGTGTCAGGAGGGACTGAACCTGGCAGAAGCAATTGCCGAAGAAAAGAACCGGCTGCAGCCCCTGAGGGAGATTGCCAACTATATCATTGACACAACAGGCATGAATTCTCAGCGCATGAAGAAGGCCTTGAAAGATACGCTGGGCAGCGGCCAGAAGGAGACACCGTTCCGGGTAGATGTCATGAGCTTCGGTTTCAAGCGCGGACTGCCCCGGCAGGCAGATCTGGTGCTGGATGTCCGTTTCCTGCCGAATCCCTTCTATATCGACGAACTCCGCCAGCACTCCGGTCTGGATGCGGACGTACGGAATTTCGTTATGGATCACCCGGTTACGACAGCCTTTATGGAAAAGTGGAAAGACCTGCTCAGTTTCCTGATTCCCCATTACAGGGAGGAAGGTAAACACAGGCTTGTCGTCGCAATCGGATGTACCGGAGGTGTTCACCGCAGCGTGGCCATAGCCGAGGCGATCAGCGCGTACCTGCAGGAGCAGGGATATCCTACTGAGATCAGCCACCGGGATATGATGATTGAGCAGTCCAGGTGGACAAATCCGTTGGAAGGCGGGGAATCATAATTCATGACCGGGCAGCGGCAATATTCTCTTTGTCATAGTTGCCGTCTGATCTGTTCAAGCATATAATCTGCATAATCTTTTGCCAGTGTGCTGTCATACTGATCATTGTTTCCGCTCTCATACTCCTGAAGCGCGGACCTGATCAGGAAATGGTACTGCTCCGGCAGGGATCTCAGTCCCCACACTCCTCCTTCCTGTTTGGATAAAACCTTCTTTTCCTTCAGGTATGCCATGACTCTCGTCAGATTCAGAATCAGATACATGGGGTTTCCAGTGATCTCTTCTTCTGCACCTGAAACGTCATTCCATATGGAATCAAGATAGTCCTGTTCCGGTACTTCACCGAACACATTCTGAATGGGCAGACCATACAGGCAGCAGCCTCTGCTCCGAATTACGGTGAAATGCGCGGCCAGATCCTTGTCTGCTCCGTTCATTTTCCGGATATAATCCTCCGGATCCCTCCGATACCATTCGGTATGCATCCGGGAATAGTGCAGGAGAAAGGGTGTCGGATAAACAAACGGATCGCAAACATCTTTTGTGACGATACTCATTTCGATTCCTTTGCCCGGACAGTCCTGATCCAGTTCAAGCAGTCTGTCCATAAAGATACGTTTCTCCGTATCTGACAGCCGCGTATTCACCACAATCAGGAAGTCCAGATCGCTTTTCTTTGGTTGATAGCATCCCATCACAGCAGATCCGTGCAAATAGATTCCTGCAAGACGGGTATCCAGGGTTTCTTTCGACATCCCAGTAAACCGGCTGATCAGCAAATCTTTGTCTGTCATGTTGTTCCTCTCGCTTTTCTTGAAAACTTCCCGCAGCCAACAGGGAACCCCGGGTTCATCCCTCTTCAAACCATTTGGGCCATGATCATATAGGATTATATCGTATAAGATACAAAACAGGAAGAATCATATTGGCTTAATCCGGATGAATGACGGAATTTTCGTCAATATGAAGGTTTCCCAGGCAGAACCTGCTTCTTCGGTGAATCAGGTGGATGAAAACGGGAAAGAATGATGGACCTATGGTATTTTTGCCGGAAAGCTGATATAATTCCCGTGCCAGAGAAGTCTTCCCCTGTGAAATGAGCTGAATACAACCTGAGCCGCAGTGCAGAGAAGAAGCGCATGATGATAGTTGGGAAGCAGCGGGGACAAACCCTGGATTTCAGAGATCATCATAGCCCGAAAGGGGTGTTTTTTCTGTTTAAGCGTTTTCACGCTGCTTTGAGAAGCAAACCGGCTGCTGCCGAAATTTTGTTTTGCTATGCTCAGATCATAATGGGAGCACTGATTGGCGGCGCCGCCTATCCGCTCTTCCTGACACCGAACAGGATTGCTCCGGGTGGGATCACGGGCGTTTCCATGATTCTGAACCATCTGACACAATGGCCGGTCGGTGTTGTGTCGCTGATCCTGAATATTCCTCTGTTTTTGATCGGTTATCGGACTATGGGCAAAATCTTTACCTTCCGCAGTCTCGTGGCAACCATTCTGTTTTCTTTGTTTATCGATATTCTCCCATTGCACCCCCTCACGGAAGATCCGCTGCTGGGTACGCTCTACGGCGGTGTACTGTTGGGCGCTGGTCTGGGATTAATCATGCGCGGCGGGTCTACCACCGGCGGCTCTGATATGATTGCCCGAATGGTGCACAGACGCTTTCAGTTCATCTCCGTCGGATCCTTTCTGTTCACCATTGACTGCGCGGTTGTCATTGCCGCGGCATTCCTGATTGGTACGACGGAGGCGCTTTATGCGCTCATCAATATTTTCCTCACCGCAAAGGTAATGGATGTCGTCATTATAGGTTTTTCCTCCAACAAAGCCTGCTTTGTGATCTCCTCCCGCTGGCAGGAGATCTCCCAGAGGATCATGCGCGACATGGACCGCGGTGTAACCCGGCTGACTGCACACGGTGCCTATACCGATGAAGAGCGGCCCACGCTGTTGTGTGTCATCAGTCGCAGTGAGATTATGGCCTTCAAACGAATTCTCCGGGAAGAAGATGAACACGCTTTTGTAATTATTGTGGAAGCCTATGAAGCGATCGGCGATGGGTTCGCCGGGATGGAAAAATAAGAAAGCAACCCGGGAGGAGAATGAACCGTGATACAGGATATCGCGCCGGATCATCTGCATAATACGTATATCAGACGTGTCCCGCAGGAGAATGAACCCGTTCTGCTGTTCGATGGAGACGGAAAACTCTGTGTCAGCATCCGTGATGGCCGGATAAGCTTTACAACCGGAAGGGAAATCCCTTTTCACGATGCTGTCTATCTCTTCTCTGTCAATGAAACCGGTTATTTTCTTTCCCTGTCGCAGGCAGCCGCTTCCCCTCCCGGATTTGAATTCAAAACGATCCGGGAGCTCCGGGATCTGGGGCAGGGGAAGGAACTGTTTGCCGCGTTCACGGCTTATCACCTGTGGAGATGGTACACCGATAACCGGTACTGCGGAAGATGTGGAAGTGCCAATGCGTTTCATTCGACAGAGCGGGCGATGCAGTGTTCCCGGTGCGGACACGTTGTTTATCCGAGAATCGATCCTGCCGTGATCGTCGGCGTAGTCAAAGGAGACTGCCTGCTGATTACCCGATATCGGACAGGCTATGCGCATAACGCGCTGGTTGCAGGCTTTACAGAGATTGGGGAAACGCTGGAGCAGACCGTGCAGCGGGAAGTGATGGAAGAAACCGGTATTTCTGTAAAGAATATCCGGTATTACAAATCCCAGCCCTGGGGAATGGCGCAGGATCTCCTGGCCGGGTTCTTCTGTGACGCAGACGGCGACGGAGAAATTCATATGGATCAGAATGAACTGAAATATGCCGAATGGGTCAGGCGGGAAAAGATCCTGCTTCAGCCGAATGATCTGAGCCTAACAAATGATATGATGAAATATTTTAAAGGGACAGATCCTGATACAGTCCCATTTCCCGCAGTTTGTCCCGGAGACTCTTCATATCCGTCCATGCGTCCGGTTTCTTGGTTTCATCCCGCAGCAGAGCAGATGGATGATAGGTAGGCAGGATCCAGACACCTTTCTTTTCGACCCATTTTCCCCGGTCCCTGGTGATGCGGATATCCGGTCCCAGGACATCTTTGGCAGCAGTGGCTCCCAGGAGTACGATCACCTTTGGACGGATCAGCCAGGTCTGCATCCGCAGGTGAATCTTGCAGGCCTCCGCCTCCTCGGGGGTGGGGATCCGGTTCTGCGGCGGCCGGCATTTGACAACATTGCAGATGTAGACCCGTTCCCGGGGCAGCCCGATGGATGCCAGCATCCGGGTCAGCAGCTGACCCGCCGCTCCCACAAAAGCCAGTCCCTGTTCATCCTCATCCCTGCCGGGGCCTTCCCCGATCAGCATCAGCGGCGATTCCCGGTCTCCCTGTCCCGGCACCTTGTTCCGAATGTCCCGGCACAGCCCGCACAGCCGGCATTCCGCCACCTGCCGTTCAAACAGTTCCCAGGTAATCTCTTCCACGGTCGTTCCTCCCGTTTTATATCACTCAATAAAATACATCCCATTTTCATGCGTTAGCAGGCCATGGTAGATCCCGAAGGTGGCAATGGTCTCCCCTTCCGCGTTTTTGAACCAGTAGTAGGTGGTTCCGCCGGTGGTGAAGGTACAGTTAGCCTTGCCGGTCACCATGCCGTTCATGGCCAGACTTCGGATGCGGTTTTCCGTTTCCGCGTCCAGCTCTACCTTTCGGAACCCGGTTTCGCAGTCCTCATAGGCCGCCGTAATCACCGCGTGCTCCAGATCTGCACCGTTCCATCCGCAGAATTCTCCGAGGGGAACCGCTGTGAATCCCTTCGGTCCCATATATTCCTGATAGGCATAGCTGGTCACCCCGGGAAACAGAACCCGCAGCACCCGGTACAGCGCCTGCGCGTTCTCTCCGGTGTTCTCGTACAGGTCATCCCCGGACATGCCCAGCAGGATGAATTCCGCCGTTCCTGTTTTCCAGCTGTACCGCACCGCATAGCTGGTTTCTGTTCCGGCGTCGTCCGCTGCGGATACGGGTTCTCCCTGCGCCTTCTCCGCGCAGTTGATCAGGCCTTCCAGATCGAACCGTTCGTCCGACGTCAGTTTTCCGACACAGGTCAGGTCCGTTCTCCCCGTGATCCAGGCAATCTGTTCCTCCGGCCGATACGGCCATTTCAGATCAGCGTTGGACCCCTCCAGCGTCCAGCACGCGCCGTCCTCATCCACACAGCCGATCTGGATGGCATCGCCCCAGCCCATCTGGCGGTAAGCCGTATAAAGGATGATCTGCCCCGGGTGAATTCCCGCCGTATCCTCAGCACCCGCGGGAAACAGTGCTGCCAGGATGCCGATGACCAGGATCCATGTAATAGTTTTCTTCAGCGTCTTCATCATCATTTCTCCTTCCGGTTCAGGGTTTTTCCCTTTTCTGCCCTGTCAGACGCTCTGTTCCGGAAAAAGTTCCCGCCCTTCCGGGGCGCAATTGTTTTTCAGTCCGTAATATCGATATCGGGTGTGATCTGAACCTCAAAGTCCGGGTATTTCGCCTTCATTTCCTCCCGCAGGATCTTCAGCGCCTCCTGCGGATCAATCTCAAAGCTCACAACCACGTCAAACCGGATTGTTTTCGCCTGCAGATCCGCATAGAACCCGTGCAGCTGCAATGCCCAGTCGTGTCGCATGACCATCTCCTGGACTTCGTTGCGGATATGGGTTGCTTCGTCGTTCCCTGTATGATAGGAATACACGCCGACACCGGTCAGGATCACGCCGGTCTCCCGGTACACCCGGGCTTCCACGCGGCGGGTCAGCCGGTCGACTTCCTCCACGGTCATCGTGTCCGGCAGTTCCACGTGCACCGAAGCATAGTTCCGTTCCGGGCCGTAGTTGTGCAGGATCAGATCATAGGCACCCCGGATTTCAGGCTCCTCGTTCAGGATTCTCCGCACGGCGCCCGTGGTTTCCGCATCCGCCCGGGATCCGAGAATCTGGTTCAGCGTTTCCCGCATCATCCCGATACCGGCCCGCAGGATGAAGAAAGAGATCAGAACACCCACGTACGCTTCCAGCGATACCCGGCTGGCCAGGAAAATCAGAGCAGATCCCAGCACGGATGCGGACAGGATTGCGTCAAAAGACGCGTCGGATCCCGAGGCGATCAGTGCACCGGAATTGACCTTTTCCCCCTGTTTTTTCACATATCTGCCCAGTACCAGCTTCACGACAATCGCCACCGCCAGCAGCACCAGCGAAACGATTGGGTAACTGGCCTCCACCGGGTGGATGATTTTCTTCACAGACTCAACCAGCGCCTGGATCCCGGCGTACAGCACGATCGCGGATACAATCAGGGAACTGAGGTATTCAATCCGCCCGTGCCCCAGCGGATGCTTCCTGTCCGGCGCCCTGCCGGCCAGTTTCGTCCCGATGATGGTAATCACAGAGGACAGCGCATCGGACAGGTTGTTCACCCCGTCCAGCAAAATTGCGATGGAGTGCGTGATCAGACCGACCGCCATCTTGAATGCCGAAAGCGCCGCATTTGTCAGGATCCCGATCATACTGGTCCTGATAATCACTTGCTCCCGACCGGTTCCGCTCATCACTGCCTCATTCCTTCCCGTCTGCTGGTTCCTTTTCTCCGGTGGGTTTATCCGCTTCCGCCTTCGGTTCGGCATCCGGATCCTGTCCGGGATCCGGTTCCTTCTGGAGCGTTTCCTCGGGTTCTGTTTCGGGTTCCGGATCGATATTCCGCTCCGACCAGCGCTGCTTCACCCATTTCACCACAATATACAGATCGTCGTTCATGCTTTTCAGCATGTTGCCGTGTACCGCGCCGACGAGCACGCTCATCAGCACGGGGCCGCCGATCAGACCGAGGATCCCGCCGAATTGCATTCCGACAAACATGCCGATCAGGCTTTGCAGCGGGGTAATGCCGATCGAGTCGGACATCAGTTTTGGCTCCAGCACGCGCCGCAGCAATTGCAGCGCACCGGTCAGTGCAAGTACCTGGAACCCCATGGCCGTCGATCCCGACAGGAAATAGATAATCGACATCATAATATACAGAAGTCCGCTTCCCACCATGGGCACCATTTCCATGATCCCGGCTATCAGTGCCAGCATGGTTGGATTCTTGAACTGGAAAATGCGCAATGTCACGGCGCTGACCACGAATACAATCACCGCGAATGTTCCCTGCACCCGCAGGTATCCCATCAGGCTGCGGATGGCGGAATTCGTCAGCTGGGTCGTGTTGCTGTCCTGCCTTCTCCGTTTGCCGCCGGGCAGATAGCTGCGGATTTCGCTGTAATGGTTGGTGATGAAATACAGGGCCATGGCCAAGAAGCTGATATAGACCACGTAGTACGGCAGGCTCATGACCATGTTCACCGTGAAGCTGACCATGTCGGTCGCCATCTGGGATCCCATCTGAGCCACGTGAGAAACGGCCTGCTGCGCGGCGTCTTTCAGCAGCTTCTGCATCTGCGGACTGCCGTTGAGCGCTTCGTTCTGCATCAGCCGCTCGCTCATCCGCTGAACCGTGTCCATCGCGTCGCTCAGCATTCCTTCCGTCTGCGTCACCAGCTGAGGTGCCTGCTCGATGATAATCCCGATCAGCCAGTAGGTGATCCCCAGCATGGCTGCCAGCATTAGCAGCACGCAGATCAGCACGGCAAGGCTCCGCCGAAACCGAAGCTTGTTGCTCAGGAACCGGATCACCGGCTGCAGCGCCGCTGCCAGCGGAATGGAGATGATGAAGGGCGACAGTTTATCCCAGACCTGCGGTATTGCCCACAGAGCCAGCAGGAGCAGCAGCAGTGCCCCGAATCCCTTGCAGGCCAGCCTCTCCGCGGCTCTTCTCTCTCTAGTCATAAAGGTCCCCTTCTGTGTTTTGTTTGCTGTTTCGGCAGTGATGTCTAATTATTTTACTCTTTTTCCTGCCCGTTTTCAACCTTTGTTGCAATCATAAATGGAATCTGTTATAGTTATGATAGCTGTTTTTGCCCGGGTTTTCTTTTTATCACCGCCGTCTGGCCGGCAAGGAGTGGTATGGATGCCCCTTCAGTTTCTGGATGACATGATTTCCGGTGTTTCCGGAAGTCATCTTCTGTCTGCTCTGGCCCATACGCCTTTTGACGAGCTGCAGGTCATTCACCTGGACTCCGGGGAGTTCGAATCCCGCTATCACACTGACAGGAAATTTTTCGCCCCGGTCATCGGCAACTCTTTCCAGTCCCTGCTGGATTATGTTTCTTCCAATATGATACATCCGGAAGACCGGGAGACCCATCGTGCCTTCATGAATCTGGACGACCTGGCCGACCGCCTGTCCCGGAGCTGCCCCCGCGGCATCCTGTCTGCCCGCTTCCGCTGCCTTGCCCTGAGTGGCGAATGGCACCGGATGGAATGCCTGCTGATCTCCGGCCCGGAGTTCGGGTTGGCGGAGGGTGTCGTGCATAACTACCTCTACGATATGGAGGAAATCCAGCGCCGCGAGCAGGGCCAGCATGCCGTCGCCATGGTCCCGGCTAGGCGCCTGCTCAGCAAGATGCCCGAGCAGATGACCGAGGTTTCCTTCTTTGCTCTGGTGGAGGAGCGTCTGGTGCCCGCCCCGCAGGATCGCTGGTGCCTGATTGCTGTGGATATCAAGCATTTCAAGCTTTTCAAGGAATTGAACGGGCAGGAGAAGGGGGAGCGGCTGCTGATCCGTTTCGCCGAAATCCTGCATGACGCCGCGAAGGAGGCCGGCGGGCTTTCCTGCTACCGAGGTCAGGATGATTATGCTCTGTTCTATCCCTTTGATACAGCCCGAATCGACCGGATTTTCAGCGACCTGTGCCGCGCGATTGATTCTCTTTCCGGTGCCAGCGGCTTCTTTCCCACTTTCGGCATCACGCTGATCGATGAGGAAGCCGGCCGCTCCGTCCTGGATCTGTTCAACCAGGCGGCGCTGACGGCCGAGGAAATCAAAGATGATCTGCAGCACCATATCCGCATCTATGATCCGAAGGTGCACGAGCGCCATGTCGAGGAGTTCAGGCTGGTCACGGAGTTCAGCGAGGCGCTCCGCAGCGGGGAAATCACCTTTTTTCTCCAGCCGCAGTGCCGCGTTGCCAACGGTGGGATTGTCGGAGCCGAATCCCTGGCCCGCTGGCGCAGGGCGGACGGGTCGTATATCTCTCCGATGGTGTTCGTGCCGGTGCTTGAGAAGTACGGTGTCATCACCGATCTGGACCGCTACATCTGGGAGCAGGTCTGTGCCTGGCTCCGCCGCGTCCTGGATGCGGGGCTTTCTCCCGTCCCGGTCTCCGTCAACGTCTCCCGCATCGACATTTTCTCCATGAAGGTCGCGGAAGTGCTTTCCGGTCTCATCCGGCAGTACGGCGTCCCTGTTGATCTGCTCAAGGTGGAGATTACCGAGTCCGCCTATGTGGAGGATTCCGACCGGGTGCGGAATACGATTTCAGCCCTGCGCGCTCTCGGCTTCCAGGTGCTGATGGACGATTTCGGCAGCGGCTATTCCTCTCTGAATATGCTACGTTCGATCGATGTGGATGTCATCAAACTGGATGCCCAGTTCCTCCATTTCATCGTCGGAGAGGAGCAGAAGGGAATCAATATCCTGGAGTCCGTCATCAATATGACTAAGTCTCTTTCCACGCCGGTCATCGTGGAAGGCGTAGAGACACGGGAGCTTGTAAAGTTCCTGACGGATATGGGCTGTCGGTATATGCAGGGCTTCTATTTCTACCGGCCTATGCCTGCCGTCCAGTTTGAAGACCTCCTCCGGGATGCATCCCGTATAGATTATGCCGGTATCACACGCCCGATCCATGAGCAGATCCATCTGCGCGAATTCCTGGACAGTTTCTACAGCGACGCCATGCTGAATAATATCCTCGGTCCGGTTGCTTTCTACGGCCTGAAGGACGACAACGTGGATATCGTCCGCTTCAACCAGCAGTTTTTCCAGCTGATCGGCCTGCGTGCCGCCGATCTGGAAAAACGCCGCTGGCATATCCAGAATTATATCCATCCGGACGACCGGCAGCGTTTCTTTGACCTGTTCCGCTCCGCCCGCAAAAACAGGATCTGCGGGGAGTCCGGCTTCCTCCGGGTCTACAAGCCCGGCGGTGCCATCTTCTGGATGGAACTGCGTGTCTATTACCTCCGCACCGAGGATGGGACTGACCTGTTCTACGGCTCTGCCCGGGATATGACCGAGCTGCTCTATATCAACAGCGAGCTCCCCGGCGGTTACTGCCGTACCACGCCGGATGACGGCTACGAGTTCATCTACATCAGCCAGGGTTTCCTGTCCTTGCTGGGCTATACAGAGGAGGAAATCCGCCTGCGGTTCAACAATCGCCTGCTGAACATGATCCACCCGGACGACCGGGAAAAAGTCCTGCAGGAGGCCGCCGAAGTAGACCGGAAGGTGCGGGATATCGTATCTCCCTACCGGCTCCTTTTCCGGGACGGGAGCACCCGCTATGTGATTGACCATTCGCGCTACACCGACGTCTTCGGCGAACCCTGCCTGCAGACCATCATCACCGATATTTCCAACATCGTCTCGCAGGTTCCCCCGGAATCCGATGCCCCTGTTGATCTCCCCGGCAAAGGAGGATATGATGCCTGAAGTCCTGGTAATCGGTGGCGGTGCTGCCGGCATGGCTGCTTCCCTGTTCGCAGCCCGCGCCGGCGCCTCCGTAACGCTGCTGGAACATAATGAAAAGCTCGGCAAAAAAGTGTATATCACCGGCAAGGGCCGCTGCAACCTGACCAACGACTGTACCATGGATGAATTTCTCGCTCAGGTGCCCCGGAATCCGCGGTTTCTGTACAGCGCGCTCTCCTTCTTTCCCCCGCAGGATATGATGGCATTGCTGGAAAGCGCCGGATGCCCTGTCACGGTCCAGCGTGGGCGCCGTGTTTTTCCCGTCTCTGAGAAAGCCAGTGATGTCACCCGGGCTCTTTCCGAGCTGATGCGGCAGGCCGGCGTGCGCGTCTGTCTGGGGGCGGATGTCCGCTCCATTCGCCGGAAGGATGACCGGGTCTCCGGTGCTGTGCTGACGGACGGATCGTTCCGTCCGGCTGACGCAGTCATCCTCTGCACCGGCGGTCTCAGCTATCCCTCCACCGGCTCCACTGGCGATGGATACCGTCTCGCTTCAGAGCTTGGGCATACTGTTTTTCCGCCATCGCCGGTCCTGGTCGGGCTTGAGACGCGGGAAAACTGGCCGCGCTCCCTCCAGGGCCTCAGTCTGAAGAATGTCACGCTTTCCCTCCTCCGGGGGAAAAAGACGCTCTACACCGAACTCGGGGAAATGCTCTTTACCCATTTCGGAATCTCCGGTCCCCTGGTCCTGGAAGCCAGCTGCCACTTGCCTGATCCCCTTTCATCCGCTTCCCTCCTTCTCGACCTGAAGCCCGGCCTTTCTCCGGACCATCTCGACGCCCGGCTCCTGCGTGACCTGGCCGCCGCCGGCAGAAAACAGCTGCGCACCGAATTGTGTTCCCTGCTGCCCGCGCGCCTGGCTTATCTGTTCCCGGCGCTGTGCGGCCTGCCTGCCGATCTTCCCTGCAGCCAGATGACGGCAGAGCAGCGGCGCCGGCTTTGCGAAACGCTGAAAGCCCTTCCTCTGGGCATCCGCGCTCCCCGCCCGCTGGAAGAAGCGGTCGTTACCCGGGGCGGCGTACACGTACGGGAGGTAGATCCCTCCACCATGCGCAGCAAGCTTCTTCCGAATCTGTATTTTGCCGGCGAGCTGCTGGATGTGGACGCCCATACCGGCGGCTACAACCTGCAGATTGCCTGGTCAACAGGTGCGCTGGCCGGCCATTCCGCCGCCGGTTCAACTCCATACTCCGCCAAGGATCTTTAATCAGTCAGTCAAAGGAAAGAATACTGTCATGAACTATATCATTCTCGACCTGGAATGGAACCAGCCGATTTCCTACCAGAGCCATGCCTATCGCGAAGTCGGCGACAAACTGATTTTCGAAATGATCCAGATCGGCGCCGTCCGCCTGGACAGCGATCTGAATCCTGCCGAGGCGATCTCCATCCCGATCGCCCCCACCCACTATATCCGCATCCATCCCCGCATCAGACGCATGACAGGTCTGGATTCAGAAAAGCTGGCCGGCGCCCCTGCCTTTCGGGAGGCACTGCAGCAGTTTGTCACCTGGTGCGGTGAAGATTATACCCTTCTGACCTGGGGGTGCGATGATATCAGCGTGCTGTATCAGAATATCGCTTTCTTCCATTGCGAGGATATCCCGGTCGCGCCTTTATGCGATATCCAGCGTCTCTTCAGCGATGTCCATCATCTGAAGGATCGTTCCGGTCTGAAATCGGCCATGGAAATGACCGGGATCGTTCCGGATGAATCCATGGCTTTCCACAATGCGCTCTATGATTCCTGGTACACCGCTCTGGTCTTCAAGACGCTGCCGGATCCGGACGCCGTCCTGAATTATCCCCAGAAGCCGAAGCCCCTGCTCCACAGCCGTCGCGTCGCCCGGGAAAAAACATCCGGCGAGGTGTTCGATTCTGTCCGCGACGCCCTTGGCAGTGAAACGGCAATTCATCCTCTTTGTCCCAGGTGCAGAAGGGTTCTGGATCTGGACGGCGAATATATTAAACAGAGTGCTGATAAGTATATTGCCGTTGCCAAATGCAGGAACCATGGCCGAATCCTGATCCGTCTGCGTTTCCGGATCGACGAGGATGGAAAAAAAGTCATGACCCGGTCCACCGCCCCGGCCACCGCTGCCAACGTGGCCTATGTGCATACCAAGCAGCTGCAGGTTCGCGAACGCCAGGAGCGTTGGATGCGGGAGCACGGCACTCTCCCCGATCCGGATGAGGAACTGCTGAACGCGGAAGTGTCCAGCATGCCCTTTGATTAATCTCCAGAGGAGGCGTCCTTCATGATCATCCGTTCCATGAATAACCAGAAAGAGTTGCCGGAAGGCACGACCGTCCAGAACTGTCTCAAGGCGCTGGATGCTTTTCCGCGGGGGACGCTGGCCGCACTTTCCGGCGGGGTCGTCCGCGAGCTGAACGAGCCTCTCCGGTGCGACTGTGCGCTCCAGCCTCTGACCCTGGAGCACGAGGAAGGTCGGCGCGTGTATGAGCGTTCTCTCCGCTTCGTGATGCTGCTGGCCCTGCGCCACCTCTATCCCTACCAGCAGGTACGCATTGAGTACTCTGTCGGTTACGGCGTCTTTGTCCATCTGCCAGGAGTGGATCTGCACCGGCAGGACATTGTGCGCCTGGAAAACGAGATGCGCCGCATCGTGGAGCTGGATCTGGTCTTCACCCGCAAACAGTGGACCCGGGAGGATGCCATCCGGTATTTCGAGGAGGAGAAGCAGCCGGATAAGGTGGAACTGCTCCGCCGCCGTCCTGTCCCCACCATCACGATGTATTCCATCGACGGCATGTGGGAATACTTCTACGGCGCCATGACAGTGTCCACCGGCTATGTGCCTGTGTTCACACTCTTCGAGCTGCGGGGCGGTTTTGTGCTGCAGCTGCCCGCAGGTTCCGATTTTGACCACGCCGCTCCCTATATCTACCGTCCGAAGCACCTGGAGGTGTTCCACCAGAGTTCCGAATGGTGCGAAATTCTCGGCGTCACCAACGTCTCCGATGTGTCCGCCCTGATCGAGACAGATCGTCTGCGCAATTTCATTCGTGTCAATGAGGCGCTGCATGAAACAGCCATTGATTCCATTGCACGGAAAATTCATGAACAGAATAAGCACATCGTCCTCATTGCCGGTCCCTCCGCCAGCGGCAAAACCACCTTTGCCGGCCGCCTGGCCGTGCATCTGCAGATGTACGGGCATCCATCCCGGCGGATCTCCATGGATGATTTCTTTATCAACCGCAACGATCTGCCTGTCCAGCTGGATGGTACCCGGGATTATGAAACCATCGAAGCCCTGGATGTGAAGCTCCTCTCTGACACGCTGACGGCCCTGCTGAACGGGGAGGAAGTTTTCATGCCCGGCTATGACTTCAGCACCGGCGAAAAGGATTACCTGACCCCGCCCACGATGCTGGTTCCCGGGGAAATCATGATTGTCGAGGGAATCCACGGCCTCAATCCCCAGGTTCTGGACCTCCTTCCCGCCGACGAGATCTACCGTATCTTCGCCAGCGCGCTGACCTGCCTCAACCTGGATGACCACAACCGCATCCGCACCACGGATGTCCGCCTCCTCCGCCGTATCGTGCGGGATAAGCAGTTCCGCTCTTATCCGCCGGATGAGACGCTCTCCCTCTGGCCAAATGTCCGTCGCGGCGAAGAAAAGTATATTTTTAAGTATCAGGAAAACGCCGACAGCATGTTCAATACCGCCCTGCATTATGAGCTCCCGATTCTGAAGCTCTTCGCCTATGATCTGCTGAAGCAGATCCCCTCGGATTCGCCCAACTACCTGCTGGCCCGCCGCCTGATCAAAACCCTGAATTATCTTCCCAATGTCAAATCTGCCCTTCTTAATGAGATTCCGCCTCTCTCCCTCCTGCGGGAGTTCATCGGCGGCTGCACCTTTGACGAGGATACCTGATCCGGTTGACAGAAATCCTTCCGGGCCCTACAATAGGACCCGGAAGTTTTTGTCCGTACTTTTGTGCGGCAATTGAACATGCAAAGGAGGCACCCACTACCATGCGCACCCTGCTGTCCGTTCTCCTGGCTCTCTGTCTCTGCCTGCTGCCCCTTCTCGCCCTTGCGGAGGAATCCGGCCTGTCGAATGAGGATTACGAACCTCTCTGGCCGGCAGCTGAACCCTACGGTTTTAAGCTGGGCGGCTGTTTCGGTCTCTGGGATATGAACAACAAGCCTTATATGAACTTTGTCTCCCGCCATTTTAATTCCATCACCTGCACCAATGAAACCAAGGCCTACTCCCTCCTGGATGCGAACGCCACCCGCGGTGCCGCCGACGGCATGCCCGTCATGAATTACGGCGCCGCAGACAAGATGGTCGCCTGGGCGCAGCAGGCCGGCATTGCCGTCCGCGGTCATGTCCTCGTGTGGGACGCCGTCATGCAGTACCCCTGGTTCTTTCATGAGGACTATGATGAATCGAAGCCCTTCGCCTCCCCGGAAGTCAACCGGGCCCGCCTGGCTTCCTATATTGATCAGGTCATCCGCCATTTTGAGGAGAAATTTCCCGGTGTCATCTATTGCTGGGACGTGGTGAATGAAGCCATCGGTGACAGTGCCTCTGACTGGCGCGCGGATGATCCCCGCCATATCCGGGTAGTCCGGGACGGAGGCCCTAATTTCTTCCGCGAATACGTCGGTGATGACTATGTGGAGTTCGCCTTCCAGTGCGCCCGTAACACCGTGGACCGCATGGGTGCCGATATCCATCTGTTCTATAATGACTATAACATGTTCATGAAGGAAAAGCGGGATGCCGCCCTCGCGCTGGTGGAAAGTATCCGCTCCTACGACCCCGACGGCCGTCCTCTGATCGACGGCATCGGGATGCAGGGCTACCTTGGCGGCTACGGCGTCCAGGAAGGCTGTCTCGAGGAAAGCCTGATCACCAATGTCCGGGATTCCATTGAAATTTTTGCATCACTCGGCCTGGAGGTGCAGATCACCGAAATGGCCGTCCGCAATTTCGACCAGTCGAAGGCCGCCGAGCATGCCGAATTCTACGGCCGCCTCTTCAGTGAGGTCTTCATGAAGGCAAACACGGAAACCAGCCATCCCCTGACTGCGGTGTGCATCTGGGGGCTGGTGGACGCCAACCCCTTCAAACAGGATTACGTCTATAAGATGAACAGCCCTTACGGCTGCTTCCTGACCACCGGGTATAAGATCAAGACCTGTTTCGACACCGTATACCATACCCTTCGCGGCGAATAAGTCAGAAAGAAAAGAAGCACCATGACACAGGCAAATCCCGGAGCCCGTAAAGAAATCATCCGTGACCTGACCACAGGCAGCGTGCCGAAAACGCTGCTGCGCTTTGCAATGCCTCTGTTCCTTTCCGGTCTCCTGCAGATGGTCTACAACATGGTGGATATGATCGTCGTCGGCCAGATGGTGGGCACCGAGGGGCTTTCCGCAGTATCCATCGGCGGTGAGATGATGATGCTGATCACCTTTATCGCCATGGGCTTTTCCAATGCCGGCCAGATTCTGATTTCCCGCTTTGTCGGCGAAAAGCGTTATGACCACATCGGTGAAATGGTGGGCACGCTTTTCACGCTGCTGATGTCCCTGGCCATACTGATTATGGGCATTTTCCTCCTGACCTATCAGGATATCATGGCATGGCTCAACACCCCGCAGAGCATCTGGGAATATACCCGCCTGTACAGTGTCACCTGTATCTACGGTGCGGTTTTCATCTACGGTTACAACCTGGTCTCCGCCATCCTCCGCGGCATGGGCGATTCGAAGCATCCCTTCCTGTTCATCGCCATCGCCTCGGTGATTAATCTGGCGCTGGATCTGCTCTTTGTCGGTCCGCTGCACATGGGGCCCCTCGGTGCTGCCCTGGCCACGGTCATTGGCCAGGCGGTCAGCTTCCTCTTTGCCCTGACACTGCTCTACCTCCATCGTGCTCAGATTCATTTTGATTTCAAGCCCCGCCATTTCCGGATTTATCCGTCGGTCATCCGTCCCCTCCTGTCCCTGGGGATCCCGATGGTGATCCAGTCCGCGGCCATTACCTTTTCCATGCTCTTTGTCAATTCCTATATCAATCAGTATGGCGAAGTGCATATCGCCGTGACCGGCATCGCCCGCAAGCTGGAGTCTATGATCTCCGTCGTCTCCCAGGCGATTTCCGCCGCAGGCGGCGCGATGATATCCCAGGCTCTCGGCGCCAAAAAAACAGAGCGCGTGCCCCGCATCGTGGGTCATGCGCTCTGGATTGTTGCCATTCCCTCTGCGATCTTTGCGCTCATCACACTGATCCGCCCGGAGTGGCTCTTCGGTATTTTTTCGCAGGATCCCGCAGTCATTGCGGTGGCGGTGCAGCAGTATGTCCCCGTCGCCATGATCCAGTACCTGGGCTGCACGCTGCGTCCCCCGGCCTTTGCCCTGATCAACGGCTCCGGCAATTCCCGCCTGAACCTGGCCGTAGCCCTGCTGGACGGTGTCGCCTGCCGGATCGGGCTTTCCCTGCTCCTGGGCGTCACCTTCTCTCTCGGCATCACCGGTTTCTGGTATGGCAATGCCATCTCCGGCTGCGTGCCCTTCCTGGTCGGTTTCGCTTTTCTGCTCTCCGGCTGCTGGAAAAAGCCGCTGCGCGGCAGATCCTGATTTATCCTCCGGTCTTCTCCATCGCCTGGATTTCCGCTTCGCTGACGGTCATGTAAGCCGTCTTCTGGTGCGTATAGATCACCTTCCCCGGCGCTGCCCCGGAAGGTTTTTTTACGTACTTTTTCAGCGTATAGTCCACCGGCACGGTGGAGGACAGCTTTCCCTTGCTGTACCAGGCTGCCAGCCGCAGCGCCTGCATCAGTGTTTCCCGCGGGATCTCCCCCTCTGCCCGAATGATCACGTGGCTTCCGGGCATATCCTTGGCATGCAGCCACATCTCGCCGTCCCGGGCTCCCTGGGTCAGTCGGTCATTCTGGATGGAATTCTTCCCGACGAGGATCTCGATCCCGTCCGCGCTCCGGTAGCGCAGAGGCTGGCTGGCTGGCAGCTGCCGCTGTGTTTTCCGATTGGTATTCTTCTTCAGATAACCCGTGCGTACCAGCTCCTGCCGGATCTCCTCCAGCTCGCTCTCGCTTCCGCACTGTTCCGTATCCGTCAGCATATTTTCCAGGTAATCCAGCTCCTCCAGTGTCTTATCCCGCTGGATGGCCGCTGTCTCCCGGGCGGACCGGGCCTTCTGGTATTTTTTGAAATACTTCTGGGCATTCTGGCTGGGTGTCAGCCGGATATCCATTGGCACGGTGAGTGTCCCGCCTTCCGGATCGGACCAGTCCGGCAGCACAGCCTCCGTGATTCCCTTCTTCAGCCGGTACAGATTGGCATTGATCGCCTCCCCCATCCGTCGGTATTCTTCCATTTTCGCGGCTGAAGCCAGTTCTTCTTCCTGCAGCGACAGCTTCCGCAGGCAGCGTTCCGTCTGCCCCTTCAGCGTTCGGATCATCCCGGCGCTTTTCTGGCTCAGCCGGTCTTTCGCGTCCCGTGATGCATAATAGCAGTCCAGTGCCGCGCTCAGGCTGCTGAAAGGCTCCTGCTGTTCCCGGCTTCGGCTCAGGTAGGGGAAAGGGAACACATCCAGCACTTCACCGTCTTCCCCCCTCAGCACACGGGCATCCGCCATTCCGGGCATCCGCTGCAGGAAACCCTCCAGCCTCCCGCAGGCATCTTCCAGATCCTCCGGCCAGTTCTCGCCCGGCCGCAGCACGCGGCAGGCCAGTTCCTCTGCCGCCGCCCGGCTCAGTCCGCACACGGTATCTGCCAGCGCCCGCTCAAAGCTGCCGCCCCGGTACCCTTCCAGCCTTTCGGCTAGCTCCGCGTCCGTCAGCGTCTCCGGGTTCAGTTTCCCCTGCGCAGGCGGCGGGGCGTACGCCATGCCCGGCTGGATCTGGCGCACCCGGCTCATCTCTGCGTTTACATGCCGTGCCGCTTCCACAATCCGCCCGTTCTCGTCCAGCAGCATCAGATTGCTGTGTCGGCCCATGATCTCCAGCACCAGCCGCCGCCGCACCGGATCGCCCATCTCGTTCATCGCGTCAAAGTCAATCCGGGCGATCCGGTCCCCTTCCTCCTGACGGATCTCCGCAATCCGGGCGCCCAGCAGCTGCTTGCGCATCAGCATACACAGCGCCGGCGGCTCCAGCGGGTTGGAAAAGGCCCCTGCTGTCAGATGGCACCGGGCGTTGTTCGGAGAGGCACAAAGCAACAGCCTGTGGTTCTCACTCCCGGCGCGGATGATCATCACCACGGCATCCCGTTCCGGCTGTGTAATCCGGTCCACCCTTCCGCCCAGCAGCGTTTGATTCAGTTCCCGGGTAATAAACCCGACTGTCAGTCCATCCATCGGCATGCTCTGGTCCTCCAAATTTACTTCTTCCCGTGAAGAATCGGACTCAACGGCTTGTAAATCAACCCAGTCACCACACTCAGCACAATCCCCTTCAGTAGGTTGAACGGTCCCGTGATCATCAGCAGCAGCTTCCATTCGCTGTCCACGCCGCCCACATTTGCAAAGCCCAGGATTCCCTGCATATCCATATGGAAAGCACCCATATAGAAAGGGAGCATAATGAACTTATTCACCAGCACGCCGACGACCGCCGTGCAGACGGTTCCGATCGCCATTCCGACCAGTGCAGTCTTCCGGGTCTTGTTCCGGTGATAGATCAGGCTGGCCGGAATCAGCAGCGCCGCTCCCATCACGAAATCCGCCAGCTCGCCGACGCCCGCGCTCGAAGAGTGCAGCAGGCCAATGGCGCTTTTCAGTCCCAGAATAATCAGCCCGGGAACGGTTCCCATGGAGAAGGCACCCAGCAGGGCCGGGATATTCGAAAGGTCCAGCTTATAGAAAGCTACCACGGGAATCTCCACCAGGAACAGGATGGAAGCCGCCGCCGCCAGAACAGCAATCCGCGTCATATCCGCGACGGTCAGACGTTTCGGGGGAGCCAGCTTCAATGTCCTGCAGATCATCTCTGCCACAGCAAGAGCGATCAGCTGAATAATGAAAAAAGATGGAGCCGCCGACAGTACGGAGTTCTCCAATAAAATGCGAAACAGTGCATAAAGAATCACTCCGAGTGTCATGCTTGCCGCAAAGATGCAGCTTCTGTTGGTATGGGTTTTCATTCCAGTCACCTTCGCCTTTCCTCATAAAAATACTTTGCCCCCCAAAGCAGCTTCGCTCTGAGGGGCGGACAGGTTCAAGGCGGATCACGCCGGATCTGCTGTACCGTTTCTTCTCTCATCCAGACTGTACTGTCGGCTCCGGAATCCAACCGGATCGGCTGGGCTTTGCAGCTCAGTTCGCGGGCTATACCGCCGGTAGGGAATTACACCCATCCCCGAAGAAGCTTCAAGTGGCTTGCGGATATTATACTCCCTCTTCTTTCTCCCGTCAACGCCCCGGAAATCAGTGAGCTTTCCCGGCCATCAAGGGCTTTCACCCCATGTCTGCAGCCTTTCTCCGCCCCATCTGATCCGCGTCGGAAGTCTCGGCGGAAGAAAAGGTATTCGGGTGCCGGTCAGCCCTTGAAATGATTGACATTTCGTGCCGTCTGCTGTATTCTGAATGATGTGAGTTTTTATCAGACAGGAGGAACATGCAATGATGAAAAAACCCGTAGTGCTGGTTGTAATGGACGGCGTGGGCGAGACCCCGGATGAGCTGGGCAATATGGTCCGGCGGGCCACGACGCCGACCCTGGATTATTTAAAGGCCAACGATCCCTTCCGGATCATCAAGGCCCACGGGACAGCCGTTGGCCTTCCCTCCGATGACGATATGGGCAACAGCGAAGTGGGGCACAACGCGCTGGGCTGCGGCCAGATCTATTCCCAGGGCGCCAAGCTGGTAAACGAATCCATCGAGTCCGGTTCCATTTTCCAGAGTGAAACCTGGAAAGACCTGGTTGGCTCCGTTATCTCCGCTGGCACCACGCTGCATTTTATCGGCCTGCTGTCCGACGGGAATGTGCACAGCAATATTTCCCATCTGCTGGCCATGCTGAAGGAAGCCAAGGCCGAGGGCGTAAAGAAGGCCCGCGTGCATATCCTGCTTGACGGCCGGGATGTTCCCGCTACCTCCGCCCTGGATTATGTTGACCAGCTGGAAGAAACCCTGGCTGCGCTGAATGACAGCTCTTTTGACGGGCGTATCGCCTCCGGCGGCGGCCGCATGCAGATCACTATGGACCGCTACCAGGCCAACTGGGGCATGGTCAAGGCCGGGTGGGACGTGCACGTCCACGGCAGGAGCCCGTACAATGTGATCGACGGGGAAGGCGCTTTCTTCAGCAGTGCCCGTGAAGCCATTGAAACCTACCGCAATGAGCAGCCCGGTGTGATCGATCAGGATCTCCCGGCCTTCGTGATCGGGGAAAACGGCCAGCCCGTCGGTCCCATGAAGGACGGAGACAGCGTAATTCTCTTCAACTTCCGCGGCGATCGCGCGCTTGAGCTCTCCATGGCCTTTGACGGGGATGCTTCCTTTGATAAGTTTGACCGGGGCGCTGTCCCGCAGGTAAAGTATGCCGGTATGCTGGAATACGACGGCGACCTGCATATTCCCCACAAATACCTGGTTTCTCCGCCCCAGATCCGCCATACGCTGACCGAGCTGCTGGTGGAAAACGGCATCAATGAATACGCCTGCTCTGAAACCCAGAAGTACGGCCATGTGACCTATTTCTGGAATGGCAACCGCTCTGAAAAGTTCTCCGAGGAGCTGGAAACCTGGCAGGAAGTTCCCTCTGACGTCCGTTCCTTTGACGAATGTCCCTGGATGAAGGGAACCGAGATTACCGACCTGGTCATCGCGGCCATCGAAAGCGGCAAATACGGCTTTATCCGCTGCAACTTCCCCAATGGCGACATGGTGGGCCATACAGGCAACCTGGACGCGACCGAGATCGCCGTGGAGACGGTGGATCTTTGCCTGGCCCGCATCCTGAAGGTCTGTGACGAACACGGCTGTATCCTGATCGTCACGGCGGACCACGGCAACAGCGATCAGATGCTGGAGAAGAACAAGAAAGGTGTCGTGTCCGTGCGCACCGCCCACAGTCTGAATCCCGTTCCCTTTATCATTCATGATAAGGACGAGCGCCATGAGATGGATACGGACTCCCCCTTCGGCCTGGCCAATGTGGCGCCGACTGTCGTGGAGCTGCTGGGTCTCAGGCCCTACGACTGCTGGGAAAAATCCATGCTGAAATAATCCGATGATTCCCGCCGGGTCCCAGGGACCCGGCTTTTCTGCTTTTACAGGAGGAGATAAACCGATGCAAGTCATTCCTGTTTCTTTTGACGATCCGCGGCTGCGCCTGCTCGGGCGGATGGACCCGGAGCAGGACGTCCCCGCGCTGGACTGGACCGGGGCCGGGCTGGAGTGCGCTTTCCGCGGGGCTGATCTGTGGGCCGAGCTGGAAGCCCCTGCCCTGAATCCTGTCATGTACATGGCCGTCCTGGCGGACGGCAGACCGGTCTGTCGCTTTCCGGTGGAGCCGGGAGTTCGGTTCTATCCGCTGGTCCTTGGGATGGACCCAAACTATACCCGCGTCATCACGCTGATGAAGGAAACCCAGTGCATGCCCGACAACCCGGAGGCCACCGTGCTGCTTCGCTCCCTGCGTCTCAACGGGGAGCTGGCCCCCCTGCCCCCTCGGAAGTGGAAGATCGAGTTTATCGGGGACAGTCTCACCTCCGGCGAAGGGGCATTGGCTCCCCGTGGCAATGAGGAGTGGATCCCCCTGTGGTTCTCCGCCTGCGGCAATTATTCGGAGATTGCCTGTCGGGAGCTGGATGCCGAGCGCCGCGTCCTGTCCCAGAGTGGCTGGGGTGTCTGCTGGAACTGGGAGCACAGCGCCGCTCATAACATGCCCGCGCACTATGAGGAGATCTGCGGCGTGCTGCGCGGCCCCGCGGCGGAACGCCGTGGCTGCTGCAAGCCCTATGATTTTTCCTTGTGGCAGCCGGATATCGTATGCATCCGTCTCCTGACCAACGACCAGAACGGAATGAACGAAAAGCACTCCTTCGAGCAGGACCGGGATACCGTCCTGCAGGGTTGCCTGTCCTTCCTTCGCTTGGTCCGGCGCCATAACCCCGGGGCGAAGATCGTATGGATCCTGCCAGCGTCCGACTGCCACCCCGAGCTTGGCCGGGAGGCGGTCACCCTGGCCCGGGAAGAAGGCGTGCAGGACGTTTTCTCCTTTGCCCTTCCCGACTATCGGGAGGAAGATACCGGTGCCCGCTGGCACCCCTCCGCCGAGTGGAACCGGAAGGCCGGGCTGCTTCTGGCGGATTTTCTGAAGACGGAAGTGCTCTGAAAGCAAATCCGGGTTGTTCTTTTCGTGCCTTTCCGGCTTTCCGGGTTCCCGCTCCCATTGACGCAAAAAGCCGGAATCCCTATAATACATTCAATACCATCTTGAAGGAGGCGGAATGCCATGGCCAAACTGACCATTGACCGCGAGACCTGCAAGGGCTGCGGCCTGTGTGCCGAGGTTTGTCCCAAGCATCTGCTTGCGCTGAGCAAGGAGATCAACACCAAAGGTTATCATCCCATTGGGATCACTGATCAGGAAAGCTGCATCGGCTGCGCGTTCTGCGCACGGATGTGCCCCGATGCTGTCATCAAAGTCGAAAAATAAGGAGGAAGCGAATCCATGGGTGAAAAAATGCTCATGAAGGGGAATGAAGCGATCGCTGAAGCCGCTATCCAGGCCGGATGCCGCTTCTTCTTCGGTTATCCCATTACCCCCCAGAACCAGGTTCCCGAGTACATGTCCAAGCGGCTCCCGAAGATCGAGGGCGGCTGTTTCCTGCAGGCGGAGAGCGAAGTGGCCGCCATCAACATGGTGTACGGCGCGGCCGGTGCCGGTGCCCGGGTCATGACATCTTCTTCCAGCCCCGGAATCTCCCTGAAACAGGAAGGCATCAGCTACATCGTCGGTGCTGAGCTGCCCTGCGTCATCGTCAACATGGTGCGCGGCGGCCCCGGTCTGGGCTCCATCCAGCCTGCCCAGAGCGATTACTACCAGTCCACCCGCGGTGGCGGCCATGGCGACTACCGGATGCTGGTGCTGGCCCCTTCCTCCGTGCAGGAGGCCGTGGAGCTCACGCAGGAAGCTTTCGACCTGGCTGATAAATACCGCAATCCCGTGCTGATCATGGGCGATGGTCTGATCGGTCAGATGATGGAGCCCGTGGAAATGCCCGAGCGCAAACAGCAGGCGGATCTTCCGCCCAAAACCTGGGCGGCCACCGGCTGGAAGCCCGGCTGCGGCAGGGATCGGGCTGTGATCAATTCCCTGTACATTGATCCCGCCGTCCTGGAGAAGCATGTCAACCACCTGTACGAAAAGTACGCCGTTATGGAGCGGGAGGAATGCCGCTGGCAGGAAGAGCTGACCGATGATGCCGACTACGTGATCGTAGCCTACGGTACCACCGCCCGAATCGCCCGCAGCGCCATGCGCAAGCTCCGGGCGGAAGGCATCCGTGCCGGCCTGATCCGGCCCATCACCCTGTGGCCCTTCCCCGCTGCCCCCATCGCGAAGGCTGCGGAGCACGCCAAAGCCTTCCTGACCGTGGAAATGTCCATGGGCCAGATGGTGGATGACGTGAAGCTGGCCGTCGAGGGCAGGAAGCCCGTTCATTTCTTCGGCCGCACTGGCGGCATTGTGCCCACCGTGCGCGAGATCATCACCCAGGTGGAAAATCTGGCAAAGGAGGGGAAATAAGCATGGCTGTTGTGTATGAGAAAACAAAGCTGCTGACCGATAAGCCCCTGCATTACTGCCCCGGCTGCACCCACGGCATCATCCATCGTCTCGTAGCCGAAGCGATTGACGAGCTCGGCGTGCAGGAAAAGACCATCGGCATCGCCCCGGTCGGCTGCGCGGTCTTCGCTTACGACTACTTCAACTGTGACATGATGGAGGCGGCTCACGGCCGCGCCCCGGCCGTTGCCACCGGCTGCAAGCGCGTGAACCCGTCCAACATCGTCTTCACTTATCAGGGCGACGGTGACCTGGCCTCCATCGGTGCGGCGGAAATCACCCATGCCGCCACCCGCGGGGAAAACATCACCGTAATCTTCGTCAATAACGCGATCTACGGCATGACCGGCGGCCAGATGGCCCCGACCACCCTGCCGGGTCAGGTAACCACCACCTCCCCCTACGGCCGGGATCCGAAGCTCTGCGGCTATCCGATCCGCGTCAGTGAAATGCTCGCCACGCTGGACGGCCCCGCCTATATCGCCCGTGTTTCCGTGCATGATGTCAAGCACATCATGGAAGCCAAAAAGGCCATCAAAAAAGCCTTCGAGACACAGATCGCCGGCAAGGGTTTCTCCATGATCGAAGTGCTTTCCGCCTGTCCCACCAACTGGGGCATGACCCCGCAGGAAGCCCTGAAGTGGCTGGCGGACAATATGATTCCCCAGTATCCCCTCGGTGTGAAAAAGGAGGTGGAATAATCCATGGAAGCTCAATTCCTGATTGCCGGTTTCGGCGGGCAGGGTGTCCTGCTGATCGGCCAGCTGCTGGCCAAGGCCGCCATGCATGAAGGCATGAACGTGTCCTGGATGCCCTCCTACGGGCCCGAGATGCGCGGCGGCGAAGCCAACTGCGCCGTGGTCATCTCCGATGAGCCCATCGGTTCCCCCCTGGTGACGGAGATTCCGATCGCCGTAATTATGAACAAACCCAGCATGATCAAGTTCACTCCCGCCATGGAAAAAGGCGGCATCATGCTGTATAACTCCTCCCTGATCGATATCACCCCGGACCGGGACGATATCACCGCCATTCCCGTGGACTGCAACGGCATTGCCGAACAGCTGGGGAACGCGCGCACGGCCAACATGGTCATGCTCGGCGCCATCCTGGCGAAGACCGGCGTCGTCTCCATCGACTCCGCCATGGAGGCTCTGAAAGCCACCTTCGGTCCGAAAAAAGAGCACCTCCTGCCCATTAACCGCCAGGCGATGGAAAAGGGCGCGGAGTGCGTAAAGTAAACTGATCCCATTGGAAAAGGAGCATGCGTTACGGCATGCTCCTTTTGCTGTGCTTCTGTTCCGGGGTTATTTGATGTAGTCGATCGCGCTCTGGGCCGCGATCCGGCCGAAGATCACAATATCCGCCACCGCGTTGCCGCCCAGCCGGTTTCCGCCGTGAACGCCACCGGTAACCTCGCCCGCCGCAAACAGGCCGGCGATCGGCTGGCCTTCGGTATTGATGACCTGGGCCGCTGTGTCGATCTTCACGCCGCCCATCGTATGATGGATGCCGGGAGCAATCTTGATCGCGTAGTACGGTGCGGTGGTCAGGTCTGCGTTCATGCCGGTAGAGCGGCCGAACTCAGGATCCCGCTGGTTCTTCACACATTCGTTCCAGTCCGCCAGGGTCTTCGCCAGCACGGTGCCGTCGATGCCCAGTTGCTCCGCCAGACCTTCAATCGTATCCGCCTGCACGGTCAGCTCCGCCTTCACATACTTTTCGATCGCCTTCAGGTGATCCCGCAGGTTCTGATCAAAGATGATGTAGGCGTATTGTCCTTCCTGCTCCAGTTCCGCTGCGGACACCGCGTCGCGGGTCAGCAGTTCGTTGGTGAAGCGCAGCCCGCCCTGGTTGACCAGAATCGCGCCGTCGCCGCGGACAGATTCGGTAATCAGCATCGAGGTGGTCTGCTCCACGGTCGGGTGCAGCTGGATCTGCTCGATATCCACCAGGTCGGCTCCCAGCGCCTGAGCCATGACAATGCCGTCGCCCGTGGCGCCCGGGGCGTTGGTCGTCACCGTGCCCTTCAGATCGGGCCTGTACTGGGTGTACATTTCCTCGTTGGCGCCGAATCCGCCGGTCGCCAGGATCACAGCCTTGCAGTGGAAGGTATAGTTGGCATCCTCGCCTTCCGCTTTCACGCCGCTGATCTTGCCTTCCGCGTCCGTCAGCAGCTCGGTGGCCTTTGTGTTGAACAGGATTTCCACACCCAGCTCCGCCAGTTTTGCTGAGAAGCGGTCCACCAGGTAGCTGCCGACGCCGGATCCATCCTCCGGAGCATGAATCCGGTTCACGGAGGCTCCGCCGGAGAAGGAAATCTTCGGCAGCGCCGCGCCAATGGTATCCAGCCAGTCAATCGCGTCGGAGGACAGGTTTGCCATGGTTGCCACTAGCTGCGGATCGTTCAGTGCGTGACCGCCCTTCATCGTGTCTGCGGCAAAGAGCGCTTTGGAATCCTCGATGCCCTGTTCCTTCTGGTAATGGGTTTCTGCTGCATTCATACCGCCCGTCGCCTTGGTCGTATTGCCGCCGGCATAGGGCATCTTCTCCAGAATCACGAAATCTTTCCCGGCCTGGTGCAGCATAATCGCCGCCGCCATGCCCGCGCCGCCGGCGCCCACCACGACCACGTCGGTCGTTACCTCTTTTTCTCCCTTGGGCGTATCCTCGCCGCCCACGTCCCTGCGGTTGGCGTCCAGCACGGCGATATCCGCGCCGGCTGCCACCAGGGCTTCCGTCGCCGCCGCGATAATGGCCTTGCTGGAAACCGTCGCGCCGCTGACCGTATCCACATTCGGTGTCTGCGCCAGCAGGATCGCTTCAGCCAGTTTCCCGGCAGCAATGCCGCCCAGCTCGGGGGTTTCCCCGGTCGCGTCAATGATCACGTTGGTGATGGCCGTATCGCTCACCGTGATCTGCACCTTGATTGCCACAAACATACCCTGTGATGAGGCTTCATAGGTTCCCGGCGTGAACAGGGTTTCCGCCGGCGCTGTTTCCGCAAGGGCGGAAGCGCCGAACATCAGCGCCAGGGAGAGAAACAGGCAAACCATTTTTTGTAAGAGTTTCATAGTATCCTCCTGTCTGTCGGTCTCGGTCGTATCAGGTTGTCCTTCTGTTTTCATTATACCGGAAGATCCGTCCGCTTGCAACAGATTTTTCAGGTTTTTGAAAAGGAGCATGCGTCTCCGCATGCTCCCTGGCAAAATCATCCCGATCGTTTACTGAAAGCTGACCGCGGTCACGGTGAAGCATTTTTTCTCCTCCGTCACACGGATTTCCACAGTATGCTCTTCGGCTTCCGCCGCGTCGAACACCAGAACCACTTCGCTCTGACCCCATTTGCCGCTGCCGTTTTTCAGTGTTTTCTTCACCTGGCCGTCCACCAGGATTTCTGCCGCGCCAAAGGTGGTATCCGCGGTTGCCTTCCAGGCCACCAGCAGTTTCCGGAAGGTGCCGGTAATCTTCAGTGGTTCATCAGGGGAAGTCAGGTCATGATGAAAGTTCAGCCCGCACACCAGCCCCACCGGCTGGTTCCGGTATGCCTGGAAGTCGTTCTTGTCAAACCCTCCCCGTTCTACGGTAAAACCTTCCGCATCCCGGTCGCCATATACAGTTTGCAGTCCCATGAAGTCCGTCCCGAACACCGGTTCCACGTCCAGGTCAATATCCGCCGATGCCGTCTCTGCGGCATTCGCATCTTCAATGGCCTGCATCAGCGCGTCTCCCATCATTCGATGCCCGACAGACTTCGGATGGTAGTCGTCCTTGTACCATTCTTCCGCTGGGAAGTCGCTGTCAATATGCGGATGAATCCCGTCGCTGATGGAAACCATCATCAGGTCGTACCGGTCGCCCACTTTCCGCAGCTTTCCCTGCAGGTTCCATCCGTCTTTCCGCGAGGAGAACAGCAGAATCACCGCCGGTTTGTTCGGCTGGCTCAGAATTTCCTTCACCATGGACTCATAGCAGCGGCCCTTCGTAGGCTCCTCCCAGTCGTTCACGGCATATTCGATCACCACGATGTCCGGATATCCGTCCGGATCCCTTTCCGATACCCGTTCCAGCACGTCCCGTCCGTACCGCATCCATCCGAAGGGGGAAGGCGTGCCGCCCACACCGGAGTTGATCAGCTCCACGTTCTCTCCGTTAGCCGTCCCGTAGGCAGTCCCGAACCGTTTGGCAAACCGGCAGGCCCAGCATTCAGCGTAAGTGGAAGCCGCCGCGCCTTCCGTGATGGATCCGCCCACGGTAGCGATGGTGATCACTTCCCCGCTCTGTGCCCGGTCAATCACTTTCTTCAGCCGCAGGTTGTTCCCCTGTGACATTTCGCAGCCTTTCAGCGCCTCCGCGTACCAGGGTTCCGAAACAAACTCTCCCATCGCAAAACTCCCTCCCATCAGCATCATCGCCAGCAATACCAGAATCAGTTTCTTCATCATGGATATTTCTCCCTTCATCTCTTGCCTCACGCATAGCTGTGTATACCCGGCAGGAAAGTGTTCACGCCGATATATGTGAAAATGACACAGATAAACCCGATCACGGCGAAAACCGCGGCGGCCTTTCCTTTCCATCCCCGGCGCAGCCGCAGGTGCAGGTATACCGCGTAAATGATCCATGTCACCAGGGACCAGGTTTCCTTTGGATCCCAGCTCCAGTAGCTGCCCCAGGCACGTTCCGCCCAGATCGCACCGGTAATGATCGTGATCGTCAGAAAAAGAAACCCCAGGCAGACACTCCGGTAGGCAATCTGATCCACCCTGTCCGCATCCGGGATATGCCGGGCCAGGAAGCCTTCCTCCTTCATCCGTCCCCGCATCAGGAAGATCGCCCCCAAGGCAGCGCTGACGCCGAAAGCACCGTAAGCAATGATCGCCGTAGAAACATGGAAAGCCAGCCAGCCGCTCTGGAGAGCCGGCATCAGCGGTTTGATATCCCGGCTCTGCATGGCCGCGTATCCCATCATCAGGAACACCACCGGCATGGCGAAGGCGCCCAGCACGTTAAACCGGTATTTCCGCATGAAGATCAGACTGACCAGACAAAGCGCCCAGGCAAAGCATGTGGCAAATTCATACTGGTTGGTCATCGGCAGGCGGCCGGCTTCGATCCCCCTCAGCACCAACGCCGCGGTGTGGAGCAGCAGTGCGTCCGTCTGGACCCACCCGGCAATCTTCGCCGTTTTTTCCTTCTTCATCGCGATGAAAAGAAAATACAACGCCATCGCCGCAAAGTATCCCGCCATGGAAACAGTGAAGAGGATGTTCTCAGCGTTCTGCATGATATGTCTCCTTTTTCTTCGGTTGCAGGTAGAAAGCCATGGCCAGGCCGGCCAGCGTGATCACTCCGCCGATGAATGCCAGCGGGGCGAAACGATCCTCCCTCGCCACCAGTAGCGTAAAGGTTTCCGGAGTGAAGGTAATCCTGTCCTCCCCGATCTCCACACTGCCCTCGCCGAAGAAGTAGTAACTCTGTTCCAGAATGCCGTTTTTATACAGGTCGTACAGGTACAGCGTCCGGTCCTCCTGCCCCTCTTCCCGCATGGTGCGAATGCCCGCAAAGTAGAAGGCATATTCAGGCCGGTCTTCCAAACCCAGTACGCTCTCCGCCATGCTCTGCTGCGGCAGCAGGGTCTTCCGCTGCGTTTCGGATCCGTTCCGGGTCACCACTGCCCGTGCGGCTGGACCCGTGTTGTTCTGGTACAGATGAAAGCCGCCGACCTCCGCCGGCCAGTTCACGCTGACCGAGGCTTTCTCAGTTTTCCCTGTCGCGGGATCCGTTACGGTGATATCCGTCACATATTGGGCAACGCTAGCGTCTTCCCGGGTCTCCGTCCTGAAATCATCAATAGTGATATCCAGCCCGGTTTCCTCCATCCGTCTGGTATCCCCCGGAATCCCCCAGACCGTCGTTTCACGAAGGGTCATCTGGCCAAGAGCGAACCCGGCAATCAGCAGCAGAATGCCCAGATGGCAGACCCACGCGCCCCACAGGCCGATGGCCCGGCAGCCGGCTGTCTTTTCCCGCCGGTACCGGCGCAGAAAAAAAGGAAACCGGATCACGCTGCACAGGATCAGGTTCAGGCAGAGAAAACCGCTCAGCGCAATGAACCAGATGCTGTGGTAGGCATCATTGACCTGCAGCGCAAGGAGTACGTTCGCCATGCTTTCTCCGTAGCGGGCAGCATAGGCTTCCCGTGTCAGTCCCTGTTCTACCAGGGAGCTCAGCGCACAGGCAGCCGCCAGCAGAATCAGCAGTGCGACCGCGAATTTCATGGAAGAAAGAAATTTCCAAATCTTCTTCATGCTGTTCCAAAGCCTCTTTCCTTTATAAAGGGAGGCCGCCGCACAGGCAGCGGTCTCCGAAAGGATTCTCCTCGGGGCTTATTTCCCGTTGATCTGATCCAGAATCTCTGACATTGCTTCCTTCACCGCACCGGCGGAGAACTGCAGCGTCGCGCCGGTAATGGCGTCCGTCTCCGCGGTCTGATTTTCCACGATGGCCTTCGCCCAGGCTTCACGGATTTCATCCGTCAGGAAATCGCTGCCCTCGCTCTTTGCCTCAGACAGAATCCTGCAGCTGGTAATCTCTCCGCTTCTTGCGCTGACCAGCACCCGGATCGTGCTGAAGTTGGTTTCCTTTTCCACCAGGTAGCTGGCATAGATGGCCTGGCTGCTGTCAGCTTTCTCCGCTTTCTCGGCAGTTTCCTGCGCAGCGGCAGGGGCCTCTTCAGCCGCCGGCGCTTCTTCCGGCGCCGCTTCACTGTTCATGCCGGCCAGGATCTCCGTCATGGCCTCGCGCACCGCGCCGGCGGAGAACTGCAGCGTCGCGCCGGTAATGGCATCCGTCTCCGCGGTCTGGTTCTCCACGATCGCCTTCGCCCAGACTTCCTTGATTTCATCTGTCAGGAAATCGCTGCCCTCGCTCTTTGCCTCAGACAGAATCTTGCAGCTGGTGATTTCCCCGTTCTTCATGCCGACCAGCACCCGGATGAAGCTGAAGTTGGTTTCCTTTTCCACCAGGTAGCTGCCGTATAAGCCGCCGTTTTCTGTCTTTTCATTCTTCGGCTGTTCCGCCGGTTTTTCTTCGGTGGGTTTCTCTTCTTCCTGTGGTTTCTCTTCAGGGGTTTTCCCTTCCTCCGCGGGCTGTTCTGCCGCAGGCTCTGAGCCGCTGAGCAGACCGTTGATCGCCTTCAGCACCGCGTTGGAGGTAACCGTCGCGC
>CAMVEB010000021.1 GCA_947166385.1 uncultured Clostridia bacterium | reverse complement strand
CGACGATGACTATCTCGAGAAAGTTATCCGGAAGATTCATGCGTGAGCCGTGGACAATCTGGAAAAGTGCCTTGACGGCGAAATCAAAAAAAAGTATAATAATCCTGTTATTATTTTACAGAAAAAAGAGTTTCAGGACTCTGTCCGTGCCGGAACGACGTTTTTTGCGTTTGCGCATACCTGAACGGAAGCGTGTTCCGTGATTGTTCCTGACTGACAGAAAAGATGATTCATCAGGAGGGCCGGCATAGCCATGATTGAAAAACTGAAGAAAAACACGTCGCTAATCGGGCTGATCTTTACAGTGGCAGTCGCGCTGCTTACAGTCGCGCTGTCCTCAGTGGCTTATATCGATCAGAATATTTACGCGAGGATGCAGGCGTTCCTGTTCGACTGCGGCGTGGACGCGATCGGGGCGCTGGTTGCCGCAGGCCTGTTCTACGGATGCATGAAACAGAGAGGAGACGGAACAGAGGAGTTCCGAATCCTGAATCTTTTTGTCAGCGCCGGTTTCGCGGTCAATTTCCTGCTTTATTTCACGATGGGCGTGCCGGAACGGAACGGATTAACCTTCACATTCGCCCTGCTCAGCAAGCTGATTGACCTTATGATGATTTATTACTTCTACCAGTACGTGAGAAGCACGCTCGTCTTTGAGGGGAAACTCGCGAAATGGGCGGAAAAAGGAGTACCCTGGCTGCTGACCATTGAAAGCCTTGTCATCCTGGCCAATATCTTCTGGCCGCTCACCTTCCGGATTGACGCGCAGGGATTCTACGAGGCTACGGACATTTCCATCATAGAGGATATCTACCTCATTACGGTATCCCTCGTGACGGCGATCCTGATCCTCCGGTGCAAACGCCCGATCAACCAGAAAATTGCCGGCCTGACGTTCATCTTCCTGCCGCTTGTCAACTATATTATGGTCGGAGGAACGTTCGGCAACGCGTCCCAGTACGGAATGATCCTGGTATCCCTGATCATTATGTACTGCATCATTTTCAACGATAAGAGCAGCAAACTGGCGGCCACGGAGACAGAACTCAACATGGCCACCCGCATCCAGATCGACGCCCTGCCGCCTGTAGCGCCGGAATTCCCGGATCATCCGGAAGTGAACCTGCGGGCAAGCATGCATACCGCCAAGGAGGTAGGCGGCGATTTCTTCGATTATTTCACCATCGATGAAAACCATATCTGCTTCCTGATCGCGGACGTATCCGGCAAGGGCACGCCGGCGGCCCTGTTCATGATGACGTCCAAGACCATGATCAAGGACTACGCGCTGACCCAGGGAAGCACGTCGGAGATTTTCACCGCCGTCAACGCCCGGCTGTGCGAAAACAACGAGGCGGGGATGTTCGCCACGTCCTGGATCGGCATCCTGGATACCCGGACGATGACCCTGCAGTATACCAACGCCGGGCACAATTACCCGATGATCCAGCACAAAGGCCAGCCCTGCGAGGAGATCAAGGTGAATCACGGACTGTTCCTGGGCGGAATCGAATTCACCATGTACCGCCAGGGCGAGATCCAGCTCGAACCCGGGGACCGGCTGCTGCTGTTTACCGACGGCGTGGTGGAGGCCCATGACCGGGCAAAGAACCTTTACGGCAACGAGCGCCTGCAGCAGGTGCTGGACAGCGCCAGGGACTGCCCGGGCGAGGAGGTGCTGGACCGTATCTTCGAGGACGTCAACCTGTTTGCAACCGGGGTACCCCAGTTCGACGATATCACCATGGTTATTCTTACGATTAAATAACAGAGGGAGGAAACAACAATGACACTGACCACAGACAAAAACGGAACCCAGCTGACCGTTCGCCTTTCCGGTGAGCTCAACACCATGACCGCGCCGGAGCTGACCGCGCTTCTGGACAAGGAACTGGGCGGCGTGAAGGAACTGACCCTGGATTTCACGGAGTGCGACTACGTCTCCTCCGCCGGATTGCGGGTCCTGCTTGCCACCTTCAAGCAGATGAAAGCGGCAGGCGGCGGCATGAAACTGAGCAACGTGGGAGAAAATTTCCAGGACGTGCTGCAGAATACGGGCCTGGACGCTGTGTTCGGCATGTGAGCCAATCGATGAGATATAATGCCTGTGAAATACAAAACTCCATAAATAGGGGATATTCTACCCGAATACAGAGCTGAACGAAGGGAGAATAGCTGTTGTATGTGGAGAACCCTGTTTAAAACGGTTCCCGTCAATCTGAAACGAGATCTGGGAACCTATGTCCTGATGGGAATCCTTGTGGCGGTGGGTATGTTTATTGCGTCCGCCTTTGCGGGAATTACATATTCTTATGACCGGGGGTGTGAGGAAAACTACCGGGTCTCAAACGCTGAGGACGGACAGTTTCAGGTGACAGAACCGCTCAGTTCGCAGGAAGAGGAGTCAATCACACAAAAGGATATACGCTGGAGCGGGCGTTTTACTTTGATACCGTCCAGGAGGATGGGTCCATCCTGCGTGTCATGAAAACGAGAGAGTCGATTGACCGGATTGTGCTGGATGACGGTGCGCTTCCGCAGTCGGATTCGGAGGCGGTGCTGGAAAAGTGCTATGCCTATCACCACGAGCTGCAGGTATCGGACGCGATCCCATTGGCCAATGTGAGTATGCGGATTTCCGACATAGGTTCCGTTACGGATTACGACTCACCCTCAGCCGGCATGAACGACTACAGCTTCAACAGCGAGGCCTTCGGCCTCATCTTTGTCACCGGGGAGCGCTACCGGCCCTTGCTTGAGTCCTATGGGACCGATACAAATGAAATATACATCTACGCTTATCGCCTGGCGGAAGGGACGACGGATGAAGAACTCAGGAAACAGCTTGTGGAGGAGCTTGGCCTGCTTCCCCATATGATTACCTTTGTGCCTGTGGACAACAACAGCCGCATGAATTCGGCAAAAACGACAATGCGCCCTACGGCCTTGTGGGTATGATTACAGGCATCGGCCTTCTGGTCCTGATTTCCATGGTCTTTTTCCTGCGCATACAGTTTTCGCTGGACAAACAGGACCCTTCCATCGGCGCCCTGATGGCCATGGGCGTCAAAAAGCGCGACATCTTCCCGGTTCTGCTTTTACCTTTCGCGCTGGTTGCCTTTGCCGGAGGGCTTGCGGGTTTTATCCTCAGCCGGATCTTCACCCTTGAGGAAGTGGCTGCAAGCGAGGGCTATTACTCCATTCCGAGCATCCCGATGATCACGCATCCGCTCATTTTCCTGTATTGTGTCTTAATGCCGCCCCTTGTCTGTACCGCAATCAATCTGCTTCTGATCCGCAAAAAGCTGTCGCGGCCTGTGGTGTCGCTGCTCAGGGGTTCCAACGAGAGCAAGGGCGGAACCGCGGGTATTGCGGCAGCCATGCTGGCAGGGAGTTTGCTGGCGGCAACGATTTTCATGGTCGGCCGCGGCGTCGGACTCTACTGTACCACGGTAAAGGAAAGACTGCCGGAAGAAATCCGTTACGGAAATGTTTATGAATTAAGCGAAGAGCAGACGGAAGTGCCCCCGGGCGCGCAGAGCGCGTACCGGTACGTATTCTCCCTGGAAGACCACGACTATATCCGTGATATACAGTTCGTAGGCATTGAAAGCGGGCCACCGTATTTTGACCTGTCGGTGGATGAGCTTAACGGCGGCGTGGCCATCAGCTCCGCCGTGGCGAGCCGATACGGCCTGAAGACCGGCGACACACTGTCGGTTTTTGATTCACTGACCGGGGAAGACTATGAGTTTCAGGTCAGGGCTGAGACAGATTACAACGTGCTGCTCACGGTGTTTATGAAAATCGGTGACTTGCGTTCGCTCCTGCATAAAGAGGGCATCGCGTACAATATGATCTATTCGGATACGGCGCTGGATTACAGCAAGGATCAGCTGTTCAGCGCTGCCACGAAAGAGAACCTGATTGCGCCTGTGGAAGCCCTGGAACCGGTTGTGGCTTCCAGCAGGGATATCTTCTGTGCCCTGGCGATCCTGTTTTACGCGGTGGTCATGATCTATCTGATTCAGTTTGCAGTGGTCCGGCGCAGAAAGGACATTGCCTGTCTGTCAGCTTTCGGTTACGGAAACGGCAAACTGATCTGGTTTGTTATCGGCAGGCTGTTTGCACTGATCTGTGTGAGCGCGGCTGTCAGCCTGTTCCTGGGGTACCAGATCTCCCTGTATTTCATGCCCTCGATGATTGCGTCGACCCCCATCGGACTGATGATTGACTATCACCTGCCGGAATACCTGCTGCATCTTGCAGGGGCCTTTGGCATTATTATGGTATCCGTGTTTCTTGGGATGAAGCGTGTGGAAAGCACAGACACGCTGTTTTATCTCAGAAGCAGGGAGTGAAAAGGAGAAGAAAATGTATCTGCAGGTAACGAATTTGAAAAAAAGCTATGGAACGGGAGAAGGACGCCAGGAAATCCTGAAGGGCGTGAACCTTGCCATAGAAAAGGGCTCAACCGCCTCGATTGTCGGCTCATCCGGCTGCGGGAAATCCACCCTTCTAAACTGCATCGGCGGACTCGAGGTCATTGACGACGGCGACATCCAGGTCGGCGGGAAGTCCCTGAAAGGGCTCGGAAAGCGGGAACTCGGAGCGTATCGCCGTGACAGTATCGGTTATATTTTCCAGTTTTTCAACCTTTTGCCGGATTTAAACGTCCGCGACAATATCCGTGTGGCCGAACGGCTGACGGACAAACCCATGGAATACGGAGCACTGCTGGATCAGCTTGGACTGGCCGGAATTGAAAGGAAGTATCCCAACCAGCTCTCCGGCGGATAGCAGCAGCGCGTGTCCATCGCGCGGGCGCTGATCAAAAACCCGCAGCTACTGCTTTGCGATGAGCCGACGGGTGCGCTGGACTCGGCGACTGCAAAGGACACCCTGATTATGCTGGAAAAAATCAATGCTGCCTTCGGCACGACCATCCTGATGGTCACTCACAATCAGGTGATTCCGCAGATGATGCGGCAGAACTTTGTGATGAAGGATGGCAGAATCATCGAAAGCATCGAGAATCAAAACCGGGTTCCGGCAGATAAGCTGGAGGGACTGTAATGCCGGGACAACGGCAGCCGCCTGACGACGCGCAGGCGGATTCATGACTGAAAAAACAGGCCCGGACCATTTCAGAAAGGATAAGAAAACAATGGCTGAAGAATACACGCTGAGAATCCCCGCGAAGCTGGAAGGGATGGATCTGATCCTGGCCTTTGTCAGCCTGCTGCTTGACACCAACGGCTGTTCCACCAAGGCGCGCACACAGCTGCGCATGGCCGTGGAAGAAATCTATGTCAACCAGACCCTTTACGCCTATCCGTCCGGAGACGGCTGGGCGGAAATGCGCGGCAGCGTGGAGAACGACGTGGCAACCTTTATCCTGATTGACGGCGGAACGCCTTTCGACCCCCTGGCAAAAGCGGATCCCGATATCACGCTTTCCGGGGAAGCGCGGGGCATCGGCGGCCTGGGGATCTACATGGTGAAAACCATGGTGGATGAGCTGGCATATGAATATCGGGACGGATGCAACCGGCTGATGATGCGCAGACGGCTCCATGAAGAGCCCTGATAATCAGATAAAAGAATTCAGGAGGAAACAACCATGACACTGCCCCCGGATTGCTTGGACGCGGTGTTTGTATCTGATGCGAAACCGGCGCTGAAGCCGGAAGAAGAAACGGGGATTTGGGCCTATGAAAGGTTTTTGTGAAAAGAAATTCAGTTCCATGCTGGTATCCGGAACGATCGTCACAGCGGTCATGTACCTGATGCTGCTCAGCGACAGCATCATTGCCGGGTACTTTATCGGCACAACGGGCGTTGCCGGAATCAACGCGATCACACCGGTGACGGCGGTGGTGACCTTTTTCGGGGACCTGGTTTCAACAGGCGTCGGGGTTGTCTTCACCAGGGAAGTCGGCGCGATGCGAAAGGACCGGGCGGATCAGATCTACAGCCAGGGCCTGATTATCAGCATCGGTATCGGGCTTCTCTCCGCGCTGCTGATCTTCGTGTTCCAGAACACCTATTTCAGCGTGTGCGGCATCACGGGCGAAATCCTGGAGAGGGCGCTCGAGTATTATCGCCTGGTTCCGATCAACGCCTTCCTGACCATCGTCATCTTCTACCTCGAACAGATGGTTTACAGCGACGGAGACGAGCTGTGCAACAATATCTGCTACGGGTTCCAGATCGGCGGGAACATTATCTGTTCCATTATCCTGACAAAATCCCTCGGGATGAAGGGTATCATCCTGGGGTCCATTATCGGAAACGGCCTCGGTATTCTTACCTGCCTGTGGCACTACTTCCGCAAGTGCAATACGCTGCACTTTAAATGGCACCTGTCCTTCAAGGATTTCCTGCTGACGTCGCGGTACAGCATCGTGAACTCCTGCGTCTATATCTGCTGGGGCGTGATGGACGCTGTGATGATCAGCTTTGTTTCAAGCCGATTCGGCGAGACCGGCCTGGTTACCCTCGCGGTGGTTGTCAGCCTGATTGAGTTCAGCGTCGTGATGGACGGCGTGGGCACGGCGCTGCAGCCGCTGATCGGGACTTACTTCGGGGAAAAGAACCATGTGCTCATCAAAAGGATCATGAAATCCGGCCTCAAGGCAGCAATCATAGAAGGCATCGCGGCAACCGCGCTGATCTGGATTTTTACGAAGCAGTTCTGCGGCCTTTTCGGGATCAGGGACGGAGCGGCGCTTGCCCCGTCGATCACGGCGCTTCGGATTGTATCGATCGGTTTTACTTTCTGCAGCGTGGTATCCCTCACGACTTCCTACTATATGCTGATTGACCGCATCGCTTTGGGGACCGGTTTCGCATGCCTGCACAACGGTGCGCTGTATATTCTCCTGCCGGTCCTCGGGGGACTGGCCTTTGGCATTAACGGGATGTGGGCAGGCTTTATCGTGGCGCCGATCCTGACGCTTGCCTGCGCCTGCCTCTTTGTATACCTTCGGTTCGGGAAGGAAAATTTCCCCTTCCTGCTCAAGGATATGGATACGGAAATTGTGGTGCTGGACGAAACCCTTTCGCCCGAATCCGCGGCGAAACTGTCAGACAAGGTCCGGGACAGCCTGCTTGCGCATCAGTACGCGAGGACCGTGGCCAACAACGCGGCGCTCTTTACCGAGGAGATCGGCCTGACCATTCTTGAAAGGAACAAAAAGGCAAAGAAACCGCTGCAGATTGAGCTGTCCCTCTTCTTTGAGGAGTCATCGGTCCTCCTCATTGAACGCGATTCGGGAGAGCTGTTTGACATTACGGAATCGGACGTGCAGGTCGGAGACCTGAGCAGCTTTATCCTGAGCGGCCTGATGGAAGCGAAGCAGGAAAAAGCCTATCTCCTGACCACCGGCTACAACCGCAACATGATCCGGTTTTCGCAGGCGTGAAGCGCGCATTGGGAGGATAGAATCAAATGAACGTATATGATTTTGACGGTACCATATTTCCCGGAGACTGTTCCGTCGGTTTTTTCTTCTGGTGCCTGAAAAGACATCCCAAACTGTGGTACACCTATTTTCCGAAGACGATCAAAAATCTTAGTATGACCTGATTATTGTGGACTCTACAGACCCGTTAGGACCGGGAACAAGCTTATTTACCAGGGAGTTTTACAGCGACTGTTTCAAGGCTCTCCATGAGGACGGCATCCTTATCAACCAGCATGAGAGTCCGTTCTATAAGAACGATGCAGAGGCAGCGAAGAGCATTCACGGGAAGATTGCCGGCGTATTTCCCATAGCACTGGTCTATCAGTTCCACATGCCTACCTACCCCTCGGGTCACTGGCTCTTTGGCTTCGCCTCTAAGAAGTACCACCCGGTAGGCGATATCCGCTGTGCCGACTGGGACACACTGGGCATCAAAACAAAGTATTATAACACCGCGTTGCACGCAGGCTCATTTGCGTTACCGAATTATGTGATTGAAATACTTCAGTAATTGAAATAATGAGTCCGGAAAATAAACGAGTCAAAAGTTGGTCACGAGGCAAAAAGAAAACCCGGGCACCATTGAAAATAAGGTGACCCGGGTTTTGTACAATCATTCCCACTCAATCGTGGCGACGGGCTTTTCGCTGATATCCCACAGCACACGGTTGACACCATCCACAGTGGAGATAATCCTGTCCCGGATCCGGCAGAGCATGCTGAAGGGGATCTCCGGAACGGAGGCGGTAACCGCATCAACCGTGTTGACAGCCCGGATAATGACGGCCCAGCCCATATAGCGCTGCCCCTGCCCGTCCACATATTTGATCCCGGTGGACTGGATATCGGGAATGGCGCAGAAGTACTGCCAGGGGACTTCCGGCAGGCTGCCGATTTCCTCCCGGACGATGGCGTCGGCTTCCCGGAGGGCTTCCAGCCGATCTCGTGTAATGGCGCCGACGCAGCGAACGCCCAGTCCCGGACCGGGGAAGGGCTGACGGTAAACCATGCTGTCCGGCAGGCCCAGGGCCTTGCCGATCACACGGACTTCATCCTTGTAGAGCAGCTTGACGGGCTCCACCAGTTCAAACTGCAGGTCGTCCGGCAGACCGCCGACGTTGTGGTGCGCCTTGACTCCCACACTCTCCAGAATATCAGGATAAATCGTCCCCTGCGCCAGGAAAGCAATATCATCCTGCCTGCGGGCTTCTTCCTCAAAGACACGGATAAACTCAGCGCCGATGATCTTGCGCTTCTGCTCCGGATCGCTGACGCCTGCCAGCTTATCGAGGAAACGATCGATGGCGTCCACATAGATCAGGTTGGCATCCATCTGGTTGCGGAAGACCTCGATGACCTGTTCGGGCTCGCCTTTGCGGAGCAGGCCGTGATTCACGTGGACACAGACCAGCTGCTTGCCGATGGCTTTAATCAGCAGGGCCGCGACGACGGAACTGTCCACCCCGCCGGAAAGGGCCAGAAGAACTTTTTTATCCCCGACCTGCCGGCGGATGGCTTCCACCTGTTCCTCGATGAAAGCCCCGGCAAGCTCGGGCGTGGTAATGCGCTGCATGGTTTCGGGCCGTTTGTTGTTTTCCATGTGCTTTCCTCCCCTCAGTCGGCTGAAAAAACCTGTTCATGAATACAGAGAAAAGAATAGAAAAAGTCCGGAACGGTGTCAATCTGCAATCATGACGAATTTATAAACGGTTTTTTTCAGAATAAATAATTTTTTTGATCCGATCCGGAAAACAAAGCGAAATGTTAACGTGATTGTTAATCAAACTGGAGATGGAAAAGGTGTTCAGAGCGGAGCTGAAAGCGCCGGATCCTCTCCGGGTGGAATGCGGAGAAATAAAATATTTTCTCGGATGTCTTGACAAAGCCGTCCATCGGAAATAAAATGGAGTTAACAACGGATTAACAGTAAACCTTACCGAGGGAGGAGTCATGATGCTGAGAACAGAGATCCGGGAACATATGGAGCAAAAAATCCTGCCGTTCTGGGAGAAAATGCGGGATGAAGCATCCGGCGGGTTTTACGGATACAGGGGGGAGGATCTGAAACTGAACCCGCTGGCTGATAAAGGGTGCATCCTGAACAGCCGGATCCTGTGGACTTTTTCCACCGCGGCCCTGGTCATGAAACAGGAGGAAATCCGGCGCTGCGCGGAACAGGCATACCGTTTCATGGACCGGTTTGAAGACCGTGAGAACGGCGGCGTGTACTGGTCTGTCATCTATGACGGTGCGCCGGCCGATACCACGAAGCATACTTACTGCCAGGCTTTTGCGGTTTACGGACTGGCGGCCTATTACCGGCTCACCGGGGATCGGGAGGCACTGGAGAAAGCCAGGGCACTTTTCCGGGTCATCGAGACGAAATGCCGGGATGAAGGCGGCTACCTGGAAGCGCTGAAGGCGGACTTTACCCCGGAGAGCAACGAAAAACTGAGCGAGAACGGCGTCATGGCCTCCCGGACCATGAATACCCTGCTGCATGTGATGGAAGCTTACGCGGAGCTGTACCGGGTGTGGCCGGATCAAACGCTGAGGGAAGCCGGCCGGAGCGCGCTGAAGCAATGCCTGGAGCAGGTCTACAATCCATCGGCGCGCCGGATGGAAGTATTCTTTGACGCATCATTCCACCCGCTGCTGGATATGCAGAGCTACGGCCACGATATTGAGGGCAGCTGGCTGATCTGGGACGCGGCGGAAGCTTTCCTGGATCCGGATGAGCGGGAACCCTGGCGGGCCATGTGCCTTGATCTGCTGCAGAGCGCGACAGACCGCGGATTTACGGATCACGGGCTGCACTATGAGACAGTCGGCGGGGAAGTGAACACGAACCGCGCCTGGTGGCCGCAGGCGGAGGCGATGCTTGGCTTTGAATTCGGCTGGCGGATGACGAAGGATCCGGTATGGCTGGAACGGATAAAGATCCAGTGGCAGTATATCCGGCAGGTGATCGTTGATCCCCGGCCGGACGGCGAATGGTTCAACGAGCTGCGGGAGGACGGGACTTCCCTCGGGAAACCGATGGCGGAGGAATGGAAATGCCCCTACCATAACGGCAGAATGTGTCTCCGGCTGATGGCGGCGGAGCTTCCCCGGGAATGAAACGGCAGGGAGGAGAAAGAGAGAAATGTCGTTGAAAAAGCCCTCCATGCGGGACATTGCCCGGGAAGTGGGCACCAGCGCGGTGACGGTTTCGAAAGCCCTGGCTGGGAAAACCGGCATGAGCGACAGCATGCGGGAGCGCATCCTGAAGAAAGCGGCGGAAATGGGGTACGAAAACCCGCGGGGCAGCGGAAGCGCGACGAAAGAACACCTGGATATCGGGATCCTGATTCCGGATAAGTATTTCGAAACGGATTCCTACTATGCCGGGATATACCGCCAGCTGGTGCGGAAGCTCTCGGAAGCGGGGCACTTTGCCGTGCTGGAGCTGCTGGGAGCGGAACAGGAGAAGAGCATGACCCTGCCGAACCTGCTGACAGCCGGCCACGCGGACGGACTGATCCTGCTGGGAGAACCGGGCCGGGCATATTGCCGGAAGATTGTCCAGGAGGGGCCGCCGGCCGTATTACTGGATTTCTGCGATGAGCAGGCCAATGCTGACGCGGTGGCCGGGGACAACAGCTACGGCACGTACCGGCTGACCAGCCATCTGATCCGGGAGGGGCACAGGGAGATCGGCTTTGTGGGAAACATCAGGGCAACCGGCAGCATCATGGATCGGTTCCTCGGCTATTACCGGGCCATGCTGATGAACGACCTGCAGGTGCACGAGGAGTGGATCCTTCCGGACAGGGAACTGACGGGAGGCCTGGTGAAGCCGGAACTGCCGGAAACCCTGCCTTCAGCCTTCGTCTGCAACTGTGACATGACGGCCAGGATGATGATCGGCCTGCTGGAGGAACGGGGGTTCCGGGTGCCGGAGGATGTTTCGGTGACCGGCTTTGATGATTATCCGCCGGGGAGCGGAAACGAAATCGGCCTAAGCACCTTCAGGATCGATACGGAGAGCATGATTGAACTGGCGGTCAAGGCGCTGCTGGAACGGTGCGCCGGGGACGGAAAGCCTTTCGGCCGGACGGTGGTCGGCGGGCAGCCTGTATACCGGGAATCCGAAATTCCCCATGATGACAAAGATCAAACATTACATTAAAGAGAAAATATGAAAGAGAAAACGGAGGAAAAAACCATGGCTGAAATCAAAATGATCAATGTGAACGCACTTCCGAACATTCCCTGGCAGGATCGTCCTGCCGGCCTGAAAACGGAATCCCCTGTATGGCGGTACTCCGGAAACCCGGTGATGGGCCGGAATCCCACGCCGGAGATCGCCCGCATTTTCAACAGTGCTGTGGTGCCGTGGGAAGACGGATATATCGCCGTGCTGCGGGGAGAACAGATCAACGGGATTCCCTATGTGTACCTCGGGCATTCCAAAGACGGGATCCACTGGGATGTGGAGCGGGAAAAGGTTCCCTTCACCGATGAGAACGGCCAGCCGAAGATGCCCCACTACGCCTATGACCCGCGGCTGGTGAAGGTGGATGATACCTACTACATTATCTGGTGCGGCGATTTCTACGGCGCTGCCATCGGCATGGCAAAGACGAAGGACTTCAGAACATTTACCCGGATCGAAAATCCTTTTATCCCCTTCAACCGGAACGCGGTGCTCTTTCCCCGGAAGATCAACGGAACCTACAAACTGCTTTCCAGGCCCTCGGACAGCGGGCATACCCCGTTCGGGGATATCTTCCTGAGCGAGAGTCCGGACATGGTATACTGGGGCAAACACCGTCATGTGATGGGCAGCGGCGGGGAATGGTGGGAAAGTGTCAAGATCGGCGCCGGCGCGGCCCCGATTGAAACCAGCGAAGGCTGGCTGATGTTCTACCACGGCGTGGCAACCACCTGCAACGGGTTTGTTTACTCTATGGGCGGCGCCATCCTGGATATCAATGAGCCCAGCAAGGTGCTTTACCGCTGCGCCAACCACCTGCTGACCCCGGAAGAAGACTATGAAGTGACCGGGTTTGTGCCAAATGTGATCTTCCCCTGCGCGACGCTGCAGGACGGTGAAACCGGCAGGATCGCGATCTACTACGGCGCGGCAGACACGCATGTCGGCCTCGCGTTTACCACGGTCCAGGATGTGGTGAGCTACATCAAGGAACACAGCGTCCTCCACGGCGGGGATGACGAGGCTGTGCACAACTATTGATCCGGCAGAATGCAGACTACGGGCAAAGGAAGACGAAAACATGATGGTCAAAAGCTATGAATCCCTGACAGAGGCCTATGAGCGGCTGCTGAAGCGGCCGAACCCGGCCGATGAGCATTTCTACAACGGACTTTTTACCCGGTACCGGAATCCGGTGCTGACCCGGGAACACATTCCTCCCTTCTGGATGTATGACGCAAATCCGGCGACCAATCCTTTCATGATGCAGCGGCTGGGCGTCAACGCGACGATGAACAGCGGCGCCATCAAAATGGGCAACAAATACTGCCTGGTGGTCCGGGTCGAGGGGATGGACCGGAAAAGCTTCTTTGCGGTCGCGGAAAGCGACAGGCCGACGGAAGGCTTCCGTTTCCGGGATTATCCGGTGATTCTGCCGGATACGGAGAAGGAGGAAACCAATGTCTATGACATGCGGCTGACCCGGCACGAGGACGGGTGGATCTATGGGGTATTCTGCTCGGAAAGCAAGGACCCGGACAGCGCAGATCTGTCCGCGGCGGTGGCAGCGGCAGGCATTGTCCGCACGAAGGACCTGGAAACCTGGGAGCGGCTGCCGAATCTGGTGACGCTGAATTCCCCGCAGCAGCGGAATGTGGTGCTGCACCCCGAGCTTGTGAACGGGAAATACGCGTTCTATACCCGCCCGATGGATGACTTTATTGAGACGGGAAGCGGCGGCGGCATCGGCTTCGGCCTCTGTGACGATATTACGCATGCGGTTATCGGGGAGGAAAAGATCATCTCCCGGCGCAAATACCACACGCTGACGGAAGCCAAAAACGGAGCCGGCGCGGTGCCGATCAGGACGGAGAAGGGATGGATTCATCTGGCCCACGGCGTGCGGAATACGGCGGCAGGGCTGCGGTATGTCCTGTACGCTTTCGCGACAGACCTGCGGGATCCCTCCCGGCTGATTGCCGAGCCCTCCGGCATGATGCTGGGCCCGTTGGGACGGGAGAGGACAGGCGATGTCAGCAATGTGGTGTTCACCAACGGCGCCATCGCGGATGACGACGGGAAAGTCTATCTGTATTATGCGTCTTCCGATACCAGGATGCATGTTGCGGAAACGGACGTGGGGCGGCTGCAGGACTATGTATTCAACACGCCGGAGGATCCGCTCCGCAGTCCGGACTGTGTGCGGCAGCGGGCGGAACTGATCCGGAGAAATCTGGAATACCTGAAAGAGAGAAGGTAAGCGGTATGCTGGAGGCGGCTTCCCTGTTTACAGACGGGGCAGTCCTGTGCAGGGACAGGGAAATACGGGTTTTCGGACGGGCGGATCATGGCATGCGTGTGGAGGCCAGGCTGGAGGATGCCCGGGGCGGCGTGCTGGCGGAGGGAGAGGCCTGCGCGAGGGACGGGCGGTTTCTTGTCTGCCTGCCGCCGCAGCGGGCGCAGACGGGCTGCCGGCTGATTCTCCGCGGCGGCGGGGACCGGATCAGCGCGGAGGATATCGCGGTGGGCGATGTTTACCTGGCCGGCGGACAGAGCAATATGGAACTGGAGCTGCGCAATTCGCTGGGCGGCGCCGATCAGGCGGAAGAGGATCCATTGCTGCGGTTTTTCAACGTACCGCGGAAGGCTTATGTGTGCCCGGAACAGGAGGCCGCGATCCGGCAAACCCGGTGGCAGCCGGTGACCCGGGATTCGGCGGGATACAACAGCGCTGTGGCGATGCACTTCGGGGCTGCCATGCGGAAAGCCCATCCGGAAATCCCGGTGGGCATCATCGGATGTTACTGGGGCGGAACCTCCGTCGCCTGCTGGATGGACGAAGAGACGCTGCGGTCGATGAGCGAGGGCATCCGTTACCTGGATGAATATGCCGGACAATGCGGCAGCAAAACGATGGAAACCTATCTTGCGGAAGAGGAAGCCTTCAACTGCACCATAGAAGCGTGGAACAGGACGGTGGAGGAATACCGGCAGGATCATCCGGACGCCGCCTGGGAAGAAATCCAGGCGGCATGCGGACTCTGTCCCTGGAACCCGCCAGTAGGCCCGGGATCCCCGTACCGGCCGGCCGGGCTTGCGGAATCCATGCTGAAGGAGATGACACCGTATCCCCTGACAGCCGTTCTGTACTATCAGGGAGAAGAAGACACCTGGCGGACAGACCACTACGACCTGCTGATGACGGCGCTGATCCGCTTCTGGCGCCGGGAATTCCGATCCCCGGAGCTGCCGTTCCTGTTTGTTCAGCTGCCAATGTGGCTGGATATCGGGGCGGAGGATACCTTCCGGTGGGCGAAGACCCGGCTGGCTCAGGCGGCGGTGCGGGACAGCGTGCGGAATACCGGGATGATCTGCCTGCTGGACGAGGGGGAATACGGAAACATCCATCCGGTCAACAAAAAACCGGTCGGGGAGCGGCTGGCGATGCTGGCGGAAGGCATGCTGTACGGCCGCGGCGAGGAGTCTCCCCGGGCGGCGGAACGGTGGATCCGCGGAGACGTCATTGTCATCCGGATGACCCGGCCGATCACCACGCGGGACAGCCAGCCGCCCAGGCTGCTGGAGGTGGCTGGGGAAGACGGACACTTTGTGCCGGCGGAGGGTACTGTGGCGGACGATATCCTGGAAGTGCGTGCGGCAGGAATCCCTCATCCGGTTTCCGCCCGGTATGCCTGGACGGACTGGTCCGACCGGGTGAATCTGTTCGGGGTGAATGGACTGCCGGTGGAGCCTTTCCTGCTGTAATCCCGCGCGGAGAACAGGAAACAAACAGAAAAAAATCGCCGCGAGAGTTGACAACCGGCGGCGGAAAAGATAAAATCCCGTATAAAGGCTGTGATGGAGAGAGCAGCGGGGACCGGCTGACAGAGACGCGGCGGGGGGTGCGAGCCGCGGGAAGGGACCGTTTGCTGTAGCTCCGGAGCCGGAAGGAAGAAAGCATTCCGCGAGTAGAACCTTCCCGAATCTGCCGCGTCAGGGCAAAGGGCTTCGCAGAGAGCCTGAAGGGGCGGTGATATCACCGCAATTTGAGTGGTACCGCGGGTGTGAAATGCATGCTCGTCTCAAAGCAATCCTTTGAGGCGAGTTTTTATTCGTAATCAGGAGGGCAGAACATGGCACAGATGACAGGGCTGAACTACAAAATCCAGGAGATGGCGCACCGGATCCGGGAACTGCGGGAGATTGAGAGCTTTACCATCGCGGAAATGGCGATGAAGACCGGGGTGTCGGAGCAGGAATATATCGACTGCGAAATGGGCAGGTCCGACCTGAACTTCGCCTTCCTGTACCGCTGCGCGCTGGCCTTCGGTGTAGACGTAGGCGATATTATCGAGGGCTCCAGTCCGAACCTGAATTCCTTCACCGTGACGAGGAAGGGAGAGGGGCAGCGCATAGAGGAAGCCCATGACATGATTTATTACAACATGGCGGCTTCCTTCCGGAACAGGATCGCGGAGCCGCTGTATGTCCAGGCGGCCTACAGCGCCGAGGCGGAGAAAGAGGATATCAAGCTGACCACCCACGAGGGGCAGGAGTGCGATATCGTCGTCGAGGGAAAGCTGAAGGTCCAGGTGGGGGAGCATATCAGCGTGCTGAACCCCGGGGATTCGATCTATTATGATTCAGGAACCCCCCACGGCATGATCGCTGTCGGCGGGAAGGACTGCCTGTTCTATGCCATCGTCCTGAACCCGACCGGCGCGCCGATTCCGGAGCTGACGCCCGAGAAGGCCATGCCCGGCACCATGCTGCAGGAGTTCCCCGCGGAGAACGGCAGGACCCGCGTATGGCACCGCTTTGCCGATGTGGAGAAGGATGAGAACGGCACGCCTGTGAAGATCGAGTTCAAGAATACGGAAAAGTTCAACTTTGCCTTTGATGTCATGGACGCGATCGCGGAGGAAGTGCCGAACAAGCTTGCCATGCTGCACCTGGACCGGGATAAGAATGAGCACCGGTTCACCTTCAATGACATCCGGCGTGCGTCCAACCGCTGTGCCAATTATTTCAAGGCGCTCGGGATCAGGAAGGGAGACCGGGTCATGCTGGTGCTGAAGCGGCACTATCAGTTCTGGTTTGCCATTCTCGGCCTGGAGAAGATCGGCGCGATCGCGATTCCGGCTGTGGCCCAGCTGCAGGAGCATGACTTTGAATACCGCTTTAACGCGGCGGGCGTCAAGGCGATCATCTGCACTTCGGACGGGGATACGGCCCGCCAGGCGGAACTCGCAGCGAAAGACGCGCCGTGTGTGGAACTGAAGCTGATCGTGAACGGGAAAAGGGAAGGCTGGCACAGCTTTGACGAGGAATACCAGATGTATTCCACCCACTTCAACCGCACGGAGGAGACCCCCTGCGGGGATGATCTGATGCTGATGTATTTCACTTCCGGCACGACCGGGTATCCGAAGATCGCAGCCCACAGCTTCAAACATCCCCTGGGGCATCTGCATACGGCCAAGTACTGGCACTGCGTGAATCCGAACGGCCTGCATCTGACGATTTCCGATACCGGCTGGGCGAAAGCCGGATGGGGCAAGATTTACGGCCAGTGGCTGTGCGAGGCGGCGATCTTTGTCTACGATTTCGACCGCTTTGATGCGGCGGATATTTTGCCGCTGTTTGCCAAATACCATATCACGACTTTCTGCGCGCCGCCCACGATGTACAGGATGCTGATCAAGCAGGATCTGAGCAGGTACGACCTGTCCTCCGTGACCCACGCGTCGAGCGCTGGCGAGGCGCTGAATCCGGAGGTTTTCCGCCAGATCGAGAAACAGACCGGGCTTCAGGTGATGGAAGGCTTCGGCCAGACCGAAAGCACTATGATTATCGGCAACCTGGCCGGGGCGGACCACAAACTGGGTTCCATGGGCAAGGTCGCGCCGATCTACCGGGTGGAGCTGCTCGACGCGGACGGCAAACCGGTGGCTGCCGGTACGCCGGGGGAAATCTGCGTGGATATCTCGAAGGGGATTCCGATCGGCCTGTTCCGGGAGTATTACCGGGATGAGGAAAAGACAAGGGAAGTTATGCACGACGGCTGGTACCATACCGGGGACGTAGCATGGCGGGATGAGGACGGATTCTACTGGTATGTGGGCCGGGCGGATGATGTGATCAAGTCCAGCGGCTACAGGATCGGGCCGTTTGAAATCGAGAGCGTCATCATGGAACTGCCCTATGTGCTGGAATGCGGCGTCAGCGCGGCACCGGATGAGGTGCGCGGCCAGGTGGTGAAAGCCAGCGTGGTACTGACAAAAGGAACCGAACCGACAGAAGAACTGAAGAAGGAAATCCAGAATTACGTGAAACAGCATACCGCGCCGTATAAGTATCCGCGGATTGTCGTTTTCCGGGACGAACTGCCCAAGACCGTCAGCGGCAAGATTCAGCGGGCACTGCTGTAATCCGGAAAAAAGACGGAAAAAAACTGAAAAAGACGCTCCGAAAACGCCGGAAAGCTTGACAAAAAAGGGATCCTGGTGTTTAATACCCCCGTTGTGCGTTTTGAGGATGCCGGGGCGGGTGCTCCGGGAATGGAGGAAGGGTACGGTGGAGTTACTCAGAGGAGTGCTGCAGACGATCATTGCGGTGTGCAGCGGCTGGCTGCTGCTGATGATGGTTTACCAGCTGGTGATCGGCCTGTTCGGTTTTAAGAAGGAAGTGAAGGACTACCGGGACCATGATCCGGAATCGCGGTTCCTGGTGCTGATTCCCGCCCATAATGAGGAAAAGGTGATCGGCGATATCGTTCGCAACCTGCAGGAGATGGACTATCCCAGGGAACTGTATGATTTTTATGTCATTGCGGACAACTGTACCGATCATACGGCGGAGACTGCCCGGGCCGCTGGCGCGAAAGTGATTGAGACCCGGAAGGAAACGCCGGACTCTCCCACCGGGAAGCCGATCGCCCTCCGCAAGGCGCTGGAAGCCCTGGGAGATTATCAGAACCGGTACGACCTGATGATGATCTTTGACGCGGACAATCTGATGGATAAAAATCTGTTCCGCGAAGTGAATAGCCAGTATCTGGACAAAGGCAAGCCAGACCTGATCCAGTGCTATCTCGGAGCGAAGAACAAGAAGGGCGTTGTTGCCTGGTTCTATTATACCGGGTATACGCTGACCAACCGTTTCTTTGATCTGGCGAAACACCGGCTGGGCCTGAACTGCGTCATCGGCGGGACAGGATTTGCGATGACGACTTCCTACCTCCATGAGCGCGGCGGATGGACCACCATGTCGCTGACAGAGGATTTTGAGATTCAGGTGGAGGCCACGATGGAAGGACGCCGGATCCTCTGGAATCATGTCGCGCGGGTGTATGATGAGAAACCGACCTCCATGAGAGCCTCCATCCGGCAGAAGATCCGCTGGGGCCAGGGGCACTGGTTTGTCGCGCTGACCAATACAGGCAGGCTCTTCCGCCTGGCATTCCAGGGAAAGATCAGCGCCGGTGAGTTTATCAGCCTGCTGACCTATATGTACAGCCTGTCCGCTTATCTGCTGGTTCTGGTGCAGGCGGTCGCAACGCTGGCGCTGTGGGCGGTCACACCGGATATGCAGCTGTTCAGTTTCTCCTTCACCGGACTGCTTTCCGGCGCGGTGATCTTTATTTACAGCTACCTGTTCCTGTTTTACCTGGCGGACTGGATGGATAACCGGATCGCTTTCAGCCTTCGGACCATTCCGGTCATGGTGGGCGGGTTCTTCGCGAACACGATCGTGGGCATTTTTAACCAGCTGGTGGGTCTGATCCGCTGCCGCGACCAGCAGCACTGGGTGAAAACGGAGCATGAGATCCGGGCGAACACCATGCAGCCGCGGGAACACAGACATCCGGCCAAAGCCAAGGCGGCCTGATCATCAGGATATTCGGACGGTTTGCGATAAACCGTCCTTTTTTTTCGGGAATCTGAAAAATCTGTAGACAAAACAGATAAATGTGTTATAATTTAAGTAGGTAGGAGTTGAATAACGATCAGGGAGGGGACATGGCAGCCCGTTCTCCTTCCCGTTGTGTCAAATGTGTGTTCCGGCACATTCAGAAAGGCGGTTCCAGTGAGCGTTAAGAAAACAAACGAAAAGGAAGTCAGCAGGTTACGGATCGTGTCGCTCGGCGGCGTGGATGAAATCGGAAAGAACATGTATGTGTTCGAGTATGAGGATGATATCGTCGTTGTCGACTGCGGCAGTGTGTTCCCGAAGGAAGATATGCTGGGAGTGGATCTGGTTATTCCGGATGTTTCCTACCTGATGGCGAAGAAGGATCATATCCGGGGTTTCCTGTTTACCCACGGCCATGAGGATCATATCGGCGCGACTCCTTATATTCTCAAACAGTGTCCCGCGCATATTTACGGGACGAAACTGACGCTGGCCCTGGTGGATCTGAAGCTGAAGGAGTACCGGGTGGACGGCATTCCGATGCATGTGGTTCAGCCCAGGGATACTGTGCAGCTGGGCCAGTTTTCCTGTCAGTTTATCCATGTGAGCCACTCAATCGCGGGCGCCTGCGCGATCGCCATTACCTGCCCTGCCGGCACGGTGATCTGCAGCGGCGACTTCAAGGTGGACTATACGCCGATTGACGGGCAGGTGACCGACCTGCAGACCTTTGCCCATTACGGGGAGCAGGGGGTACTGGCGCTTCTCTGTGAATCGACGAACGTCGAGCGTTCGGGATATACCATGAGTGAGCTGAAGGTGGGCGAGACGTTCGAGAAGATGTTTGCCCAGGCGGACGGCCGTGTCATTGTGGCCATGTTCGCCAGCAATATCCATCGGATGCAGATGATCATCGACAGCGCTATCCGGTATGGCCGGCGGGTATGCTTTATCGGCCGGAGCATGGTGAATGTCAGCCGGGTAGCCATGAGCATCGGGGAACTGCAGATCCCCGAGGAATATCTGATCGACATGGATATCCTGGATCAGTATCCCGATAATGAGATCCTGGTGATGACGACCGGCAGCCAGGGGGAACCGATGGCCGGCCTGACACGGATGGCCTACGCGGAACACCGGAAGCTGCAGATCAGGCAGAGTGATATGGTCATCATCTCCGCGACGCCCATTCCCGGCAATGAGAAATTCATTTCCCGCGTGATTAACCAGCTGTACCGGCTGGGGGCCCAGGTGGTTTACAGTGCGATGGCGGAGGTTCATGTATCCGGTCACGCCTGCCAGGAAGAGCTGAAGCTGCTGCATGCCCTGATCCGGCCGAAGTATTTCATCCCGGTTCACGGTGAATACCGGATGATGTGGCAGCATGCCATTCTGGCGGAGTCCATGGGTGTTCCGAGTCAGAATATCGTCATTCCGGAGCTCGGGCAGGTCATTGAGATGAATGAGGATATCCTGGCGCTCGGAGAACAGGTGCCTGTCGGCGGCGTGCTGGTGGATGGCCTGGGAGTCGGCGATGTGGGGAATGTTGTCCTGCGCGACCGGAAGCACCTGAGCCAGGACGGCCTGCTGATCCTGGTCATGGCGATTGACCGGGATCAGGAGAAGCTGGTCAGCGGGCCGGATGTGGTCAGCCGCGGATTCATCTATGTTAAGGAAAATGAAGACATCATTGACGAGACGCAGGCCCTGGTCCGGGAGATCCTGGCGAACAACAGCCTGAGCGGCGACAACTGGCCGGAGCTGAAAAACAAGATCAAGGATGATGTCCATCAGTTCATCTTCGACCGGATCAAACGCAACCCCATGATCCTGCCGATCATTCTGGATATCTGACAGGCGTTGCGAAAGGAACTGAAAACCGGTATAATACAGGTCAGAAAGGGAAGAAAACGACCTTTCTGACCGTTTTTATGTCAAAGGGGGATTCACGGATGGATTACGCATCGACGTACAAACTGGCGCAGGATATCCGCGACAGCGAGGAATACAGGACCTATCATGAACTGAAGGAATCCGTCATGGCGGATGAAACGACGGCAGCCCTGATCCGGGAATACCGGAAACTGCAGGTCAGCCTGCAGATGGCGGCGGTCAGCGGCCAGGCGGCGGACAGCGAGGATATGCAGCGCTTCTCCGGTATCTCCACCCTGCTTTTTTCCAAGCAGGAGGTCAGCACGTTCCTGCTTTCGGAACTCCGGCTGCAGCAGATGCTGGCGGATATCTTTAAAATCGTGACGGAAGCCGCCGATGTCGAAATGTCCATTCCGGGGCTTGAGGGATAAACATTGGATAAGCAGAAAAAACAGGTCCCTGGGATGCCGGAAGAGGAACAACCGGGGAAGATTCACTGGGACAGCGGCCTGTGGCGTGTCCTCCGTCCGATCCTGGTCGGCCTGACTGTGCTGGTGATGGTGATCGGGATCTGTACGACGGTATGGAATAAACTGTACAGGGAATATGCCGCGCCGGTGGATCCGGCGGATCAGACGGAATACGCCTTTGAGGTTACGAGCGGGCAGAGCCTGAACCGGGTATCGGCCAACCTGGAGGCGGCGGATCTGATCCGCAGCAAGACCATTTTCAAGTATTACTGCGATTTCGGCGGCATGGGCCAGAAAATCCAGGTCGGGACCTACAGCCTGAGGAAAAACATGACCATGGCGGAGATCGCGGACCGGCTGACGGCGGGCGACGGAAACCCGCTGGTGAGGAATATTACCCTGATCCCGGGGGAAACGATCGAGGAGTTCGCGGCAAAACTGGTGAAAAACGGGACGCTGGAAAACGCGGATCATTTCCTCGAACTGTGCCGGAGCGGCAGGGAATTTAAGGATTACTACTATGTGGAGGACGTGCTGAAAAGCGGAGGGGCCGGCAAACGGAAGTATGCGCTGGAAGGCTATCTGGCGCCGAACACCTATGAAGTCTACACCGACGCGACGGAGGAAGCGATCATCCGGAAACTGCTGAGCCAGACGGAAGCGGTTTTCCCGGATGACGATCTGGAGCGCGCGCAGGAGCTGGATATGACGATGGACCAGGTGCTGACGCTGGCCAGCATGATTGAGAAGGAAGCCAAAGAGGCGGATTTCAGCAAAGTGAGCGCCGTGTTCCACAACCGGCTGAAAGCGGATATGAAGCTGGAAAGCGACGTGACCGTTCATTATGTTACCGGGATCAGGAGAATGGTCCTGACCCAGGAGGATCTGAAAACCGACAGCCCGTACAATACCTATCTGAACAAGGGGCTGCCGCTGGGACCGATCTGCAATCCTTCCCGGAAAGCCATTCAGGCAGCCCTGTATCCGGATCAGCTGATGGTTGCAGAGAAATACCTGTTTTTCTGCGCCAAGGAACCGGAAAGCGGAGAACTGTATTTTTCCAGGACGCGGGAGGAGCACGAGCGCGCGGTGGCCGCTTACCGGGATTTGTGGCAGAAGTATGATCAGGCCAGGGGGATCGGGCAATGAAAATACCGGAACTGCTGTGCCCGGCGGGCAGCATGGAAGCGCTGGACGCGGCGCTGCATTTCGGCGCGGATGCTGTCTACGGCGGAATGAAACGGTTCGGACTGCGGGCATTCGCGGGGAATTTTGACCTGCCTGAACTGCGGGAAGCGGTCCGTCGGGCGCACACAGCCGGCGCCCGGTTCTATGTAACCATGAATGTCTATCCTTTCGACGACGAACTGGAAGCATATGTGCAAAGCGCCCGGGAAGCGGAAAAGGCCGGCGTGGACGCGGCCATTGTCAGCGATCCGGGAGCTATGGTGCTGCTGCGCCGGGAAGTGCCGGGACTCAGGATTCATGTGAGCACCCAGACCAGTACCGTCAATACCCCGGCGGCGGAGATGTACCGGGATATGGGGTGTGAGCGCGTGATCCTGGCCCGGGAAGTCAGCCTGGAGCGGATCCGCCGGATGAGACAGGCCCTGGGAGACAGCATCCAGCTGGAAACATTTGTTCACGGCGCCAGCTGCATGGCCTATTCCGGAAGATGCCTGCTGTCGGCATACCTGACGGGGCGCAGCGGAAACCGGGGAGAATGCGCCCAGCCCTGCCGCTGGCAGTATGCGGTGATGGAAGAAAAACGGCCGGGGGAGTACTATCCCGTGGCGGAGGATGAGCGGGGAACCTACCTGTTTTCCGCCAGGGATCTGTGCCTGATGCCGATCCTCGCGGATCTGTACGAGGCGGGCGTGTCCAGCCTGAAAATCGAAGGACGGATGAAGAGCGAATACTATGTGGCTGTGGTCACCGGCGCTTACCGTCGGGCGCTGAACCTGCTGGCGGAGGACAGGGAGGCCTTTGAAAAAGAGCTTCCGGAACTGCTCCGCGAACTGCGGAACGCCAGCCACCGGGACAGCGATACGGGCTTTCTGCTGGGGAATCCGGAAACGCCGGGAGAGGCGGAGGGCTTTCATCAGGAACGGGAGTACGCGGCCCGGGTGCTCGGGAGGGATGAAGCCTCCGGAAAGACCCGCCTCGTGCTGAAGAACCGTTTTTTTGCCGGGGAGACGCTGGAGCTGATGACGCCAAACGGCATCCGACTGGTCACCGCTTCCCCGATCCTCCGGGAAAAAACAGGGGAAACGGTGGAAACGCTGGGCATCGCCGGGGAAACCATCCTGATGGACCTGCCGGAAGCGCAGGCCGGGGACTTTCTGCGGGGACCTGTCAGAAACCACAGGAAATAGGGGAAACGAGGAAGACAGACGAGCATGGCCAAAGTGAGATATGAACTGTACGAGGGGGACGGCGAGGAGATTCCCGCGGAGTATATCCCTCCGGAAGAACGGGGAAAAGGCTCCGGGACAAAGCCTGTTTCCATGCCCGAGGGCGAAACGAAACACCGCTACTTCGTCAGGAATGAAGAGGATGACGGGCTGGGCGCTCCTTCGACGCTTTTTGATGATTTTGACCGGTTCAGCGACAGACCGGAGAAAACATATGACCCGGGGAATAACTGGCCGAAGCACCATAACGGGGCATGGGTGGCCGTGATCGTCGTGTGCCTGATACTCCTTGCCGGGCTCGGTTTGCTGATGGTTCCCCAGCTGACCGGAATCCGCTACCGTTTTCTGCCGAATATCGGCTTTATGAACGGCAGCATTATTACCCTGGACAGCCAGCGGGAAAACACGGTCAACCTCTGCCGGGAAGAACTGTATACCGACAGGATCTACTCCGGCATCTATATTGACAATGTCCATGTGGGCGGGATGACGCGTGCGGAAGCCGTCCGGGCGGTGGACAATGTCAACGAGGTGACGGATTCCGCCTTTGACCTGACGGTGTCCATCGGGAACGAGAGCTGGCATGTGAACAACCAGCGGGTTCCTGTCTCCAGGAATACCGCGGAGATGGTGGAAAAAGCCTGGGCTGTCGGAAGAAGCGATTCGGACAGCGTCCGCGGCAGCGGGAAAACCCCTTTCCAGGAGCGGGTGGATCAGGCGTCCTCCCTTCGCTCGTATCCGGTCACCTTCACCACCAGGCAGGATTATGACCATCAGACGCTGCGCAGCCTGACGGACGGCATTGTGAACTATGTGAACCGGGATCCGGTCAACAGCACGGTGGCCAGTTTCAGTTTCGCGACCAAAACCTTTACCTTTACAGACGACCGGCCGGGGGCCAGGGTGGATCCGGAGGATCTTTACACCCGCCTGACGGAGCTGCTGGACAACGGGATCACCCAGTCAACGGTTCGGGTGGTTCCGGAAAAAATCGAGGCCGAAATGACAAAAGCCGAGCTGATGAACCGGTTCGGCCTGATCTCGGAATATACCACCAGCACGACGAACAACAAAAACCGGAACACCAATATTCAGCTGAGTGCGGCGGCCATTAACGGCGTGACCGTTCTGCCGGGGGATATCTTCTCTTTCAACGGAGCCACCGGGGAGCGGACAACGGCGAAAGGCTACAGGGAAGCGGCGGCCATTTCCGGCGGACAGAGCCGGGATGAGGTCGGCGGAGGCGTCTGCCAGACCAGCTCTACCCTGTTCAACGCGGTGGCCAGGGCGGACCTCGAAATCATCGAGCGGAACCCGCATGCCTGGCCGTCCAACTATGTGGAGAAGGGCTTTGACGCCACAGTGAACTGGCCGGGGCTGGACTTCAAATTCAGAAACAATACGGAGTGGCCGATCTTCATCGTTGCCGGCTACAGCAACCGGAAAGTCACGGTGAATATCTATGGCATGACACTGGGCGCCGGGGTAAAAATCGACCTGGAGAGCGAAGTGACCCGGACGCTTTCCCAGCCGGAGGGCATCAATTATGTGCTGAATCCGGATCTTGCCCCGGGAGAGAGCAAAAAAACGATCACCGGGCGGAAAGGCTATGAGGTACAGACGTGGAAGGTCTGGTACCAGGGCAACCGGGAAACCAGGCGGGAGATCCTGTTCACGACGACCTATAAGCCGTATCAGGAAACGGTGGAATACAATCCCAGATAAAAAAGAGGAAGGCCTGAGACAAGTCAGGCCTTCTGTATTTCCTCAATCATTTCCAGCACGCGGGCTGTTCCATCCGCCGGCGGAGCCTCCCGAAGGGCCCGGATCAGGGCGTCCCGGTCCGCCCAGGTGCTTTCAATCGCCTGCTGCAGCGAATCCTCATTCATATTCTCCTGCAGCAGGACACGGCACAGACCGCGCTTTTCAAGGCTCTGGGCGTTCAGGATCTGGTCGCCCCGGCTGGCGCCTTTCGGGTAGGGAATCAGCAGCATCGGGCGGCCGAGTGCCTGGAATTCGCACAGCGCGTTGGCGCCGGCCCGGCTGAGCACCAGATCGGTGCAGGCGAGCACATCCGGGAGCTCCGCGTCCAGAAACTCGATCTGGCGGTATCCGGCGGTCTGATCCAGCGCGGGATCCAGATTACCTTTCCCGCAGATATGCGCCACGTCAAAATGCGGCGTCAGGCGGGACAGCGTTTTCCGCAGGCAGGCATTCACGCTCTGAGCTCCGGAAGATCCGCCCATCATCAGCAGGACCGGTTTCTTCCCGGAAAAACCGAGCAGAGCAAGCCCTTTCTCCCGGCTGCCGGAAAACAGCTCCGGTCGCAGCGGGGTGCCGGTCATTTCCGCCTTCGGGCCCAGGGCCTGCGAGCATTCCGGAAAGGTGGTGGCGAAGCGGCGGGCAAAAGGCTTGCACAGCTTATTGGCCAGGCCCGGCGTCAGGTCGCTTTCGTGGCAGAGAACCGGAATCCGGTGCAGCCAGGCCCCAAACACGACCGGAACCGCGACAAAACCGCCTTTGGAGAAGACCACATCCGGTTTGATTTTTCCCATCAGGCGGGCTGACTGAAATGCGCCGGCAATGACCCGGAACGGATCGGTGAAATTCTGCCAGGAGAAATAACGGCGCAGCTTGCCGCTTTTGACCGCGTGATAGGTCACTCCGGAAACCGCCCGCATTTTCGGGGCTTCCATTCCGTTCTCGGTCCCGATGTAGTGGATTTCATAGCCTTCCTCCAGCAGACGGGGGATCAGGGCCAGGTGCGGGGTCACATGCCCCAGCGTCCCGCCGCCGGTGAGGACGATTTTTTTCATCTCGTCGGGTCACATCCTTCCACAGAATCAAAAAAGAAAATCCCAGTGTTTGGAATCACATGACAAAATTCTTCAAAGGGCTCCTGAATTCCTTGTCAAGGAAAACGGATTATGATATAATCCGACCGATGCCGGAGTGGCGGAATGGCAGACGCGGCGGATTCAAAATCCGTTGCCCTTAAAAGCGTGCGGGTTCAAGTCCCGCCTCCGGCACAGAAAGAAAGCCTTGAGAAGATCCCAAGGCTTTTCTTTTTTACTTGCTCTTGTGGAAGAGGAGATGCTCATAGCGGTCGACATCCGCGCGGCGGACCATGACCTCCAGCTCCTCGTCCCCCATGACCGTGTTGCGGCCTTCGGCATAGAGCGCATCGACATTCCTGCGCACTTCGATGACCAGGGGATCGCTTTTATCGATCGTATTGGCGCCGGTCAGGCGGAAATAATTGTTGATCCAGTGGGCGATGGAAGCGGTTCCGCCGCGGCTGTCCACCGCGACGGCGGCAGGACGGTTCAGGATGGCGGCGGTATCGAAGATGTTGTAGATCTCCTCGTCCTTCAGCATGCCGTCCGCGTGAATGCCGGCGCGCGTCACATTGAAGTGGCGGCCGACAAAGGGCTGGCGGGGGCTGATTTCGATGCCGATTTCCCGCTCCATATAGTCCGCGATCTCCGTGATGGCCGTCAGATCCATGCCGTTGGTTTCCCCGCGCAGAGATTCATACTCGATGGCCATGGCCTCCAGCGGACAGTTGCCGGTACGTTCACCGATGCCCAGGAGGCTGCAGTTGATGCTGGAGCATCCGTAAAGCCAGGCGGTGGCGGCATTGGAAACCACCTTGTAGAAATCGTTATGGCCGTGCCATTCCAGCTGGGTGGAGGGAACCTCCGCGTAGTGTCGCAGGCCGTAGATGATGCCGGGAACGCTGCGGGGCAGGGCGGCGCCGGGATAGCTGACACCGTATCCCATGGTGTCGCAGGCGCGGATCTTGATCGGGATGCCGCTTTCGCGGGAGAGCTTCATCAGCTCGGTGGCGAAGGGAACGACAAACCCGTAAAAATCGGCGCGGGTGATGTCCTCAAAATGGCAGCGGGGACGGATCCCGTGGCTGAGGGCAGCCTTGACGATGCCCAGGTATTTGTCCATGGCCTGGGACCGGGTCAGGTGCATTTTGTTGAAAATGTGGTAATCGCTGCAGGAGACGAGGATGCCTGTTTCTGTGACGCCGGCCTGCTTGACCAGCTCGAAATCCTTCTCATTGGCACGGATCCAGGTGGTGATTTCCGGGAAGGGAAGACCGGCATCCTGGCAGAGATGCAATGCTTTCTGGTCATTTTCCGTATAGAGGAAGAATTCGCTCTGGCGGACCATCCCGTTCGGGCCGCCCAGGCGGCTCATGAGCCTGAAAATATGCAGGATCTGCTCCGGGGTGAAGGGACTGACGGACTGCTGCCCGTCGCGGAAAGTCGTATCGGTCATCCAGATCTCATCCGGCATCTGCATCGGCACGTGGCGCATGTTGAAGGCAACTTTCGGCACGTGGGAATAATCGTAGATTTCCCGGTAGAGGTTCGGCTCTTCCACGTCCTGAAGGGAGTAATGGTATTTGGCCTGCATGAGCAGGTTCGTGGTCTTGTCAAAGTTTAACATTGATGCTGTTTCTCCTTGTGCGGGGTTTATTTCAGGTCATTGATAAAGTCTTCAATCCGGGAGAGGCCTTCCTCAATCTTCTCAGCGGAGACGGCGTAGGACAGGCGGCAGAAGCCTTCCGCCTCGAAAGCAATCCCCGGCACGACCGCCACATGCTTTTCGGCCAGCAGCAGCTCGGCGAAGTCCATCGAATCCTCCAGGACGCGCCCGTTATAGCTGCGGCCGAGGAGAGAGCGGATGTTCATCATCACGTAGAAGGCGCCTTCTGGCTTGAGACAGCTGATGCCCGCGATGGAATTGATCCGCTCCACCATCAGATCGCGTCGCTTCTGGAACTGATCCCGCATCTCGGAGACACAGGTCTGATCCCCGTCCAGGGCGACTGCGGCCGCGTGCTGGGCTATGGAGTTGGCGTTGCTGGTCGCCTGGGACTGGAACGCGCTCATGGCGGCGATCTCCTGCCGAGGCGCGGCGCAGTAACCGATCCGCCACCCGGTCATGGCGAAAGCCTTGCTGACGCCGTTGACGATAAAAGTCTGGGCCTTGATCTGCTCGCCGAGCTGGGCGATGGACAGATGCTTCCGGCCGTCATACAGGAGCTTTTCATAGATTTCATCGGAAACGATATAGAAAGGATGGGTCACGGCCAGATTGCCGACGAACTGCAGCTGCTCACGGGACCAGACGGAACCGTTGGGGTTGGACGGCGATGTGATGATGATGGCCTTGGTTCTGCGGGAGACGCGGGAAGCAATATCCTTGTTGCTGGGGATGAAACGGTTCTCCTCGTTGGTGGGAACGAAAACCGGAACGCCGCCGGCCATCCGCACGAGCTCCGGATAGGAAACCCAGCAGGGCGTCGGGATCAGAACCTCATCCCCGGGATCCAGAATCGTCTGGAAAATATTGAACAGCGAATGCTTGGCGCCGTTGGATACGAGAATCTCCTGGGGAGAATAGGTCAGCCCGTGATCCCGCTCCATTTTCCGGGTGATGGCCATCCGGAGTTCCATGGTGCCGGGGACGGGGGTATAACGCGTCATCCCCATGTCCAGCGCTTCCTTCGCGGCGGCGCAGATATGCGGCGGAGTCGGGAAATCCGGCTCGCCGGCGCCGAAACCGATCACGTTCAGCCCGGAAGCGGCCATCTCTTTCGCGCGGGTGTCGATCTGCAGCGTCAGAGAAGGAGCAATGTTCAGACAGCGGTGGGAAATCGTCAGTGCCATGGGGATGCCTCCAATCCTATGCGAATGTCCCTATTATAACGGGGAGAGGCGGGAAAAGGCAAGACGAATACGAAAAATGCACATTATTTGCGCAGCGCTTCATAAAACGCGCATTTGGAGAGAAGCATATACACGCTGAGGCAGAGGCTGCCGAGCATTTCGAGTACGAGGATGATGACCGAACCGGCGAGGCCTACGTCCAGGGATCCCACGAGGAGGATCAGAATATACCACAGCAGGAAGCTCAGCAGCAGGGAAAGCATGTTGCCCTTGCGGCCGGCCATCAGCTGCTTGCTCCGGCGGACGCAGGCAAGGCTCCTCTCCTGCGGCTCATCCGCCAGGATCAGTTCGGCCAGGAGATAGTGCAGGTAGGCGAAGAGGCCGAGCCCCAGCATCAGGAACAGCCCTCCGTAGATCAGCATGGACCCAGTCTGCAGGGCATCCAACTGGTCTGCCTGCGGTTTGCCGACAGCGTTCTGCAGCGGAATCAGGGAGCAAAAGGACATGGCGACGCCGGGCAGCATCCAGAGCAGGATTTTCAGGGACACCAGGAGCCTCAGGACGATGCCCTTGAAGAAGATGCCGAGGCGGCTGAAGACCGTCGCCACCGGACCGGACTGACCGCGAAGGCGGTCCAGGGCCCAGTGGTTCATCCCGAGGGAGAGGACAGGGGTTACGATCCAGGCCAGCGCGCTGAGAGACAGCATGGTCACGATGCCGGGCTCCTGGATGATTGACCATGCCCGGTTCAGCCACTCTTCCGAGGAGACGGCACCGGTGCTGTAGGTCATTTCCAGCAGCAGATCCTGCAGGCGAACGGAAAGATCGTTGCCGGTGAAGGTGGCGATCCCTTGTACGAGCAGCGTAGGCAGGTTGACAACCAGGGCGATCAGCAGGGCGGTCAGCCAGTGACCGCGCAGCGCTTCCCGGGCTTTGGCCCTGAAAAGGGCGGAAACAAACATCCGGCTTCCTCCTTGTGAATGGGGTTGAGTAAATCTACGGAGACAAAAAAGGGGGACGCCTTCAGCGGCATCCCTCCTGTTTGCGGGCGATCAGTCTTTCAGGTCGTTCAGATGCTCTTCGATCTTCGCTTCCTCGATCCAGCGTTCCACCGTCTGGTTGTAAACGGTGTTCTGCTCCGTGGTCAGCAGCGCGCTGCGAACCGTTTCTTCAACGGATTCATAGGGCACAGGGCCTTCCGTCTCGTCGCCGACGTACTTGATGATGTAGTATCCGTAGGAGTTTCCCCGGACTTTTCCGGATACATCCCCGATCTTCGCCAGCGCCATTCCGGCTTCCACAAAGGCGGGATCGAAGGAGGTCATATCCGCGGAGATCGCATAGCCTTTCTCAGCGGTTTCTCCGGTGAACATGCCGGGATCATCGTTGTTCTCGTTCAGCAGGCTCTCCCAGCTTTCCGGATCAGCTTCCAGCCCGGCCAGCACGGCATCCGCCTTCTCATCGATGTGGGTGAAAGCGGTGTCGGTCACCTCGGTCAGCTTGGCCTGGGCGGCCTCGAGCTCGGCTTCGGCAGCTTCTTTGTCAGCGGTGGCCTGGGTCTTTTCCTCTTCGGTGGCTTCCTCATCGTCCAGCACCTGCTGGGCGGCGGTCACCTTGCTCTGGGCGGCGGTGATATTGGAGGAAGCGTCATCAATCGCCGTCTGATCTTCTTCCGTGAACTTGATCAGGATCTGCTTGACCCGGCGGACACCGGCGGGGGTGTAATACAGGGTGGTGGTTCCGTTGTTGGCAGTGGAGCACCAGGAACCGGCATTCTCCTTGTACTTCTCCTCATCGGAGGCAACCTTGGAGTCGTAATCAGCCTTGACATCCTCGTCCGGGATGGTGACATCCTTCACCACATAGTCCTTCAGCTTCTGGTCCAGCGCGGTGTCGAGAGCGTTCTTCTCATACACCTCGGCGGAAACGCCCAGGTTCGTCAGCTGCTTCTGGATTTCTTCCTCCAGGGCATCGCCCTCCAGCTCGGTGTCGGAGGGAATCATATAGGCGGTGACATAGGAACGGGCGTAATCCAGCGTGGACTGGGCGGACGCCTTTGCCTTTTCGGTCTCCTCCTCATTCAGCTCGATGCCGAACTCTGCCATCTTGGCCCGGAGGACCATATCCTGCTTCATCCTTGTGACGGCGTCCTTCTGGGCGCTTTCCTGCACCGCACTGCTGGTCAGGTCAATGCTGCTGCCGTAGGTGTTGTAGTACTCGTTCAGCACATCGTTAACGACCTTCTGCGCCTCGGCCTTGGTGACCACCTTGTCCCCCATTTTCAGGATGACGGTGGCGGCGTCCACTTCCGCATCCTTCTCAATCAGGGCGCAGGAGGAAAGCAGCAGGGTCATGGCTGTCAGAAGAGCCAGTAAAGCACGTTTCTTCATGGAAAGTCTCTCCATTCATAAAAGTATTGGGTACACTTTTGCTATTATACCAAACCGGAAGGGGAAGGGCAAGGGGGAAATCAGAATCAGGTTTCGCCCAGCGACTCAAAGTAATCCTTCCGGAGGGAATTCAGCAGTTCCTCATGGTCCCCGCCGGGGGCGTACACCTCGTTGACGGCGCGGATCTCCGCTTCGCGGCTGGCCGGCACGCAGTAGGGGCAGGGCAGGAGCTTCGCGAAGTTCCCTTCATCCAGCTGCGCGTAGGAAAACGGCGTGAAGGTGATGTTTTTGCCGTTATAGCAGTGATCCAGCCGGTGATAGTACTGGCCCTTGTTGGGGTTGTAGTACAGCTGGGTATCCGGGGAGGGAAGGGGGAGCTGGCGCCCCTGCCAGTCCTCCCAGATCACGATTTTGATTTTGCTGTAGTTGCTGGTTACCCGCTTGCGGATCCATTCCATGTTGACGCCTTCGGGCGTCTTGTTCCGCTGGACGCGGATGCAGCCGTGGCTGCACTTGGTGCCCAGCTTGCCCTCGGTGGACTTGTAGTTCTTCGTCCCGTCGGCCTGCAGCACATGGGGAACCTCATGGATCGCGTCGCCTCCGTTGAAACGGATGGCGTGAGCGCAGATCAGCCGGTCGCTGATCAGGCTGCCCTGGCGGCTGACCAGGAGGAACTCTCCGGAACGGGTTTCGTTGTAGGGCTGGTATTTGGTCCCGTTATGCATCACCAGGCCGGTGGAGCACAGCAGCGTGGTCAGCAGTTTTCCCTCCTGGAAAACATACAGGCGCTGGGCCAGCTTATCCACCACCAGGGCCAGCTTGTCGCTCGGCTGAACCTGTTTGAGGTACGCTGTTTTGATGTAGCCGTGGACCAGCAGGTTCCAGGCGGGAACCTTCGTATCATGGAAGGAACTGGAATAGCACTCCACCAGGGACCAGCCGCTGTCCAGGTGTTCAATGACCCGGACGCCCTGGGATTTGCAGGTGACAACGCCGACCTTCGCGGAATCCTCATCCGGCTCCCGGTACAGGTAGGTCTGGGTGGTTTCCTTGCTCTTCTTCCCGGCTTCGACCACAGTGATCGGCTGCATCAGCATGTTCCACACGGCGGCTTCATCCGTGATGTCCATGGGCGTGGTCCAGTAGGCGGACCCGAGATCCTGCTCATAGGGGCTGCCGTGGGAGGGTGTGAATACCTCCGCGTCCGGATCCGCCGGGGCGGAGGGGGCTGAAATGTCAATCTCCTCGACATCCAGGCCCGCATCTTCCGCCGGGGCGGAAACGGGCAGGACCAGCAGGAGAACCAGCAGCAGAGACAATAAACGGGAATGACGCATGAAAAACTCCTTCTAAAAAAATGCATTCATCAGAATACGCATTCATCGCACATCGGGACGATCAGCAAACAGGATACCGCGAAAACGCAGTATCCTATTATATCGCTTCCGGGGTGAAAATTCAACCGTCAGCCCGGACCGGCAGGATGGAACATTGTTTGGGGGAGGGTGGAAATCGCATGAAAAGTATGATATACTGATGCACCGGCAAGGATGAATTTCACAGGCAAAGACAGCATCATCCGGTGATTCCTGCCTGTTCTGTTCCCGGAACGGACGGGCGAGAGGGGGACATTCTGTGAAAATGAGCGAGAAATCCGGCAGAAAGCAGATCAGGAAGATCTGCTGCATCCTGCTGACAGCGGCCTTTCTGCTGTCCGGGCCGCTGCAGGCCTCGGCGGATGTGCCGGCCCTGTACGATCCGGAACTGATCCTGGCGATTGACGTAGTCAGGGAGCTGGACATCCGGGACGCGAAGGGCAGACCGCTCCAGGTTTCCTACAATACGGGCCTGCAAGGGCGCGGGCTCCCCGGGACGAACGGGAGAGAGCCGGATTATCTGGGGGTCGTGGGTTACGCGGTGGTGCCCAATGAGCCGGATTTCTGTGATTCACCGCGGTTTGCCGCCTATTTCTGGATGGTTCCGGTCTACCGGGAAACAGCGGAAGGTACCATGGGTGACCAGTCCGGTACCGTCAGCCACAAGACGCCGGTGGCGGTCATCGGGCAGAACCTGGAACAGGCGGATGACGGAACCTGGCAAGGGCACCTGCGGACGATCCGTCTGGACAGCGAGGAAATCTGCTGGATGGATGTGCGGAATTTTACAACGACAGACTACTGGACGCTGAGCCCGGCCAAGGCATCGGCATACGGCTACTGTCTGGCTATGTTCCGGGAAGGCAGCCGCGAGGAGCCGAAAACCGAGAATGGCAAAGGCATTTCCTTCCGGGATGGGACGCGGATTCTGATTCCCTACGAAGGAGCCGTGCAGGCGCAGAGCCCGGATCCGGAAAAACTGCCGGTCCTGGGAATTGTGTATAAGAAAGAAGACGGGAAAGCGGTTCCGATGGTGGTGTTCCTGAATGAAAGGGATCTGTATCTGATCTACTGAGACAGAGAGATCCACCGGTTCTGACGATTCAGCTGCCGGGGGTTATGAGAGGGCCTGGGCCAGATCGGCGATCAGGTCCTCTTTGCTTTCCAGGCCGACGCTGAGGCGCACGAGGTCCGGGGATACGCCGGCGGCGATCAGTTCCTCGTCATTCATCTGGCGGTGAGTGGCGCTGGCCGGATGGAGGCAGCAGGTGCGGGCATCGGCCACGTGGGTTTCGATCGCGGCGACCTTCAGCTTTTTCATGAAGGCTTCCGCCGCTTTGCGGCCGCCCTTCACGCCGAAGGAAACCACGCCGCAGGAGCCGTTCGGCAGGTACTTGCGGGCGCGGTCGTAGTATTTGTCGCCGGGAAGGCCGCAATAGCTGACCCAGGCGACTTTTTCATGCCCGGCGAGGTATTCCGCCACGGCCTGCGCGTTTTCGCAGTGGCGCTTCATCCGCACATGGAGGCTCTCCAGCCCGAGATTCAGCAGGAACGCGCTCTGGGGGCTCTGGACGGAGCCAAAATCCCGCATCAGCTGGCTGGTGGCCTTGGTGATGAAGGCGCCGGCCAGCCCGAACTTCTCCACATACACGATGCCGTGATAGCTGTCATCCGGCGTGGTGAGGCCGGGGAATTTTCCGGGCTCGGCCGCCCAGTCGAACTTCCCGCTGTCCACGATGCAGCCGCCGACAGCGCTGCCGTGGCCGTCCATGTACTTGGTGGTGGAATGGGTGACGAGATCGGCGCCCCATTCGATGGGCCGGCAGTTGACCGGGGTGGCAAAGGTGTTGTCCACGATCAGCGGTACGCCGTGGCGGTGCGCCGCGTCGGCAAACAGTTCGATATCCAGCACGCAGAGGGCCGGGTTCGCGATGGTCTCGCCGAAGACGGCCTTCGTGTTCGGACGGAAGGCGGCATCCAGCTCTTCCTTCGTGCAGTCCGGGGAGACGAAGGTAAAATCGATGCCCATCTTTTTCATTGTGACGGCAAAGAGGTTGTAGGTGCCGCCGTAAATCGCGGAGCAGGCGACCACGTGGTCCCCGCAGTTGGCGATATTGAAAACCGCGTAGAAATTGGCCGCCTGGCCGGAGGAAGTCAGCATGGCGGCGGTGCCGCCCTCCAGGGCGCAGATTTTCGCGGCAACGGTGTCGCAGGTGGGATTCTGCAGCCGGGAGTAGAAATAGCCGGAGGCTTCCAGGTCAAAGAGCTTGCCCATATCCTCGCTGGTATCGTATTTGAAGGTTGTGGACTGGATGATCGGGATCTGGCGGGGTTCCCCGTTTTTCGGGGTGTAGCCGCCCTGGACGCAGAGTGTTTCAAGCCTGGACATGGTGTGTTCCTCCGTTTCTTCGGTGTCATTCAGTTTGTTTCTTCAGTCATTTCTGCCTCTTCCGACTCGTCCGCTTCGATCCAGGGCGCGGATTCGGCAAAGGGGATGTACCGGTTCTCCCGGAACATCCGGTAGATCACGGCATAATGGGGGTCCTCCGTCCCGTCCTCCAGTCGGCGCCAGCCGTTCCCGGTGGGCTGGCCGTGATTGACGACGGCTGCCAGGGGCAGGGCTTCCCGCAGTTCGTCGGCCTTCGCGTCCCCGACAGAGACCCAGAGGCGGCGGAGGGAGCGGATCTCCTTCAGGCGCTCCCAGTCCCCGATCCGGTCCCGCATCAGGTTCAGATCCATCAGCCGGGGCAGGGCGGCGAGGGGGGCAGCCGAGGTGACGCCGGTGCTGAACAGCTCCAGGTACTCCAGCTCCTGCAGGCTGCTGAGCACGCGGATGTTCTTCAGGTCCGGATTGCAGGCCAGGATCAGCACCCGCAGGTGAACCAGCGGCTCCAGAAAGGAAAGATCCTTCAGCTTGTTGTGCCCCAGGTCCAGCGCGCGGAGCTCCGTGCAGTAGCGGAGCGGATCCATATCCCCGCTGTGGTGGTCATAGCAGGATCCGTCGTGCAGGGTGGAAAAGGCGGTCTGATCCGTCCGCACCACGTGATCCCGGCAGAGGCGGATGGTCCAGCCGAAGCGGACCTCCGGAAAGGCTTTGACCAGGCGGGTGATCTGCCGCTGCGTGACGACGGTGGCAAACATATCCACCTGCCGGAGGGCGGGAAACTCCCCCAGGAAAGCGAGAAAGGCATCCCAGTCCGTTACCTCCAGATCCCCGAGATCCAGGGAAACGGATTCCCGCGGAAAGGAGGCGCCGCCGAAGGAGACCGGATCGGCCAGAGCCGCCCCGGCCAGCAGCCACAGACACAGGAAAACCGCCGCGATTTTCTTCATGGCACCGGATCCTTTCTCCAGGTCGTCTGGATATCAGCCACCGCCATTCTACCATGCGCCCGGAAGGGGAACAAGGCGTCCCCGAAAGAAAACCACTGAAAAAACGAATCAGAAAATCATTGAAAAAATGCATCATTGAAGTTGCTTCCTTCTTATGATAAAATAACTCAGTTACTGAGATATTGATATCGCGCAAAGCAGACAAGGAAAGCGAGGACCGGTAGGGAATGATCAAAAAACTGGCATCCAGGGTCCGGCAATACAAGCGGCAGGCGATTGCCACCCCCCTGTTCATGGTGGGGGAGGTGGCGATGGAAGCGCTGATCCCGATGATCATGAGCCGGCTGATTGACCTGGGGATTGAGGACGGGAGCATGGAGCAGATCCTGCTGTACGGCGGGATCCTGCTGGTGACGGCGGCCATCTCGCTGCTCTCCGGCGTCATGAGCGGCCGGATGGCGGCGATTTCTTCCGCCGGGTTTGCCCGGAACCTGCGGCACGACATGTATTACAAAATCCAGGATTACTCTTTCTCGAACATCGACAAGTTCAGCACCTCCTCGATCATCACCCGGCTGACGACGGACGTGACCAACGTGCAGAACAGCTTCCAGATGATCCTGCGGATGGCGGTCCGCGCGCCGCTGACGCTGCTGTTCTCGCTGATCATGGCGATGACGATCAACGCCCGGATTTCCATGGTGTTCCTGGTGGCGCTGCCGGTGCTGGGCGTGGGCATCTATCTGATCATGACCCGCACGCACCCGGTGTTCCAGCGGGTTTTCAAGACCTATGACAAGCTGAACAACGTCGTGCAGGAAAACCTGCGGGGCGTCCGCGTGGTCAAGAGCTTTGTCCGGGAAGACTACGAGGTGGAGAAGTTCAACGGGATTTCCGGATCCATTTACGGGGATTTCGTCAAGGCGGAACGGAACCTGGCGTTCATGTCCCCTCTGATGATGACCTGTATCTATACCTGCTCGCTGGTAATTTCCTGGCTGGGCGCGAAGGCGATCATCGCCTCCGGCAACGATCCGGCGGTGGGCCTGACCACCGGCCAGCTGATGAGCCTGATCACCTACGTGATCCAGGTGCTGTCCAGCCTGATGATGGTATCCTTTACCTTCCTGATGATCACGATGAGCCGGGCTTCCGCCCAGCGGATTGTGGAAGTGCTGGATGAGGAGAGCGACATCACCTCGCCGGAAAACGCGAAGACCGAGATCCGGGACGGATCCATCGATTTTGACCATGTCAGCTTCAGCTACGCGAAGGACAGCGAGCGGGAGACATTGGAGGATATCAACCTTCATATCCCGTCCGGGGCCGTGGTCGGCATCCTGGGCGGCACCGGCAGCGGCAAGTCCTCGCTGGTGCAGCTGATCCCCCGGCTGTACGATGTGAGCGCGGGATCGGTGCGCGTCGGCGGCGTGGACACCCGGGAGTACGACCTGACAGCTCTGCGGGACAGCGTGGCCATGGTGCTGCAGAAGAACGAACTCTTCAGCGGCACGATCAAGGACAACCTGCGCTGGGGCAACGAGAACGCCACGGATGAGGAGATGGCCGAGGCCTGCAGGCTGGCGCAGGCGGATCCCTTCATCCAGGATTTCCCGGACCGGTATTTCTCCAAAATCGAGCAGGGCGGCACCAATGTGTCCGGCGGGCAGAAGCAGCGCCTGTGCATTGCCCGCGCGCTGCTGAAGAAGCCGAAGATCCTGATTCTGGATGACAGCACCAGCGCGGTGGATACCCGGACGGACGCGCAGATCCGCGCCGGTTTCCGCAGCTACATCCCCGACACCACCAAGCTGATCATCGCGCAGCGGGTTTCCTCCGTGCAGGACGCGGATCTGATTGTCGTGCTGGATAACGGCCGGGTGGCGGATGCCGGCACCCACGCGGAGCTGCTGGACCGGTGCGCGATTTACCGCGAAGTCTATGAATCCCAGACGAAGGGAGGCGACGCGAATGAGTAACCGCCGGATGGGCCCCGGGCCCCGCGGAATGGCCATGGGCGGCCCCCGCCAGCCGATCAGCAGGGATACGGTCAAACGGCTGCTGGGCTATGTGAAACCCTTCTGGCCGCGGCTGCTGGTCGTTCTGGCCTGCATTATCCTGAACGCCGTGGCGACGGCCTCGGCCGCCACCTTCCTGGGCAGGATCATCGACGATCATATCACGCCCATGCTGGCCCAGGTGAATCCCGATTTCAGCGGACTGCTCCGCGCGATCCTGTGGATGGCGGGCCTGTATGTGCTGGCCATCGGGGCGACGTTCGCCCAGGCCAGGATCATGGCGGTGATCAGCCAGAGCGTGCTGCGCAAGGTGCGGGACGAAATGTTCGAGCATATGCAGACGTTGCCGATCCGCTACTTTGACACGCATACCCACGGCGAGGTCATGAGCCATTACACCAACGACGCGGATACCCTGCGCCAGCTGGTCAGCCAGGTACTGCCCCAGACGATTTCCTCGATCATCACGCTGGCGGTCGTGTTCATCTCCATGCTGAACTGCAGCGTCTGGCTGACGCTGCTGATGGTGATCGGAACGGCCGTCATGCTGAAGGTGACCATGAAGATCGGCGGCGGAAGCGCCAAATACTTCACGAAGCAGCAGGCCTCCCTGGCCTCCCTGAACGGATACATCGAAGAGATGATCAACGGCCAGAAGGTCGTCAAGGTCTTCAACCATGAACCGCAGGCGAAGGAAGAGTTCGACCGGCGGAACGACGAGCTGTGCGAAAACGCCACGGAAGCCAACAAGCTGAGCAATATCCTGGGCCCGGTGAACAACAACATGGGCCACCTGCTGTATGTGATCCTGGCGATCGCGGGCGGCGCGCTGGCGATCGGCAACGTGACCAACCTGAGCCTGCACGGAACCGGCGCGCTGACGCTGGGCAACATTGCCGCGTTCCTGACGCTGAGCCGGAACTTCATGATGCCCATCAACCAGATGGCGCAGCAGATCAGCTTCATCGCGATGGCCATCGCCGGCGCGGAGCGGATCTTCAAGCTGATGGACGAGGAACCGGAAGCGGACGCGGGCTATGTGAAGCTGGTCAACGCGAAGGAAGTCAACGGCGAGCTGACCGAGGCGGAGGAGCATACCGGCATGTGGGCCTGGAAGCATCCCCACAGCGCGGACGGCACCGTCACCTACACGAAGCTGGCCGGCGATGTGGTGATGGAGCATGTGGACTTTGCCTATGACCCGGAGAAGCCCGTGCTGCACGATATCAGCCTGTATGCGAAGCCCGGGCAGAAAGTCGCCTTTGTGGGCGCCACCGGCGCCGGCAAGACCACGATCACCAACCTGATCAACCGCTTCTACGATATCGCGGACGGCAAGATCCGCTACGACGGGATCAACATCAACAAGATCTGCAAGAGCGATCTGCGGAAGTCCCTGGGCGTGGTGCTGCAGGATGTGAACCTGTTCACCGGCACCGTGATGGACAATATCCGCTACGGTAAGCTGGACGCGACCGACGAGGAATGCATCGCAGCGGCGAAACTGGCGAACGCGGACGATTTCATCACCCGGCTTCCCGAGGGATACAACACCGTGCTGAAGGGCGACGGCAGCGGCCTGAGCCAGGGACAGCGGCAGCTGATTTCCATCGCCCGGGCGGCGGTGGCGGATCCGCCGGTCATGATCCTGGATGAAGCGACCTCCTCCATCGATACCCGGACGGAGGCCCTGGTGGCCCGGGGCATGGACAAGCTGATGGAGGGCCGGACCGTGTTCGTCATCGCGCACCGGCTGTCCACCGTCCAGAACAGCGATGTAATCATGGTGCTGGACCACGGCCGGATCATCGAGCGGGGCAGCCACGATCAGCTGATTGCCGAGAAGGGGCAGTATTACCAGCTGTACACCGGGGCGTTTGAACTGGAATAAAAATCATGCGGACCGCCTGAAGGCGGCCCGCTTTTTCGACAGCATGACTGGTCGGAATGATTAATCCTCAGAAACGGGGATTTCTTCCACAGAGAAGGTTTCCGGCTCCACGGGGGAGACGATCGTGCCGTCCCAGATCCCCTGCAGGTATTCCTCCAGACACAGATCGTGATCCCGCATGTACTGCGCGTGGGGAATGCCCACATAGCGGATGTGCCATTCCTCGGCGGTGAAGCCGGTGATGGCTTCCTTGCCCTTCTGGTAGCGGACGATGAAGCCGAAATCCCAGCAGTGGGCGTGGAGCCATTTGCACTGTTTTGTGCCCTTGAAGGCGGAGGTGCCGGGTACGTTGACATCGAAGGCGAGGCCGAGATGGTGCTCGCTGCAGCCGGGCTCCGCCACGGTGCGGAGCGCCGCGCTCCGGGCGCGGGAGCGGCTCCAGTCCGGGTTCTTCTTCCGGTAGCTGCTGATCTTGGCGTTCAGGGTGCTCTGCTGGTCCGCGATGCTGCGATAGGCGGCGCTGACCTGCCATTTCTTCACGCCGTCCGCCTTCGCCGCTTCCAGCATCTTCTCCAGCGCCTCGGCGGCGGCGCGGACCGCCCGCGTTTTTTTATACTTCACTTTGATCAGGGAGGAATCCAGCACCTCGGTCAGCAAAACGAGATCCGCGGGGACAAAATCCTCCGATACCGGGTAATCCTTGTTGACCAGGAAGGGCAGCGATTCCGCCAGGACATCCACGGTGCCCTCCGCGGGGGCGGAGCAGGGAAAGAGCGACAGGAGCAGCAGGAAGACGCACAGGATCCTGATGCGCAGCGGTTTCATACAGCATTCCTCCTTTCCCGTGTATCCCTATTATACCCATCATTCGGGCGCGGCGCAACACAGGGCGCGGCCGGGTTGCGTTTCCGCGCGCTTTATGGTACCTTATGATCGCTTATCCTGCGGGAAGAAGCAGGAAGAAGGAGAAGAACCATGCCGGATGTAGCCGTACACGCCGCTTTCGGGCGGGAGGTCCGGGAAGCCCTCGGGGAGGAAACCGGGAGAAGAATCCGGGAGATCCCCTACACATTCGCCCTGTTCGGCCCGGATGTGTGGTTCCTGTATGAGCCGTGGAAGCGGCGGGAAGGCCGGGGTCGGCGGATGCATACCACCCGGACCGGGGATTTCCTGATGGCCCTGGCCCGCCGGGCAAAGGTTTCCGCCGCGCCGGAGGACCTGTTTTCCTACCTGGCCGGGTTCCTGTGCCACTACGCGCTGGATACGGAGGCGCATCCCTACATCATCCATATGACGGAGGAAAAGTACCACTTTCCCCGCTGCCACATGAGCTTTGAGCACACCCTGGATCTCCGGGAGATGGAGCGCGCCGGGGTCTGGGGGGAAAAGCACCCGGTCACGGATCACTATTTCGCAAAGCTGCAGCTGCCGGAATCGATCCGGGAGGACCTGGACGCGGTGTTCCTGGAGGTGTACGGATGGGAAAACTGCTGGCGGGCGCTGAACCGGGCCTGCCCCCGGTACCGGCTGTGCTACCGGGTGCTGGAGAATCCCCGGGGCGCTTTTTCCCGCCTGGCCCGGCGGACAAAGCATCCGCTGCTGAAATCCCTGAGCTATTCCGAATCCCACTTCAACGAGGAGGACGTGGAAAACCGGCGGCGGGAGGAATGGACCCACAGCCATGAGCCGGGCATCCGTTCCCGCGACGGCTTTGACGAAATGCGGGAGCGGGCGAAGCAGAACGCGCTGGACCTGATCGAATCGGCCTGCCGGTATGTGTTTACGGGGGAGATCGGGGAGGAAGAGCTGGCCCGGCGGATCGGCAACCGGTCGTATCTGAGCGGGCTGCCCGTGGATGACCCCCGGAATCTGAGCGTGCCCTCCCTGCTGCCGCCGGAGGGAAAAGAACCGGAGAAGAAAGGAAAGAAACGGAAGTGAGTCTGGACGCGAACAGCCTGACCACCAATCTCCTGGTGACGGGAATGGTGGCGGCGCTGGTGATCCTGATGCCCTGGCTGGACCGGAAGATCTGCGGCTGGCTGGGACTCAGCCTGCGGGGCGGCGTCAACGCGCATCCCCGGGCTGACAGGCTGCTGAAAATCCGCCAGGGCATTCTCACCGCCGGCGTGATCGGCTATCTGGCGGTCTTTGCCTGGCTGGTCTTCTTTTCCCGGACCGCCATGAACCAGTACCTGGTGCATGTCGCCCCGCTGGAGGATCTGAAGAACGCGTTCCAGACCGACCGGGGCTTTTCGGATGTGTTTTCCCGGCTCTTTACGGAGGGATTCTCCGCCTTTGCCAATGTGAAGCTGGTGCGGCCGGAGGATATCGCCCAGTTCTATATGAACCTGATGGTGTTCGTGCCGCTGGGATATCTGCTGCCCTACAGCTTCCGCTGGTTCCGGGAACGGGTGCGGACCCGCCCGGTGGGCGCCTGTTTCCTGATTTCCTTCCTGACGGAAAATCTGCAGCTGATGAGCCAGCGGGGCCTGTATGATCTGGACGATCTGATTTCCAACACGCTGGGCGGGCTTGTCGGGCAGATCCTGTATATCCTGCTGGCGTATGTGCTGACCCACCCGGACTGGAAGCGCCAGGCCAGGCTGGACGCGGCCTGGCGGAAAACGGCCAAAAAGAAAGCGCTGGCGCCGATGCGCCGGCGGATCGGCTCCAACCGGACCGTGCTGGTATCCCCGGACGCGGACAGCGCAAAGGACTTCTACACGGACCGGCTGGGATACCGGGTCATCGGCCGGACGGAAAGCGGCCTGCTGATGCGGCTGGGCCGGAGCGAGCTGGAAATCCGGACGGCCGGGGAGGACATCCTGCCGGCTCAGACGCTGTGCATCTCCGTTTCCAACCTTTCCAAAGTCCGCAGGCGGCTGCAGGCCCAGGGCCTGGAGCCCAGCGGATACAAAGCGGACCCGTACACCGGGCTGCGGGAGATCCAGGTGACGGGTCCGGACAGGGTGAGGATCCTGCTGATCGATTATTCTTAAATCCTTTACCGGGCTTCTTCCATCTGTTTCATGATCCCGGTGGACTTCAGCGCCGGCATCACGGCATGGTAGAACACCGGGGCCACGACGATCGCGAAGGCGGCGTTGATCAGCGAGGGAACCAGCTTGGCCACCAGCACGGTGGGAATCGTATCCGCGGGGACCGGCTCCACCCACATCTTGAAAATCCATGTTTTCAGCATATACAGCGCCACATAGGTCAGCGCGCCGGCGGCGCAGGTCAGCACCAGGGGCAGGATCGATTTCGCTTTGGAATCGCTGTCCCGGTTCTTTTTGGCCCAGGCGTCGAAGAGAATGGCCGTCACCCAGGCCATGGCAAACTTGCTGACAAAGGTGATGGCGGCGTTCAGAAAATCATACCCGCCGAACAGCACGTCATACAGCGCGGACCCCAGGCCGGCGGACAGCCCCCCGGTCAGCGGTCCCAGCAGCAGGCCGGCCAGCAGGCACATGGCGTTGGCAAAATGAACCTTGGACTGTCCCAGCGGAATCCGGAACAGGGTAATCACGCAGATGATGGCCGCCATGACGGCGCCGAAGATGATCCGGGTCAGCTTGGCGTTGCTTTTCTTCATCAGAACATTCCTCCCTTGACTTTGGATGCAAAAGAGTATATGCTCCGTTTGGTCATATGAAAAGTACCAGAAAAGAAGAATTTTACCATACCAGATGAAAAATATCCCAGATGAAGGAGGCAACCCGGATGTCCCGGAAGAAACCGGCCTACCTGGCCCTGTATGAAGCCCTGCGGGAGGAGATCATCAGCGGGATCCGCCCGGAGGGCAGCCGCCTGCCCTCCCGCCGGTCGCTGGCCCGGGAGCGGGGCGTCAGCGAGGTGACGGCGGACCACGGGATCGAGCTGCTGTGCGAGGAAGGCTATGCGGAGGCCCGGGCCCGGAGCGGCGTGTTCGTGACCTACCGGGACGAGGACGGGTTTTCCCAGCCGCTGAAGGCGGGGGCCGCGCGGGACACGGCGGCGGCGCCGCCGCGGCCGGAAGGGCGGGATACCTTTCCCTTTCCGACGCTGGCGAAAGTCATGCGGCGGGTGCTGTCGGAATACGGGGAAGCCCTGCTGGTCAAGGCACCGAACACCGGCTGCGCGGAGCTGCGGGAGGCGCTGTGCCGCTATCTGGCGCGGAACCGGGGGATCCGGGTGGAAGCGGACCAGCTGATCATCGGCAGCGGCGCGGAATACCTCTATGGCCTGACGGTGGAAATGCTGGGCAGGGACCGGGTCTGGGGGGTGGAGTCCCCCTCCTATGAAAAAATCGAGCGGGTGTACCGCTCGAAGGGGGTGCAGTGCGATCTGCTGCCGCTGGGCCGGGACGGGATCCGGACGGAAGCGCTGCGGCAGACGAAGGCTTCCGTGCTGCATATCACGCCGTTCCGCAGCTTTCCGACGGGAATCACGGCCTCCCCCTCCAAGCGGCGGGAATACCTGCGCTGGGGATCCGCCGCGCCGGGGCGGGTCATTGTCGAGGATGACTATGAATCGGAATTCTCCCTGCTGCGCAAGCCGGAGGAGACGGTCTTCGCCGCCACCCGCATGCAGAACGTGATCTATCTGAATACCTTTTCCAGGACGGTGTCGCCTTCGGTCCGGGTGGGATACATGGCGCTGCCCCGGCAGCTGCTGCCGCTGTTCGCGAAGACGGTGGGGTTCTATTCCTGCTCGGTGCCGGTGTTCGAGCAGCTGGTGCTGGCGGAGCTGCTGGACGGCGGCGAGTTTGAACGGCATATCAACCGGATCCGCCGCCGGGAGCGGCGGGGCGGCTGAGCCGGCCTACTCCCCGGACCGGACTTCCACGGAGAAGCGGTGGGGCAGGCAGATGATCATGCCGAACATGACCCGGGTTTCCAGATTGTCCCGGGTAACCTTTTCCATATGCACGCAGTCCTGCCCCTCGCAGTTGGCGTTTTCCATGAAGACGCTGCCCTCCGTGATCCGCAGGAGATTCTCATCGCCATTTTCCTGCCGAAGCAGCACGGTGTGCGGCTCACCGAAGGGCAGATCGGCAATCTCCTGACCGTCCAGGGTCAGGTGGATCCGCAGCTCCCGCTTCTCCGGCGAGAGCACTGCGACGGGAAGGGCTTCCCCGTCCACCAGCAGGGTATAACCGGATCCCGGCGCCGGGCGGAGCACGATAAAAAGAACAGCGGCCATGCAGACCGCGGCGATGGCCGCCGCGATGATCCAGGCTTTCTTCTTCACAGCCTGCCCCCCTTTCCCGGGATTCCGGCTTTTTAAGCCTTCCAAATCGTACCATAAAGCGCCGGGGAGCGCAACCGGAGGGGACGGAACCCGGTTTGCTTTTTTTTCTTTTTCATGCGATAATAATGCCTGTGATCATACCTGCGGAGGGCGATGGCTTTGCAACGGATCGGATTGTTTACCGACACTTTTCTCCCGATTGTCGACGGGGTGGGCCGTGTCGTTCATGCCTATGCGGAGAATCTTTCCGCCATGGGGCACCAGGTCACCGTGGTGGCCCCGATGTACGATACCGGGTTCCAGGGAGGGTTCCCCTTTGAGCTGGTGGACTTTATCGGCGCCAGCATGCCCGGGATGAAGCAGTACAAGCTGGGGGAGGCCGTGATGGACGCGCACTACCGCAAGCGGATCCGCATGATTCCGCTGGATCTGGTGCATGCCCACAGCCCCTTCATGGCGGGGTCGGAGGCGCTGCGCCTGGCTTCCGTGCGGAAGCTTCCGCTGGTCGGGACGTTCCACTCCCGGTATTATGATGATTTTCTGAAGGCCACCCGGTCGGAGTCCGTGGCCCGGATGATGACGAAGTTTGTGGTCAATTTCTATGAGCGGTGCGACGAGGTGTGGGCCGTGGGGAAGAACACGGCGGACGTGCTGCGCGGCTACGGGTACGAGGGCGAGATCCAGGTCATGCCCAACGGGGCGACGCTGCGGGCCCTGCATCCTTCCGATGTGGAGGAAGTGACCCGGCGGTTCCGGCTGGGCAGCGATCCGGTGATCCTCTTCGTCGGCCAGATCGACTGGAAAAAGAATATCCTGACCGTCCTGGAAGCCTGCGCGAAGCTGAAGGCCCGGGGCGAGAAGTTCCACCTGCTGCTGGCGGGCCAGGGCGTCAACGTGCACGGGGTGAACCAGAAGGTCCAGGAGCTCGGGATCCAGGACCGGACTCAGCTGCTGGGGCATATCACGGATACGTCGCTGCTGGACGCGCTGTATGCCCGGGCGACCGTGTTCGCCTTCCCCTCGCTGTACGACGCGGCGCCGATGGTGGTGCGGGAGGCAGCCGTCATGGGCACGCCCTCCGTCATGGTGCGGGGGAGCACCGCGGCGGAAATCCTGCGCGACGGGGAGAACGGATTCCTCTGCGAGAACGATCCGGAGGATCTGGCCCGGGTGATCGGCGGGATCCTGAAGGATCCGGAGAAGCGGAACCGGGTCGGCGAAAAGGCGCGGGAAACCATTCCCGTGCCCTGGAGAACCGTCCTGGAGACCGCCGCCGCCCGCTATGAGCGCCTGATCGCCCTGGGCAGGGAAGGCAAACTCAAGGATAAGCGGAGGCGCATCGTATAAACACGCGGAGAGGATAAGGGCATCAAGATGAGCGATCTGGAAATGATCCTGAAAATGTCGCTGGCCACGCTTATGTATGTAATCATCACGGGCGGGCTGTGGATATTCTACCGGAAGAACGACCGGGCGGGCCGCATCGGGTGGAAGGTGCTGGCCGGCCTGGTTTTCGGCGCCTGTTCCGTGGCCGCGAACCATATCGGTATCGAGTACAACGCCATGGTGCTGAACGTGCGGGATATCGGGCCTCTGTCCGCGGGCCTGCTGTTCAGCCCGCTCAGCGGCATCATTGCCGGCGTGATCGGCGGCGCGGAGCGGATCCTGGCCGGGGAACTGTGGGGAATCGGAACGTTTACGGAGATCGCCTGCGGGGTGAGCACCACCCTGGCCGGCATTCTGGCGGCTGTGCTGAACCGCCTGCTTTACAGGGAAAAACGGCCGACCGTGCTGGCGGCGTTCATGCTGGGCGCCGTGATGGAAGTTTTCCATATGTACGCGGTGCTGTTCACCAACCGGGATGATATGATGATGGCGTACGAGGTCGTGAAGATCGCGGCCGTCCCGATGATCACCTTCACGGCCATCGGCACGGCGCTGTGCTGCGCCGCGGTGATGAAGCTGTCCGGGCAGGGCGTGCGCCTTTTCCGGCGGATTCCGGAGGAACAGACGCCGACGGTGGTCCATTTCCAGCGCTGGATGCTGCTGGTGACGCTGCTGGTGTTCCTGTTCAATTTCGTGGTGTCCTATCTGTTCCAGACCCGGCTGGCGCTGGACAACGCGGAGATGGAGATCTATGTCGCCGCCTATCAGCTGAAGGCCGCCTATGAGGAAACCGGCGATATCCAGGCCGTGAAAAAGGAAGCCGACGCCCTGATCTACGGAAATTTCCTCACGCTTCTGATCGACGCGGAAACCGGGAAGACGCTGGGCGACGAACCGCTTCTGCTCGGGGAATACCTGACCCCCGAAGAGTTTGAGGAAATCAAAGCGCATGCGGGCACGGGGCAAACCTTCTTCATGAACCATAAGGAAACCGGATTCGAATTGATGTGCAGGGCCCAGCAGTTCGGGGATACCTATGTGTTCATCTACCGCATGACGACCGGGATCTATGATAACCGGGACTCCCAGGTCTATGAAAACACGCTGTCGGATATCCTGCTGTTCACGGTGCTGTACCTGCTGACGGCCATGCTGGTGGAAAAGCTGGTGGTCCGGCACCTGCAGCGGGTGAACAAATCCCTGCGGCGGATCACGGAAGGCCATCTGGACGAGGTGGTCTGGGTGAGGCCTTCCTCCGAGTTCGCGGAGCTGAGCGACGATATCAACAAGACCGTGAAAGCATTGCGGGGCTATATCAGCGCGGCGGAAAAGCGGATGCAGGAGGAGCTGAAAATGGCGGCTACCATCCAGGATGCCGCGCTGCCGAAAAACTTCCGCCTGCCGACGGACCGGCTGGAGCTGTATGCGCTGATGACGCCGGCCCGGCAGGTGGGCGGGGACTTCTACGATTTCTTCTATATCGGGATGAATGAGCTGTGCCTGGTCATCGCGGACGTCAGCGGCAAGGGCGTGCCGGCGTCGCTGTTCATGATGCGGGCCAAGACCGCCATCAAGAACAACGCCCGCAGCGGAAACAGCCCGGCGGAGCTGCTGGCCAATGTGAACAATACCCTCTGCGAGGGCAACGATGCGGAAATGTTCGTCACGGTGTGGATCGGCATCCTGAATCTGGACACGGGGATCCTGCGCTGCTCCAACGCGGGCCATGAGTATCCCGTGCTGATGCGCGCCGGCGGGGACTATGAGCTGTATAAGGATTCCCACGGGCTGGTGCTGGCGGCGATGGAAGGCGTCCGGATGCGGGAGTACGAGATCCAGCTGGATCCGGGCGACAGGCTGCTGGTCTACACGGACGGCGTGCCGGAAGCCATCAACGAAAAGGAGGAGGCCTACGGGGCGGAACGCCTGGTGACCCGGCTGAACGAGCTGAAGCGGACGCCGCAGCAGCGGACGCTGGAAGGCGTGCTGCAGGATATCCGGAACTTCGCGGGGGGAGCGGAGCAGTTTGACGACATCACGATGCTCGGCATCACCTACTGCCCGGCGGGCGTCCTGGAGAAAGAATAAGCCATGCCTTCGGCGGACAGAGAGAAATCGGGCTTCGCCCGGGCGGCGGAAGCCCTGGCCTGGCTGAAGGCCCACGCCGCGGAGCTGTCCCCCCGGCAGGCGGCGGAAGCCCGGGCCCTGGCGCAGGACGTGCTCAGCGCGCTCCCGGACGCAGAACACCGGATCCGCGTCACCGCGCGGACCTTCGGGAACTTCGATCTGCTGGCGGACGGCAGGCCGGTGATCTTCCGGCAGGCCAGATGCAAGGAACTCCTGGCCTACCTGATCGACCGGCAGGGAGCCTGCGTCACCCGGGCGGAGGCCTTCGCGGTGCTGTGGGAGGACCGGATGTACGACCGGCCCATGCAGAAACAGCTGGATGTGATCATCCGGAGCATGCGCGCCACGCTGGAGGAGCAGGGGATCGGCGGAATTTTCGAGCTGGACCGCGGGACGATGCGGGTCGTGCCGGAGCGGATCGACTGCGACGCCTGGCGGTATTTCCGGGGAGATCCGGAGGCGGTTCGCGCCTACCGGGGAGAATACATGAGCGCCTATTCCTGGGCCAGCCTGAAGGAGGCTTCCCTGGACCCGGAGGCGGATCCGTGAAAAAGTCGTGCTTTTCCCGGAAAAACCACTGGACATTTTGCCCGTTATCGACGATAATAGAATCACGAAGATGCGATCCACGCATGGAACATATAAGGAGGACAAACCGATGACGATTAAGAAGAAAATGAACGGAACCGAACTGGAGATCGCGCTGGAAGGCCGGCTGGATACCATGACCGCTCCGGAGCTGGAAGCGGAGCTGCATCAGTCCCTGGACGGCGCCCAGAGCCTGGTCCTGGACTTCAGCAAGCTGGAGTATATCTCTTCCGCCGGGCTGCGGGTGCTGCTGTCCGCCCATAAGGTCATGAGCGGCAAGGGCGGCATGAAGGTCACCCATGTGAACGAGATCGTCCAGGAAGTGTTTGAAGTGACCGGTTTCGCCGATATCCTGACCATCGAGTAACCGGGAGGAGCAGAAATCTGCATGAAAACGGATGTCATCACAGTTTCCAGCAAGGGCGCCCAGATGGAAACAGCGCTCCGTGAAGTGGAGAAGCTGGCGGCCTACAAGGAACTGTCATCGAAGAACGCGCTGCACCTGCGCCTGCTGACCGAGGAAATGATGGGCATGATGCGCTCCATCACCGGCGAGACGAAGGGCCTGTTCTGGATTGAGGACGACGGCGGAGAATACCGGCTGCATCTGCAGGTGAAAACCCGGCTGAGCAGTGCGGAGCGGGAGCAGCTGCTGGCCGCCTCCTCCTCGGGGAAGAACGAATCCGCCCGGGGTCTGATGGGCCGGATCCGGGATTTCTTCGACTGGGGGTCCGACGAGGATCTGACGGCGTATTCCACGTCCCTGTACATGCCGGACATGTATGAGCACAGCAGCTCCCCCGCGCTGAACCTGGAATGGTCCATGATGCGGTATGAGAGCGAGCTGACCTCCCGGATCAGGCAGAACGACACCGCGGCGAAGGAAGCCTGGGACGAGCTGGAGAAATCCGTGGTCGCCCATGTGGCGGACGACGTGCTGGTCTCCATCCGGAACGGCACCGTGGAAATGACGATCGTAAAGAAACTGAGCTGAGGCAGAACCGGCAGCGCTGAAAGGGGGTATGGCCGTGGAGGAAATGACGCTGGAAGCCCTGATTCCGAACATTCAGACGGTCATTACCTGGATTGACGGAAAGCTGGAGGAGCTGGGCTGCCCGATGAAGGCGCAGATGCAGATCGACGTCGCGCTGGACGAGATGCTCAGCAATATCGCCATGTATGCCTATCCCGAGGGTCAGCCCGGGACTTTCACGGTCCGGTTTGCCTGCGAAGACGGCGTCGCGGTCATGACGCTGCTGGACAGCGGGGTTCCCTATAATCCCCTGGAGAAAGAGGATCCTGATATCACCCTGTCGGCGGAGGAGCGGAAAGCGGGCGGCCTCGGCATTTTCCTGGTCAAGAAGACCATGGATGCCATGGAGTATGCGTACGCGGACGGACTGAACCAGCTGACCCTGCGGAAAAAAATCGGATAAAACAACGGATAAAACGGGAACCTTCGGAACAGAGGGTTCCTGTTTTCAGACCAGAGAGGGAGGAAATCGCTATGGCGGAAACAGGAACGGCTTGCAAGGTGGCTTTTGTGGGTTCTGAATGCTATCCCTTTGTGAAAACCGGCGGACTGGGCGACGTGATGTACGCGCTGCCCCGGGCGCTGACCCGGGAAGGATGCGAGGTCCGGGTGATCCTGCCCATGTACGCCTGCATCCCGGAGAAGTTCAAGAAAGAGATGAAATACATCGGCTCCTTCATGATGGACCTGACGCTGGAGGGCAGGACCTTCTACGTCGGCATCATGGAGCTGGAGATGGACGGAGTGACCTACAACTTCATCGACAACCGGGAGTTCTTCGACTGGGGCAATCCCTACACCGGGCTGTGGGAGGACATCCCGAAGTACTGCTATTTCTCCAAGGCTTCCCTGGCGATCCTGAACTATCTGGAGTGGATTCCGGATGTGATCCACTGCCACGACTGGCAGGCGGCCCTGGTGCCCCTGTATCTGAAGACCAAGTTCTGGAACAGCGACCTGGCCACCTCGAGAACCGTGCTGACGATCCACAATCTGCGGTTCCAGGGCATCTGCAGCATCGCGCACCTGAAGTACTGGTCCGGGCTGTCGGACGGGCTGTTTGACTATTCCGTGCTGATCCAGGGCGACGACGAGGCCAACATGTTCAAGGGCGGCCTGGCTTACGCGGACCGGATCACCACCGTCAGCGAGACCTATGCCCGGGAGATCCAGACGCCGGACTTCGGCGAGCGGCTGGACGGCCATCTGCGCTATCACCAGGGCAAGCTGAGCGGCATCGTGAACGGCATTGACACCGATATCTGGAACAGCGAAACCGACAAGCTGCTGGCCGTGCCGTATACCCGGGAGGACGTGCTGCAGAAGAAATGGGAGAACAAGTGCGCCCTGCGGCAGAAGCTGGACCTCAATCAGGAGGACGGCAGCAAGATCATGATCGGCCTGATCTCCCGGCTGACGGACCAGAAGGGTCTGGACCTGATCGATTATATCTTCCCGAAGATCATGGAGGACGGGCGGACCCAGGTCATCGTGCTGGGCACCGGCGACAAGCGGTATGAGAACGCCTTCCGGTATTACGAGGGCGTGTACAAGGGCGACGTCTGCGCCTATATTTCCTACAACGAGAGCCTGGCGCACCAGATCTACGCCGGCACGGACGCCTTCCTGGTGCCGAGCCTGTTCGAGCCCTGCGGCCTGACTCAGCTGATCGCCATGCGCTACGGCACGGTGCCGATCGTCCGGGAGACCGGCGGCCTGAAGGACACCGTGGCACCCTACAACCCGGAGACCGGGGAAGGAAACGGGTTCACGTTTGTCATGTACCGGCCGGCCGACCTGCTGGACGCCATTGACCGGGCGAAGGAAGTCTTCTTCGGCGATCGTCCCGGCTGGGACGGGATCGTGCAGCGGGATATGGAGAAGGATGTGTCCTGGGAGCAGTCCGCGAAACAGTATCTCGCGCTGTATGAAGAGCTGAAGAAAGGGAACTGATCGGGAAAATAGCGGCCTGTATTTTTCGGGTTTTGGTGTTTTCTTTCTGCTGAAAAGGGTGTATTCTGTTTCCATCATCCGGAATCAGGCAAAGGAGGAAACAGGATATGGACAATAACGGAAATAACGGAAACAACGGCAATAAGGCGGCGGGCTTCCTGCAGAAGCTGCTGCGGTACCGGCTGAAGGTGGACCGGCAGGGCACCCCGATCGTGAATGTATCCAGCATTTTCGCGCTGGCCTGCCTGATCTTCGCCCCGCATATGAGCATCGCGGGCATCGTGATCTCGCTGCTCCTGGGCTACCATATCAATCTGGAGACGGACGGCGACAACCAGGAGCTGGAGGAGCGCCTGCGCAGGGCGGCGGCCAGCGTGCGGACCACCGCTTCCACCGTCACGAAGACCATCCAGTCGGAAATCCAGAAGGCCCGCAGCGAGAACCAGCAGGCGCAGCAGCCGGCACGGCAGCCCGTGCAGCAGCCGTTTATGCAGCAGAGCGCGCCGACTGCGCCTTCCACCGATGAGATCCTGAAGGATCTGGAGAAGCACGCGGACGACTTTGCGGAGAGCAATCCCGCCGCCACGACCTTCCACAGCGCCTACACCGCTTCCGCGGGAAGCGTGCCGACATTGCGGGTGGAAGACACGCCGGCGGAGCCGGAGGTTCCCACCCTGAAAACCATGGACAGCCATAATCCCTGAGGGGAACGGAATCATCAGCCGCGCGGCCTGGCCGCGCGGCTGTTCGCGGATGAAAGGATGAACGATTATGTACGGTTGCCCCGGATGCGGCAGCATGATGACCTTTGACATCCCGGAGCAGATGCTGAAGTGCGGCGCCTGCGGCCGGACGGAGAGCATTCAGGACGCGGACCGGCGGGAGGCCCGGAAGGCCGGGAGCACTTTTTCCGTTGACCTGCTGACCTGCCCCACCTGCGGCGCGGAGATCCGGACGATGAACACGGCTCAGGCCGCGTTCTGCAGCTACTGCGGCAGCTCGGTGCTGCTCCAGCGGCAGGATTCCCACATGGAGGCGCCGGAGACGATCGCGCCCTTCCGGGTCACCCGGGAGGAATGCTTCGCGAAATATCAGGGCATGGTGCGCCGGAGCCTGTGCGCCGACCACCGGCTGAAGAAGGATGTCACCGCGGAGAGCTTCCGCGGGATCTATGTGCCCCAGTATATTTACAGCGCGGCGGTCCGGGGCGACACGGTGCTGGAGGGCACCCGGACCAGGGGCAGCGATACGTATTACTACAGCACCAGCGTTTCCCTGAACCACCGGTATGACCATATCCTGCATGACGCGAGCCGGGAGATGCCGGACGCCATGAGCGAGAAGATCGCCCGGGTGGACGCGGCGGATTTCAAACCCTTCTCCCCGGCCTATCTCAGCGGGTATTACGCCGACGTGCCGGATACGAACGAGAGCGCTTACCTGCCCTATGCCGAGGCGGAGGCGGTGCGGCTGGGACTGAAGGACGTCATCGACGACCTGCGGGACGGCAATCACTATTCCACCGGGGAGGCGGAGAAGAAGCTGGTCAAGATGGCCCACGCGGAGTGCACCGGGCGGACGCTGATCCCCGTGTGGTTCATGTCGATCCGCAGCGGCAAGCGCCTGCTCTACGCGATCCAGAACGGCGTCACCGGGGAAATGACCGCGGATCTGCCGATGGATATCCCGCGGTTCGGCCTGCTGGCCCTGGTGCTGGCGGTGCCGCTGTTCTTCCTGTTCAACACCTTCCTGACGCTGCGGCCGGAGATCGTGATGATCGCGGCGATGCTGCTGGCGCTGTGCGCGCAGCTGATTGTGAACCAGCACCGGAAGAACATCGCGGAAAAGCTGGCGGCCGAGGAGGCCCGGGACGGCCGGGACGACCTGCGGGCGCGGCTGAAGCAGCGCAAGAAGATGGCGAGGCACGCCAAAGGCAGCGGCACCGGGATCATCGACGGGATCGGGTGGACGGCCACGATCGCGCTGGCGGTCTGGGGGCTGCATATGATCAGCGGGCTGAACGAGCCGTTCGTGTTCCGCATCGTGTCGCTGGTGCTGACGGCCGGCATGGGCGGGCTGGTCTGGTTCGGGAGAGCTGAGGGAACGAAAACGCCTCCCGGATGCTGGGCGGCGCTGACCGCGATGACGCTGGGAACGGTGAACCTGATCCTGGATCCGTTCCACAGCGAGGACCTGGCGGTTTACCTGGTCGCCTTCCTGTGCATGGCGGCGGTGATCTGGGTGTGCGTGGACCTGCTACTGCTGCACAACCGGGACTGCTCGAACCCGCTGCCGCAGTTTGAAACGCACCGGGGAGGTGAGCACGATGCGTAAGCTTTGCGCGCTGATCATGGCCCTGGCACTGGCTCTGGGCATCCTGTGCGGAACGGCCGGGGCGGAAACCGGAGACCGGCGGCAGACCAACGAAGAGACCGGCTACAGCGCGGTGATCCGCGACGAGGCCGGCCTGCTGGACGCGGAGGAGCTGGCGCAGGTCGAAGCGGCAATGAAGGAAGTGACGGCGTACGCGAACGTCGGCTTCCTGACGTATCCGGCGAGCGGCACCAGCAACCGCACCTCGGAGCTGAAGGCCCGGGACTGGGGCAACGGCGTTTTCGGTGCCGGAACCCGGTTCACGGTGTTCATCATCGATATGCGGAACCGGCACCTGGATATCTGGGCCAGCGAATCGCTGCTGAAGACGCTGACGAAGGCGCATGCCAACACGATCGCTGACAACGTGTACCGTTACGCCTCCCGCGGGGCGTACGGCACCTGCGCTCAGGAGACCTTCGCGCAGATCACGAAGGTGCTGAAGGGCGAGAAGATCGCCGCGCCCATGAAGTACATCAGCAACGCCTTCCTGGCGATCATTGCCGCGATCCTCGTGGCGTATGTGCTGATTTCCGCCTGGGTCAGGAAGGAGCAGGCGGTCTCGATGCCCACGGTCGTCAAGGCGGCGGGCATCGGCGCGGCCACGGTCGTCACGGCCCAGCACCTGAAGAAAGTCGTTCACCATGAATCCCACTCCTCCGGCGGAGGCGGCTTCCACGGCGGCGGGGGCGGAGGAGGCGGCGGAGGCGGTGGCGGCGGCCACGGATTCTGACGCGGAAAACCGGAGGAAACAGACGATTATGCACATGCGAACCAAGAAATGGGCCAGGCCGGAACTCGCGGCCTGCCCCTTTTATGTGAACGGCGGGGAAGCGGAACGGGGCGCCTGGCGGCAGCGCTTTGCCCATCCGGAGCGGCCGCTGCACATGGAGATGGGGTGCGGCAAGGGCGTCAGCACGGCGCGGATGATCGCAGACAACCCGGGGATCAACTATATCATCAGCGATATGAGCCCGGATGTTCTGGGCACGGCCCGGCGGAATCTGCTGGAGGCCTGCGGGGAGGATCCGGAGAACGTGCAGATCCTGCGGACGGATATCTGCTTCATCCACCGGGTGTTCGGCCCGGAGGACCGGGCGGAGCGGATCTATATCCACTTCTGCAACCCCTGGACGGAGCATCCGAAGCACGCGAAGCGGCGGCTGACCCATCCGCGGCAGCTGATGCAGTACCGGGAATTCCTGCAGCCGGGCGGGGAAATCTGGTTCAAGACGGATGACGATACCCTGTTCGAAGATTCCCTGGTGTATTTTGACCTGTGCGGGTTTGAAACGGTGTACCTGACCCACGATCTGCACCGGGACGGGTTCCGGCCGAACTATGTCTCGGAGCACGAGAAAAAATATATGGAGCTGGGTGTTCCCATCAAGGCGGCCATCTTCCGGATGAAGGCGGAGCAGCCGGACTTCGACCCCACCCGCTACCGGCTGACGCCGGGAGTGCGGAAGGCGGCGCTGGAGCGGCTGGACCGGGAAACGGCTTCTTTTTCCGGCTGAAAGAGCCCTTGCCAAAGCCCCCCGATGGAGAGCTGAAAATGCTTGTAAATCGCGGGGCTTTCCTATATAATAAAAACTGTCTCTTTATGTCCTTTGAGCCTTTTTCCTGCGATGGGACCATGAGAGAAGCAATACCGCAGCACCAATGTCACTTGCCGGGCTGCAGGCTGCTTTGCCAGAGGAAGCCGTGACCGCGAGAGGAAAGATCCTGTCGTAACGGCGAAGCTATGCCCGGCATGAAAGAAGAAACGGAAAAAAGAAACCAGACAGGGATCACACAGAAAATCAGAATGAGGTGTCTTATGGCAACAGCAACTCCGGAGAAACAACCGGTACTGACCGGAACAAAGGCAACCCTGAACAACAAGAATCAGACCCCGGCCGCGTCCCAGGACAACACGGTCGAGATCGACCTGGTGGCGCTCTTTTTCCGCTATCTGGAGAAAGTGCACTGGATCCTCCTGACGGCCCTGCTGGGCGCGGTGATCGCGGGCGTCTATGTCTATTTCGCGGTCACGCCGATCTATGAGGCGACGTCGAAGATCTATATCGTCGGGTCCGATACCACGATCTCGCTGTCTGACCTGCAGATCGGCTCCAACCTGGCGGCGGACTACCAGGAAGTGTTCAGGAACTGGCATGTGCACGAGCTGGTGGATAAGCGGCTGAATCTGGATTACAGCTATTCGAAGCTGGCGGGGATGGTCCGGGTTACGAACCCGTCCAATACCCACGTGCTGTATGTGACGGTGAAGTCGCCGGATCCGCAGGAGGCCAAGCTGGTGGCGGATACTTACGCCCAGGTGGCCCGGGAATTCATCGCGGCGAAGATGGACATGCGGGAGCCGAACATCTTCGAGGAGGCGAAGCTGCCGACCAGCCCGGTGAGCCCGAACAAGACGCGGGATATCATCATCGGGTTCCTGATCGGGGCGCTGCTGGCCATGGCGGTGATCACGATCAAGTTCCTCAGTGATGACCGGATCTTCTCCGGGGAGGATGTGGCGAAGGTGGACGGCCTGCCGACCCTGGGCATGATCCCGCTGCAGGGAGCGGACCACGGGAAGAACACCGCCGTGTATGGTTACGGGCGGCCGAAGACAGAGGGAAAGGAGTGACGGCGGATGCAGAGAGCGGAAATCAACGCGAAGCTGGATCTGGATTATGCCGGATCGGAAGCGATCAACACCATCTGCTCCAACCTGATGTTTTCCGGGAAGAACATCAAGAAGATCGTGGTGACCAGCTGCGAGCCGAACGACGGGAAATCCTTCGTGGCGATGCAGATCGTGTCCAATATGGCGAAGCGCGGGAAGAAAGTGCTGCTGGTCGACGCGGACCTGCGGCTGTCCGTGCTGAACGCGCACTATGAGATTAAGCTGTCCGGGCAGGGCGTCGGGCTGGCGCATCTGCTGAGCGGGCAGTGCATGCTGGAGGACGCGCTGTATCAGAGCAATATCCCGAATGTGTACCTGATGCCCATCGGCACGGATGTGCAGGCGCCGCTGTCGCTGATCGCGACGCCGGACTTTGACCGGCTGATTCAGGCGGTGGGCGAGACGTTCGACCTGGTGATCATCGACGCGCCGCCGGTGGGTCTGGTCATCGACGCGGCGGAAATCGCCCGGAGCTGCGACGGGAGCATCCTGGTGCTGGAGTACGCGAAGACGCACCGCCGGGCGCTGCAGGAGGCAAAGCAGCAGATGGAGCGGACGGGCACGCCGATCCTGGGCTGCGTGCTGAACAAGGTGACCATGGACCGGCTGAGCACGAAGAAGTATTACAGCTACGGCGGCAAATACGGCAAGTACGGAAAATACGGCAGATACGGCCGGTACGGTTACAGCAAGGGCTATTACCGCCGGGAGGATGACAAAAAAGAGAAGAAGAAGGATAAGTAAAGCAGGAATAAATCAGAAAAGAAGGATGGAACAACGTGTTTACAGATATCCACAGCCATGTGATCTGGGGGGTGGATGACGGCGCCGAGGAGAAAGAGGAAACCGTCCGGATGCTGCAGGAAGCGGTGACGGATGGAATCGGCACGATCATCTGCACGCCTCATATGACGCCCGGCGTGTACGAGTTTCCCCAGGCAGTTTTCGAGGAGCATTTCCGGGAAGCGGAAGACTTTATTCGGGAGAACGCGATGCCGCTGAGGCTCTTCTCCGGCGCCGAAGTGCTCTATACGGAGCAGACGCCCCGCCTCCTGAGGGAGGGCCGGATCCCGACGCTGGGAGCCAGCCAGTATGTCCTGGTGGAATTCAGCCCCACGGATTCTCTTTCGCATATTCAGGACGCCTTGCAGAAGGTCTCCGGAACCGGCTATCTGCCGGTGATCGCCCATATGGAGAGGTATCCGGCCATCGGAAAGATCGATCAGGTCCGGGAGCTGAAGTCCCGCTTCCGCACCATGGTGCAGATCAATGCCCGTTCCCTGATCCGCAAGCAGCCCTTTTTCCGCAGGCGCTTTTTTGACAGCCTCTTTCAGGAAGGTCTGGTCGACTATATCGCCACGGACACCCATGCCTTTGCCGGTCGGGGCACCTGCATGACGGAAGGCATGCAGGCCCTGCGCAGTAAATATGGGGAAAACATTGCTCAGGCGATCGAACGCAAGCTGGATTTCTTCTCTTTCCCGGATGCGTAATCCGCGGTTCATGCTGGATTCAAACCTGTCTCGTCTCACCCCATTCCACCCCATTTCGCCCCACTTTGAAAAAATTAAAAATTTGAAAATGGATTGGCGGGCATCTGTTTATTTACCCCTCCGCCGCCATCTTTTTGAATACAATCGGGATACTTGAAAAAAAAGCCAGAATAAGGTAAAATAAACTGCTTCGGTATGGGCTTTGCCGGAGCAAACCGGGAGGATCCGAATCACGTAAAGAAGCCGCAACGCAGCACCGATGACACTTGCCGGGCCGCGGGAAGCTTCGTCAGAAAACGCTTTGCCGCGGCGGAAGGGCTCTGCCGGGACGGCGAAGCTATGTCCGGGAGGAAAGGGCATGAACATGTACTGCCTGTTCTGCGAGACGGGAAAATGTGAATACATCCGCCGCGCCGTGATTGACACGCAGGCGTGCCGTGTCATTTCTCCCAAACAGATGCAGCATACCTGGTCCGGGGGAAGGATGGTTGACAGGGAGCGGGATCTTCTGCCCGGGTATCTGTTTCTGTACTTTGAGGAGGAAGAGAAGCTGAACCGGATCCGGCTCCGGCAGATTCCCGGCATTATCCGCTGCCTGCGGGATACCAGCCAGCAATATGAGCTGACGGGGGTGGATGCCCAGTTCGCCCTGATGCTGCTGAAACATGGGGGGACCATCGGGAAAACCCCGGTGTACCGGGAAGGGCAGCGCATCCGGATCAGCGAAGGGGCCTTTGCGGGGCTGCAGACCAAAATCCTGAAAGTGGATCACCGGGCCTCCCGCATGCAGGTGGAAATCCCCTTCGCCAACCAGCAGGTCAGGACCTGGCTGGAGTATGAGATTGTGGAATCGGATGAACCGGAAATCCCGGAAGAATCCGATTCACAGTGATGAAAGAGCAACAGCAGAACAAAAACTGAGGTGCGATATGGCAGAAAAAACTCCGGAGAAACAACCGGTACTGACCGGGACCAAGGCAACCCTGAACAACAAAAATCAGACCCCGGCCGCGTCGCAGGACAACACGGTCGAGATCGACCTGGTGGCGCTCTTTTTCCGCTATCTGGAAAAAGTGCACTGGATCCTCCTGACGGCCCTGCTGGGGGCGGTGATCGCGGGGGTGATCGTCTATTTTGCGGTCACACCGCTCTATGAGGCGACGTCGAAGATCTATATCGTCGGGTCGGATACCACGATCTCTCTGTCTGACCTGCAGATCGGCTCCAACCTGGCGGCGGACTACCAGGAGGTGTTCAAGAACTGGCATGTGCACGAGCTGGTGGATAAGCGGCTGGATCTGGATTACAGCTATTCGAAGCTGGCGGGGATGGTCCGGGTCACGAACCCGGCCAATACCCACGTGCTGTATGTGACGGTGAAGTCGCCGGATCCGCAGGAAGCCAAGCTGGTGGCGGACACCTACGCCCAGGTGGCCCGGGAATTCATCGCGGCGAAGATGGACATGCGGGAGCCGAACATCTTCGAGGAGGCGAAGCTGCCGACCAGCCCGGTGAGCCCGAACAAGACGCGGGATATCATCATCGGGTTCCTGATCGGGGCGCTGCTGGCCATGGCGGTGATCACGATCAAGTTCCTCAGTGATGACCGGATCTTCTCCGGGGAGGATGTGGCGAAGGTGGACGGCCTGCCGACCCTGGGCATGATCCCGCTGCAGGGAGCGGACCACGGGAAGAACACCGCCGTGTATGGTTACGGGCGGCCGAAGACAGAGGGAAAGGAGTGACGGCGGATGCAGAGAGCGGAAATCAACGCGAAGCTGGATCTGGATTATGCCGGATCGGAAGCGATCAACACCATCTGCTCCAACCTGATGTTTTCCGGGAAGAACATCAAGAAGATCGTGGTGACCAGCTGCGAGCCGAACGACGGGAAATCCTTCGTGGCGATGCAGATCGTGTCCAATATGGCGAAGCGCGGGAAGAAAGTGCTGCTGGTCGACGCGGACCTGCGGCTGTCCGTGCTGAACGCGCACTATGAGATTAAGCTGTCCGGGCAGGGCGTCGGGCTGGCGCATCTGCTGAGCGGGCAGTGCATGCTGGAGGACGCGCTGTATCAGAGCAATATCCCGAATGTGTACCTGATGCCCATCGGCACGGATGTGCAGGCGCCGCTGTCGCTGATCGCGACGCCGGACTTTGACCGGCTGATTCAGGCGGTGGGCGAGACGTTCGACCTGGTGATCATCGACGCGCCGCCGGTGGGTCTGGTCATCGACGCGGCGGAAATCGCCCGGAGCTGCGACGGGAGCATCCTGGTGCTGGAGTACGCGAAGACGCACCGCCGGGCGCTGCAGGAGGCAAAGCAGCAGATGGAGCGGACGGGCACGCCGATCCTGGGCTGCGTGCTGAACAAGGTGACCATGGACCGGCTGAGCACGAAGAAGTATTACAGCTACGGCGGGAAATACGGTTACGGCAAATACGGAAAATACGGCCGGTACGGCTACAGCAAGGGCTATTACCGCCGGGAGGATGAACAGAAAGGGAAGAAGAAAGACAAGTGAGGAAGGGAACCATATTGAAGGCCGGCCTGATCACGCTCTGCGCGCTGGCTGTTCTCGTTGCCGGGCTTCTGATCCTGCGGCAGCAGGAGGCGGACCAGTATCAGGAGAAACGAGGCGAAATGAGCGAAGGCTTCGGCCAGCTGAAAACTGTAACCTGGAAGGGAGAAACCTACCGGGAAAAGCCGGCGGTCACAACCCTGCTGTTTGCCGGCATTGACAAGGTGGACGACTCCACCGATACCACCGCCAATGCCTACCGGAACGGCGGGCAGGCCGACTTTCTGCTCCTGATGGCCATCGACCATACGGACAAGCAGATTCACCAGCTGCAGATCGACCGCGACACCATGACGGACGTGGTGACCCTGGGCATGTTCGGCAACGAAACGGGCACCCGGAACATGCAGATCTGTCTGGCGCACAGCTACGGCAAGACGCCGCTGGACAACGCGCAATATACGATCCGCGCTGTGCAAAATCTACTTGACGGATTGGAGATAGATGGGTATTATATAATGAGTTACAGCGCAATACCTGCGCTCAATGATGCGCTGGGCGGTGTGACTGTTCATCTGTACTATGATATGACCCCGGTCCATGAGAACTGGACCAAGGGCAGCACCGTTACGCTGCACGGGAAGGAAGCGGAGGATTTCGTCCGCGCCCGGATGACCGTCGGGGCCGGTACGAATGAAGAGCGCATGGTGCGGCAGAATGAGTTCATGCAGCAGGCCATCGCCCAGCTGAACCGGAAGATCAAAGCCGATCTGGAGTTCGGCGAGTCTCTGCTGAAGCAGCTGCAGGATGTTTCCGTGACGGATATGAGCGTGAAGCGCCTGGAGCAGGAGCTGTCAAAGGCGTACAATTACGAGGTGCTCGCGGTGGATCATCCGGAAGGCGAGTACAAAGAAGGAGACGACGGTTTCACGGAATTCCACATGCGGGACGGCGCCGCGGTGGAGTGGGTCCTGGAGAATATTTACACGAAGCAGGAATGAAACGCCGGATCAAAACGTTTGTTTTATCGGTAAATCTCACGCCGGATGACGTGATTTTTATACAAAATTCTTAAGCGTGGAGGAATGACCCATGAAGAAGATTATATCCCTGGTAGTTGCTCTGGTTCTGGTTCTGGTTGCTGTAAGTGCCCTGGCCGGCCCTTCCAAGACCAACGCGGATCTGGAAAAAGTTGAATCCGATTATGTCACCGCTTCCGACAAGACCTACGACGGCGTGGAAAAGCTGATCGAGGATCTGATGGAGAAGGAAGGCAAAGTGGAAGGACTTCCGGAGGAAGTCAAAGCCGCTCTGCCGGAAGACGTCGAAGTGGAGACCGTGGATGAAGTCGTCACCCTGGCTTTCACGGACGAAGAGATCAAGGAATATCCGCTCATCATCAACATGCAGTTCGGCACCAACTATACGGGCAAGACCGTTGTGATGGTTGTCGGCGCGCTGAATGACAAGGGCGAAGTGGATGAATGGCTGCCCGGCAAGGAGCAGACCGGTAATAAAGACGGAACCCTGGACCTGGTTCTGACCGAAGCCGATGTCAACTGGCTGGCCGGCCGCGACTACGTCGTGCTGGTTCTGGAATAATTTCGACTCACTGACCAATGTCCCCGGATCCCGGGAGGGATCCGGGGTTTCTGTATTTTTTCTCGCTCGGAGGGACTCATGAAAAAACACCTGGCGCTGATCACTGCTGTCCTGATTTTTTGCCTGGCCGCGCTTTCCGCCGCGGCGGAGGAACCGGCCGGACTGATGACCCGGAAGGATGTCGATCTTCGGAAGCATATCGTGGAGTATGTCTATACGGATGAGATCGGGAAACCCATGAACAATGAGCACGGGTATTCGACGATCGAATGCCAGTATGACGGAAACCGGGAGTATCCTTTCAAGGTCCGTTACCTGGATGCCAAAGGAAACCGGGTGGATAATCCGGACGGATTTTCCGTCATGAAGCTGGGATATGACGGCTGGAAGCGCCTGACGGAGATCACGTTCTACGGCGCGGACGGAAAGATCAGGAATAATGTCTATGGTTTTGCCCATGTGTTCATCCGGTATGAGGAGGGCATCGTTTACCGGGCCACCTTCTATGATGCCCGGAAAAAGCGCCTGGAAGACCCGGACGGCAGCATGTATGAGTCCGTTTTTTATTATGTCACGGAGGACGGCAGACCGCAGCTTTCCTGTGATCCGTTCTCTCTGAGCATGAACTGGCTGGCATCCCGGGAGGAAACGACCGAGGTTCCGGCCGTGACGGTCACGGAGGAACCGACAGAGGTGGCCAATCTGATCGAAGCCGCCACTGCAACGCCAACGGCGACACCGACCGCCACACCTACGGCGGAGCCGACGGCAACACCCACGGCGGAGCCGACGGCCACGCCGACAGCGACGCCGACAGCCACACCCACGGCGGAGCCGACAGCCACACCTACGGCGGAGCCGACGGCCACGCCGACGGCAACACCGACGGCAACACCCACCGCGGAGCCGACGGCCACGCCAACGGCCACCCCGACCGCGACGCCGACCGCGACGCCAACACCGACACCGACACCGACACCCACGCCGACCCCGACGCCCACGCCGACACCGACGCCCACACCGACGCCGACGCCGACACCGACGCCCACGCCGACACCGACCCCGACGCCCACGCCGACACCGACCCCGACGCCCACGCCGACACCGACGCCGACACCAACGCCAACCCCGACGCCCACGCCGACACTGACGCCCACGCCGACACCGACACCGACGGCAACACCGACGGCAACGCCTACCGCGACCCCGGAACCGACCCCGACGCCTACGCCGACGCCGGAACCCACGCCGGAATTGACGCCTACGCCGACGCCGGAACCCACACCGGTGCTGCAGGTTGTCAGCGAGGACGAGGATCTGGGCATCATCCGGGAAACCTATCTGGACTATAACGGAAATCCGGCCCTGGGCGAAGAGGGATTCATCACCCGGGAAAAGACCGTGAGGAATAAAAAAGTGGTCACGGTCCGCTGGTATGATGAGAGCGGGAATCCTTCCACCTGCGGGGATACGTATTACCAGGTGGATTATACCTACGACAAGATCGGAAACATCAACCGGGAGAAATATTATGACCTGGAAGGCAACCTGATCCGCTGCCTGAAGGGCTACGCGATCGTTTACCGGGAGTATGACGCTTTCAACCGGATCGTGTATGAAAAGTTCTACGATACCGACGGATTCGCGATCATGCTGGAGGACGGCGCGGTTTCCTACCGGTACGAATATGATGACGATGGGAACCTGGTCCGCACGACCAAATATGATTACGCGGATAAAGAAGTGGAATAAATAATACGGAAAGAAAGGCAGGAAACGGCGGATGAAAAAGATTTGGGGGTTGGTTTTTTCTGCGGTCCTGCTTTTCCTGCTGGGGAGCGCCGGCGCGGAGCTTTCCACAAACCTGCGGATTCAGAATGAGGTGGATCCGAGGACGAAGCTTGTCCTGCGGGCAACCTATGTGGATGATCAGGGGAATGTCGTGGTCCCCAGCGACAAGGGCTATGCCACCCTGGAGTACGGATATTACGGGAAAATACCGGATCGTTATGTTTTCCTGGATCTGGAAGGAAACCGGGTCAACTGCGTGGACGGATACGCGGAGAAGAAGCTGACCTACCGGAGCCAGAAACTGACGAAAACCGAGTACTTCGACGCGGCGGGGAATCCGGCGAAAGGCCCGGAGGGGTATGCCCGCCAGGAGATCCAGCGGAATGTTCACGGGAAGATCCTCAGCACCCGGGAATACGGCCCGGACGGGGAGCCGGTCAACATCCGGTATGAAGCCGAGTTTATCATCCGGAACAATACGAGCCTGCTGGTGTCCGAAGCCTGGTATGACACGGAGGACCAGCTGACGGCCGGGCCAAACGGCTATGCCCGGGCGGAATATGATTACCATGCGCGGACCCGGTGCCTGACCGCCTACTACAACGCGGACGGCAGCCTGTTCTATTATGCCAAAAGCGGCTACGCGAAGCAGGAAACGCTGTATGAGAATAATCAGAAGAGCGAAACCGGTTATTACGACGCGGATGGCGAGCTGATCGCCGGACCGGAGGGCTATGCCCTGGCCCGCTATCGCTATTCGGAAAACGGCGCCGCGGAGCTGACCATGTACTACAACGCGGACGGCACCCCGTTCTTTACCGCGAAGGGATACTGCGGGATCAAACGCCGGTATGAGAAAAAACGGGTCGTCGAGGAATGCTATTTCCAGGATGAGGACGTCCGGGGCTTCAGCACGGACGGCTACAGCCGGGTAACCCGCGTGTATACCATGAAGGGCAAGCTGGGCATGCAGAGCTATTTTGACGATCTGGACCAGCTGATGATCCCGGAGCAGATTGGCTATGCTGTCGTCAAAAATTCTTACAGCAGCACCCGGCTGACGATGACCGAATATCTGGGCACAGACAAGCTGCCGATGATCGGACCGGAAGGCTGTTCCGTAATCAAATATGATTACAACAGTGAAAGACTGAAATCCGCCATGACCTTTTATGATACGGACGGAAAACATGTCATGAACGGCAAGGACGGCTACGCGAAGGTCATGTATGAGTACGACGGGAGCAAAAAATGCGTCTGCGAAAAGTATTTTGACGCGGAAGGAAACCCGGCCGTCGTTCGCGACAACGCGGATGAGCTTCATTTTGCCTGGAGCGGAAACAACAAGACCAGTGAAAGCTACTGGCGGGAAGGCCAGCCGGTGGCCGGATCCAAAGGGTATCATGAGATCCGGACGGAATACACCGGCAACAACCAGGTCAGCGCGCAGTCCTTTTACGATGTGGACGGCAATCCCATGCTGAACCCCGATGGCTATGCCCGCACCGAAAAGCTGTATAACAGCAAGGGCGGGGTCATGGCCACGCTGTACTACGATGAGAACGGTCAGCTGATGCTGACTCCGGGGAAGGAATATGCCTACGCCCGGACCGTGCTGGCTTCGGATCTGGATCTGCTGGCCGCTGCGGAGGAAGAGGAAGACCAGGCGGCGGAAGAGGACGGCGGCGAAACGGAGGAATCCGGAGAAGAACCGGAGGAGGATCAGGCTGAGACGGAGGAAAGCGCGCAGGAGACGCTGCCGACCGGATCTGTTCGCGTGGAGTTTTACGGCCTCGACAATAAGATGATGACCCTTTCCGCCGGGTATGCGTATACCATCCGGGAAATGGATGAGAAGGGGCGGCTGACGAAGGAAGCCTACTACAGCATTGACGGGGAAAAGGTCCTGCTGGCCAACGGCTATCACTGTTATACCCAGGAAATCGGGGAGGATGGCCTGCCCAAATCCGTGGCTTATTTCGGGCTGAATGACGAGCCGGTGATCAACGCCGGCGTGAAGTATCACCGGGTGGAGAAGACTTATCTGGACGCGAACCATGTCCTCAGCGAGGCGTGGTTCGATACGGACGGAAAGCCTCTGGCTCCGAACGATGTCTTTGTCCGGATTGAGCGGGAGTTTGACCCGCGGAAGAACCTGGTCCGGGAGACGACCTTCGACGCGGAAGGGAAGAAAATCCCGCGGAATGCCGGGTACGACGAGATCCGCTGGGTCTATAATGAAGAGAATAAAGCAACGCGGATCGAGTATGTGCTGGAGGATCAACCGTTCCTGCTGCAGCAGGGGTACGCGGCCCTCGAGCGGGCGTATGATGAGAACGGCCTGCTGGTCAGGGAATGCTATTTTGACGAAAAAGGCGAAAAAGCGCTGCTGCCGGCCGGATATCATGCTTTTGTCCAGGAGAACGGCGAGGATCAGCTGCCCGCGTCGGTGGCTTATTTCGGGCTGAATGACGAGCCGGTGATCAACACCAACGCGAAGTATCACCGGGTGGAGAAGGTCTATCTGGATAAGGACCATGTCCTCAGCGAGTCGTGGTTTGACACGGACGGAAAGCCGATGACCATCGGGGATACGTATGTCCGGATCGGGCGGGAGTTTGATGAGAAGAAGAATACCGTGAAAGTGGAATACTTCGGCCCGGAGGGACAGAAGATCGCCCGGAACGACGGGTATGATGAACTCCGCCAGGAATTCAATGAGAAGAATCAGGTTATCCGGATCCGGTATTTCCTGAACGGGAAGCCGTTTGCCCTGAACGGCGCGGCCGTGGTGGAACGGACGTATGACGAGAAAGGGCTCGTGGCCTCCGAAGCTTATTTCGGGGTGAAGGAAGAACCGGTTCTGCATGCGAAGAATCTGTATCACAAAGTGGAAAAGGTTTATCTGGACAACAGCCATATCCTCAGCGAGGCGTGGTTCGATGTCGATGGAAAACCCGTGACCATCAATGATACCTATGTCCGGATCGGGCGGGAGTTTGATGAGAGCAAGAATAATATTAAAATTGAATACTTTGGCCCGGACGGCCGGAAGATCGCCCGGAACGACGGGTATGATGAGCTTCGCCAGGAGTTCAATGAAAAGAACCAGGTCATCCGGATCCGGTATTTCCTGAACGGGAAGCCGTTTGCCCTGAATGGGGCGGCGATGGTCGAGCGGACGTATGATGAGAATGGGCTGGCGGCCTCCGAAGCCTATTTCGGGGTGAAGGAAGAACCGGTTCTGCATGCGAAGAATCTGTATCACAAAGTGGAAAAGGTTTATCTGGACAAGGATCATGTCCTCAGCGAGGCATGGTATGACGTGGATGGAAAGCCCATGGCGGTCAGTGATACCTATGCGCGGATCGAACGGGCGTTCGATGAGCAGAAGAACACTGTTCAGGTGATCTATTGCGGCCCGGAGGGACAGAAGATTGCCCGGAACGACGGATACGATGAACTCCGGCAGGAATTCAATGAGAAGAACCAGGTCATCCGGATACGGTATTTCCTGAACGGAGAACCCTTCGCGCTGAACGGCGCGGCTGTGGTCGAGCGGACGTATGATGAGAAGGGGCTCGTGGCCTCCGAAGCTTATTTCGGATTGGAGGAAGAGCCGATCCTGCATGAGAAGAACAAGTATCACAAGGTCGAGAAGGTCTATTTGGATAAGGACCATGTCCTCAGCGAGGCATGGTATGACGTGGATGGAAAGCCCATGGCGGTCAGTGATACCTATGCGCGGATCGAACGGGAGTTTGACGAGAACAAAAATAACATCAAAGTGGAATATTTCGGCCCGGACGGACAGAAGATCGCCCGAAAAGACGGATACGATGAACTTCGGCAGGAATTCAATGAAAAGAACCAGGTCATCCGGATTCGGTATTTCCTGAACGGGGAGCCGTTTGCCCTGAATGGGGCGGCGATGGTCGAGCGGACGTATGATGAGAATGGGCTGGCGGCCTCCGAAGCCTATTTCGGCGTTAACGAAGAGCCGGTTCTGCATGAGAAGAATAAGTATCACAAAGTCGAGAAGGTCTATCTGGATAAGGACCATGTGATCAGCGAAGCGTGGTTCGATGGGAATGGGAAACCCATGACCATCAGTGATACCTATGTCCGGATGGGGCGGGAGTTTGACGAGAAGAAAAACACCATTAAAGTGGAATACTTCGGCCCGGACGGTCAGAAGATTGCCCGGAACGACGGATACGATGAACTCCGGCATGAATTCAATGAGAAGAACCAGGTCATCCGGATCCGGTATTTCCTGAACGGGGAGCCGTTTGCGCTGAACGGCGCCGCGATGGTCGAGCGGACGTATGATGAGAAGGGGCTCGTGGCCTCCGAAGCTTATTTCGGATTGGAGGAAGAGCCGATCCTGCATGAGAAGAACAAGTATCACAA
>CAMVEB010000020.1 GCA_947166385.1 uncultured Clostridia bacterium | reverse complement strand
GTCGTCTTGCTTACAGTCAGGCCGCCAGCGCTCCGCACGTTGTCCACGCTGATCTCTACCTTGCTGTTCGTTCCGACTCCGCCCGTAATCGTTCCGCTCAGGTCACCTGTAACCGTGCCCTGCACATATCCGTCGCCGCTGTAGTCGGATTCGACAATCTCATACACCGTTCCGTTCGGCAGGCCCGTGATCTTCTTCGCCACCGTGTCGCTTGCCTTCACCGTGATCTTCGCTTCGCCTTCGGTGAATTCCGCGTCGCCATATGTGCCGCTGAAGTTCGTGTCTGTCGCACCATTCTTCTTGATGGTGATTGTAAATGTGAATGCTTTGTCTTCGTCGGGACTATCACCGGATACTGTCTTCCTCAGCTCGATATCTCCGAACGTATCCTTCGTGTTCGTGAATCCAACTGTCGATGCAGCCTTCGTGATCGTGCCCTTCGCTACCTTGTTCTTATCAACTGTTCCGCTGCTCGTTACCGTCGTCACATAGCCGTCGGTATCCTTGTCTGTTTCTTCGACTTCGAACGTCGTTCCTACAGGCAGGTTATTCGCCGTCTTTGTCTGACCGTTCGCCAGTGTGAACGTCGCTTCACCATTGGTGAACTCCATATCACCATAGACACCGCTCAGCGCTGACTGGTTCTTCAGCGTTACCTTGAAGTTGAATGCCTTGGTCGTGTCCGCAGTGTTACCGGTTGTCGTCTTGCTTACAGTCAGGCCGCCAGTTTCAACCTGTTTTTTATTCTCAAAGCTCTCTAAGTCAAAACGTCCGTCAGTAGAAGTAGAAACATGAGAAAAATAATTAGTGTCTAAAACATTTTCTAAAAGATCATTGAATTCTTTTCCATCTTTCAGCTTATAAATATCAAACGTGATTGTTCCTTCAGTTCCTGTTACCGGAGGAACATAATGACCTACAACTTTTAATAGAATTTCTTTTGTATTGTAGTAAATGTTAGTATTGGGATCAAACTTATACGTTTGATTATCAATCACAACACTTGCTGTGCTGGCTATATTGCTCGGAATGACTTCTTTTACTCTGTAATAGAAATTCTTATATGTCTCAGTGCCTGCGGAAGAAGACGTAAGTCCGAAATCAGTATGAAGCTTTGTGATCTTCGGGAAATACTGTTCAACCCCCGCCTTAGCTCCATTTGTATATTGGGTCTCTTTTTCTGTCCAGTTTTCTGCTGTTTCGTTGGCATTTTCAAATTCTGTCATCATGAAAGTGAATGTTACTTCACTTTCTGCGCTTTGACCGTCAGTCCCAACGAGGGTTTTAAGAATCTCTATACCAGTCTCCCCAATAGAATGATATCTACGTTGAGTGCGGAAGAAATGCCATTCGGATTTAATCTGATTAAATGTACCCCCACAGGCAACCCATCCAGTACCAGAACCATCAGTTTCATCCACATTGTTCTTCGATAGGAATATTCCGGCGGGCCCGCTAATCAGTTCAAGTGTATTTGCTTCATAAGCGTTAATAACAATATGATTCAGGATATAATTCTCTACATTTGCGTTATGACTCGCACTGCCGCCATTCCCACCCGTATTTGAATCTAGGTTCTCAATAACAGTTGATAATGTTCCATCTTGATTTCGTTTATAGACAGAAACAACCTCTTTTGAAACTATCGGATCAGTACCCGGTATATTGAAAACAAGAGTTTGTCCTTCAAGTTTCTTGATTTTCCAGCCAGTTTTATTGAAATTAACATCTGTTCCATCAATATAAATGGTTACATTGTCAGGTAAAGAAGTCGTATCAAAAATCGGATTCTGTTGATCTGGTTGATCGAACTTAACCATCGGCTTATTTGCGTATGTTGCCGAATTTCCAAGGAAATTATTGATCAGACCTGAAACATAAGAGTTTACTGTTGACTGAGATGTCGGAACCAGAGTTACAAAATAATCATTTCCCTCTTGTAGGACATGAGTCCCCTTTTGGTAAATAGTTGTGTCTAGGTAGATCTCCGGATCTGAAGAGTTCTTCTGAGCAAAACACAGCGTACTATCAATAGTACCAACATAGAAGGGAATTGCTCCTCCGCCTGCTGCATCCACATCTATTTTCGCATTATTGTGTGCTCTGTCGTATGTTTTTACAGCAAAGTTTGTTTCCGTATGATCGTGTTGCCTGAAAGTATCAGCAACAACACCATATTCAGCTGCATCCCCTAAAACATCATAAGGATCTAATGCAGGGTCAAAATTCACTTTCTTTAATTTAAATATATACGATGTTTTGACAAGATGCTTCGGGTTGTCTGTTTCAACAGTCATTCCATCTTTTCCCTTTGAAACATCTTCAAACGCGATGTCCTCCATTAGCAAAGACTCAACGAATAAACTTGTGTTAAGTGCTGATCCATTTAATAGATTTGCTGTTGTTATTTCATTTGTTCCAACTGCTCTAACTATTTTTGCTTTAACATTCGACCAATTCTCTGAATACTTTTGCCCATTTGTCCAGGGATCCAGTATCTCAACTTCGAAATCCTTTTTTGTTCCGTCCGTTTCAATAGGAGCGATATTGTAATAGTGGTTGTTTCCATCACTACTTGTTGCATCTAGCAGAACATAATACAAACCCTTTTTTATCTCTGTTTTGTCCTGCTCCTTATCGAATTGGAACTTTACAAATGTCTTTTTTTCATTTGCTTTAACAAATTCAATCGTATATGTTCCATCAGCATAACCATTTGAACCGCTGGCATCAAAGCCTTCAATGCTTTGATTTATTATTGAAAGCCAAGCATCTCTGTTGGAAAGCAAATTTGACAATGAGAAATTCCAGCTTGTATAAATAAGACGAGCCTTAATATTAGCCTTTTGTGCGGATGTTAACTCTGAAAAACTAATACCATTTCCATTCCAAATATCATAATAACCACCGTTTTTTGAGAACATATCAATTTCAACAGTGGTTGATGTATGTTCTCCCCCCAAATCGTTTTCACTAATCTTTTTTACTGCCCACGGTGTATTAGATGCACTAACTGAGTTCCAATCATTTTCAGAAGCAATAGCTATCAGGTAATAATTCTTCCCATCTTCGGGAATAGGAGGATTTGCAGGTTTTTTCCCGTCATAGTCATAAAAAGCAATATTAGTGGTAAAACTGTTTCCTGTTGGAACCTTCGTTATTTTCAGTGTGCCACCCTGTTCATTCCGGACAAAAGAAGCACTGACAACATCACTATAAATTCCAGATCCGCGATCCTGTGAGGCATCGCAATTAATCAAATCTGTATAATTGCCACTTTGAGTTGTTGGATCAGCAAGCCCATCAGTCTTTTTAATCACAACTCTTGGTGTGCCTGAAACATTAAATTTATATAAACCGGGCTCTGTAATTGAAGCCGCTTCATATCCATTACCTGTATCAACGACAAGGTAATAATGATCCTCCGAGGTTAGAGTATCCCCTGTCATTCTGATAATATAATTTCTACCAGGCTGATCTGGATTTGGATATACTGTTTTTGGCACAGCAGCGCCAATCTTTGCAGGAGGCGCTGGATCCTGCGCATCTGCAAGCGCAGATGTCGGAAGCATATTCAGGATCATCAGGAAGGCCATCAGTAATGCTGTCAGTTTCTTTGCACGATACTTCATGGTTACAGCTCCTTTTTAGGGTAATCAAATTGCTTGTCTATTATGAGGCACTGAAACCGTACCCGTTTCGCAGGTACGGTAATAGATTCATTCCTATGATTATTCGTCTTGAGGAGCATAATCTTCAGGAGTATGAATAATAACAATCACACGATAGTACAACTGATTTGCTTCCTCTGTTACAAAGAGATCCATTGTCTCTTCATTCTCCCCTTCAATATCGTCCCAGCTCAGATTGTCTTTGCTGCTCTGCCATTGAATTGTATAATCTAAATCTTCATATCCGACCAACGTTGCTATGAAATGAGCAGTTTCACCAACAACGGCTTCATCATCGAAATAAATATTAAAGCTTACAGAACGATCTTCTGGCAATTCATATTTCTCTGATTCCTCTACAGTTTCGACATCTTCGGTCGATTCTCCTTCTGTCTCCTCATCAGGATTCTCGACTTCGTCTTCAGTTCCTTCTTCTATGGTTTCTTCCGCGGGCTGCTCTTCGATTGCCTCTTTCGCGGTTTCTTCGACGGGCTGCTCTTCGGTTCCTTCTTCCACGGTCTCTTCCGCGGGCTGTTTTTCGGTTCCCTCTTCTACGGGTTCCTCGGTGGCTTCTTCTTCGGTTCCTTCTTCAGGGGTTTCTTCCGCAGCTTCTTCGTCAGGCTGTTTCGTTTCGGTTTCTTCTTTGGGTTCTTCTTCCTTTTTTTCTTCCTTCACTTCTTCGGCAGTTTCTTCTTCGGTTTCCTCGGCTGTTTCCTCGGCTGTTTTCTCGGCTGTTTCCTCGGCTGTTTCCTCGGCTGTTTCCTCGGCGGGTATTTCAGCCTTGGCAGCGGCGTGGATCTGATATTCGCTGGAGAAATTACCGTCCGCAATCTTGAAACGGTAGATGTTGTTCGCGTTCTCTTCGGTCACTTCGATCTTCAGGCTGGCGCCGTAGCCGACTTTCTGCCAGTTGCCGTCGATATTGGTCTGCCAGACCGCTACGAAGTCTTCCAGTTCGGTATCCAGGTTCTGATGCAGATAGATGGTATCGCCGATGGCATAATCCGTGGTGTCCATGGTGATCCAGCCCTTGACGGGGATCACTTCGACCTTGGGCGCTTCAGTCTTATCTTCTTCCTTATCTTGATCTTTCTTTCCTTCGGGTTTGGTTTCTTTCTCCTTTACTTCTTCCTGTGTGGGAAGTTCAGCGGTAACTTTATAGGAGACGGCGCTTTCAGAGGTAAGGAGGAGGATGTTTTCATCGCCGGCGACAACATATACTTCGTAGGTCGCATAATCGTAACCTTCGTCGTCAGTTCCCTGCTTGACGAACTTGACCTTGTCGTTGTTGATCTTTGCTTTAACTTTGCCGCCGTAAGTATGCAGGCCCAGGACGATGGTCTGTGTACTTGAACTCATGATCTGAATAGCGGTTTCTACACCTGGAACAATGATACCGGAAACAGAATCATTCAGATACAGTTTCTCGATATTCCCATACTTCAGTTCAGGGGTGATTTCCGGAAGCTGAGATTTCTTTTCCTCATCGGCATCACTCTTGTCACGCGGCTCGGTCTCGATGATTTCTTTATCGCTTTCATCCACAAAGTCGTCATCGTCATCCGCCGGAGTCTCTTCCGTGGGATTCTCCTCTTTGGGATCCTCGACGGGTTCTTCCTGGACGGGAGTCTCTTCCACAAAAGACTCTTCTACGGGAGTCTCCTCAACGGGGGTCTTCTCCACGGGAGTCTCTTCAACGGGAGTCTCTTCAACGGGAGTCTTCTCAACAGGAGTTTCTTCCACAGGGGTCACTTCCACGGGAGTTTCCTCGACGGGAGTCTCTTCCTTGGGAGTTTCCTCGACGGGAGTCTCTTCCTTGGGAGTATCCGCCACAGGAGTCTCCTCGGCTGGAGTCTCTTCTACGGGAGTCGCCACAACAGGAGCTTCTTCCACGTGAGTTTCTTCCGCAGGCGTTTCTTCTATAATAATAGGAAGTTCTTCAACTGGTTCAGCAGGAGCTTCTTCCTGTACAGGGGCTTCCTCCTGAACAGGAGCTTCTTCTGCAGGAGCGGGATCCTCAGCTGGAGCTTCCGCTTCTTCAGCAGACGTTTCTTCTACTGCAGTTTCTTCTACTGCAGTAGGCGTCTCTTCTTCTTCAGAGAATGCGATCACGGTGCCTGTCACCAGCAGGGATATGATGCACAGTACTGAAAGCAGTTTTTTGAACCAGTTCGTCATTGTCCTTACCTCTCTTTGGTCGTCCTGTAGTTGCTTACACTTCCTGGATCCGCTTCCCCGATGCACCTCGTTTTGCCGGCTTCCGTTACATGAAAGTTACATTTCAGAAGTTTTGGGCTCCTCGTTTTACCTCAAAAAGGGTATACGAATCCACTGAAATGATACCACACAAAAAAAATGTTTGCAAGCCCTTTCTTCAAAAAACTGCAAAAAGTTTCCATGTGGCCATTTTCCGGCTTAAAACCCTTTGTTTTCAATGGTTTTAAGAAAACAATGAAAGGTTATTCGCTATTTTCTCATGTTTTCATTCATGTAACCAATTTGTCGCTTTTACAGGCATTTTTTGGGGGTCTGTCACATCAGATTTACCCTCTGGCAACGCCAAAAGAAGTGATATTTGGTATGATTCGTTGCCACTTTATATATTTTTCGTTGTCCATACTACTTTTATCATTTTTGATAAAACTGCTCGGAAATTTGAAAAATCGTCATTGGTATCGGTTTCAGTTCTCTTTACCGGTCCTGGATACAAAAAACGGTCATTTCTGACGTCAATTTTGTCGAAAATACGTCATTTTTCCCCTCCTCTGTCCATTTTCTGCTCCTTCTTCCGCCAAATCCGTCGGAATCCTTATTTTTCCTTGTACAGCCGCTTGCCCAGACCAAAAAGATTTTTTTCTGTTTTCCCTTGACAACTTGTCCTTTCTGGAAACCTGGCAACCATTTCAGTTGAAAAGTGCATCCCACGGCATACTTTTGGAAGAGTCTTCCCGGATCCTGTCGGAATATATCTGAATAATCGCAGGCTACCTCCCGACCAAAAGTACTTTTGGAACTGTGCAGACCGAATTCCAAAATTCTTTTTGGACCGAAGTATTTTCTTTAGTATATAAAAGTATTTTATAGTTTATTGGAGTATATTTTAGCATTTATCGTTTTTTGTCAGTTCTTTTTCTCTCATTCTTTTCATCAAGACTGCATCCCGGCAGTTTTCTTCTCTGCCGGGATGCAGTCTTGTTTTCTTGTTTACGAGCGTACAAGTGTACGAACTGTTATTATAGGGCAAGAAAAAACTCCAACCCTGATGGCTGGAGTAAATATTCCATTTCTGCTGTCATGATCATATCACAGGCTTCCCATGCAGCTACAGCTCCTTGACCATCCTGATGCATCGGAACGTTTCCCCGTCTACTGCTTCTCCGCGGATTTCATAGCCGATCTGCTCATAAAACGCAACCTTGTTGTCCCGGCTTTCCACGACGGTCTTCGTAAAATGCATCTCCCCTGCCCATTCCTCGCAGGCCTTCATCACCATCGTGCCAATCCCCCGGTGCCGGTATTCCGGCAACACCACTACCCGTCCGATCATCATGCTTTCCCGGTCCAGGGGATACATCCGTGCCGTAGCGATCGGGAAATCATGATCCGTAACCACGATGTATTTCGTATCCGGTCTGTCGTGTTCATCGAATTCCTGCCGCAGCGTGATATGATGCTTCCTGGCCATCGCCTGGATGCGGACATAATAAGCCCCGGCCTGCTGCCAGGTTTCGGTTGCCCGGAGGATGACAAGATCGCTGTCTTCTTTTCTGTCCTGGTCGGTAGTTCGTACGTTTCTCTCGCTCATATGGTCCCTCCGCAGAATCAGGAGGTGGTTCTTCCGTTCACCCCTCCGGCCATCCGTTCCTTCCGTCATCATTTTCCTCCCATGATATACCACAACATCCTGAAGAATTCAAGGACAGAAGCTGCCATACCGCGGTCTTACATCATTCTGTACATATACTCCTCAAAAGCGCATTTGAATTCAATCATGATCACCATGAGGTCAGCATAAGTGATCTCTGTTTGCCCCTCCGGGATTTCAATCAGTTGAAGCAGTTCACCACCGTCTTCTTCCTGCAGGATTTTGAGCAACGGCTCCATAATTCTGTTGAGCTTTCTGATCTGAAAATTGCTGACAGTGCCATTCAGATTTCGCTTGGCCTGACTTTTGATTTCAGAGAATAAATTTAGAAAAAACGGCTTGTACGTCCTGCAAATCCTGTATCCTTCCTCAAATGCTCTTTCTTCTTCGTTCATTTCCGTATTGACTTCTGTATTCATCTCCATGGATCGTTCCTCCTCATTTCCGTATCTGTTTTCATTTCCGTTGCGGTCAAAGTACATGTCATAATACTCATTGGGCAGCATCAGACTGGGCATATGCTCCAGCTGAACCCCGATGACCTTGAAGATCGGAATATTGTACTTTTTTTCTCTGTCATACTCTCTTCCCAGTAAATAACGGACATAGACAGCACCTTCCTTTTTGTTGAAATAGATTTTCCCTGGAACCTTCGGGATCTTAACCGGACTGTTTCTGTACATTCTTCATCTCCTCCTGATCGGTCGCATTTTTGAGTGAGAAAAAATTTGGGTGAGAAAGTTTTTCTGTTCCCTCCTTTCCGCCAACAGGACCGCTTCCGTTCCCAAATTGCCGGAAAAAAAAGGCCCTCACATCAGGCCTTTCCTCTGTCCGCGCTGTTCCTGTTGACTGCCGTTAACTTCTTTTGCTGATAGGATTTCGCCCCCTTTCCAATCAAAAACCCCGGAAGATTCATAATCTTTCCGGGGTTCCTCATCCATTTTGCTGATCTTATCATATCATAACTGTCCCGCTTTTTGAAGATCTTATGAACTACTGTTTTCTCCTGTTTACTCTTATTCAAAAAAAGTCTGGCAAACGCTTCCGATCTTTGGAATCCATTCTGCCGGAATGCGGGATCCATTCCGATGAGGATAATATATCATAATGTCTTCCACGAAGAAAGATGAAACATCGGGAAAAATCGTGAAATTTCACGAAATATCGTGAAAACTTTTTGCTTTTCCCTTCCTACGCAGGAACCCCGGAATTTCTTCCGGGGCCTCTCATCTGATTCTGCCGAGTGTATCATACTACAAGTCAAGGGATCTCGTCTCGCCCCATTCCGCCCCATTTCGCCCCATTCGAAAAAATATTTTTTGGAATTCTGAAAAAAATCAGCCGGATACCAATCGGTACCCGGCTGCGTTGTTGATGCTGTTCGGATTATTCGAAGATCTCCTCGCCGTCGACAGGTTCTTCCTCTTCTGTCTCTTCGGGAACTTCCGGCAGTCCGAAGTACGCCAGCAGGATCGCCTGGGACCAGGTGACCTGCGCGGTGATTTCGTAGTTCTGCAGGTACTGGGTGAAGAAATCGAAGTAGACGTTGGAGTACACCGGGATGGTAGGCAGCACTTCGTTATACCGCTTCTGGAATCCCATCCACTTTGACACGTAGGAATATACATCGCCCATTTCGGTTTTCCGCATATCCACCGCGTCGTAGAACAGCTGCTCATCGTCGGAATAGGTGTTGTTCCAGACCTGGTGGCCGACGGTGTCATCCGTGCTGTAGGTGATGGACGGGTCGACGATCACGTGGAAGTTGGTGGCCAGGTAGATCATGTCGGTGGTCCGTTCGGTCTCGCGGTAGTAGGAGTGCAGCAGATCCTGCATGGGGGTGGGCACCATTTCCAGCTTGATACCGACCTGGGCCAGGTTGTCCACAAAGCGGCCTTCCAGCTGCATGAACTCGGCCATATGGTTGCCTTCGGGATACATCATCTTCAGCTCCAGCGGTACGATGTTGCCGTCGATCAGCTTGCAGCGGACATCATCCACACCGGCCTGATACTTTTCACCGTTCTTGTTCAGGATCCACTTCGCGTCGTCCAGCAGTGCGTTAGCCTTGTCCAGATCCACGGTGTACTGGGTCAGGAGCGTATGGCCTTCGCCGTCGTCCCATTCCTTGGCCAGGGCGTCCCATGCCGCGATGGCGGCATTGTACTCTTCTTCCGTCTGCACCCAACGGTACTTCAGGTTAAGCATTTTCTTCAATTCATCGTCTTCATACTCAATCTTGGTGCCCAGGGCGTCCTGCGTCGGCAGGAAGTTGACGGGATAGTCCAGCTGCTTGGTTACCAGCATGTATTCCCACTGGTGCATGCCGTAGTAGCCGTCCATCCGCACGCCGAAGCCGCCGCAGTAGTCGCGGGTCAGCTGATCCCGGTCCATACACCAGGCGATGGCCTGGCGGACTTCCTTGTCGTGAACCGTCGGCCAGTCATAGGTAAAGGTCAGGAAGCTGAGGCCGATGCGGGGATAGTTGTCGTTCTGGATGCCGGGCTGCGCCTGCATGCCGGCCATGATCGTCGGCGCGTAGGTCACCTTGTTGACCAGGTGCAGCTTGCCGTCGGTCAGATCGCCGATCATGGTGTCGTTGTCCGCCACGGTGAAGGCGATCTTCTCAATGGAAGGCTTCACCAGCATGATCTGCTCGCCCTCGCTGTCCAGCACAGGATTGCCGAACTCGTCCACATCGGGCACGATATTGCCGTGGGCGGTCGCCCGGGCAATGACCTCGCCGGGCAGGTTGTTGACCATCCAGGCGCCCTTGAAGTACGGGTTGATCTCATAGTGGCCGGTCACGCCGTCCCAGGATTTGATGGTGTAGGGGCCGGAAACCACAGAGGGGAAGGTGTTGTATCCGGTCTGCGGATCCAGGATCGTCTGCTTCAGCAGGTCCGCCGTATAAACGGGCGCCGCGACGCTCTCGTCCTCGTTGACGATCTTGATGCCCAGGGGGTTGCCGTTCTCGTCCTCATAGCCGGAAACCACCTTGCATCCGGGAGCGATCACCTTGATCGGATAGGGCACGGTCATCATCAGGCCGGTCTCGAAGAAGTACGGCAGGAATTCATGATCCAGGAAGAACCGGATCTGGTAGTCGTCCAGCACGGTCACGCCGCTCAGGTAATCCACATCCACGATGGGATTGGTCTCCTCACCGGCAATGATCTTGCGGCGGGTCTCGATGTAGTCCTTGTAGCCCATCAGGTGCTCGGCGCGGTAGATTTTGCCGCCGATCTGCTCGATCTCAGGGCTCATCATCAGCAGCAGGGAGAAGGCGTAATCCCAGGCTGTGATCTTGCTGCCGTCGGAGTAGTACAGGTTGTCCGCCAGCACCATCGTGTAGATCTTGTTGCCCAGGTCATCCTCCTGGAGTTCCACGGCGCGCACGACGCTGGGGTCGAACACGTAGGTACCCTGGTTCTGATCCCAGTTCACCAGGTTGTAGCCGTGGATCAGGGCGCGCACGTCGATGTCGGCGGTGTTGTTGCCGAACATTTCGGTAAAGAAGTCGCCCTTGGTAATCGTGGGATGGCCGACAATCAGCTCATCCGGGAACTCGATTTCCTCTTCCGCCGCGGGTTCGGCCGCCGTTTCCTCCTCAACGGGGGCCTCGCCTTCCGCCAGGGACGCCAGCGGCGCCCAGGTCAGAAGCAGCATGACAGACAGGAGAACGCTCAGGAATCTTTGCCACTTACTCAAGATGATCAGACCCTTTCCTCATATTCTATCCTTGGCTCTATCCTCGATCCCTTACCCTCATAAGGGATTGAATCCCGCAGACTGGATTAGTCGAAACAGTCGCCGACGTGGTTGATGATGACGTTCACGCCCAGCGCGGTGTCATAGTCTTCAAAGGTGTACCAGACATCCTGCGGTGTCTGGGGCTTCTTCTGTCCTTCCGGCGTCTTGGGCATCGCCACGTAATGGTTGGTGATGACGCTGCCGTCCTCGCTGACGGTGGTCTTGTATCCGGGCACCTGCTGTTCGGTCCAGCTGTAGGTCACCTTCTTTCCCTGGATCTGGGTGGGCAGGCCGGTGACGGTAATGGTCCATCCGTTTCCGGGAGTCAGCAGATAGGACTTTCCGACCGGCTGCAGCGTCACGCCCACGGAATCCGGCCGCTTCCCGGCGGCGTCATCGTTGTCGTCCCAGACCTTGGTAATCGTGGTTGAGGTGGTCTCAGGGGAATACACGTTCACGATTGAGGTACCGGTGACGCTGGCGGTGTAGAGAGGAACCTCGTCTTCGCCCACCGTGTAGACGATCTCATGGCCGTCCTCGGCATAGCGGGGCAGTCCGGTGAACACCGTGTACCAGCCCATGCCGTCGGTCAGGGTGATCGTATCCTTCAGCACGCCGTCGGCATACAGGCGGACCGTGATGGAAGAAGGCCGGTTGCCGTCCTTGTTGTTCTCGTCCGCCCAGGCCTTGCTGACCGGGATGTCCACGGTCTCCTGCTCGGGTTCGGGCGTGGTTTCCGGCTCATACCGGTTGAACAGGGAGGCGGTCGCGGTTCCGTCCGCGGCCACGGTCACCGTGATGGCGGTGATGCTGTCGCTGCTCAGCGTGTAGGCTTTGACCAGGCCTTCCGGGTTCAGCTCCACAACGGCGTATTCGCCGGGAACCAGGTTGTCCAGCTCATACCGTCCCTCGACAAAATCGGCATAGGTAATGGTGATCGGCATACTGGGATCCGGACCGGTAATCATGATCTCCAGCGCGCCGATATTCGCCCAGGGATCTTCTTCCTCTTCGTCATCGTTGGCGGCCAGGGTCCTGTCGGTCAGCCCGTAGGAGACGGACAGGTTCGCGGCCTCGCCGTTTTTGACCATGATGGCCGCGGCGGGCTTGCTGGCGCCGGCGTCGACCCGGAAGCCGTCCGGAATGGCGCCGTCATTGTTGATCTTGACCAGGTAGGCGCCTTCCACCACTTTCCCGAAGCTGTATCCGCCGGCTGCCTGGCTGTAGCTCAGCGTCACGGGCATCCGGGGATCCGGGCCGGAAACGGTCACGCTCAGGGCGCCGGTGTCGCCCTCCGGCATACCGAACGCGGAGGCATCCACCGTCAGGGTGCCGGCCTTCAGCGTGTTGGTCAGGGTGGATCCGGCGGCCACGGTGATATAGTTGCTCAGAACCTGGGCCGGCTCAATGGCGTAGGTGATCGGTTCGGAGCTTCCCTTCCTTGTCAGGGGGAGATCATTCCATACCACGGTCCAGCCGTTGGCACGGGTCGCGGCCTGGGGCGCTCCGAAGGGCTTCCCGTCGGCCAGCAGGCGGATCTTCATCGAGGCGGGCCGCAGGCCGGCAGCGTTGCCGTCATCGTTCCAGGTTACGCTGGCAGTCAGCTGCGTCCGGGCTACCGGGTGGCGGTAAGTCACGGCGGCGACTTCCGTGCCGCTGACGGATTTGTTGTATCCGGCCACATCCGGCACCGACCACGCGGAGCCTTCCGGTGCCAGCGCGATGGCGGTCCATCCGTTCCCTTTGTTCAGCGTCACCGCGGTTCCGCCGATGCTCGCGTTGATGGAATCGGGGCGAAGCCCGTCATAGTTGTCCTCATCCATCCAGGTCACGGTGATCACATAACTGGCCTGTTTGGCGTCTCCTTCTTCAGAGACGGCGACAGTCCAGCATCCGATGGCCAGGGCCAGGACGCACAGGATGGAAAGAATACGCTGCAGCCTTTTTTTCATGTGTGTTTCTCCCCTCTGGTGTTCTCATGATCCGGAAAGCGCTGCCTTCCGGAAAACGTACGGAAAAGCAGGTCTGCCTGCTGGGCATACCTCTACAGAATTTATTATAGAGAGATCAGGGGAAAAAAGCAAGCCAAAAAATGGCTTTTCCGGGTCATTCCGGTCGTTTTTCTTCCGTTTTGTCACGGGCAGGCCATAGTTTCCACATTCTGGAAGATTGTTTTTTTCCTGTTCTTCAGCTGTCCTGTTCCTCGATCCAGTGGCGCTCTTCCTTTTCCCAGGTCCGGGCGGAGATGATATAGCGCGGCCGGTGCTTGGTTTCCAGGTAGGTTTTGCCGATATACTGCCCCAGCACGCCCAGGCTGATCAGCTGGATCCCGCCCAGCAGGCAGATAATGCATACCGTGGATGTCCAGCCGGCCACGGTGTTTCCGAGACAGGCCTGCACGATCGCCCAGATCATCAGGATCACGCCCAGGATGCTGAATACGATGCCGACAGTGGTGATCAGCGCGATGGGCTTGACGGAGAGGCTCGTGATGCCGTTGAACGCCAGGGCAATCATCTTGCGCAGGGGGTAATGGCTCTCCCCGGCCAGCCGGGCCGCGCGCTCGTAGTAAACGGTCTCGGAGGGGAAGCCCACCATCGGCACCATGCCCCGCAGGAAGATGTTGACTTCCTCAAAGTCCGCGAAATGCTGCAGCACCCTGGCCGAGATCAGGCGGTAGTCCGCGTGGTTGAACACGATCTCCGCGCCCATCAGCTTCATCAGTTTATAGAAACCCACCGCGGTTGTCCGCTTGAACCAGGTGTCCGTCTTCCGCTCGGAGCGAACGCCGTAGACGATCTCCGCGCCGTTCAGGTATTTGTCCACCATCTCGTCCATGGCGTTGATATCGTCCTGCCCGTCGCAGTCGATGGAGATCGTGATATCGCAGCGGTCCTTGGCTTCCATCAGCCCGGCCAGCACCGCGTTCTGATGCCCGCGGTTGCGGCTCTGACAGATGCCGATGCACTCTGCGTGCTTCTCCGCCAGCTCCCGGATGATCTCCCAGGTCCGGTCCTTCGATCCGTCGTTGACAAACAGCACCCGGCTGTTGGGGCTGATCTTCCCCGCATCGGCAAGCTGGTTCAGTTTTCCGATGAACATCGGCGCCGTCATTGGCATCACCTGCTCCTCGTTATAGCACGGAACCACAATCCACAATACAGGCCTTGCTTCCATGGTTGCTTCCCTTTCCGGCGTGATCCGCGGCCCTTTTTGCCCGGCAGGACGCCTTTCCGGTATTATATGCGATCCCGCGCTTCGTTTCAAGGTTGATCTTCCCGGGAGGTTGGGTGTATACTTGCTTCCGGAAAATCGGAATGAACGGGAAAGAAGGGAATGCGCGTGCCGCTGCTTCGGACCCGCCGGGATTGGCGGAATAAGGGGAAACAGCTTAAACAGCGCCGGTCGGTCAGCATCAGCCGGATCATGGCGACGACGTTTATCGGGATCATCGTCCTCGGCACGGCGCTGCTCTGCCTGCCGGTTTCCTCCAGAACGGGGCGCCCGCAGGAGGTGCTGACCTCGCTCTTCACCGCCACCTCGGCCACCTGCGTGACCGGTCTCGTCATGGGCGACACGTATTCCATGTGGTCCCCCTTCGGGCAGGCGGTCATCCTGCTGATGATCCAGATCGGCGGCCTCGGCTTCATGTCCGCCGCTTCCCTGGCCTATTTCATGTTCCGGCGGAAGGTCGGGATGCGCTCCCAGCTGGTCATGGCGGAAGCCATGGGCGCCAGCAGCATGAGCGACGTCACCGCCCACCAGAAGAAGCTGATTCTCCGCGCCTTTAAGATCGAAGGCGTCGGCGCCCTGATCCTGACCGCGCGCTTCGCCTTCGACTATCCCTTTGTCCAGGCCCTGAAGCTCGGGGTTTTCCATTCCGTTTCCGCATTCTGCAACGCGGGCTTCGATATCATGGGCTTCAAAACGCCCGGTGCCAGCCTCGTGCTGTACCATACCGATCCCGTCGTCTGCCTGACGCTGACCGGCCTGGTGGTGCTCGGCGGCCTGGGCTTCCTGGTGTGGGATGAGATTCTGCGCCAGCGGGACCGGAAAAAGTGGACCGTTTATACGAAGCTGGTCCTGATCACCACATCGGTTCTGCTGCTCTCCGGTTTCGTGCTGACCTGCGTTCTGGAGTGGAACAATCCGAAGACGCTGGCCCCCCTGCCTTTCGGTCAGAAGCTGCTGGCCGCGCTCTTCCAGTCAATGACGCTGCGCACCGCCGGCTTTGCCGGGCTGGACCAGGGCGTCCTAACCCCGGCCTCCAAAGCGGTCTCGATCTTCCTGATGCTGATCGGCGGCTCCTCCGGATCCACGGCCGGCGGCCTCAAGACCGTAACCTTCGTGGTGCTCCTCATGTTCCTGTGGAACAGGATCCGCGGCCGCTATACGGTCAGCGTTTTCCACCGCACGATCTCCGACGATCATGTGCTCAACGCCATCACGATTTTCATCATCATGTGGGGAATGAGCTTTGCCGGCGCCGCGCTGATCTGCGCCACCTCGCCGGTGGAGTTTGCGGACGGCCTGTATGAGGCGGTCTCCGCCATCGCCACGGTCGGCCTGACGACGGGGATCACGCCGAGCCTCCGGCCCGTCACCAAGCTGATGATCATTGTCTTCATGTATTTCGGCCGTGTCGGCGTGCTGACGATCTTCTTCGGGTTCCTGAAGAAGAAGCCGGCGGGCGAGAATTTCAGGTACGCAAATACCGATCTGCTGATCGGATAAGCTGGAAAGGGGTTGGATTCCTGAATGAAATCCTATGTGGTAATCGGCCTGGGCCGCTTCGGCATGCAGATGGCCGCCAAGCTCTATGACTGCGGAGAGGATGTGCTGGCGATCGATACCGACGCCGCGCTCATCGACAAGTTCGCGGACCGGGTCACCAAAGCTGTCGCCGCTGACGCCCGGGATCCCGACGTTCTGAAAAAGCTGGGCGTCGAGAACTGCGACAGCGCGGTCGTGGCCGTGGGTTCCGACCTGGCCGCCTCCGCCCTGATCACGATGAACCTGAAAACCCTCGGGGTGCCATATATCTTCTGCAAGGCGCATGATGACACCCATCGGGAAATCCTGGAGAAGCTGGGCGCCGACCGCGTGATCATCCCGGAGCGGGAGATTGCCGACAAGCTGGTCCTGGGCCTGACCTCCACCGGCATTGTGGAATACATCGAGCTTTCTGATGAATACGGCATCGTCGAGCTGGATCCGCCGGAATCCTGGGATGGGAAATCCATCCGCGAGCTGGATCTCCGCTCCCGCTTTGATGTCAACGTGATTGCCATGCGCCACGGCGATTCCCTGATCATCCCGCCGGATATCAACCGCCCGCTCGATGAGGATACCGTGCTCGTCATGCTCGGCAATTACAAGACCATCAACAAGCTGAAAAAACAATGATTTGAAAAACGGACGGCCGGGATTGTATCCCGGCCGTCCTCTTATTCAGTCTTCCTCTTCCGGATCTTCCACCGCGCCTTCCGGCAGTTCGGGGAAAAGATCCTTCCCGCATTCGGGGCACTTGGCGTCGTCGTCGAAGTCCACGTCATCCGGATCCAGCTGGATCACGGTGCCGCAGTGGGGGCATTCGTACTCGATCGAGCTTTCGAAATCCTCCCCGTCCTCGTCTTCGGCCAGTTCCTCGTCCTCATCGTCGTACAGGTCGGCTTCCAGATCCGCCAGATCCTCATCGATGCTCTCGACGTAGTCGCTCAGCTCGCCGTGGGATTCCGCCAGCGCTTCAAAGGCGTCGCCCACTTCCCCCAGCACGTCCAGGATCTCCAGGATCAGCCGGTGGGAATCCTTCTCCGGGTTCAGCTTCATGCCTTCCGCCAGGCCCTGCAGGTAACTGATTTTGTCTGTCAGTTTGCTCATGGTATATTCCTTTCCGGTGTGGTCCGTTACGCGCGCTTCAGATATTCGCCGCTCCGGGTGTCAATCTGAATCTTGTCGCCGGTGTTGATGAACAGCGGCACCTGCAGGCTGAAGCCGGTCTCCAGCGTGGCGGGCTTGTAGGTGTTGGATGCGGTGTCGCCGGCGAATCCGGGCTCGGTGTCCGTCACCTCAAGCACGACGAAGTTCGGAGCTTCCACGGAGAACGCGCTTCCCTTGAAGAAGCGGACGGTCACGTTGGTGCCTTCCTTGACGAAGGGGATGGCGTCTTCCACCTGATCCTTGCTCAGGGGCAGCTGTTCATAGCTCTCGGTGTCCATGAAGTAGTACAGGTCGCCGTCATTGTAGACGTACTGCATTTCCTTGGTCTCGATGATGGCCTTGGGCATCTTGTCGGTGGGGTTGAAGCTGCGCTCCACCACTGCGCCGGTCATCACGTTCTTGATCTTGGTGCGGACGAAAGCCGCTCCCTTGCCGGGCTTCACGTGCTGGAAGTCCACGATGTTCCATACGCCGCCGTCCCATTCAATGGTAATGCCCTTTTTGAAATCTCCCGCTGTAATCATGTGTTTTTCTCCCTTCCTGTATCTTTCATTAATTATATTGATAATTCCCTTACAGAATGATCAGCTGTTTGTCTGCCGTGGTCAGGGCCTCGCTGCCGTTCTCCTTCACCAGGCAGGTGTTCTCGATCCGCACGCCGCCCAGTCCGGGCACGTAGATGCCGGGCTCCACCGTGATCACGATGCCGGCTTTCAGCGTCTCGTGGCACAGGGTGCTGAGCCGGGGCTCCTCATGGATGTCGATTCCGACGGAGTGGCCCAGCCCGTGGCCGAAGCGTCCCGCGTACCCCCGGGCGTCAATGTAGTCCCGGGCCAGCTTGTCGATGTCGAAGCAGTTCTTCCCGGCCGCCAGCGCGTCTTCGCACATGGTCTGCGCCCGCAGCACCGTGTCGTAGATTTTGCGCATCTCGTCGGAGGGCTGCCCGAAGGCCACCGTCCGCGTCATGTCTGCGCAGTAGTTGCCGACCTTTGCGCCGAAGTCCATCGTGATCATGTCCCCGCGGCGGATGACCCGGTCGCCGGGAATCGCATGGGGCAGGCTGCCGTTCTCGCCGGAGGCGATGATTGTGTCGAAGGCCAGCCGTTCAGCGCCCAGCCGCAGCATCGTGAAGTCCAGCTCGATCTGCAGTTCCTTCTCGGTCATGCCGTCCCGGATCTTCGGCAGGATCGCCTGGAAAGCTTCGGACGTGATTTTGCAGGCCTTCCGGATGGCCATGACCTCCCGCGGCGTCTTGATCTGGCGAAGCTTCTGCGGCGCTTCCGCCAGCGAAACGCAGGAGACCTCCTCGCCCACGGCCGCGCGGATCTTTTCAAAGTCGTCCACCGGCAGGTAGTTCGTTTCCGCCCGGATCTCGGTAATCTTCCCGTCCCGGACCAGCTCGCCCAGCACCTGGTTGGCGTTCCGGCCCTTCTCCGTCATGATGACTTCAAAGCCCGGCGCCTGGCGCTCCGCCTGTTCCGTATACCGGAAATCTGTCACAATCACCTTGCGGGCGCTGGAGATATAGACCAGGCCTTCGCCGGTATACCCCTCCGTCAGGTAGAACATATTGGACGGATCATGGATCACCACGGCGGCATTTTGCCCCAGCCGAAGCAGATCTGTCAGTCGTTCAGCAGCAGTCATAGTATCCTCGCCTTTCCGTGTTTTGCCGTACGGCAAATACACCTGTTGGTTATTCTATCATAGATACATGGATTTGAAAAGAAAAAAAATGACAGGGAATTGCTTCCCTGCCATGGTTTTCGGTCAGCAGCCTCAGGCAAACGCCTGCAGCACGGCCTCTCCCATTTTATCCTTATCGCAGGCCGCTGTATGGCGAACCGGCAGCTCCTGCAGTTTCCGGACCTGTTCCGGCATCGGCACGCCGGTCAGTTTCTCCAGCTCCTCGCTGGCTCTGAAGGCGTCCCCGCCGGCGTTTTCGCCTGTCAGGGCCGTCAGCACGTCCGCCGCAAACTTGTAGGGGCTCGCGGTAGCAACGATCACGGTCGGCGTATTGTCCCGGCCGCCCTGCTTCCGGTATTCCCGCAGCACATGGCTGGCCACCGCCGTATGCGGATCCAGCAGGTATCTGTCGTCCTCCCAGCGCTGGCGGATCGCTGTCAGGGTGTCCTTGTTGTCAGCGCATTCTCCCCAGAACATGCCTTCCATCCATTCCCGCCGCTGGTCGCCCACGGAGTAGCTTCCGCAATCCTTCAGCTGGCTCATCCAGGTGCGGATCAGCCCGCCGTCCCGGTCCGCGGCTTCATACAGCAGCCGTTCCAGGTTGGAGGAAACAAGGATGTCCATGCTTGGGCTGATCGTCCTGAAGAACGTGCGGTGGGTGGAGTAAATCCCGCTGTGGAAGAAATCCGTCAGCACGTTGTTCCGGTTGCTGGCGCAGATCAGGCGGCCGATCGGCAGCCCCATGTTCCGGGCATAGAATCCCGCCAGGATGTTGCCGAAGTTCCCTGTCGGCACGCAGAAGTTCACCGGGTCGCCGACCCGGATCGCATGCTGCTTCACCAGATCCGCGTAAGCGGAGAAATAGTACACCACCTGGGGCACCAGGCGCCCGAGGTTGATGCTGTTGGCGGAGGACATCGTCCTGCCCTGCTCGTTCATCTGCGCGATAAACGCTTCCGATCCGAACAGCTCCTTGACGCCGGTCTGCGCATCGTCAAAGTTGCCGCGCACGGCGATCACGTGGGTATTCTTCCCGCCGGTGGTCACCATCTGCAGCTTCTGCACATCGCTGACCCCGTCCAGGGGATAGAATACGGTGCAGCTGGTGCCCGGTACGTCCCGGAATCCTTCCAGCGCGGCCTTTCCGGTATCGCCGCTGGTCGCCACCAGAATGCAGACTTCCCGCTCTTCCCCGTTCTTCTCGGCGGATTTCTTCAGCAGGTGGGGCAGCAGCTGCAGCGCCATGTCCTTGAAGGCCAGTGTCGGCCCGTAGAACAGTTCCATCGCCCAGGTCGCGTCATCCAGCTGTTTCAGCGGGGCGATCGCCGGATCCTCAAACCGTTCCGGGCTGTACGCGGCGTTGACGGCCGCCTCGATCTCGGGAATCGTAAAATCCTCGAGGAACAGCTTCAGCACGCTCACGGCCCGTTCGTTGTAGCTCATTCCCGCCATCTCGGAGATCTTCTCTGCCGATACCATCGGGAACATGGCCGGCACATACAGCCCTCCGTCCGGCGCGATGCCGCGGAGAATGGCCTGGCTGGCCGTTACGGCGCTTCCGCCGCGGGTGGAAAAAAACGACATATCCCTTCGCTCCTTCTGACCGGGCCGGGGCTCAGATCAGGTATTGTTTGAGGAAATCAGGCAGTTCTTCCGGATCGGCGCTCAGGCTCAGCACGAAATCCACCTGGTGCCTGCTGCCCAGATCCGCCAGCGTCCTGACGATTTCTTCCGTATCGTCCAGCTCGGTATGGCACAGCTTCAGGAAAGCGTCAATGAAGACCGTGCCGATGTCAAAGTTGGAGGAAAGCATGCCGCACAGAAAGCCGATAAACATATCGGCGTTGTGAATATGATAATCTTCGGCGTTGATGAACCGGACCTTGTGGTCCACGTCGAACATGTAGCGATTGTCGTCGTCCAGGAAAATAACATCGTGTTCCGCATCCCTTGCGGTGGTATTGGTCAGGTCAATCAGCCGCTTCGTTTTTCCGGAGCCCTTCTTGCCTGCAATCACCTGTATCATGGGAATACGCCTCCTTTTTGGTTTCTCTCACTGGCTATTATACCCTTTTTTCCGGTTTTACGCAATCTGTTTTTCCCGCCGGATTCCATCCCTGCGGAAAAGGCGGGCGCCTGTCCGGCGTCCGCCCCGGTTTTCCGTTACTCCGCGGGGGTCTGGCTGCTTTCCTGCGTTCCCATCTGCAGCACCGGCACGGTCGTGCTGCCTTCACCGGCAATGTAAGTCGGCAGTTTGCCGTCCCAGCTCTTGATCTCGTTGAACTTAATCAGAGTTTCGGTCAGGGATTCGGCGATCTTCTTGTTGGCTTCCGCCTCCGCTTCGCTGCGCACCTTGGTGGCATAGGCGTCCGCGTCGGCGTTGATCTTGGCCACGTTGGCCTGCGCCTCGGCGTTGATCCGCTGGCGTTCCGCCTGCTGCTGGGTTTCCATGGTCATCTGGGCCTGCTCAATCTCGGCCTGCAGCTTCCGCTGCGCGGCGACCTGCTTGGCTTCGACGGCGTCGGTGAAGGCGTCCGTGAAGTCGAGGTTCTCGATGCTCAGGCTGATCACGTTGATGCCGTAGTCCTTCAGTTCGTCGTACAGGCCGTCCCGGATGGACTCGCTGAGGCTCTGGCGGTTGGCCACCAGGTTCTCCGCGCTGTATTTGCTGAACACGCCTTTGGTGATCTCCAGCATCCGGGGATACACCAGCTTGTTGAAATAGTCAGTGCCGACTTCCTTGAACAGGTTCATCGCCGTCGCTTTGTTGATGGCATAGTTGATGCTGCCGGTGATGTTCACCTGCTGGATATCGCTGGAGAAGGCTTCCGTGGTGAAGGTCGTCTTCTGTTCCCGGTTATCCATGGCAATGATCCGCTGGAACGGGCTCTTGAAATGCAGTCCGGCTTCCAGGGTGATGTCCTCCACCTTGCCGAAGGTGGTCACGATTCCGGTATACCCGGTTTCCACAGTGGCCGTGCAGGTCACGGAAACCAGCAGGATCACGGCTGCCGCGATCCCGGCGATCACGCCGATTTTCTTCATTTTCCTCATCTGATGTCTCCTCCTCTTCCCCCACCATGCGCTTCTCTCCGGTGGACGATGTGATTATACCAACAGGATCCTCGTGCTGTAAACAGCGAAAACCGCAAATTACCCGCCGCTATTTTTCCGTGGCATGCTCCTCGTGTCATTCTGACACAGCGAAGGTCCTTTTCCCGTTCTGCGAAACGGGAGCGGTCCTTCCGAACCGCTCCCATGCGTCTTATCTTTCCTTCCCCCGGAAGAACAGCGCCAGCGTCCCCGGGCCGGAATGCGCCCCGATCACCGATCCGATCCCGGTGATCAGGTTTGTTTCCCTGCCGTAGTTCTCCTTCAGAATCTTCGCCAGCAGTTCCGCGTCCTCGATGCAGTCCCCGTGGGAGATGAAGATCGGGGTGTCCTTCAGGATCGTCTCCCCCAGCATCTCCGCCATTTTGCGAATGGATTTCTTCCGTCCGTGCACCTGGGTCATCTTGATCAGGTGCCCCTCGTTGTCCACGTGCAGCACCGGCTTCACGTTCAGCGCCGTGCCCAGCAGTGCGGTGGCCGCGCTGACGCGCCCGCCGCGCTTCAGATATTTCAGATCCTCCACCGTGAACCAGTGGCACAGGTGCAGCTTGTCCGCCTCCATCGCGTCGGCGTTCTCGTCCACTGTCATGCCCTTGTCCCGGTTCATCTTCGCCAGATAGACAAACAGGCCCTGTCCCGCGGAGGCGCACAGGGAATCCACCACGCGGATCTTCCGTTCCGGATACTGTTCGGCCAGCTGCTCCGCCACGCGGACCGCGTTGGCGCAGGTCACGCTCAGCCCGCTGGAAAACGCCAGGTAAAGAATATCTTTTCCATCCTCCAGGAAGGGCGTAAAGAACGTCAGGAATGTCTCTTCGTTCACTCCGGAGGTCTTCGCCACCCGGCCGTCCCGCATCTCGTCGTAAAATTCCTTCATGGGCTGGTCGTGATCCAGCCTCTCCCGGTTATCATCCGTAAAAAGATAGGGCATCCGGATCAGCCCCACATCCCATTCCTTCAGCTTCTCCGGCAGGATATCGCACGCGGAATCCGTGATCAGCACATAGGCCATCTTCAGTCTCCTCCTCAGCCCGGCAAACAGCCGGTAACAAGATTACAATATACTATATTTTTCCGCTTTGTGTCAAGGAATCCGAACAACCGCTTGTATTTTGTCAAAAGTACGAACATGTGGTATACTGTCCCCGATGATCCGCGCGGAAGGCGCGCGGAAGAATAGAAAGAAAAAGGAGAATGGACCCATGAAGAAACTGATTTCCCTGGTTCTGGCCCTGTGCATGGCCTGCATGCTGATCCCCGCCCTGGCTGATGACATTAACGTCACCGGCGAATGGTACCTGAAGATCATGAAGATGGGCGATCAGGAGATGGACGCCGCGGCCCTGGGCTTCACGGCGACCCTGTCCCTGAGTGAGAACGGAACGGCCGTCTTCGGGATGATCGGCGAACCTCAGACCGGTACCTGGACTCTGGACGGCGATACCATCACCGTCACCATCGATGACTCCCCTGCCAGCGGACCTGTGACCGCCGACTCCCTGACCATAGAGGCGGACGGCCAGGTCATGGTCTTCACCCGGGAAGCGACGCAGGCCATCACCATGGCTGACCCGAAGCCCGCCGAAACCGCGGAAGAATTTTACGGGGAATGGACCTGCGCCTTTGTGGAAATGGACGGTACCATCATGAACCTCTCCGCCATGGGCCTGGTCTATCCGAACGTGACCCTCGGGGACGGCACCGTGGAATTCATTGCCGGAGAAGACGACCTCTTCGGAACCATCTTCAACATGCTGGGCCTGCAGTCTTCCTTTGAGGACGGCGTGCTGAAGATCGTCGCCACCGTGGAAGGCGCAAATGCCACCGGAACCGCCCAGATGCTGCAGGACGGCATGCTGAAATTCTCCCTGGATAACGAGGGCACCACCCTGATTCTCTACTATACCCGCGTTCAGGCCGCGGAAGAACCCGCCGCCTGATCTTCCCAAAAGCTTTTATGCCGGGCAGCAATGCCCGGCATTTTTGATTGCGCTTTCTGACTGTACTTTTGGAAGGCATGCAAAAACCCCGCCGGAGCGGGGTTTCATGGGGCAGACGATTAAGCCTGCTGCCAGGCCTTGACCTTGTCCGCGGCAAGACGCTTGATGGTCTCTGCCGGATAGGGGGACTCGGTGCCGCCGATGCCGTACAGGAAGAACTTGCCGTCCTGGGTCTTGTACAGGCACTCTTCATAGCCCTTGGGATCGCCGAACGCGCCGGAAACCTTTTTCTGAATGAGTTCAGAAGCTTCGGTGTCGTATTCGATCTTGCAGATAACCTTCTTCATTTTCCTCTTCTCCCTTTCGCGCGTGCAGCGCATCAATTAAGTGAAGTTGCGTGATCTTTTTCACGCCGGCGGTATTCTACCACATCAAAGCGCTGCAAACAATGGACTGCAATGGCCGGAAATCAACCATTTGCAGCAAATCCGGGAGATTTTCCCCGCTTCCGGCAGGAAGTACCGAAAAAATACACGCTTCCTTACAGGTTCAGGTTTTCGTCCGACAGGGTATCGATCCCCCGCGCGTGGAGGATCTGCTCCGTCATTTCGGGATCGTTCACCCGCAGCACCACATACGCTTCATCCGGCCCGGAGCCGGTAAAGGCATACAGGTATTCAATATTGATGTTGGCGCCGTTCAGCGCCGCAAGGATGGGATACAGCGCGCCGGACTTGTCGTCCATCTTCGCCGCCACGACCTGGGTCCGGGTGACCAGGTACTTTTCCTTCAGCTGATCGCAGACCCTGTCCGTATTCGTCACAATGGCCCGGAGAATGCCGAAATCATTCGTTTCGGAGATGCTCAGCGCCCGGATGTTCGATCCGGCATAGGAAATGGCGCCGATCGCGTCCACCAGCTGCCCGGGCTGGTTCATCAGAAAAAGAGACACCTGCGTAATAGCCATACTTTTTTCCCTCCCGTCCGGTTAATCATGCAGTTTCCGCTTGTCGATGACGCGGACTGCCTTGCCTTCGCTGCGGGTAATGCTCTTGGGCGCCACCAGGTGCACTTTCGGGCTGATGCCCAGCATTGTGCGCAGGGCGCCTTCCAGGTTCTTTTCCATCTTCTGGATCTGGGACATCAGATCGGAGAACTGGTTCGCGCTGACTTCCACGTAAACATCGAACGTATCCGTGTTCCGCTCGCGGTCCAGCACGATCTGGTAGTTCGGGGTATATCCCTCGTTCAGCAGCACGGTTTCAATCTGGCTCGGGAAAACGTTGACCCCGCGGATGATCAGCATGTCGTCGCTGCGTCCCATGGGTTTGGTCATGCGCACATGGGTGCGTCCGCAGGAGCATTTTTTCCGGCTCAGCACGCAGATATCCCGCGTGCGGTACCGAAGCAGGGGGAACGCTTCCTTGTCGAGGCAGGTGAATACCAATTCTCCCTTTTCGCCCTCGGGCAGCACTTCTCCTGTCTCCGGATTGATAATTTCCACATAGAAATGATCCTCGTTGATGTGCATGCCGTGCTGCTCTTCGCATTCGAAGGCGACGCCGGGACCGCTGATCTCCGTCAGCCCGTAGATATCGTAGGCCTTGATGCCCAGTTTCGCTTCGATGTCCCGGCGCATCTCCTCCGTCCAGGGCTCCGCGCCAAAGATGCCGGCCCTGAGCCTGTTGTCCTCCGGGCTGTATCCCCGCTCCGCCAGCGACTCGCCGAGATACGCCGCATAGGAAGGCGTACAGCAGAGGATTGTGGTCCCCAGATCCATCATGAACTGGATCTGCCGTTCCGTGTTCCCGGAGGACATGGGCAGCGTCAGGCAGCCCACCCTGTGGGATCCGCCGTGCAGCCCCGCGCCGCCGGTGAACAGGCCGTAGCCGTAGGCTACCTGCAGCACGTCTTCCTCGGTTCCGCCGGCTGCGACAATCGCCCGGGCGGTGCATTCCTCCCACAGGTCCACATCATGCTGCGTATAGAACGCGACCACCCGCTTCCCGGTCGTGCCGGAGGTCGACTGGATGCGGACGCAGTTCTTCAGGTCCGTGCCCAGCAGCCCGTAGGGATAGGCGTCCCGCAGATCCGCCTTGCTGAGGAAAGGCAGCTTGTGGATATCCTCCACGCCGCGGATATCCGCCGGGGTCAGGCCTTTCTCCTCCATCAGGTGCCGGTAGTAGGGAACGTTGTCCCAGACATGGCGGACCTGGCGGACGATCTTTTCGTTCTGGATCTCCAGGATCTTCTCCCTGGAGGCGGTTTCAATCTCCTGCTGATAATACCTGCTCATGGCAAATCCTCCTTCAAAAAAATCCACCGCCTTTTCTCACTTCAAAAGGCGGTGGATTATCGCGCTCCCGGGCGCTTGTCAATCCATCGCAATGCTGCTAAAGAAGAAAGCCGCACTGTACATCATCATCAATAATCTCCCCGTCGTTCAGTGGTATCGTCTGACGATGGATGCATCATACTCCCGGTTCAGGCGATTGTCAACGGGGGAAAACCCCCGCTGACTGTTTTTCCCTTGTTCTTGCCTTACACAATGCCCTGGGCCATCATCGCGTCGGCCACCTTCTCGAAGCCCGCGATGTTCGCGCCGACCACATAGTTGCCTTCGAAGCCGTACTTCTTCGCGGCGTTGTCGATGTTGTGGAAGATGTTGGCCATGATGCCCTGCAGCTTCTGATCCACTTCCTCGAAGCTCCAGCTCAGCCGTTCGCTGTTCTGGGACATCTCCAGCGCGGAGGTGGCCACGCCGCCGGCGTTGGCAGCCTTGCCGGGCAGGAACACGACGCCGTTCTCCTGCAGGTAGTCGGTCGCTTCCTGGGTGGTCGGCATGTTCGCGCCTTCCGCCACAACCTTGACGCCGTTGGCAACCAGCATCTTGGCGTCGTCCAGATTCAGCTCGTTCTGGGTCGCGCAGGGCAGCGCGATGTCCGCCTTGATGGCCCACACGCCGCGGCCTTCATGGTACTCGGCATTGGGACGGTAGTTCTTGTATTCGGTCAGGCGGGCGCGCTTGACTTCCTTGATCTCCTTCAGGGCGTCCAGGTCGATGCCTTCCGGATCGTAGACCCAGCCGGTGGAGTCGGAGCAGGTCACGGGCTTGCCGCCCAGCTGATAGGCTTTCTCGATGGCATAGGTCGCCACATTGCCCGCGCCGGAGACGATCACGGTCTTGCCCTGCAGGCTGTCGCCGCGGCTCTTCAGCATTTCCTGGGTGATGTAGAGCAGGCCGTAGCCGGTCGCCTGGGTCCTGGCCAGGGAGCCGCCGTAGCTCAGTCCCTTGCCGGTCAGCACGCCTTCATACACCCCGCGGATCCGCTTGTACTGGCCGAACATGTACCCGATCTCCCGGGCGCCCGTGCCGATATCGCCGGCGGGAACATCCGTATCCGCCCCGATGTACTTGCACAGCTCGGTCATGAAGCTCTGGCAGAAGGCCATGACTTCGCGGTCACTCTTGCCCTTGGGGTCAAAGTCGGAACCGCCCTTGCCGCCGCCGATGGGCAGGCCGGTCAGGGAGTTCTTGAAGATCTGCTCAAATCCGAGGAATTTGATGATACCCAGGTTCACGGAAGGATGCAGCCGGAGGCCTCCCTTGTACGGGCCGATGGCGCTGTTGAACTGAACCCGGTACCCGGTGTTCACCTGCACCTGTCCCTTGTCGTCCACCCAGGCGACGCGGAACTTCAGCTGGCGTTCCGGATTGGTGATGCGCTCCAGCAGGGCTTCCTTCCGGAATTTTTCCTCATTGGCGTCCACCACGGGCCGCAGGGAGTTCAGCACTTCCCTCACCGCCTGAATAAACTCGGGCTCATTGGGGTTTTCCTTGACAACGCGCTCCAGGACCTCGTCCACGTATGACATGACTGTTTCCTCCGTTCTCTTTTTGGATGTGAAAAGAACAAAACGTCTTTGATCACATCGTGAAATACACACAGTGATGAAAGACGCCCTTGCCTTTACGCGAGCCATTCTATTCCCGGAAACCGTTCATTGTCAATGCACTCGCTGCACTATTCGTGTTTTTTGTTCAGGAGCCGATCCACCGCGTCCGGCAGCTCCGTCAGTTCCCGCAGGATGCCGTCCGGTTTTTCCGCCTCGCCGAACCCGTATGCGGCGTGCAGGAAAGGAATCCCGGCCAGCTGCGCCGCTTCCTGATCCTTCCGCGTATCCCCGATGTACAGGGCCTTCCGGAAACCGTTCCGCTCCATGACCAGGCGGATGTTCTCGCCCTTCACCTTCCCGGTCCGCTCCCATTCCTCATAGTCGTCAAACAGGTCGCCCATCCCGCTGCCTTTCAGGAAGGCGTCCACGTATCCCAGCTGGCAGTTGCTGACGATCGCCAGGGTAAATCCCCGCCGCCGCATTTCTTCCATGGTCTCCCGCAGCCCGGGATACAGCCGGCCGGTATGCGTCTGCAGGTATTCCACCTCGTACCGGCAGCAGCGTTCAAACACCGCCTCCCGTTTTTCCGGGGCCAGCTGCGGCTGCAGCACCCGGCCGATCTCCGCCATCGTCATGCCCATGACGCCGTGAACATCCTCCGTCGTCAGCGGCGGCAGGTTCGCGTCCGCTTCCCGGAACACCTCGTTCCAGGCTTCCGCCACAGCCGGCGCGGAATCCCACAGCGTCCCGTCCAGGTCAAAGATCAGCACGGTATCCTGTTTCATGTTCATTCTCTCCTATACGCAACAGAGGATATGCAGGTTCCGGATCCCGCTGTCTGCGATGCCGTCGTTCACGGAATAGGCGTGCTTCTCCAGATCCCCGCAGACGGCCTCCGTCAGTCCCTGTTCCTGAAGTTTTTCGATCACCTCGGAGGCAATTCCTTCCATGCAGAAATATTTTTCCTCCGCCAGGCTTTCGTCGTTTCCCGTTGTCAGCAGCCATTCCAGCGACCGCTCCAGATCCTCCCCGCCTGTCAGCTCCCGCAGCGCCCGGAAGCTCCATTTGTAGTAGGGCCTGTACCGCTTTGCCAGCAGGAAGGCCATGCTCATCGCGTGGTTCACAAACGTTCCGGCCGCCAGCTGCGCCGCGCCGGTCTCCCCGTGCCGCAGGCACCGGCGGTAGTTGTACTGCCCGCTCTGGGCCATCATCAGCAGATGTCCCGCCATCCGTTTCCGGCGGATATCCTCCGGCATCTGCCGCAGGATCTCCCGCCGCCGGGTCATCGTTCCCGCGTCGTCCCGGAAAATCTTTCCGTTCACCGCCTCCGCCAGCGCGTCCTCCGGCAGCCGCAGCCAGATTTCCGGCGTCATCTCCTCCGGCAGGCAGCCGATCTTCTCGCGGAAGTACTCGTCCGCCCGGAAAACGCCGTGCCGGTGTCCGCCCACGGGATCCAGCTTCTGCCGGGTATATCCCGCAAACTCCGCCGGCAGTTTCGCGTAGGCCCGTTCCAGCCGGAACGCGGTCCGCCGGTCCACGCTTTCCTCTCCCGGCAGAAACAGGCAGAACCCCGGCTCAAAGTCGTGATCTCCGGAAATCTCGTCGTCGTACCCGTAGCATTCGGATCCGCTGCCGGTCAGCCCGGCGGCCAGGACGGATTCCAGCTCCGGAAACTGCTCCCGGATCATCGGCGCCCCGCAGGCTTCGTAGTATCTCTCGGCCAGTTCAAGACCTTTCACGGATCTCCCTCACCCGCTTTCTGAGCTCCTCATCCTCAGCAAAATATCCGTAATGGCCGAATACCGGCGCGCATTTTTCGCATACGAAGGCATAGTACCCGTTCCGGGGCAGGGCTTCCGTGTCCAGCAGTTCCGCCGCCCGGTCCAGGTATTCCTCCGTGTATTCCGCCGCGTCCTCCGGGCCCAGCTCGGCCTCCGCCGCGTCCGCCATGTTCAGGTAGGTGATCGCCATCTCCGGCTCCCCATGCTCCTGCTGCTCCATGACCCGCAGCGCCCGGCGGAACATGTCCAGCGCCTCCCGGTACCTGCCGCAGGCCGTCAGGGCCAGCGCCATGTTGTTGTACAGGCCGCCCAGCCGTTCGTCATCGGAGGGCAGGTTCTTCTCATAGTTCTCCCTTGCTTTTTCGAAGAACGCCAGCCCCTCCACAGGCTCCCCGAAGGCTTCCCTCACCGTGCCGGCATTGACCCAGGTGGTCCCCGCGGTCACCGTTTCTTCCATCCCCAGCTTCTCCACCAGGGCCGCGGCCGCATCCGCGTGCCGGTATGCCATCTCCCGGTTCCCCTGCTTCCGGTAGAAGCCCATCAGCTCGTTGTTCAGCATCAGGGCGCCCCGCTCGTCGCGGTTCATGTCCGCTTCCGCCAGCCAGTAGCGCAGGTGGCGTTCCGCCCCGGTCCAGTCGGCGGCATCCTCGTACTCCCGCATTTTCCCGATAATCCGGTCCAGCGGCACGGGTTTCGCGCCCTCCGTCTCCCCCGGCTGTCCGCACAGCGGACACGCAGGCTCCAGATAATCTTCCCTCTCCAGCTTCATCAGCGTTCCTCCCGTCGTTTTACTCCCTGGCTTCCCGCAGCGCCCGGATAAACTCCCGGCTTCGCTCCTGCTGCGGATCGGCAAAAAATGCCCGGGAGGGCCCGCTTTCGATGACCTTTCCCCCGTCCATGAACAGCACCTGGTTGCTGACGTTCCGGGCAAAATCCATCTCATGGGTCACCACCAGCATGGTCATCCCGTCCTCGGCCAGCTGCCGCATCACGGCCAGCACCTCGCCGATCAGCTCCGGATCCAGCGCGCTGGTAGGTTCGTCAAAGTAAATGATTTCCGGTTCCATGGCCAGCGCCCGGGCGATCGCCACCCGCTGCTGCTGTCCGCCGGACAGCTGGACAGGATAGCTCTTCAGCTTATCCGCCATACCGACGCGTTCCAGCGCCTTCACGGCGATCTGCTCCGCCGCGTCCTTCTTCATCCCGGCGCCGGCCGTCAGTCCCAGTGTCACGTTCTGCAGCACCGTCTTGTTCAGGAACAGGTTGTAATTCTGGAACACAAACGCGGTCTTCTTCCGGACCCTGGCAATCTCCACCTTCCGGGCCGTGTGCAGGTCGAAGGTCTCCCCGTCAAAGATCAGCGTTCCGCTGTCCGCCCGCTCCAGGAAGTTCAGGCAGCGCAGGAAGGTCGTCTTTCCTGAACCGCTGGGGCCCAGAATCGCCGTCACGTCGCCTTTCTCGACTTTCAGCCCGATGCCGTCCAGCACGGTATGGCCGCCGAACTGTTTTTTCACGTCCGCCGCTTCCAGCATCATGCGCGCTCACCTCCGTATCGGGCCAGCCGTTTCTCTCCCCGGTGCTGCAGCCAGGTAAGGATCGTGCAGAAGATCAGGTAGATCACCGCCGCTTCCAGGTACAGCGCCAGCGGCTCATACACCCGGCCGTTGATCACCTGCGCCTGCCGGAACATTTCCATCACCGTGATTGTCGCGGCCATGGAGGTTTCCTTCAGCATGGAAATCATGGAGTTCGACAGCGCCGGGAAAGCGGTGCGCATCGCCTGGGGCAGCACCACATGCCACATGATCTTCGGCCAGGTCATCCCGACGCAGAATCCGGCTTCCAGCTGGCCCCTGCTGACGCTCTCCAGCGTGCCTCGGATGGTTTCCGCCATGTAGGCCGCTTCGTTCAGCCCCAGCACGATGACCGCCGCGGGAAAGGCGTCGATCAGGATGCCCACCTTCGGCAGCCCGTAGAACACGATATACAGCTGCACCAGCAGCGGCGTGCCCCGGGTGATCCAGATATAGAAACGGCAAATCTGGCGGAGCCCCTTCACGCGGGCATACTGAATCAGGGCCACCCCCAGCGCGACGGCAAACGCCAGCGCGAAGGACAGCACCGTCAGGGGGATCGTCACCCTGATTCCGTATTCCAGCATTTTGGGGAATGATTCCGCCAGGATATCCCAGAGTCTCTCGTCCATCCAAATCCCTCTGTCTCGGTTACTCCTCGTGGGTCAGGTCGCGGCCGAAATACTTGATGCTCAGCTCCGCCAGCTTTCCGCTCTGCCGGGCTTCCTCCAGGATCCGGTTGATCTCATTCACCAGGGTTTCCGTTTCCGCGCCCTTGCGCACCGGAACCGCCACCGGTTCGCCCGCCACGGAAAGCACCGTCTTGATCTGCGCTTCGGGATGCTCCGCCAGGTAGGCGTTCACCGAGTCCGCGGCGTTCAGCGTGGCGTCCACCCGGCCCTGCTCCAGCAGCGCCATGGTTTCGCCCAGCGTATCCACGTAGACCACTTCCGCGCCGGCGGCTTCCGCGCGCATCGCATAGGTGGAGTTCGGGGAGTTCGCGGTCTTCTTTCCCTGCAGGTCGTCCAGGGAGTGGATGTCCTCATTGTCCGACCGGACCACGAGCACCATCTCCGTATAGACATACGGATCGCTGAACCGGTAGGATTCCGCGCGCTTTTCCGTGTATCCCACGCCGTTGCAGGCAATGTCGAACCGGCCGGAATCCACGCCCGCCAGGATGCCGTCCCACGCGGTTTCCATGTATTCCGCCTTCACGCCCAGGCCCTCGGCGATCAGTGCGCCGACTTCCACGTCAAACCCGGTCAGCCGGTCATCCGCGTCATGGTAGGTCCAGGGCTGCCAGTTGCCCTCCATCGCGATCGTCAGAACGCCTTTGGCCAGAATCGCGTCCAGTGCGTCCGTTCCGTCCCCCAGGGCCGCCCCGGCGCTCAGGGTCAGGATCAGGGCCGCCAGCAGTGCCGTCAGTTTCTTCATATGCTTCTTCCTCCTCTTTATGCTTCCATCGCATCCAGCAGTTTATGGAGCAGCGTGTAGAGCTGCGCCGCGTCCTCCGCGTCCATGGCGATGCATCCGCCCACCTGTTCCGGAATATGCTGCAGCTCCTCCCGCATCTTCCATCCCTCGTCGGTCACGGAGACATAGACCACCCGCTCGTCCTGCTTGCAGCGGCAGCGGCTGATCCATCCGCTCTCCTCCATCTTCTTGAGCAGCGGGGTCAGGGTACCGCAGTCCAGGTACAGCCTTTTCCCCAGATCCCCGACTTTCACCTTGCCCGCTTCCCACAGGGCCAGGAAAACAATATACTGGGTATAGGTCAGTCCGTAGGGTTTCAGCAGCGGGTTATAGGTATTCACCACCTGCCGGGCCGCCGCGTACAGCGGAAAGCACATCTGGTTGTCCAGCAGCAGCTGCGGAAATTCTCCCCGGTTCTGTTCACTCACGTTTCTTTCCTCCAGGACCTTTCTATTTTCCCGTGTTTACAGATTCTTCTCAATCCAGCTTTTCATCGCCGGTCCGGGCTGGAAGCCCACGGAATGATCCACCACCTTGCCGTTCTTCAGGATCAGCACGGTGGGCACGGAGCTGATGCCGAAGCCCGCGGCCAGCGCGCCGTCGTCATCCACATCCACGTTGTAGAAGTTCACCTTGCCGGCCAGTTCCTCCGAGATTTCCTCCAGCACCGGCGCCAGCATCCGGCAGGGGCCGCACCAGGTGGCGGAAAAGTCCACCACGGCCGCCGCGTCGTTCACCACTTTGGTTTTGAAATCCTGTTCGCTGATCTTGGTAACCATGTCTTTTTCCTCCTTGTTATTGTTTCATTTTATTGTTTCATTCAGAGCGAAGGGCAGCTTCTTTCTGCCTTCGTTTCGCGTCGACATAGATCGCCGCCCCGATCGCCGCCACGTTGCCTTCCCCGGCCGCCTTCACATACTGGTACGGCGTCCCGGTCAGATCCCCGCAGGCGAAGACGCCGGGCAGGTTCGTTTCCATCTTCCGGTTCACGGTCACGTGGGCGCCTTCCGTTGCCAGTCCCGGTACCAGCGTATCCGGCGCCACGGCCTCCCGCAGCACAAACACGCCGTCCGCGACGTAGGCGCCCGTTTCCGTGCGGACCAGGCGTTTCCCGTCCGCCTGCTCGATCCCGGTCACCTTCTCCCGGATCACCTGCACGCTCCCCGGCAGGCCGGTTTCCTCCGCGTACACCGGGAAGTAGAGCACCTTTTCGCACACCTGGCTCAGAAAGGCGGCCTCCGCCTCCTCCCGCGGGCTGTACCCGATGACGGCGGCGGTTTTTCCCCGGTACAGCGGCGCGTCGCAGGTCGCGCAATAGCTGACGCCCCGGCCCAGCAGTTCCTTTTCCCCGGGCAGCGGATGGGCCTGCACAACGCCGGTCGCGAGGATCACAGCCTCCGCCTCCTGCATCTCTTCCCCGGTCTGCAGCGCGAAATAATCGCCCATGGCATAGACGGCGCCGACCCGTTTCTCCGTGATTTCCACGCCCGCCGCCTCCAGGTGCCGCCGGAAGGCCTCCGCCAGATCCGCCCCCTTCACCTGGGGAAACCCCGGATAGTTCCGGATTTCATGGGCTTTGGTCACCTTCTCGCTCAGCTCCCGGCTTCCCAGTAGCATCACGCGTTTGTTCCGGTTCACCGCGGTCAGCGCCGCCGAAACGCCCGCCGGTCCCGTCCCGATAATGGCAATATCAACCCGTTCCATGCGTTCCTCCTGCATCCTGAAATTTCTTTGCTCCTAATTTCTTGGTGCAAATTATATTTTACTCAATATATTTGATTTGTCAAGAGGCGAATGAAAAAATCACATTCTTTTGCCAATAGTTACATGATGCCATGAAAAACGGTTACATGAAACTCGTTTCATGTAACCGTCGGTTTTTCCGTTATCGTCCTACCCCCGGTGAATCCGCTTTTTCGCCGGAACAATCGCCTTCTGCGGGCACACAAGGATGCACAGGTGGCACCCGACGCACTTCCCGCCGTTCAGCCTCGGCCGGCGCTCCGCGTCCAGGGTGATCGCCTGGTGCCCGCCGTCCGCACAGGAAATCACGCACCGTCCGCATCCGATGCATTTTTCTTCAATAAACCGCGGAAACAGGACGCTGTCGCGCTCCAGGACGTCCGTCGTCTGGTTCAGGCTGTCCAGTCCCTGCCCGATCACGTCCTTCACGCTGCTGAACCCCTTTTCCCGGAGGTACAGGTTCAGCCCCGCTTTCAGGTCGTCGATGATCCGGTAGCCGTACTGCATGACCGCGGTGGTCACCTGCAGGCTTCCGCCGCCCAGCAGCAGGAATTCCAGCCCGTCCTGCCAGGTCTCGATCCCGCCCATCGCGCTCAGATGCATCCCCGCCAGCTGCGGATTCTTCCCCAGTTCGGCGATGAAGCGCAGGGCAATCGGCTTCACCGCGTTGCCGCTGTATCCGCCGACCGCGCTGTGCCCGTGCACGGCGGGAGCAGATACAAAGGTATGCAGATCCACGCCCACCACGGACTTGATCGTGTTGATGGCCGCGATGCCGTCCGCGCCGCCCCGCCTGGCCGCCTCCGCCGCCTCGCTCATCGTAGCGACATTGGGCGTCAGTTTGGCCAGCACGGGAATTCCGCATCCCCGTTTGGCCGCCGCCGTGAACCGTTCCACCAACTCCGGCACCTGGCCGATATCGCTGCCCAGTCCGCCCTCGGCCATGTTGGGGCAGGAGAAGTTCAGCTCCACCGCGTCGGCGCCGTTCTCCTCGCAGAGCCGGGCCAGTTCTCCCCATTCCTCGTCGTTCTGGCCCATGATCGAGGCCAGGATGAATTTGGTGGGGTAGTTTTTCTTCAGCCGGCGGAAGATCTCCATGTTCTCCGCCACGCTGTGGTCGGACAGCTGTTCGATATTCTTGAATCCGATGATGCTCCCGTCGTTCCCTTCAATGGCGGAAAACCGCGGGGACGCCTCCCGGATGTCCAGGCTGCAGATCGTCTTGAAACAGGCGCCTGCCCATCCGGCCTCAAACGCCCGGGCGCACATGTCGTAGGTGCTGGCCACCACCGAGGAGGACAGCAGGAAGGGGTTCTCCAGCGGAATCCCGCACAGGTCGCACCGCAGGCATTCCTCCGTCTCCGGCAGCGGCGTTTCGCAGATCGGCCGCACCTGGGTCTCCAGCCGGCTGATCAGGCTCCGGATCTTCACTTCGCCGGGGCGGACGCAGGCTTTCTCGCAGGGGGCGTCACAGTCCGCGCAGGGATTTTCCTCCGGAAGCTTCAGCGCAGCGGTCTGTTCGTTCCGGAACCAGATGCTGCGCAGCAGTCCGGCGGGCTGCAGCCTGCCGCAGGCGTTGTCGCAGGGAGCGTCCGCGCACAGAGCGCACCGGATCATATCCGATCGGAGAATCAGGGGATTTGTCTGGATCATGATGGTCTTCCTCCTTCTTCCGGCATGTTGGTATCCAGCCGCTGTCTCGCGACCAGTTCCGCAAAGAATCCGTTTTGACGGATCAGTTCCTCATAGGTTCCTTCCTCAATGATTTCGCCCTTCTCCATCACCAGGATGCGGTCGCAGTTCCGGATCGTGGACAGCCGGTGGGCCACCACGATGCGGGTGCACTTCAGCTTGTCCAGCGCGTCGGACACCTGTTTTTGGGTCTTGTTGTCCAGCGCGGAAGTCGCTTCGTCCAGGATCAGAACCTTCGGCTTGGGAGCGATCGCCCGGGCGATCATCAGGCGCTGTTTCTGTCCGCCGGAAATCCCGCCCTGACCTTCGGAAATCACAGTGCTCATGCCCATGGGCATATCGCGGATATCCTGCGCCACGCCGGCCAGCTCCGCCGCTTCCCAGGCCTCGTCCAGCGTCAGCTGCGGCGCGGAAATGGTGATATTCGAGAAAATATCCCCCTGGAACAGCTCGCCGTTCTGGATCACCACGCCGATCTTCTTGCGGAGCGAGCGGGGATCCAGCGTGCTCAGGTCCTGCCGGTCATAGAAAACCGCGCCTTTCTCCGGTTTCTCAAATCCCAGCAGCAGCCGGATCAGCGTGGACTTGCCGCAGCCTGTCCGCCCGACAATCGCCACATATTCCCCGGCCTTGATGTTCAGGTTCAGGTCGTTGAGCACATAGGGCAGCTTTTCATCATAACGGAAGTCGATATGGCTCATTTCGATATGGCCGCTGATGCTGGAGACGCTCTGTTTGTCGCTGGATACTTCCGGCTCCGCCTGCAGGATCGGTTCCGCCATCTCGATGATCGGCTTGATGGAGGCGAGGGAAACCACGATGCTCGACAGGGCGGAGAAGGCGCCCGTCACGCGCCCGAAGGCGGCGGTAAAGGCATAATACTGGCTCCCGGATACGCGGCTCTGCACGGCCAGGTAGTACAGGATAATCGTTCCGACCAGGGAAACCGCCAGCGTAAACATACTGTTCAGTTTCACAAATGCCGGCGGGTTATACGTCAGCCGCGCGTTCTGGGCATACAGGTTGCCCCACCGCGCGAATACCCGCTTTTCCGATCCGGACAGGCGGATTTTCTGGACGCCGTTCAGCAGCGCGTAGTTCATGCCGGATTCCTGGGCGCTCAGCTTCATCTTCTTCCGGGAGATGCCGATCTGCAGGATGGTGGCCGTCATGCTCACGACAACCGTCACCAGGATGATCAGTACGGCGGGCAGCGCCAGTTCCGGGGCGAAATTCGCCATGTCCGTAATGTACAGCAGGGACATCAGGCTCGACAGGCCGACGGACAGGATCGCGTTCAGGATGGTGGAGCACAGGGTACCGATGCAGTCCGCCCGGTTGGACAGGTCGCCGGAGGCAAACCGCCGGAAAAAGCTCACCGGCAGTGACAGGATCCGCATCATGACGGATGCTTCCACCGCCTGGCTGGTCTTGGTCTCGATTCGTTGCAGCAGCAGCGATTTCACAAGGGAAAGCAGCTGCGAGGAGAAGGCGGCGCACAGCATGAAGAGCGCCGCGCCGGTCAGCAGGCTCAGGTTCTTGGTGTCCACCACCGGGCCGGTGATGACAGCCTGGAGCCTCGGTTCAATCTTGCTGACAAGAACCACGATCAGGGAAGCGGCGATAATCAGCACCATGTCTCCGGTCGTGATGCTGTTTTTCATGTACAGCAGCAGATCCCGGATTCCGAGTTTCTTCATGGGCATCGGCTGGTAGAAGCACAGCGCGTCCCTCGCGAACATTTTGGCGTTCTTCCGGGTGACCCTGGTTTTCTTTCCCGTCGTCGGGTCCTTGAAGTAGTATCCCTGGATCAGTCCCGGCAGCAGGGCCACCGTCTTGCCGGTCTCCCGGAGATAGCCCAGCATCGGCCCGTAGGCGTCGCTGTACCAGTGCTCCCCCAGTTCCACATCGCGGACCATCAGCCCGGACGGCCGCAGCGCGTAGGTCAGCTGCGCGTCCACGTCGTGGATGCTCTCCGGAATCTCCACGGGCTTCTGGTGGTAGTATTTCAGCACGTCGTCAATGGCTTCCTTCGAAATCAGCCGGTCGTCAGCCAGCCGTTCCGCGTCCCATTTGTTCATCACCACGCTGGCCATGCGGAAAAAGGAATCTTCCAGGACATTCTGGTCATTGTCCATGCGCTGTCTGATCTGCTCGTTGAACCAGCCCACTCTTTCCGCCTCCTTTACTCCGAAGTGACGAGCTCTGTATAGGCGCCGCCTCTGGCAAACAGTTCCTCGTGCGTGCCGCGTTCCACCACCCTGCCGTGATCCAGCACGATGATCTCATCGCAGTCCCGGATCGTGGACAGCCGGTGAGCCACCACGATGCAGGAAATTCCGCGGTTCCGGATCGCCTTCACCAGTTCATACTCCGTCTTGGCGTCCAGGGCGCTGGTTGCTTCGTCCAGGATGATGATGGAAGGATCCTGCGCCAGCACCCGGGCGATTTCCAGCCGCTGCCGCTGCCCGCCGGACAGGTCCCGGCCGTTTTCAATCAGCTTGCTCTGGTAGCCGTCCGGCCGCTGCAGGATATCCTCATGGATCTGCGCGTCCCGGGCCGCCAGAATCATCTCAAAGTCCGCGATGGTCTCGTCCCACATGCGGATATTGTTGGCAATCGTATCCTCAAACAGCACGATATCCTGGTCCACCATGGCCAGGGATCCGGTTAGCACGCTCCGCGGAATCCGGTCGATGGGTTTCCCGTCAAACAGGATCTCTCCCGTCCAGGGCTGGTACAGGCCGGCCGTCAGTTTGCTGACCGTGGACTTCCCGCATCCGCTGGCCCCGACCACCGCGATCCGGCTGCCAGGCTTCAGGTGCATGGAAAAATCGGTGATCACGGGCTCGCCCAGCGGAGAATACCCGAAGGTCACATGCTTCAGTTCCACATCGCCCTTCAGCTTCGCGTAATCCTGATCTTCGAACGCCTGGTCTTCCTTCATCATGGGATCGTCCGGATATTCCAGCACGTCTTCCACGCGTTCCATCGACGTGCGCATTTCCTGGATGGTCTGCCCCGCGGAAACCAGCTGGGTCGCCGGGTCCATGAAGCTGCCCAGGAATCCCTGGAACGTGGTGATCATACCCAGCGTAAACGATCCGTTCATGCACAGATAAACACCCATGAACAGCACCAGATAGTTGCTCGCGATGGTAATGAAACCGGGAATGATCCCGACCCGGTTGCTCAGCGTGTTGTATTCCACTTCCTGTTTGTTCACGGCGGCCTGATAGCCGCTCCATTTGCGGAAGAAGCCGTCCTCCGCGCCGGAAGAGCGGATGGTTTCCGTCATGCTGATGCCGGCCAGCGAAGCGGAAGCGAGCTTGCCCTCATCCCGCATCTGAACCCGTGTCACATTGACCCGTTTCCTCGCCAGGTACTCGGCGGTCACCAGGTTGATTACCAGCGATCCGATGCCGACCAGCGTCATGATCGGGCTGTACCGGATCATCACGATCAGGTAGAAGAACATCATGATGGTGTCCAGCGCCATGGGCGCAACGGTTTCCACCAGCGTTTCCGCGATGGTGGCGTTGGTTCCCTGCCGCTGCATGATATCGCCGGTCATGCGCTGGGAAAAGAAGTCCATCGGCAGCCGCAGCACTTTCCACAGGTAGCTCGCGTTGCCTTCGATCGACATTTTCCCGTTGATCTTCAGTTTGTATACGATCGACGCCCATTCGACAGCCAGCCGGAAGATCGCCAGCGCTGACAGGGCGATCAGGAAGGGATACAGCCAGCCCGGCGCCTTGCCGGTCAGCAGCTGGTCATAGAAAATCCGCGACATCACCGGGTCGATGATGCCGAACAGCTTGGCGATGATCGACGTCAGGATGACAAAAATCACCGCGGGTGCCGCGCCCTTCAGCCGCTTTCTGGCAAAGCTGAGCATGCTTTTGCGCTTCCCGGAGGGTTCAAAGTTTTCTCCCGGCTCAAAGGTCATCACCAGGCCGGTGAAACCGTTGTCGAATTCCTCCATGGAGACCTGCACGACGCCCCGGGCGGGATCGTTCAGCACCGCCTTGTTGCCCTTGAATCCGTCTAGCACGACAAAGTGGTTGAATTCCCAGTGGATGATGCAGGGAAAGGTAACCTCCTCCTTCAGGTTCTCCAGCTCCATCCGGTATCCATGCGCGTCCAGCCCGTAATGCTTTCCGGCCAGGTACACGTTTTTCATGTTTGATCCGTCCCGGCTGACGCCGCAGTCCTTCCGGACCTGCTCCAGCGGGATCCATTTCCGGTAGTAGGCCAGGATCATCGCCAGGCACGCCGCGCCGCATTCCAGCGCCTCCATCTGGATCACCACAGGCACTTTGGCCACCTTGCCCGGCTGGACAGGGGCTTTCAGCGTTCCTTTGTTCGCCATTTCTGCGTTCTCCCTCTGTTCAGAGTAAGCGGATTGAAATCAGGCCGCCGGTTGTTAATTCCACAGGTACTTCATCGGGGATACGGACTCCAGCACCAGCACCGCGTCATATTCCCCGTCTTCCAGCTCCAGCAGGTCCCGGTCCATGTCGAATGTCAGCAGGATATCATCCTGTCCGGCTGAACTGGAAATATAGGCGAGGGTTCCCTTTTCCTGGCCGATCCGGACCTGCATACCGGTCTTCACGTTCTCCAGCATGGTGGACGGAAGCACGCCGGTCACCTTCGTATAGGCTTCCGTCGTTCCCTTCTCCGTGGTCCTTTCGCTCGCCTGCAGTTTCACCCGGATCTGCGTGGTATTCTCCAGCGTACCGGTGGAGGCATAAATAATGATCCCGGCCAGCAGCAGCACGATCGCGCCCAGGATCATCCACAGGCGTGGCGTGGTCACGCGCATATAATCGTGCAGTTCCTCCGGGGAAGAGATTCTGTCAATACTTTTTTTTCGAAATAACTGCTGATCCACAGGCGTCTGCTCCTCTCGGCAAAAGTTCTCTTTCTTCTTATTTTATTGTATTTTCACGAAATTGTCCATGAAAAAAAAGCATCCGGGAATACTGGACATTTATTGGACACCGTCTGGTAATAAAAAAAATATCCCATTTGATCTGCCACCCGGTCACTTTATTCCGTATAAACTGGTGAACACAGTTTGAAAGGAGGGGTCATCATGGAGAAGAAACTCACGACCCTGTTTGATTATCAGAAGTTTGAAGGGAATTCCGATCTCCGCGCGGTGATCGATTCCGTCCATTCCCGCTACGCCGTGCGCGAGCTTTCGCTGGATGAGATGGAATGGGTCAGCGCCGCCGGTCTCGTGACCAAAACGCGGACAAAGGAAGACCAGCAGGATGCAAACCGTAGATCTTGAGCAGATCTATACGGAATACAGCGGAAAGATCATGGGATATATCCGGGCCCGCGTGCATGGCAAGGCGGACGCGGAGGATCTGCACTCCGAAGTGTTTGAAAAAATCACGAAGCGTCTGGACGGATTTGATCCGGAAAAGGCTTCCCTGAATACCTGGGTTTTCACAATTACCCGGAACACGGTGATCGATCATTTCCGCCGTTCCAGGCCGTCCGAGGAGCTCGATGAGAACATATCGGATGACACGGAGCTGGATGAGGATCTGCTGCAGACCGAATCCCTGGGAGAGCTGGCAGCGGCTCTCCGCCGCCTCCCCCAGCAGATGATGGATATCATCGTGCTGCGGTATTACGACGGAAAGCCGCTGACGGAGATTGCCGAAATGATGCATCTGAGCTACGGTGCCGTCAAGCTGCGGCACCAGAATGCCCTGATCATGCTTCGGGAGTCGCTTGCTCCCGGGGATTGAAGGCAATCCGGATGCAAAGGTTATTCAGGTTCATGGCATAGGTATAATGGGCTTCTTCCGCGAAGGCCAGCATGAGGCGCAGTCCGAGTGCGGCCTCTTTTTTTTCGGGCACGTAGTGCACCGGGTCGAAAGCGCCGCAGTTGTCCCGGAAGCGCAGGATAAAGGAAGCGTCCTTTTTCAGCAGGCGCACGGACAGATCATGGTGCTTCCGGTCCGTGGCAAACCCATGCTGGATGGTATTGGCGGCCCGCTCTTCAATGCACAGCGCGATATGGTTGGCTTCCTTCACGCCGACTCCCCGGGCGATGCAGAACTTTTCCGCCTGCTCCGCCGCGTCCGTCACTTCCTGCATGGAGTGAATATCCAGCTCCAGCAGATCCTCCGGCGCGACGCCGAAGCCGTCCTTCAGCAGCAGGGCTGTTCCTTCCTTCCAGGGCATTTTCTTTGTTTTCACCCGGATCAGCACGCCGACACACACCAGCGTCAGCCATTCTCCAACCGGGAAGTACAGCCACGCGCCGTTGACCCCGATCAGCCGGGTGAAGAGAAACGCGACCGCTGTGGGGAAAACCGCGCCTTCCAGCAGGGCCAGGATCTCCGTCAGCAGAATCCGGCCGGTTCCCTGGTATGCCCCGCGCAGCGCGTTGCACACGCAGCACGGGAAAATCCCTGCCGCGAACAGCCGCAGGCCGAGGATCGCCATCCGCTGCGCTTCGTCCGCCCGCGGGATGAACAGAGAGATCAGCGTCGGCGCGAACACCAGCAGGATCACCGCCACCGCGAGGCTCAGCACCACCGCGTACCGGCACAGGAGCCGGATCAGCTGCTGCAGGGCGGTTCGGTCCTCTTCATGGAAGAAGATTCCCGACAGGGTCAGGGAAACGCCGGCCGTGCCGGTGGTCACGGCGTTGGCCGTATTCCCCAGCGTGGAGATGGCGGCGAAAGCCGCCAGCGCCTTTTCCCCGCCGATGGGCTTCAGGATATGGTTGATTGCGAAAACCAGGATCACCGAGGCTGCCATCCCGAAGCAGGACGGGAATCCGCTCCGGAACAGTTCCGCCATTTTCTGCAGGCTGACCCGCTTCCACGAGAACCGGAACACGCAGCGCCCGGACAGGAAATAGAATCCGACGATGATCATCGCCACATAGTAGCTCAGGGAAGAGGCCAGGCCCATGCCGAACATGCCCCCGTGGAAGACCGTCACATTCAGCAGGTCCAGCGCCACGTCGGCCACGGTCATGCTCAGAACCCCCACGATCAGCAGGTTGCTCTGCCCGGCCATCTGCAGGAACGGCACCAGCACCAGGGCGCCCATGGATCCCGGCGCGCCGATGCTGTATCCAATCAGATAATCCTTCGTCATGCCGTACAGCTCGCCCTCACTCCCCGCGCCCATCGCCCGGGTCAGGAAGGGATGGAACAGCAGCACCGCCGCCAGGAAAACCAGGGAGATGCCGCCCCCAATCACAATCGCGGAGGAATACCCGGCATGGGTTTCCTCCTGCAGGCCTTTCCCCAGGGATTTTCCGCATACCACCTGAACCCCGGCGGACAGCAGCATGCCGATCGCGCCGATCGACAGCAGCAGCGGGTTCGCCAGGACATAGGAAGCAATGGCTTTTTCGCCCAGAAAGGAGCCGATGACAATATTGTCAATCAGCAGGCACAGAGAAACTGTCAGCGCAGAGAAAATCTGCGCTGACAGCATTTGTTTCACAAGTTTCCTGATCATCTCAGTTCGGTTCTGACGCCGCGTCTTCTGTCTCCGTGTCGATCACTTCGCTGTCCGTGCCTTCCGTCACGGTTTCAGTCTCGCCGACGGGTATAAAGTCAAGCTCGGTCAGGAAGTCGACGCACATCCGGATCTGTTCGTCCGTCAGGGTCTTGTCTTCCGCGTTCTTGGAGGGAAGCAGCACGAATTCCACAAAGTATCCTTTATAGACGCTCAGGAAATCCACATAGTTGAGCTGATTCTCACCGGACTGCCGGACCATCATCACCCGGGTGCCCCAGCCGGTATCCCCGTAGGTAATCTCAATCGTGGGATCCACGTCGGTGAAGGTTCTCTCCAGCACTTCCAGTTGTTCATCGGTCAGGTCGTTCATCCGGTCCACTTCCGCGTAGAGTTCGTCAAACGCGACGGACAGCTGCATCATAGGCTTCATGGGATCTTCGGCCGTGACAATCGCGACGACCTGATCCTGGTTCACTTTCAGCGGCTGGATCCGGTAGCCTTCCGGCAGGGCGCACTTCAGGGTAAAGGCGCCGTTGATGCTGATGGTTCCGATGGTGGTCTTTTCAGCAGACTCCGCGAAGGAGACGGCGCTTCCGAGCGCCAGGATCAGGCATAACAGCAGGGCTATGCATTTTTTCATTCTGAAGTTCCTCCTTTATCTTGATTCCCGGTCATCGTGCGTTACTGCACAATGAACTCTTTCATGACAAAGCCGACGTCGCCGGTCTTCGTGTTTTCAACCTGGTACCAGTTGGTGGTTTCCTTCAGCACAACCAGTTCGGTATTGGCGCCGTAGTTCGCCATGATTTCAGCATTCATGCTGGGGGCCCAGTGCAGGTTCACCCATCCGCTGGCCCGGGTGGGGCGGGTATAAACAATGAAATTGTCCACCGTCTTGGCGCTGAGGAACTCCGCGTTCATGTCTGTCAGCGGATCGTTCGTTCCCGTGGCAGCGGGCTTCGTCGAACCGGATTCGCTGGGCTTGGCCGGCGGCTTGTTCTTGCGCAGGTAGCGGCTGGAAATGAAGCAGGCGTAGGTGCCGTAGCCGACGCCGGGCATATCGTAGTCATAGTCGATCAGGGCCCAGCCGAAGCCGTTGTCCCGATAGTAGCAGTAGATCCTGGTGCCGTATTTCAGGGAACCGACTTTCTGCCCGCCGGGCGTGGCGCGGACGTTCAGACCTTTGCCGTTCTCTGTATAGACATAGTAGTAACCGGCGGAGGAGGAAGGTGTGTTATCCTCTTCCTCGTCCACAGCCATTGCCGCGGGGATCACTGCCACCGCCAGCAGCACGAGAACCGTCAGCAGGGAAAGAATGCGTTTCTTCATCGGGTGTAACCTCCTTTATGGATGTTTGATCCTGTCGGATGCTCAGTAATCAAGCCAGTATTCATAGGTCGGCTGGACGTTCTTCCGGAGCACTTTGATCCAGTCGTTCTCAATCTGGTATTCCACCACTCGGACAATCATCTGACCGAATTCCACGTTTTCGTCGTAATCGATCATCTTCCATCCGTTGTCCGGCGAATACCTGCCGGGCGCTATGTTGCCGCGGTAGGTGGCCTTGCAGATATTGCTGCCGTCCTTCGCGTTGATATGGGCTTTCTTCCCGTTGTGTTTGAAAGCTTCGATCTCCAGCGTGACCGCTGTAATATACAGATCGTCGCTCTTGTTTTTCACGGTGACGCGGACTCTGCCCTTGCCGTCAATGAAGGCGTCGGTAATCCGCATCAGATGGCTGAAATCGCCGACGCGGACCTGAATCGTCGCCTGATAGCCGCCGTCTTCCGTGGTGCCGGTCACATAGGTGTCCCCGGTCCTGACGCCGGTAATCATCGCCTTCGGCTGGTTGGCCACCGGCTTCACGGTCGCGATGCTCTCATCCCCGGATTCCCAGGTCATGTTGGTATTCACCAGCTTGTTGGGCTCCAGCACGGCCAGGGCGGATCCGGATTCCCGGACATCCAGGTAAGCGGTCTTCCGGTACATATGAACGCCTGTCAGGTGCTGCAGGACCCGGACCTTGATCTGTGCCCGGCGGTTGGATCCGTCCGTTGAAACCGCCTTCACCACCGTTTCCCCGGCGGCGATGCCGGTCAGGGTTCCGTCCTCGCTGACCTGGAGGATCTTGGGATTGCCGGAGCTCAGCTGGATCCCGGGATTTGTCGCGTTCGCGGGCTCCACGCTCCAGGTGATCTGGCCGGTTTCCCCGGCATAGACGGTGGATGCCTCGTACAGCGTAATCTTCGTCACCGGCTGCTGAACATGCACGACAGCCTTCGTGCTCGCGGCTTCGTTGACCTTGCTCGTGCAGATGATCTCGCAGTCGCCCGGCGCCACGCCGGTCACCCGGCCCTGGTTGTTCACCGTGGCAATGCTCTCGTCGGAAGAGGTCCAGAGAACGCCCTTGTCGTTCGCGTCCTTCGGCAGCACCGTCGCGTGCAGCATGCTGGTCCGCTTCACGTCCACGGTGATTTCCTTCTCTTTCAGCTGGACTTCCTCCGCCTTCTGCTGTACCGGGATGCTGATATTGGCGCGCACGTTGCTCCCGTCCATCGCGGTCACAATGATCCGGGCCGACCCGCGCTTCAGGCCGGTCACAACGCCGTTCTCATCCACGGTGGCGATCTGTTCCGCTGAAGAAGCAAACGTCGTCTTCAGGATCGACGCGTTCTCCGGCTGGATGGTCGGCGCCAGCGTGATGGTTTCTCCCACGTACACAAACTTCGCGGAAGGCACCAGGGAGATCCGCGTCACGGGCTGGATCACCAGCACGCGGTACTGAATCTGCGCCGTCGGCTCCTGGGCGCTGGCGATCGTCAGCACAGTTTCGCCCAGCGCCTGGCCGGTCAGGGTATTTCCCCTGATCCTGACGATGTCTCCGTTGTCCACGCTCAGGGCAACCTTTTTGTTCTTCAGGTTCTTGGGCAGGACAGTAATCCGCAGCTGGACGCTCTTCTTCAGCGAAACCAGCAGTACGGGAAGCGCGTCCCCCTCCTGCTCCGCCAGCAGCCCGGAAACCAGCGGATCATCCGCTTCGAAAACCGGGAGCTTCGCGGTGTCCAGCTGCAGGGTCACGGCGTCCTCTCCTCCCGCCGGCGCCGCCAGGCTTACGCACAGCAGCATCAGCAGCAACAGCGGAACAAGAATCTTTCTCATCCCATCATTCCTCCTCATATTTTGATCCGGCGCCGGACTCCGGGTCCTGCGCCGGTTGGGGTCAGATCATCATCAGCCGTCTCCGACCATCGCGTCTTCTTCGGTCATATCCACGCCGCCGCCGGACAGGCATCCGTTTGGCACGAAACCGCGGATCGTCTGGCCGTTCAGGGTAGTCTCCACGTAATCCCACGCGTCGGTGTTGTACATCGTGGACAGATAGGTCACCTGGCTGCCCGCCGGAAGCGTCATCAGGGACTTGCCGGTCAGGGCGGGGTCATCCGTCAGCGCCACGGTCTCCAGCACATCCACCGTATAGCCGTCCCAGTACAGCTGGCCCAGCGCGGGCTTCTTTCCGCGGATCTTCGATCCTTCAATATAGCCGATGCGGTACTGGTTCACGGCGTTCGCTTCGTACAGCATCAGCATCCAGCCGTTTTCCCAGCCCAGCGCGTAGATCGCGCCGTTGGTGCTCACGGCCGCCTTGCCGTTGTTGGCCCGGTAGGCGGAAGCGGAAGGCGCGGTGTATACCGCAAACTTCTGATTCGCCTGCAGCTCCACATACTCGAATCCGCGGGGCTTGTTGATGTTCTGCGCCGGGGGAATGGGCATGCCCTTTCCCTTGTTGTTGTAGTCCTTGTTCTCCCGCATGATCCGGCGGACTTCCTTGATCTTGTTGATGTTGGTCCATTCCAGCTTCGTCGTCTTGTTGTAGGACTCGCTGTGATTCTTGGAGTTCTCGCTCGCGTTCGGCTTGTACCAGGGCATCTGGGTGAACCAGTTGTAGCAGTTGCTGCCGGTTTCAAACTTGTATCCGTGCCGGGCAAGGATCTCGTTGAACGCGTACAGCAGCGTATCGTACCGGTATTCCCAGATTTCCTCATAGCTCAGTTCGCGGGTGTTGCTGTCCGGAATGATGTACATCGATTCCGCTTTTGCCGTGGACGGCGTCAGCGCCACGCCGCAGGGTAACAGGATCGCCAGGGCCAGAATCAGGATTGCCACTCGTTTCATGGTCTTCCCCTCCGTTTTGCTTTTGTCTACTTAACGGAATAGCCGGAGGATTTCTTCCTCGCTATCCCATTTATTTTAACAATTTCTTTTCAAAATGTCCAGTATAAATGTCATTCTTTCGCAATAAATTCTGCCTTTTTTGAAACACCGCGCTTCCGCAGCAGCTTTTTGTATCGTTTCAGCTGCTTGGCAGAGCACCGGACCCTGACTTTCTCCGAAAGCCCGCCGAACGCTTCCTTCCCGACGTTTTCCTCCGTCAGTCGGTCGGTCTTCAGCGTGATTTTCGTCAGCCCGCTGTCCCGGAAGGCGTTGGCTCCGATTTTCCGGATGTTCTTTCCGATCGTAACGCTTTTGATCTTCTTGTTCTTCCGGAAAGCCCCGTCGTCGACGGCCGTCACCTTCCACTGTTTTTCTTCGTACTCGATTTCCGCGGGAATCAGGATCTCCGTTTCGGTGCCGTAGCACGGGCCCAGCACCGTGGCCGTCTGATGATCCCAGTCCAAAAGATAGCCGTTGGTGCCGATCCAGACCTGCAGCCAGATCTCCCGTCCCAGCCTCGGCTCATAATAGCTGAGCGGCCGGCCCTTGTCTGCTGAAACGTACCGGTCCTCCCAGTCGTGATCCGCCCGGATCTGTTTGTCGGTCAGCAGGAAGTACTGGTTCTTTTCCATGCCGCTGACGCACGGATACCGCTTCATCTGACAGGCGGGACCATCGTCCCAGGTGGCGTCCACATGGTACCATCTACCGTCGACCCGCACCAGGTTCCAGGCGTGCGACATCTTCTGGATAAGCATGTTCGCCCAGGCGATACCGGCTTCTGTCAGAAGCTTGCCGTACGCCTCGCCATACGCTTCGCATACCCCGTAACCTTCCAGCAGCAGCGTTTTTCCGTCATGGGATTTCATGGTGCCGTCGTCATGGTAGTGAGCGTTGGTTATCAGCCAGTTATGCAGCACCTGCGCCTTCTGGCGTTCACTCATGCCGGCCCGGATATAATTCCGGACGATCCAGCGGACCTTTTCCTTCTCGTTTTGAATGTCGTATCCGACCACCCGCCGCTCGCCGTTGTCGAACTGGAATCCTTTTTCCAGGCAGAACTTCTCCGCCGCGGATCCCTTTCCGCACAGGATGACGCACTCCCGGTAAATCCCGGCGAAGGAATGCATGGAGAACTTGGTCATGGAGTCCGGAATCCGGATGGATTTCAGTTTTTCCATTCCGGCAAAGAATCCTTCCCGGATACATTCCAGGCCGTCCGGAAACTCCACGGTCTCCACGTCCTTCGACTGCGGTTCGTACAGCGTCAGTCCGATGTACTCCGATGTCTCCGTGTGGGCAAAGATGTAGGCTTCCTGCTGCCCCGGCAGGTAGAACGGTTTGTCGTACGATCCCAGCGTGATCCCGGTGGTCGACCGGAGTACCGGGATTTCCAGGCGCTTCAGGCTGTCGTCGAAGGTCTGGAAACCGATCTCCGTAATCTCCGTCGGCAGCCGCAGGGTTTTCAGGCTTTTGCAGCCCTCAAACGCGCTCTCCCCGATGGCCGTCAGGCTGTCCGGCAGCGTCACCTGCTTCAGTTTGCCGCAGCCGCAGAACGCCTTTTCTCCGATCCGGGTGATCCCGTCCCCGATGATCGCCTGCCGGATTTCATCGGCCGGGACGCTGCCTTCCCAGAAGGCTCCGTCCTGCATGGCGCCCTTCCCTTCGACCCGGACCGTTCCGTCCGTGAAGGTCCAGGTAATGCCCTTTCCGCAGGGACCGCCCGTCTCCGCCAGGGCGATGCTGCAGAGCAGCACCAGCACAGCGGCCAGCATCAGCAGCAGCCTTTTCCTGTTCAGCATCTGTTCCTCCTTCCGGCATCGGCGCATCCGCGGATGCCCGCCTGTTGATACGCATCAGATTTCATTCTGTCAGTTTTTTCTCTCAGGTCTGGATCGTCAGCATCTCTTCCAGCAGCCCGTCATCCGGGAATACCATCAGATTCCGCGCCTGCAGGTGGACGGTCTCCCCGGTTTTCATTTCCTCCGCCGTCCAGCCGGGCGCCGTCACCCGCACCAGGGTTTCCCCGACCCGGATCCGGCAGTCGTTGACATCCCCCAGGTAATAGCAGGTCTCCAGCGTGCCCGTCAGCGGCCCTTCCGCCGCGATGCTCAGGTTTTCCGGCCGGATCGCCACGTCCACCCGGCCGGTTCGCTCCCCGCTGTAGGGCAGCGACTGCCCGCCCATTCCGGGGAACACGATCTTCCCGTCCCGGACTTCGCCCTTGAAGAAGTCGACCTTTCCCAGGAAATCCGCTACGAACTGGTTGCAGGGCTGGTTGTAGATTTCCCGCGGCGTGCCGCTCTGCTGCACCACCCCGCGGTTGATCAGGAAAATCCGGTCGCTCATGGCCATGGCTTCCGTCTGATCGTGGGTCACATACACCACCGTGATCCCGATCCTGCGCTGGATTTCCTTGATCTCAAAGCGCATCGTTTCCCGCAGCTTCGCGTCCAGGTTGGACAGCGGCTCATCCAGCAGCAGCAGTTTCGGCGCGGCGACCAGGGCCCGTGCCAGGGCCACCCGCTGCTGCTGCCCGCCGGAAAGCTGGCTCGGCAGCCGCTCCGCGTACTGGCTCAGGTGCACGATCTCCAGCACGCGCTCCACCGCCTCCCGGATTTTGTCCTTCGGTTCTTTCCGGATCTGCAGCGGATACGCCACATTTTCATACACGTTCATATGCGGCCAGACGGCATAGCTCTGGAACACCATCCCGATCCCCCGCTTTTCCGGCGGCAGGAAGGTCTTCCCGCCGGAAACCAGCTGGTCATCGATGTACAGCTCCCCGCTGGTCGGGTGCTCAAACCCCGCGATCATACGGAGCATCGTGGTTTTCCCGCATCCGGAAGGTCCCAACAGAGTGATAAACTCCCCGTCTCCGAACGTTTCGTTGAAATCCTGCAGCACCACATGGTTCCCGAAGGATTTGGTGATATGGCGGATCGTCACGGTCGACACCGGAATCTCCCCTTTCCTATATGGAGAATTCGCCCTTCGTCAGGCGGTTCAGTAAAAAGTTCAGCCCAATCACGATCAGCAGGATCCCGAAGGCCATCGCGCAGCTCATCGGCTGGCTGGTAAACGTCCAGTACTCATACAGCTGGAAGCCGATGGTTTTCGTTGTGCTGGAATACAGCAGCGTCGTCATCGACAGCTCATAGAAGCTGGGAATAAAGATCAGGAACCATCCGGCGGCAATGGAGGGGAAAATCAGCGGTCCCGTAATCCGGACCATGGTGCGCAGCCAGCTGGCGCCGGAAATCTGGCTGCATTCCTCCAGGGATACATGGATCTGGCTCATCGCGGACACGACCGTCCGCATTCCCATCATCAGATACTTGATCAGGTAGGCGATAATCAGGATATACGCCGTATTGTAGATATTCACCCCGAAGTTGCCCCGCATCGTCATGATCAGCCCCAGTGCGATCACCACCGAGGGCGTGCCGGAGCCCAGCGTGATCAGGAAGTTGGGAATCCCCCGCCCCCGGATCCGCGTCCGCTGCAGCAGATAGCTCATCACACAGGCGATCACCAGGCCGACGGTCGCCGCGACAGAAGCGAAAATCAGGGAATTCTTCAGGCAGCTGATGGTCTCCCCCCGGGAGAAGACGCCCGTCCAGTTGGCCAGCGTGAAGTTTGCCGCGTCGAACATGCTCTTCCCGACGTCCACCTTGAAGGAGGTGGTCAGGATCACCCCGAAGGGAATCACCACCATGATCACCGCGAACAGCGACACCAGGACCGTCAGCGGCGTCCGCCACCTGCGCAGGTCCACGATCGTCGGGTTCACGGACTTTCCGGATACGGTGACGTACTGCTTCTTCGCCAGCACCCCGTCGGAAATGAACAGGATCAGCAGTGCCACCAGCATCAGGAATACCGCCAGGCCGGTGGCATCGTTGATACTTTGCTGGCCCATGGAAACATATTCCACGATCCGCGTCGTCACCGTGTTGACATTGCCCGGCGTGCCGATGATCGATGGAATACCGTAGCAGCTCGCCGCGCTGACAAAAACCAGCAGCGCGCCCGCGATCAGCGAGGGCGTCATCATCGGCAGCGTCACCCGGAGGATCGTGCGCACCGGGCCCGCGCCGGAAATCCGGCTGGCTTCCTCCAGCGAGGGATCCATCTTCTCCATCGCCCGGCTGATTGTAATAAAGGCATACGGGTAATAGAAGGTCGTCAGCACCCAGATCATGCCCGGCAGCGTATAGACATTCAGCGGCCCCGGCGCGTCGCTGAGCCCGAACAGGATCCGCAGCCACTGGTTGATGAACCCCACGTTCGGGTTCATCAGCCGCAGCCAGGCCATCGCGCCCACATACGGCGGAACCATATAGGTCATCACAAACAGCGCGCGGAAGAATTTTCTCCCGTACAGGTTCGTCCGGCCCACCAGCCACGCCAGCGGAAAGGCGATCATCGTGCCGAGGATCATTGTGGCAAACCCGGCAATCAGCGTATTCTTCAGCGCTTCCAGGTTCATCGGATAGCTGAACAGCCGCCGGACCGTTTCCAGCGAGAAGCTTCCCTCCGGGAACACCCCTTTGATCAGCATATAGACGACCGGCAGCACCTCGAACACCAGCAGGAAGTCCACGATCAGCAGGATCAGCACCCATTTGAAGTTCAGCTGCCAGTTCCTGTCCGCCGCCATCAGCAGCGCCAGCAGCAGCACGTCCAGGATCAGCGCGACGCCGAGGAGAATCACGGTCCGGCTGTTGCTGATGATCAGCTGCCACAGCCAGGTCACCTCTCCCGTCGCGATCATCCGGAACGCGGTCAGCTGCTTTTCCCGGTCGCGCACGCTTTTCTTCAGCTGGTTCACATGCTCGGTCACCTGATCGTTTCCGGCACAGGCGGAGGTGTACGCCAGCTGCATCAGCATCGCGTCCCGATCCGTTCCCGTCAGCCCTTCCAGGGCTTCCTCCGTCCCGTCGGGCAGCGCGGCGCTTTCATCCGCGATGCAGCAAAGCAGCTGCCGCCGGAAGAGCTGCTGCTCCTCCGACGGCATGCCGGCCAGTTTTTTCCGGAGCGCGGCGCTGACCTTCGGGCCGCCGGTCATGTCTGCCGCGAACAGCAGCTTCCAGGCCAGTTTCGCCTCCGAATCCCTGTTTTCTTCCAGAAAAGCGTCGATTTCCTCCCCGGCACCGGCTTTCCGGTTCTCCCAGAAATCCCGTACCAGGGTCCGGACGCTCCCGTCCGTTTGGGTTCTTTGGTCGTCGGAGAGGCTTCCGCGGTCGCTTTCCAGCGTGTTCCAGGTCTTCTCCGCGTTCCCGGAAAGGGCATAGATCGCCTGGTAGCTGTTCTCGCTGCCCAGTTCGGAGTCCGAGCTGGCCTGCTGCCCTTTGATCCCGTAGATCACACAGAGAATGCCCAGGGCCAGGCAGACCGCGAGGCCGATCTTTGTGATTTTTTCCCCTGTCAAGCGCATGGACGCCTCTCCTCTTTCCCTGTTACTGGGTGACTTTCACCGTCCACAGGTTGGTGATGGATTCCCGGTCATGATAGGCCTTCTCCCAGTCCACGCCGATGTCCTTCTGGATCAGGTCATCGGTGCTGATGGAATGGTAGGGTACTTTCGTCTCGCCCGCCAGCACGGAGTGCATCCAGCCCTTGATGATCATTTCCTGTCCCTCCGGGCTCAGGAACCACTGGGCCACGGCTTCCGCCGCTTCGGTGTTCACATTCTTCGAGAACTCTTCCGCCACGATCATCACCGTGGAGGGGATCAGCACCACGCCGTCCTCCGGATAGATGACTTCCAGGTTGGTCACCTGGTTGCCCTTTTTCTCCTCATCCTCCAGGTATTTGAGGATGGATTCCTCCAGGATCATGATCGCCGCGCATTCGCCGCTCTGCAGCTTCGCGATGGCCGTGGATCCGGATTCCCGCATGACCTTGTTCTCGCCCAGTTTGTCCACATACTCCTCGCCGTATTTCCCCAGCAGGGAAACCAGCGTCGCGTAGGCGGTGCCGCTGGTCATGGGATCGCCCATGGAGATATAACCCTTCAGCGCCGGGTCATACGCAAAGTCATGGAAGCTCTTCGGAACATTGATTCCCTTCGCAGCCCATTCGTCGTTCTTCTCCGGGTTGCAGGCCAGCACCATGTTGCACACCCGCACCGGATACCAGTAGCCTTCCTTGTCGTAGGGGAAGCGCAGCTTGTTTTCCGCGTCCTCCACCTCAAAGGAGTGCAGGTAGCCGTAGTCCTTCAGCTCCAGGGAGAAGGAAGGCTCCGCGACCATGAACATGTCGCAGTCCAGCGCCTGATCCCGGTTGTCGCCCATCTCACCGTAGATCTTCGTGATCAGCTTGCCGCTGCCCGCCTGGAAGAAGAAGCTGCCGTCAATGCCCGGCGTCAGGTTCGGGAATTCCGCTTTCAGCGCCTCGTTCATCATGTCCACGATTTCCGGATACATCGAGGTGTAGATCACCAGTTCTCCGGTGACATCCTCGTTCACCGCCAGCGCCCCGCCGCAGACGGACAGGAGCATCATCATCCCCAGGATCATTGCCAGTACCTTTTTCATTGTGTATTACCTCCCACTATGTATTTTTTGGATCCTTCGTCCCGTCCCGGAAGCTTCGTGTCATCCCGAACGAGGCAAAGGATCTTGTTACCGCTTGTCCTTATCGATCATTTCCAGCACAATCACGGACATCAGCGCGAAGACAGCGATGAACACGCCCAGCATCACCCAGTTTTTGACCACGTTCTCCCTGGTCTGCGCGTACTCCGGCTTATAGCTTGCCTCCGCCGTCGCCTTCTGCACCGCGGCCTTGATATTCTCTTCGCCGAACAGATCAAACAGCTCGCCCACCTTGAACTTCAGCGTAAACGCCTGATCCCGGTGGGACTGCAGGTAGTTGCTGCTGTTCAGCAGCTTCTTCACGTCCTTCAGACGTACTGCCTTTGTCATGGCCGGATCAGCCTGGGCCTCGGCCAGCGCCTCCTGCGTCTTCTCCTCATCGATCAGGTTGAGTTCCCTCACCACCTGCACCGCCGTCTCCGCCAGGTTGAAGGAGGGAATAATCTCCCGATCCTCATACTGCTCCATCTTCTCGTTGTTCAGCAGATCCATCAGCTGGCCGAGCGTCACCGTGCCGCCGATTTCCCGGTTCCGCATGCCGGACAGCGTATTCCAGGCTGTCACCATCGGCCGTTCGTTGTATCCGGACTGCGCGGCGATCGCCTTGACCCCGTAGTTCGAAATCGTGAAGTTGGACAGCGACTGGCTCCAGGACGGCAGCGGAATGATCCCGCCGGAAAAGACCAGCTGGAAGATCAGCACAAAGGGCATGATCGTCATCGCTCCGGTTGTCGTATGCGAGATGCTGGACAGGAACAGGCTCATCATATCCGACGCGTAGGAAATCAGCAGCATCGAGATACCGATATCCACGATCATCCACCTGGTCATGAACCCTTCCGCCGGGAACGGCACCCCCAGCAGCTTCAGCACATACATGGTCAGTCCGGTCTGCGCCGCGCACAGCAGCAGCTGGTAGATCATGTGAGCCAGCACGTAGGCGGAAATATGCATGCCGGAGCGGTGTTCCCGCTTGACGATCGGCCGCTCCCGGCACACTGCCTGGATCGAATTGAAACATCCGTTCCAGATTGCCACACATGTCAGCGCGAAGGCGCCGATCAGGCTGCCTTCCATGTTGATAAAGAACCGCTTCCGGATCACCATCGCCACCAGAGCGGCGATGATGGCCGCCATCGGCAGCACCTTCCAGTCGCTTTCGTTGATAAAGAACCGCAGCTGCTTTCCCAGGTAGATCAGGATCTGACTTTCTCGACCCGCGTGATGAACCCGACGCTGGGCTTTCGTTTTTTTCTCCATGTTCTTAGGCATGCTGCACCTCCGCGTATCTCCGGATGAAATCGTCCGCCAGTCCGTCGCCGCCTTCTTCCTTCCGGTTCACAGACTTGACGATTTCCTCCATGCCTTCTCTGCCGAAGAAAGTGCGTGCTTCCTCAATCGGTCCGAAATAAGCCAGCCGGCCGGTGCGTTTCGCGTCCTTCGCCAGGACGATCACATCGTCAAACAGATCGATCACGCGGTCCGGCGTATGGGTGATCACGATGATGATCTTGCCATGGTCCGCGATCTGGCGCAGCTGCTGGAACAGTTCCCGCGCCATGACGCCATCCAGGCCGCTGTCCGGCTCATCCAGGATGAACAGCGAGGGATTCGGGATAAATTCCATCGCGATGGACAGCCTTTTCCGCTGCCCGCCGGAAAGCTTGGAAACCAGGCTGTCCTTCACCGGCGTCAGGCCGAAGATCGTCATGACTTCCTCGACCCGCTCCTGCCGCTGGACCCGGGTGAGCTCGGTGGGCAGGCGCAGCGTCGCCGCGTCCATCAGCGTGCGGAACACGGTGTCGCTTCCCCGCATCAGGTCCTGCTGCGGCACAAAGCCGATGTCATACTGCATGTCCTTGTAGTTCTTATACATGTTCCGCCCGTTCAGAACCACTTCGGCCTTAGCCTTTTCATAGCCGTTCACCGCGTTCAGGTAAGTGGTTTTCCCGGCGCCGCTCCCGCCCAGCAGCAGCACCATATGCCCGGGCTGGATGTACATGTGGATATCCCGCAGCAGGTATTTCTTCTTGAAGAATTCCGTGGCGGTCCGCTCTTCCAGGTTCACCGTCAGCCCCTGATCCAGCACCTCCGCCCTGGAGCCGCTGAAGTAGTCCGTCGCGTCGCTCTTCAGCTCCTCCGCGGTCCACTGAGGCTGATATTTCTTCATCCATCCCCACATCAGCGCGGGAATAAAGTCAAACACAGCCCACAGCAGGATCCATCTTTTCTTCTGGCCGAATACTTCAATCAGGCCCAGGGAAACCTTCATGCCATAGATGAAAGTAAGCACGCTCAGGACGAAGGTAGCGCCCAGCTGGAACATATCGTACCGTTCCCCTCTGACCGGGTCCCCCAGGAAAAGGATGCTGGCAGCGTTCAGCAGGATGATCAGCGCGGCATCCATGGCATACACCCGGCCTTCCCGCTCACGCCCCGCGGCGCGCCCGATATCCGCCTCCCGCAGCACCGGAATCGCCGCGTGCCATCCTGTCAGCCCGCATTTCCTGAAAATGCCCCAATACCCCACGATGCCTAGCAGCGAGAGCACGATCGTCAGGATCTCGCTTCCTCCGAAGAAGATTGTCAGCAGCAGATTCAAAAGAGTTTGCAGAATCATCCCACATAATCCTTTCCTTATTGATAGACACAGGAGCTTTCCGTCCGGCATCTTGGCGGGTTCTTTCCCCTTTTTCTGATTATACCAAAAAAAGGACGAATTGCGCAACGATAAAAGAGGCGGACGTATTCCCCGCGAAACCTCGCCAAACCGCTTGATTATTCCTGTTATTTCCTATATAATCACCCTGTCAGCAATCAGTTATGTGTCAAACAGAGCGGGTTTTTGAAAAGTTTTGAAAAGTTTTTGATCATTTTGGGAAGAAAAAACTGCCACCGTTCGTTTGGTTTGCGTATAAACAAGTGCAGGCAGGAAACCTGCTGACAGAAAAGAAATACGAAATCATTTTTTAAGGAGGAAACAAAAATGGCAGACACGATGGAACTGAACATGAACGAAATGGAACAGGTTGTCGGCGGCAAGGGCGGTTCCCGGGAAAAGCTGAAACCGAAGAAGGGCTACAAGGTTTATCAGATTGTGCACGGGGATACGCTGACCAAGATCGCCTACCGCTTTGATACCACGGTGGATAATCTGATGCGGATCAACCGGGACTTTATCCATAACAGGAATGACATCACCGCGGGTTACTACATCTACGTTCCCGCCTGATCCTTTCCACCCAGGGGCGTCTTTTCAGCCGGCGGTTATCGCCGGCTTTTTTCTGTTCCTGTCCCGGGAGCGCGGTCAGATCCGCATGGTCAGCACGTTCATGCCGAGCAGGTTCTGATAATTCACTTCTTTGGCGATCCCGTACACGATCTGGATCCCGACGTTTTTGCCGCTTCCGTCCGGCTGCATGCTCCTGTGGTACTCCGATGGATCAAATGCCGCGCAGTTGTCCCGGATGCGCAGGATGACCTCGTCCTCCTTGTGAATCACCCGGATGTCCGCGCTGTGCTGTTTCCGGTCCAGCGGGAAACCGTGCTGCACAACATTCCCCGCCGATCCGCTGACAAGCATGTTGCTGGCCGCGTAAAGGAAATGATTCAGCGGGCTGAACAGACCGATCGCGCTCATGGCGCTCTTGCCGATCATGTTGCTGGCATAGAGGCTGTCCACAATCCCGTTTACCGCCACGATGATCAGCAGCAGGATCTGGTAAGGCAGGAGTCTGAAAAACAGCCCTGACAGCAGCTTGTATTCTCAAGATTTCCCTTTCATAAAGCAGCCTCCCGATGCCCCGTGTTTCTTTCCGAAAGGTTATTCAATAACAAAATCCCCTGATGCACAATCTTTTTCCGCACGCGAAAAGGCCCCGGCCTTGATCACCGGAGCCTTGCTGCCTGCGGTCTTCCGCGGGGCGTTTCTGCGCTCTGTCAGGCGTTAATGTACGCGGCATTCACATTCACGAAGGTCACATCTACGTCGCCGTCCTTGTCGCGCTCCAGGACAATGATCAGGCCGGCGCCGGCGTTGATCATTTCCACGCAGTCCTTCAGATCACCGTCATCGTCAACCGCGTACTTACCGTTGCCGATCGCCGCCGCGTCGAAGGGAACCGCTTCGCCGTATGCGGCAAGCTTTCCCTTGATCGTGTCATAGCTGACGCCGTCGTCAAAATCGTAGTGAATCGCCACAAGACTGTTGCCCACGAACAGGTACTTCAGGTCATATTTGATGCCTTCTTCAACGATGTCTTCATACTCCAGCTCGTAGAACTCAACGGTGCCGCGGGTCTTCTCGCTCTCAATCTCGTACTTCGGATTGTTTTCCAGCTCCATGACCTGTTCCATGTCCATGTCGAACTCAACGCCGCCGCGGAAAACCCATTGCACAGATTCCTCCGCCAGAGCGGCGGTCGCCGCCATCGTGATTAGCAGGGTCAGGGCCATCAGGGTTGCAATCAGTTTCTTCATCGTGTGTTTCCTCCTAATTAAATGATAATGGTTTTCATGCTTTTCGCGTGTTACCGGGCCTTATTTTCTCCCGACACATGTTTATACGCAGCCCGCAGGGAGGATGGCAGCTCCGGCCCCGAAAAAACACGACCAAAATCGACCCCAATGTTCCTTTATCTCATGATGGAGTACTTCATGGGAGCTCCTTCGCCCAGAGGATACGCGATAATTTCATAGTCGGACAGGTACCACAGGGGCTTCTCCGCGTTTTCATCGTAAAGCAGCAGCTCTTCGCCATCCAGCTTTTCCCTTTCCGCGTCGCTCAGTTCGGATGCCGGCAGCAGCTGGCACTGGACGGAATAGTATGCGCCGTCAATCATGATCCGGCCGTATTCGATCAGATCCTGTTCGAAAGTGACCTCCTTTCCGTCCTCGCTGAGCCATCCTTCGTTCGCCAGGTATTCCTCCGCCGGCGTTCCGGGATAATAGTACCCCTGGACATATCCGCCGAAAATCTGCATATCATCTACAGGATCCTGGTACAGCGTCAGCAGCATGTCACCCGGATCCACGCTCAGTGACCCGTTCCCGATGGAATAATCCACATCCGCCGGCGCCTTCGTCAGCTCGGTGTGGTACGTTTCGTTGTTAGCCAGGATCACATCCGTTCCGTCGATCCGGTATTCCCCGTAGAACAGCAGCAGCCCTTTCTCATGGGCGCCGGCATAGGTGAACAGCATGTCATACGCTTCCATGGTGCCGTCCTCGTGGAAAACCAGGGTGTCATACCCGTCTGTTCCGTAGCATACGCGCCAGGAGCCGATCAGGTCCTTCGCTGTCACGGGCTGTGCCGCTTCCATATCCTGGTTCTGCGCGGTTCCCGGCTCGGTGATAAAGCCTGCCGCGTCCGCTTCGCTCCAGATGGCGTAATAGGGAATCACTTTCGCCTCCGGATCGATCTCCTGCAGGTGCGACCAGAACATGAAATCCTCCGGCAGCTTGTCCACCGGCGTGCCCGGCAGGTAAACGGTCACGGTCTGCGCCTTTTCCAGCCCGTACACCGGAGAGGTCACAAACCGCATCCCATCCTCGATCGTTTCCGGGGCCTGTCCCTCATCCTGCTCCACGGTCACTTTGACTGTCCAGCTGTATTCATCCGCCTGTACCGGATCGGAAAACTGTCCGTGGAACAGGCATCCGTACACAGTGCCGTCCGGATAGCCCTCTCCCGTCTCCCCCATCTCACTGTCATGGTAGCTGCCCATGAAGGTTCCGTTCTCCCCCACCGTCAGCTCGGTATACCAGGCGCCGACGCCGCTGGTAAAGTCGAACGTCTTGCCCCGGATCAGCGACAGCAGGTCGGCAGGTGCCGTCTCCGCGCCGGCGCATACAACTGCCAGCATCAGGATCGCTGCAGTCAGGATTACCGCTATTTTCTTCATTTTCATTTCTCCTCCTGTTTCTTCATGATCATTCGTGATCGTATGAACTCCTGGATGACCCGTGTTCACAGAAGAAAACGAACCATACCTCCGTTTCCTTCCCTGTTTTTCCCAGTTCATTTTATCACGGCAGATACCGCATCGTCCAGTTCCATGATCACCCGGTCAGGCCGGCTGAAATCCGGCAAAAAAACTCTTGCCTTTTCCCGCTCGCTGTGTTATACTCCCGTTTGCGGCTGAAAAGCCGTGGAGTCCCAGACCTCAGGACGATAAAGTCGAGGAGCCTTCCCCGGAATATCCGGGAAGCATATACGGGGCATTAGCACAGTTGGTAGCGCGCGACATTCGCATTGTCGAGGTCAGGGGTTCGACTCCCCTATGCTCCACAAAGAATCAGGATCACATTCATGGTGATCCTGATTTCTTTATGCGGGCACGGAGTGTCCGCATCCCCTGCCCCGTCATTGCACTGAATGCATTGGAGAGGGGCGTAGCCGAAGCGCCGCCAGTGGCGGATGAAGCGAGGCGGAAGCCTGGTGAGCAAAGAAGGCTGTCGAACGGCAGAGAAGACAGCCGACTATTGCGAACCTGACCGAGCAAGCGAAGCGCAGCGAGACGGGGTTCGACTCCCCTATGCTCCACAAACAATCAGGATACCCTTCATGGGTATCCTGATTTGTTTATGCGGACATGGAGTGTCCGCATCCCTGATTTCGATATTGCACTGAATGCATTGGAGAGGGGCTTCAGCTGATGACCGCCGGTGGCGGATATTTCATCAGCTGAAGCCTCATGCGAAACGAGCGATCTCCACAGTGTGGAGTCGCGACGATTGAGCATGCGGAACAGGGGTTCGACTCCCCTATGCTCCACAAACAAATCAGGATATCCTTCATGGATATCCTGATTTGTTTATGCGGGCACGGAGTGTCCGCATCCCCTGCCCCGTCATTGCACTGAATGCATTGGAGAGGGGCGTAGCCGAAGCGCCGCCAGTGGCGGATGAAGCGAGGCGGAAGCCTGGTGAGCAAAGAAGGCTGTCGAACGGCAGAGAAGACAGCCGACTATTGCGAACCTGACCGAGCAAGCGAAGCGCAGCGAGACGGGGTTCGACTCCCCTATGCTCCACAAGAAAACCTTGCAGATCAAAGTCTGCAAGGTTTTTTCACGCTCATTTTTCAGCTAATCAGAGTATGCAAATCCTGCACTGAATCCCTGGAGAATTCCTCAAGGGTTTTCTTTTGCCGTGTGCGATCCCTCCCATCTGTTTCCGCCGGGCATACACGCCTGGCGAATACTCCGCGAATTCTACGATTAATAATACCGTTCAGCCTTGTAACCGGCTTTGGCGGTTGCATTGCAATAGTATGTCGGGTCTAAAGACAGGCTTTTCAGCTTGCCATCATCACCATAGTAGTAGACGGTAACCCACGCATGCGGCGTACTGCCGCAAGTGCCAACAACGAGCCTAAAAAAAGCTGTGAAAGGATTGTGATTAAAAATGAGTAATGATATATTATGATTAAATCCTAAGTGAGAAAAGTAATGCCGAACAGGAGTAAACTCAGTTTTCCCCATGATTTTACGAAGAGCCGATTCTCTTCAGGAGTTGACACAGCGCCGTCCGGGTGTTACACTTGTTTGCAAGCAAGGGAGCTGAATTGGCCCCTTGCTTATTTGTTTTGAAAAGGATCGGGTGCTGTTATGAGTATCCATGAAGAATGCGGTGTATTCGGCGTTATGGCAGGACAACCGGAGGACGTTGCCGGCATTGTATACTCCGGCCTCTATGCCCTGCAGCATCGTGGACAGGAAAGCTGCGGTATCGTGGTCAACGATGACGGGGTGTTCGTTTCCCATAAGGACACCGGTCTTGTCGGTGAAATTTTCAGCAGCAGTATCCTTCACTCCTTTCCAAAGGGAACCATGGCTGTCGGTCATACACGGTATGGCACAACCGGCGGTACAAACCGCAATAATTGCCAGCCGATTGAAGTCAATCATCAGAAAGGACATATGGCGCTGGCGCATAACGGCAATCTCTCCAACGCTGCGGAGCTGCGGTCCGCGTTGGAAATGAACGGCGCCATTTTTCATACGACCAGCGATACGGAAACCATCGCATACATTGTCACGCAGGAACGGCTGAATGCGCCTTCCATAGAGGAAGCGTTAAGCCGGGCTATGAACAGGCTTGACGGCGCTTATTCCCTTGTCCTGATGTCACCGCAAAAACTGATCTGCGCCCGGGATCCGCATGGATTCCGGCCGCTGTGTTACGGGCAGGCGCAGGACGGGACATGGATCATCGCTTCGGAAAGCTGTGCCCTCCACGCTGTCGGTGCAAGCATGATCCGTGATGTGGAACCGGGTGAAATCCTGATTTTCAGCAAAAGCGGCGTGCAGTCCCGTCGGGAACACTGCGGGAAAGAACAACCGCGTCATTGTATTTTTGAGTATATTTATTTTGCCAGGCCTGATTCTGTTCTGGACGGCATATCCGTTCATATCGCCCGCATCCATGCCGGAGAATGCCTGGCAAAATCCCATCCGGTGGAGGCGGACATCGTGATCGGCGTACCTGATTCCGGTCTGGATGCCGCGCTGGGGTTCAGCCGCGCTTCCGGCATTCCATACGGTATCGGGTTGATCAAAAACAAATACATCGGGAGAACTTTCATCGCGCCGGATCACAGACTGGATCAGGTAAAGATTAAATTATCCGCTATCGGAGATGTTGTCAGGAAAAAGCGTGTAGTGCTGATTGACGATTCTATCGTCCGGGGGACAACCAGCGGACGGATTGTTGAGCTTCTGCGGGAGGCAGGCGCGAAAGAAATCCATATGCGTATATCCTCCCCGCCTTTTCTTCATCCCTGCTATTACGGCACGGATATTGATTCGCGGGAGCATCTGATTGCGTGCCGCCACACAGTGGATGAGATCGCAGGGATCATCGGTGCGGACACACTGGGATATCTTCCGGTTGAAGAATTATGCGCACTGGTTGGAAAAAACGTGTACTGCCATGCATGCTTTACCGGAAAATACCCGACTGCAATTCCTGCAGACACGCGGAAGGACAGATTTGAACGCCGTCTTTCGGAGTGATTAGGAGGGAACGCCATGGCAGCATTTGATCGTATTCAGTCAGGCATTCCGGAAATGGATGCCGCTTTTGACAATATCCGGCTGGGTGATAACGTCGTCTGGCGTGTATCAGATCTGTCACAGTTCAGGCTGTTTATGGAACCTTATGTGGAACAGGCAATCCGTGATCAGCGCAATATCATTTATCTGCGTTTCGCAAGCCATGAACCGCTGGTCACCGACCGGCCGGAGATAAAAACCGTCCGGCTGCCGCTGTCCCACCGGTTTGAAACCTTTACTGTGGACATTCACAACATCATTGAGCATGAAGGAAAGGATCCCCCGTGCTTTTTTAATGCTGAACTGGAAGGGGAACCGTTATGAGAAAAGATCCGGATAAAAAGGTTATTCTGGAAGACGGGCAGGAGTATTTGGGCTGGAGCTTTGGCGCCGATAAGGAAGCAATTCTGGAAATTGTCTTCAACACATCCATGGTTGGATACCAGGAAATCCTGTCCGATCCGTCGTACACGGATCAGGCTGTCGTCATGACCTATCCGCTGATCGGTAACTACGGCATGGCGGAAGATGATTATGAAACTGACACACCGAGCATCGGCGCGCTTATTGTGCATGAATACAATGATGAACCATCCAACTTCCGTTCGGCATCCTCACTGGGCCAGGTAATGGCAAAATACGGAATTGTTGGTGTGTCCGGAGTGGACACACGAAAACTGAACCGTTCTATTCGCGACTTCGGAAGCCGCAGAGCCATAATTACATCAGCGGATACAACATTGGAGGACGGATTAGCCAGGCTCAGCACCTGCATGATGCCTAAAGACGCAGTCAGTCGTGTGAGCTGCCGAGCGAAGCGATTATTTCCCGCAACAGAGGAGCGTTTTCATGTCGTTGCGATTGACTGTGGCATGAAGCGGAACATTGCCCGAGCCATGAATGCAATGGGGTGCAAGGTAACCGTTGTGCCATGGAATACTCCCGCAAGCGGGATTCGTGCCCTGAATCCGGACGGGGTGTTTATCTCCAACGGTCCGGGAGATCCTATGGATGTTCCGGACACAATCCAGACAATCCGTTCCCTGATCGGCTTCAAGCCGATGTTTGGTATTTGCCTGGGGCATCAGATCATTTCTCTTGCATACGGTGCGCGTACCTACAAGCTGAAATTCGGCCACCGGGGCGGCAACCACCCGGTTAAGAACCTGGAAACAGGGAAAATCGAGATCACATCCCAGAACCATTCCTATGCGGTGGACCCGGAAAGCCTAAAAGCCACACCGCTCAAAGTGACGCATATCAACCTGCTGGACAATACGATTGAGGGAGCTGAATGTGAAAAAGACCGTGTGTTCAGCGTGCAGTACCACCCGGAAAGCGCGCCGGGGCCGCAGGACAGCCGATATCTGTTTGAACGGTTTATCCGGATGATGAAGGAGGGCGCCGATCATGCCGAAAAGAACTGATATCCGGAAAGTGCTGGTCATCGGTTCCGGACCGATTGTGATCGGCCAGGCAGCGGAATTCGACTATGCAGGGACACAGGCCTGCCTTGCCCTTAAAGAGGAAGGCTATGAGGTGATCTTGTGCAATTCGAACCCCGCTACCATTATGACCGATACATCCATTGCAGATAAAGTTTATATGGAGCCTCTGACGCTGGAATACATTGCAAAGATTATTCGATATGAGCGTCCTGATGCGCTGCTTCCGGGGATTGGAGGCCAGACTGGGCTGAATCTCGCGATGCAGCTTGAGAAGAAAGGCGTTCTGAAGGAATGCTGCGTTGAACTGCTTGCCACGGACAGTAGTTCCATCGAGCGTGCCGAGGATCGGGAAATGTTCAAGGAACTCTGCGAATCCCTGGGCGAACCTGTGCTTCCCTCCGTCACAGTGCATACAATGGAAGAAGGCCTGCACGCAGCAGGAGAAATCGGCTATCCTGTGGTTCTCCGACCGGCTTTCACACTGGGCGGCACCGGCGGCGGTTTTGCAGATACGCCAGCTGAATGCATCGGGCTTCTGAAGAATGCACTGGAGCTTTCGCCTGTAGGGGAAGTGCTGATTGAAAAGAGCGTCAAAGGCTATAAAGAAATTGAATATGAAGTGATCCGGGACCGGAATGATACTGCCATCACAGTCTGTAATATGGAAAACATTGATCCCGTCGGTATCCATACAGGTGACTCCATTGTCGTATGTCCCTCCCAGACGCTGACAAACAAGGAATACCATATGTTGCGGGACAGCGCGCTGAAAATCATCCGTGCGCTGAAAATCGAAGGCGGCTGCAATGTACAGTTCGCTTTGGATCCGCACTCTTTTCAATACTATCTGATCGAAGTCAACCCCCGCGTCTCCCGCTCCTCCGCACTGGCATCCAAAGCCAGTGGTTATCCGATCGCCCGGGTGTCCGCAAAGATCGGCGTCGGCATGACGCTTGACGAGATCCGTATCGCAAATACACCGGCATCCTTTGAACCCACGCTGGATTATGTGGTGAGTAAGCTTCCGCGTTTCCCCTTTGATAAGTTTGCCGACGCAAACAACACGCTGTCAACCCAAATGAAAGCGACCGGCGAGGTCATGAGCATCGGCCGGAATTTTGAGGAGAGCCTGCTGAAAGGAATCCGATCCCTGGAGATCGGAGCATACCATCTGCACCTGAAGAAGTTCGACGGCCGGAGTGAAGAGGATCTCCTGGCATATATTGGCAACGGAACAGACGATCGGATCTTCGCCATTGCGGAACTGTTCCGCCTGGGCTGCGTTATGGAGAAAATCGCAGGCGCTACGGCGATTGATCGTTTCTTCCTGCAGAAAATCCGCCGGATTACAGAACTGGAACAGGAATTGGCAGCCTGCCCGGGAGATCCGGCCGTGCTACGAGAAGCTAAACAATCCGGTTTCTCAGATAGAGAGATCGGTGAGCTCTGGCATATGAGTGAACAGGAAGTCTTTGACATGCGGGAAGCCTGCAGCATTCTTCCTGTCTATAAGATGATCGACACCTGCGCGTCTGAGTTTGACAGCTACATTCCATACTTCTATTCTACGTACGAAGTAGAGAACGAATCCATAGTTTCGGATCGGAAAAAAATAGTTGTGCTGGGTTCCGGGCCTATCCGGATCGGCCAGGGCGTGGAGTTTGACTATTCCACGGTGCATGCGGTCCGCACGATCCGGCAGGCAGGCTATGAAGCAATCATTATCAACAACAACCCTGAAACGGTCTCTACTGACTATACCTGTTCTGACAAGCTGTATTTTGAACCGCTCTGTACAGAGGACGTCATGAACATTCTCCACTTGGAAAAGCCGGAAGGGGTGATCGTTACTTTCGGTGGACAGACGGCTGTCAACCTGGCCAGGCCGCTGCATGAACGCGGCGTCCGGATCATTGGCACAGGCTGCGAAGCAATTGACCGCGCGGAGGACCGGGGTCTTTTTGAAAAACTGCTGTCATCTCTGCATATTCCTCAACCGAAGGGCCAGGCAGTAACCTGTGTTGATGAAGGCATACGGGTGGCACGGGAAATCGGTTATCCCGTCCTGGTGCGTCCGAGCTTTGTGCTCGGGGGACGTGCCATGACCATTGTGGCAAAAGAAGAAGCTATGGCGGAATATCTTCGCACCGCAGTAGAAGTAGATGCAGACAAGCCCGTGCTGGTAGACCACTATATCCGCGGTAAAGAGGTGGAAGTGGACGCTGTATGTGACGGGCGCAATGTGTTTGTTCCCGGAATCATGGAGTTGGTAGAGCGCACCGGCGTTCACTCAGGGGATTCGATCAGCGTCTATCCGTCTTACAGCCTCTCCGACAGCGTGAAGCAGACAATACTGGACTATGCGGAAAAACTGGGGAGGGGCATCGGGATTATCGGCCTGTACAATATCCAGTTCATTGTTGATCCGAAGGATAAGGTATATATCATCGAAGTGAATCCGCGTTCATCCAGGACGGTTCCGTTCCTGTCAAAAGCAACCGGATACAGCCTGGCGGATATGGGCACGCTGGCCATGCTGGGCGTTTCCCTGAGGGAACAGGGAATCTTCCGGCGCTATCCGGAGGAAAAAAAGCGTTACTATGTCAAAGTTCCCGCATTCTCGTTTTCCAAGCTGCGGGGAATGGACGCGTATCTTTCTCCTGAAATGAAATCAACTGGTGAGGCAATCGGCTATGATGCCAAACTGCACCGGGCCATTTATAAAGCCATGACCGCCGCAGGGATGAAACTGAAAAACTACGGCACAGTACTGGTAAGCGTCGCCGATGAAGATAAAGAAGAAACTGTCTCCCTGATCCGCAGGTTCTATAAGATGGGCTTTAATATCGAAGCAACGCCGCAGACGGGCAGACTGCTGATTGAAAACGGCATCCGCACCCGGATCCTTCCCAAGCCCAGCGAGGGAAGCACAGCTTTGACCGACGCGATCCGCGCCGGCTACATCAGCTATGTCATCAATACTCGGGCAATCCAGTCCGGTACCCATCAGGGAGACGGCGCCGCTGTCCGCAGATGTGCCGCCCAGAACAACACAACCATGCTGACAAGCCTGGATACGGTGAGGATGCTTCTTGATGTGCTGGAAGAAATGACCATGAAAATTTCCGTCATAAACTCTTGACGATATAAGGAGAATAATTCACTATGAATGTTGCCCAGAAGCTTGTTGAATGTCTTGCTGCAGAAGGAGTGGAGTATATTTTCGGCATTCCGGGGGAGGAAAACCTGGAAGTGATCGAAGCGATTGCTGAATCTCCTATTCGCTTTATTACAACACGCCATGAACAAGGCGCTGCCTTTATGGCTGATGTATACGGACGCCTGACCGGTAAAGCAGGCGTATGCCTTGCTACACTTGGCCCCGGAGCAACCAACCTGATTACTGGAGTCGCTGATGCCAACTCAGACGGTGCGCCGCTTGTTGCAATCACCGGACAGGTATCCTCTGAAAGGATGCATATTACAGGTCATCAGTATCTGGATCTTGCCAAGCTCTTTGAACCGATTACAAAGCGAACCAAACTCGTTATGCGCCCAGACAGTATCACAGAAATTGTCCGGCTTGCCTTTAAGTACGCTGAAGGAGAAGGCCTGATGGGGGCAACTCACATTGATCTGCCCGTGGATGTAGCTCGCATGGAGGTTCCGGATGGATTAAACCCCATGAGCCCACAGCACAGCCGTCCGGAATATGCTGATTTAGAGACCATAGCTCAAGCCGCCAAGTTGCTTGCACGGGCTAAATTCCCAGTGATGCTCGTAGGCGCTGATGCATCCAGAACAAGGCCAGATTTTACCAATGAAATCATGGACCTTGCGCATACTGCCCATCTTCCTGTAGTCAACACCATGATGGCTAAAGGGATTATTCGCAGTGATGATCCATATGCCATGGGAACAATCGGTATTCCGCAGAAAGACTATCAAGATCTTCTGCTGGCTCAGGCTGATCTTTTGCTATGTGTCGGCTATGACATTGTGGAACTCGCTCCTTCCAGACTTGATCCTCTGCTTGATAAAACAATTATTCACGTCAGCACTGCTGCGGCGCATGTGAACCGCAGTTATCCCCCGGCGTTGGAAGTTGTTGGCGATATGGCGGAAACATTACGCCATCTATCTCAACTGACTGCCCGCATTCAGGAACCAGATCACGCCTTTGCGCTTCGGGATGAAATGCTGTTGGAGCACTCTGCCTATGAGACAGACGGCGCTTATCCCATGAAGCCGCAGCGCATTCTGAGCGATATCAGGAAAACAATGGGTAAAGGCGATGTTTTGCTCAGTGATGTGGGAGCGCATAAAATGTGGATTGCCCGTCATTATTTCTGTGATGAACCTAACACCTGCATTATATCGAACGGATTTGCCTCCATGGGGATCGCCCTCCCCGGAGCATTGGCCGCCAAGCTTTTGCGAAACGAAAACAGGGTTCTTGCAGTAACCGGTGACGGCGGATTCATGATGAATTGCCAGGAATTGGAAACTGCGCGACGCGAGCATCTGCCTTTTGTCACCCTGATCTTTAATGACAGTGCTTATGGTCTTATACAATGGAAACAGAACGATCGTTTCGGACACGCAAATATGACAGCATTTACTAATCCTAATTATGTCAAAATGGCACAGAGCATGGGCTGCAAGGGATACCGCGTTCAGAGTGCGGATGATCTCCGTACGATTCTTGACGATGCTTTCCGGCAGGATGTACCCGCGGTTATTGACTGTCCGGTGGATTATGGCGAAAATGTCTTACTGACTCAACGCCTGAAAGCAATAATTGACGGTCACAGCGCCTGATGTCGAACCATTCTTATATTTCATCCTCTTCAGGAATCAGTTTATACACGGCTGTGTTTTGATATGCCAGCGTTTCATTATGCGCAAAGGCAACAATCCCGGGAATCGGAGCCCTGATTTCCTGTAATACTTCTGCCGTGTAAGGATCGCTTATAATGGCAAGGAGCTGTCCCTTTTCCACCTTTTCACCCGCTCCGGAGCACTGTTCAAAGAATCCGGCATGCAGGGCTCTTACATCAACAAAGTTCTGGCTTTCCACAACCCTTGAAATATACCCCTCATATCCTCTGTATTCGATGATTCCCTGCTTCGCGAGGAAGTTGAGGACAGAATCAACAGCCTGCTTGGCGCTGTTTTTATCAATACCGCTTGTGCTCGTTGTATAGATTGAAAACGCGTCGGTTTCCCATAATTGCCAGTTATAATTCAAAGTAGTTGTGTCAAATGGCCTCGGGTTATGAAGAACCACATAGGGCATCCCAAACTGCCTGGCAAGCTCTATATCTTCCGCGCCTGTCTTCATCATACGTACCTGCGGCACAAAATTGCCGGGCATATAGAAAGACGCGAACTGAATACCGAACCGATAATCCTTGATCTTCTTAAAAATGCCATCCGCAATGCGCTGCGTTGTTTCTCCCAGTTCATACCCGGGAAACATTCGGTTGATATCCGTGTTGTCAATCGTCCAGAATCTTTTTTGCGTATTTACGGAATAAGGATTGCCGCAAGGAATCACAAGAATTTCTTTCCCTTCAGTTATTCTTCCTTTGCTTTCCAGAATGCTGAGTTTTCTGATCAACTGAGAACAGACATAGATCTGCTGAAATTCATTACCCCGCAGGCTACCAATGATACAGACAGAAGGCTCCCCCTGGCCTAACCGGAATCCGGTTACCCTGAAATCATCCCGATACAAAGCTTTGATTTCATATATAACTTCCCTGATCACTTCTTTTCCTCCCCCAGCCGTATAATCGCCTCAGTGCGGAGAATTCTTCCCAGAAGTGATCCTTCGTCCACCACGGGGTATTCCCTGATCGTGAAAAGCCAGCCATTTCCGGGCGCTTTTACTTCGCTGAGCAAATCGCCGGTTAACGGGTTGACGATAATGCCGATTGTTTCACCCTTTTCCACCATGGAACCATGAGCCTTTAGCTTCATAAAAATCCCTGACACACCGGCATTCAGGTAGTATACATCCTGTCCACTTATGTCGTGGCAGAGTATCGGCTGATGTGTTGGGAGGACCATTTTTTTCCATATCCCAAGTTCTGACATCAGAGAAAAGATGCCATCCACAAGCTGATCGCCATATTCTTTTGTGATTCGCATTCCAACTCCCATTTCAACAACCAGCGTATGAATCCCACGGCTGTTTAAGCTGTATGCGAATGTAGCCTCCAGCACAGTATTTGCACCATGTACCCAAATGAAATCTACATTTGATTTTTCAGCGATTGGTACAAGTGCTTGCTTATGCAGTTCATTAATTCGGATCTGCGGAACCTCTGTCAGGAAAATATTACTTGCGTGTATATCAAGCACAAGCGCCGCGCCTTCCATTTCATTTATAATCTCAGCCGCGATGTACTCATTCATATCCCCGTTATGGTTGCCGGGGAAAAGCCTGTTCATGTCCAGGTCAAACGCCGGAATACCCCTTGTAATATTATCAATCCCGAAAGGATTCATGGCGGGATAAATATCAACGATTCCGGCAAGCTGATCCGCATGCTGCCTGATCCTTCTGGTTAATTCGTAACAGACATATTGGCCTTCCAATTCGTCGCCGTGTATCCCGGTCACAATGGCAATTCTCTTTTTCTCCTTTTCATATTCGGCAGAATTTCCTGTTTCAGGCATCAGCCGATGTTTTTGAATCGTGAGATTTTCATCAACCGGAAGCTCTGTTTTGACAACAGATTCGATTGCATCAATCATCCTTATTTTCCTCCACAACAACATGGATCTCCTGCACCTGTCTGGGAGAGCCGTAATAGTACCCCAGATTCATGGAACAATCCTTTGCGTCTCTTCCATGAGAGATACAAATATAACGATCATCCACCGGGCAGTTATTCGTAGGATCAAGGCCAAGCCATTTTTCCCCGTCAAATATTTCGACCCATGCGTGCGAAGCACCTTCTCCTGACATCATTCCGACAACATACCGGCAGGGAACATGTTCCTTCCGTAGCAGTGCAAGGAATATATGCGCATAATCCTGACATACGCCCATGCCGAGCTCCGCTGCGTTTTCCGCTGTTGTTGTCACCTGTGTGACGCCCTGAACATATCTGATGCTGTGATAAACAACATCCATCCAAAGCATCGCATTTTCAGGTGTTAATAAAGCACTGCGGCGAATGTCCGGCAGTTTTTCGTGGATCTTTCCAAGTCCCGGCCCCATCTTTGTCAGTGCCGTATGATAGCGAAACATACCGATTGTATGTACCCCATGAACAGGCAGCGATATATCTCCGTATACGCAGGCTGTTCCGCTGACATTTACAGAAAAAGCAGTATGCTGTTTTTCAACTACGCCGTACATATACCGGTTGCCAAATGAGTCGGTTTCTGTTCCGCCAGTATAGAATGGGTCAATCTGTATCTGTTCTTTAATAATTTTCTGTCGTTCATTGTTCGCCGGGAAGCAGCGCAGTGTAAAATGATGACGGCTTACCGGTTCGGAAAAGGAAAGTTGCATATGATACTGATAGTCCATACGGAGCATCTTTAAACCAACCCCTGTCAAAAGGTATCCCCCGGTTTAACCATCTCATCGTCAAAAAGTGATTCGATTTCCTCGACGACCGTTTCATTCGGAATTTCCGGAAGTTCCATCATATAAT
>CAMVEB010000019.1 GCA_947166385.1 uncultured Clostridia bacterium | reverse complement strand
AACTTGTTTCAGTTCCAGTCCTCTTTCCATCATTCTTATCTAAATGACATTGGGCGTTACGCGTCGGGGTTTTAATAAAACTGAATCTGGATGGCTCCTCGTGGAAAAGAAACCCGGCGCTGCGCGCTGGGTTTTAAGTAAAACGAATTTGGATGATACATCATGGAAGGAAACCCGGCACTGCGCGCCGGGTTTTTATGCGGGTGAATCAAAAGAATTCCTGAATTTACCATTTTTTTCAAAAAAGCCTGTACAAAATAAAAACAGCATGGTATACTCTAAAAGTAAACCCAACCCCTGGTCGTTACGGCGGTTCATTTCCTCCATGGTTGTTACTCAACACCATTGTCTGGAACGGGGCACGATTCATCACCAATGGCGCGGGTAAACAACAATATTTTAGGAGGAATTTTCCATGTACGAGGACAAAACCCTGACCTGCCGGGAATGCGGCAAAGAGTTTGTTTTTTCTGCCAGCGAGCAGGAGTTCTACGCTTCCAAGGGCTTCCAGAATGAGCCCAAAAAGTGCCGTGCCTGCCGTGACGCGGCGAAGGCACAGCGTGGTGAAGGCGCTCCCCGCCAGATGTTCACCGTGATCTGCGATGGCTGCGGCTGCGAGACACAGGTTCCTTTCCAGCCCCGCGGAGATCGTCCTGTGTACTGCCGTGAGTGCTTCGAAGCACAGCGCCAGTCCCGGTTCTGATTCACAGAAAAACAAAAAGCAGGCTGTAAATGCAGCCTGTTTTCTTTATATATTCGGATAAGACTCTTCACTGTACTCAGAATGAAACAGCGGGATCGCAGAGCTTCCGAATTTCTTTTTCCATGATATCCAGTTCGGCTTCGGCCTGTATCTGGTTTTCTCCGCGGGCAAACAGGTAAGCTTTCAGCTTTGGCTCAGTGCCTGAAGGACGGACGATGAATTTCCGGTTTTCCGGAAGAATAAACTCCAGTACATCGCTTTTCGGAAGGCCTGTTTCGTCATTCAGATAGTCAGTCCGGCTTTCGGGCACAGGATCCATAACAAAGGAGGACAGCGGCTGCCGGAGGTTTGCCATGATCTCCGCCATGCGCTTTCCGCCATTTTCCCCTTCGTACTCAAAAGTCAGCAGGCGCTGGGCAAAAAAGCCAAACTCTTCACGGAGCTCCGCCAGCCGATCCAGCAATGTTTTTCCTTCCGCTTTCAGGTTGGCAGCCATTTCGCACAGCAGGAGGGCAGCGTTGACCGCATCCTTGTCGCGGACATCAGTGCCTGAAAGATAGCCGTAGCTCTCCTCAAAGCCAAAGAGGAAACGGTCGGCATGCCCTTCCTTCTCCAACAGGCCAATCTGCTCGCCGATGAACTTGAACCCGGTCAGCACGTTGCGCAGCTCCACTCTGTATTTTTTGCAGATTGCGGCTGCCATTTCCGTCGACACAATCGTCTTAACCGCTACCCGGGGCAGGTCAGAAGCTGATGGGAGGTTCCGGCAGAGATAATCCAGCATCAGGATACCCATATCATTACCGCTGATCAGCACGACATCATTGCCGGAACGCACGCCGGCTCCCATCCTGTCGCAGTCCGGATCGGTGGCAAAGCAAAGGTCGGCGTTGATTTCCAGCGTCCTGGCGATGGCCAGAGCCATAGCCTCGCGTATCTCCGGGTTTGGATAAGGGCAAGTTGGGAAGTGCCCGTCCGGCAGTTCCTGTTCCGGAACGATATCGACCCGGATGCTGCCCATCCTCTTCATGATCTCGCGGACAGGGACGTTGCCCGTCCCGTTCAGCGGGGAATAGACCAGGTGCAACGGCTGATCGGAAGGACGGATGCGCAGCTTCCAGACGGCCTGATAATAGCTCTCAATGGTTTCCTCTGTGATCAGGGAGATCAGGCCCTGCTGCAGATAGTGCCCGAAATCGGGGAGTGAATCGGCCAGATCCTGTTCCCGGCGGATAAAATGAAGAACCCGGTCTGCCGCTTCCAGGGTGATCTGGCAGCCGTCAGAACCGTAGACCTTGTAGCCGTTGAATTTGGCGGGATTGTGTGAAGCGGTGATCATGACGCCGGCCGAGGTATGCAGATGGCGAACCGCGAAAGAGAGCATGGGTGTCGGCTGCAGCCGGGGATAGATCCAGACGCGAATGCCCATGGAGGCAAGGACAGCGGCAGTCAGCTCCGCAAAGTCCTGACTGTGGATCCGGCTGTCAAAGCTGACGGCACAGGAAGGATCCGGGAAGGACTCCTTCAGGTATGCGCCGAGGCCGCGGGTAGCCTTCATGACAGTGAACAGGTTCATCCGGTTCGTCCCGGCACCGAGCACGCCACGCAGCCCCCCGGTGCCGAAAGCCAGATCCCGATAGAAGCTGTCATGCTTCCGATCTTCGTCCATAGCACGAAGATCCTCCAGAAGTTCCGTGTTCATGGCGGGGCAGGCGAGCCAGGCACTGTATTTTTCCTCGATCATCATAGAACGAACCCTCCTTATAAAACGACAGCACCGCAAGCGGTGCATCAACGAGCAGGGAAATCAGATGACGTTCTGCTGGTTGGAAAGGTAGAGCTGGTTTTTCCGGAAGGGACGAATCCTGCCGTTATCCCAGGTAAACCCGTCCAGCGTCAGGCGGATCCCGTTTTCCGCCAGCAGATTGGCGATATCCTCAAAAAGGACATAGATATGGCGGGCGAAGAAGCCCATTTCAGAGCAGGCGGGCTCACAGATCAGTTCATTCATCCCCCAGATCCGAATCGGATCAAACCCATCAAACGCGAAGGAAGACGCATAGGGGGAAACATTGGAGGCACGAAGATCGACCGGTGAGGAACCAAGCCAGCTGCCTGCTGTGCGCAGCAGGCTGTAGAAGCAGGTCATCACTTTGGCGGGCAGGGTGAAACAAAGCTCATCAATAAAAAGACCGGCCGCATCATAGGTGCTGAAAGAAAGGATTTTGTTCTCATACAGGATGATACAGAATCCTCCGTCAGCCGCGCGCCGATCATTCACCAGGGGGCGGAACTGGTACTGGAACACAGGCCTGCTGTTGTATCCGGCAATCATCCAAATTCCCCCTTATACCAAATTCATTCCTTATGATATCTAAATGTGCGCATAACGTCAACTGAAATACACTACATGTTGTGGTCAAAAAGATGAACTTTTTGTAACAATTAAAAAACCGGGCGTATGCCCGGCGGGAATCGGAAGAAATCAGCTGTGATTCAGGAATTCCATAAAAGCATCGCGGTTCTGGATCGGCGTTGTTGTCGGTCTGCCCAGATTTCCACGGGCACCGCAGGCGCAGCGAATGACCATCATGATCGGACCGGTCCCGGAGACAGCATTTATCCGGATTACCTGATCATGAAGCGAGGGTACAGTATCCGCCTCCAGTACGAGCGGATATCCAGCGCTCCTGGCCAGTCCCGGGATCTCCAGCGCACCGGAGCAGACGGGCATGCCGCCTACTGTTTCATGGGCACCATTGTTGAAGACAACATGAACCAGGTTCCTCGGCTGTCTGCGTCCGATCAGGGGCAGACCACCCAGGTGCATCATCAGGGCGCCATCTCCGTCCAGACACCAGACGTGCCGGTCCGGTTTTTCCTCGGAAATACGCAGAGCGATCATGGAAGCGTGCCCCATGGAGCCAACGGTCAGGAAATCCTTTTCATGACTTTGCCCGTCTCTGACCCGGATTTCAAAGACTTCCCGGGAAAGTTTCCCGGTGGTGCAAACAAAGATATCTCCGGGCGGAACAGCATGGAGAATTGTTTCCACGGCTTCCTCGCGGGTCATGGTTGCGTTATTGCCGTAAACCGGTTTCAGAGAAGATGAAAGCGCTCCCTTGCGAACCACCAACGCGGCTATTTTCCCCTCCGCCAGCACGGAAAGCAGGAAAGCAAAATCGAGGAGAAAGGATTCCTCCTCTGTGTCCCCGGAAAGGATCCGGTAAGGAATACCGAGCAGATCCAGCTGAGGCAGCGTCACGGCGCCCTGCTTGACATGCTGGGGTTCATCCTTTGTACCGGGCTCTCCGCGCCAGCCGATAACAAGCAGGCAGGGAAGCGCATATACCTGCGGATCCATCAGCGAGGCCAGGGGATTGACCGCGTTGCCGAGGCCGCTGTTTTGCATATAGCAGAGGGCCGGTCTTCCGGAAGCCAGATAATGGCCCGCGCACAGGCCGACAGCACCGCCCTCGTTGTGGGCGACAATATGATGAGGCCCGTCTGTACCGTAACGGCCGTAAAGCTCGTCACAGAGACCTTTCAGAAAGGAATCCGGTACGCCGGTGAAAAAATCAATTCCGGCTTTCAGGCATTCATCCAGCAGCAATGAAGCAAGCATATGGAAACCTCCGCGATCAGAAGAATTACGGCCATTCCAACGGATAGTCGGTTACCGCGTCGGGCAGATTTTTGATATTGTCTTTGCTTTTCAGCGTCATAATGACGGAATCCCGCTCATATCCGTCCTGGTAGATTGTGGGAATAAAATCGTTCTTTTCCTTGGAAGAGGAGATCCGGATCGGTACGATGCGGTAGTCCTTAAAGGAAACATTGCCGTCCTTTACCCGGTAACGGGCCTGGAAGATGATGGCAGACATATCGCTGGGGCGGCTATGTCCGGCAAAACAGAAGTTTCCCAGGGAATAGCAGATGTATTTTCCATTATAGCATTCGATGGGTTGAATCCGGTGGGGATGATGGCCGATGACCAGATCCGCACCGTGGTCCACCGCCAGGTGTCCCAAATTGATCTGATTGTTGGTGGGGCTGTACATCTTTTCAACGCCCCAGTGGAAGGAGACGATCACGAGCGGATACCGGGCTTTCGCTGCCTCAATATCGGCGCAGACTTTTTCCTCAAAGGTGTCATAGCCTTTGAACGCCTTGCCGTAGCGGTCAATACACAGATAGGAAAGCATGGCGACGGTGATATCATTGCCGCCCTTCACATACCTGAAATACCCGGGATTGTCCGAGTCAGAGTAAATCACGCCGGCGCCGTCCAGCGCGTTTTTCGTATCCTCGTTGCCTTCCTCGCCATGGTCCATAACATGGTTGTTTTCCAGGGAGACGGCCTCCACCCCATTCTCCGGAAGAACCGAAACAGCTGAAGGCGTGATGTTGAAGAGGAAATCATTCCCGCGCTTTTCCTTCGGCACCTTTTTGGTGTCGGTCAGCGTGCCCTCGAAATTGATGAGCGTCAGGTCGTCATCCAGGAAAAGGCTGCGGACGTTCTTCATCACGAAATTGATATCACCGTTGTGCTTCTCCAACTCCGGGGAGAAAATATCCTTGTGGTGGTAGTTGTCGCCGCCGATCGTGAAATCCCCGGTGCAGGTGATGGTCATGATCATGGCGCCGTCGCTGTCCTTCTTATCACGGTTCAGGGTGCTTTCCTCTTCCTCATCAATCAGTTCGGTGATTTCCAGATCCATTTCCTCGACTTCCATAGCGGCAGCGGGCAGAACGAGGAGGGAAAAGACCAGAGAGAACAGGGTAAGCCAGGTTAAAGTTTTCCGATACATCGAATCCTCCGTTTGATGGTTGTAAGTGATAAAGATTCTTCGTCAGGATCACGAAGACGCTGCTCAGCTGTTTTCCTTCACAAACGCGGCCATGCGATCCAGAGCGATATTCAGCTTATCCAGCGCAGTGGCGTAGCAGCAGCGAATGTTGCCTTCGCCGCTTTCACCGAAGGCTGTGCCGGGAACGGCAGCTACGTGTTTCTCCTTCAGCAGGCGGGCACAGAACTCCTCGCTGGTCATGCCGGTGGAACGGACAGAGGGGAAGGCATAGAAAGCGCCGTAGGGTTCAAAACAGTGCAGCCCCATGGCACGGAAAGCACTCACCATCAGGCGGCGACGGCGATCATAGCTGTCGCGCATGCGGGTGATTTCTTCATAATCGTTCTCCCGGGCTGTTTTCAGCGCGGAGAGCGCTGCAACCTGCCCCTGGCGGGGAGCGCACATGATCGCGTACTGGTGAATTTTGTTCATGACGGAGACGATTTCCCTGGCGCCGCAGGCATAACCGACGCGCCAACCGGTCATCGCGAAGGATTTGCTGAAGCCGTTGATTGTCAGCGTACGCTCATACATGCCATCGATCGTCGCGAAGGCTACGTGGGTGTGGCCGTCATATACCAGTTCCGAGTAGATCTCGTCCGAGATCACAAAGAGATCATGCTTCCGGATGATCCGAGCAATCGCCTCCAGGTCCTCCCGGCGCATGACACCGCCGGTCGGGTTGTTCGGATAGGGCAGGATCAGTGCCTTGGTCCGGGGGGTGACCGCCTTTTCCAGTCCTTCGGCTGTCAGACGGAAATCATTCTCCTCCAGCGTTTCGACACCGACCGGCGTTCCGCCGGCAAAGATCACGCCGGGGGCGTAGGAGACGTAGCAGGGCTCCGGAACCAGCACTTCGTCGCCGGGGGAAACCAGCGTGCGGAGCGCCAGGTCGATCGCCTCGGAGGCGCCGATGGTTACCAGGATTTCCTGATCCGGATCATAGCTGACTGCGTACCGGGAAGACAGATAATCGGCAATCGCGCGACGGAGCTCCGGCATACCGCGATTAGCGGTATACTGGGTCTCCCCGTCAATGATTGAGTCGATGGCCGCGCTGCGGATCGGGTAGGGTGTCTTGAAATCGGGCTCCCCCACACCGAGGGAGATCGTGTCCTCCATGGTGGAGGCCAGGTCAAAAAAGCGGCGGATGCCACTGGGCGGAACCGAGGCGATCCGCTCATTTACGAACCGGTCATAGTTCACGGGGAGATCACCAGCCTGCGGTCAGAATCTCCGGTGTCGAAGATGACGCCCTCTTCCTTATAGCGTTTCAGGACGAAACTGGTGGCCGTACCGGTTACGGTCTCCAAAGGGGAGAGCTTCCCACTGACAAAGGCAGCCAGTTCCTTCAGCGTGCGGGCTTCCACCAGCACGAGCAGGTCATAGGAGCCGGACATCAGGAATACACTCTTAACCTCGTCAAAGCAGTAGATCCGGCGGGCAATCGCGTCAAACCCCATGTCACGCTGGGGAGTGACGCGAACCTCAATCATGGCTTCCACACGCTCGCGGTCCGTCAGGTCCCAGTTGATCATCGGCGCGTAGCGCAGAATGACGCGGCGCTTTTCCAGCCCGTCAATCGTCGCAGCGACTTCTTCCATGGAGGCCCCGGTCATCACTGCGAGCTTTTCCAGCGGAAGGCGGCAATCTTCCTTCAAAAGATCCAAAAGGTCTGTCTCCAGTTTTGTCATGCGCAGCCCTTCTTTCACACAAAATATATTTCAAATTTTACAACAGAAAAGAATGGAAGGCAAGTTTTAATTCCCGGGCTGATCCCGGAGCAGATCCTGAACCGCTTCCGCGGCCATCAGCAGGCCGGCGGCGGCGGGAACAAAGGCCGTGGAGCCAGGGGTGTCCCGCCGGGGAAGATTGTCAGCAGCTGTTTTGCTGCTTTCCGGGCGGAATCGTGGAACCATCGGCGTTTCATCGGACCAGACGACTTTCAGATGCTGGATGTTCCGTTTCCGGCACTCCGTGCGCATGATCCGGGCCAGGGGACAGACCGAAGTCTGCTCAATATCGGAGACTTTCAGCGCGGACGGATTGATTTTGTTGCCCGTGCCCATGGCAGAAATGATCGGGACGCCTGCTGACCGGGCATTCTCTGCCAGCGCGAGCTTTGCCTTCACGGTATCCACCGCGTCCAGGATATAATCGAATACGGACAGGTCGATCCGGGAGGCGGTTTCCGGCAGATAAAAAAAAGGATGTACCGTCACCCGGCACCCGGGATTGATGGAGAGGATCCGGTCCCGGGCCACCTGCGTTTTCAGCTTTCCCAGCGTCTCCACTGTCGCGTGGAGCTGGCGGTTCAGGTTGGAGGGGGCATAACTGTCCGGATCGACCAGATCCAACGCGCCGATGCCACTGCGGGCCAGCGCTTCCGCTGCGTACCCTCCGACACCGCCGAGGCCAAATACCGCCACCCGGCAGCGGGAAAGCCGATCCAGTCCTTCCGGACCGAACAGCATGCGTTCCCGCACAAAAGCATCCTCCATATCCGGCCTCCTTTTACACGACAACCCGGTTCCGGCCGGCATTCTTGCCCATATAGAGCTTCTCATCGGCGGATTTCAGCAGTTCTTCCAGGGAAGAATGGTAATCCGTTTCCTCCACGCCAATGGTGATTGTAATATGGAAAGATGTTCCCTCAAACTCCAGCGGCATTTTCTGTACGGCGAAGAGCAGGTCATTCATGATCATTCCCGCCTCATCCAGGTTCTTTTCCGGCAGGAAGAAACAGAATTCCTCGCCGCCCCAGCGGCAGGCCATGTACCGGCCGTTCGACTCGGTTTTAAAAAGATTGGTCAGCGCCACGAGCGTTTCATCCCCGCAGGCGTGGCCGTAGGTATCGTTCACCTTCTTGAAGAAATCGATATCCGCGATCGCTACGCTGAAGGCTGTTTCCGGATTCTTTTTCAGGTAATCCTCAATAAAATTGATCATCTTTCGCCGGTTCGGCAAACCGGTCAGCGGATCCGTGGCCGCTTCCTTGTTCAGCGTCTCATTATCCAGCCGGAGCTGGCGCTCCGTGTTCTGGATGCTGGAACTGAAGAGGATGCAGACGAGCGCCAGCATCAGGAAGAACCAGGCACTGTTGATTGTCTGGAATACTATTCCGGAGGAATGACCCAGCCCGATGACAGGGGTGTTTGATGAGGCATAGGCAAACAGGGCCATCCGGTAGCCCAGGATCAGAACACAGGAGATCAGCTTGACCAGAGGCGGAATATAGATATTGAAGAAAAGCAGCAGGAACAGGATGACCAGGAAGTGCTGCACGCCATAACTCCAGCCGACGGTATGAATCCCCCAGGCACACCAACCGAGCACCAGTGCCGCGACGGCCAGGAAACTTATCATGGGGTTGATTTTTCGTGTCTGTGTCAGCAGCAGGACGAAGATGGCCGCCAGGACAGCGGGAACCCACTGCCAGCCGGTATGCATCAACGGAAAAAGAAAGAAGATAAGAAGGTAATAGGCAGCAAGCAGAGATTCACACACCAAAAGAGCCCGCCGGTAGTAGCCGGGCATCGCCTTCTTTGACGACGGTGTTTTCTGATGCAAAAAGTCCGCAATGAAACCCATAAATCCCCCAAAGTATCCGGTTATCGGAATCGATCACTTCATATTATGCATGATTTCGGGCGGATTTTCAAGAGGTTTCCGGAGAAAAAGAAAAAGAAGGAAACGGGAGTTCCGATGAAGAAATATTCTTCATCATGCCATTGGCAACAGAAGGAGAATATCTGCCATGAAGAAGGGTCTGCTTTTCCTCTTTGCCGCGCTGCTGGTTTTCCTGTGCGCGGCTGCATCAGCTGAGGTTTCCGGTCCAGTGAATATGCCGCTGCGGAACACCAGCATCCAGCCCCGGGCGGACGCGTTTGCCTGCCAGCTGGATGGGGAAAACTATTACCGCCTGGTCGACGGGAAAGGGAATGTGATCGTTTCCGAGTCTGCCCGGTATACCAATATTTACCGGATTTATTCCTGCCCCTACTTCAAAGTGGAAGTCAGGAGTGCGGACGGCGTGCATGACGAGGGCCTGATCGACGCGAAGGGCACGGTGATCATGCCTGCCCAGTACGCGGATATCAAAGTAATCAACGAACGGTGGCAGGCCGGCATCAAACTGACACCCTCGTCCGCGGAAGACAAGGACTACACCTTCAGCAACTGGAGCACCGGCGAGAAAACCTTTTACCGGATCGACACCGTGGACATCTATTTCGACAGCGCATTGGCCGGTACCCTGAACCGCAATGAATACGGCGAGGGAAGCTATACGGCCTACGGCGCCTACCTGCAGATCCGGGATATTGAGAAGCAATACCGTTTCTATGACAAAGAACTGCACCTGTCCCCCTATGAAAACAACGGCGGCGGGGAGTTTGACAGCGTGTACAAGAACCGGGTGACCACTTATTACCACCGGGGGACCGGGCAGGCCGCCTTCACCGCTTCATGCACGCTGAACCCGGAGGATCTGGACAATCCTTACCACTACGACAGCGGCGTCATGTATGACCTGCATGGGAACGTGATGTTCCAGGCCCGGCAGAATTACGACTGGGTACAGAAATATGCCGGGAACTTTGCCGTGGCCAAGATGAACCGGAAGTGCGGCCTGATTGACAAGGCGGGAAACGAGGTCATCCCGCTGGAATACGACAGCCTTGGATACAACGAAACCCGCTTCCTGGAATCAGGATATATCAGCGCCGTCAAGGACGAGAGATTCGGGTTTCTTGACGCGAACGGCCGCGTGACCTGCGACTTTGTATACGCGGAAAATATCGTACGGAACTACACGCCCTTTGCAACGATCAAGAACCTGGATGGTACGATCATCGTGCTGAGTGCGGCGGTGGGCGAGCTGCCGGAACACTACGCGGAAGTCTATTTCCCTTCCAGCGACTGCCCGATGGGCTTTGTCGGCGTGAACGCCGCGGGGCAGAAATGCGTTGTGGATCTGTACGGGAACACGGTGATTCCGTACTCGGATGAATATACCAATATCGAGATCAACAATGACCTGTCGGTGATCCTGTGCCAGCGGTCCTACCGGGAGTATGATCTCTACAGCCGCAGCGCAGCGACAGAGACCGACCCTCTGTCCAGGGGCGTGGATATTCAGGTGCCTTCCTTTGAGGATGTTTTTGTGCCCGCTGACCCGATCCCGGACGTGACGCTGGCCCCTGTTCAGGCAGAGACATTCTGGACCTGCGAGAACGGACATGAGGGGAATACCGGGAAGTTCTGCTCAGAATGCGGAGCCCCCAAGCCGGAACCGTCGCCCACGCCGGAACCGGCGGCTGAAACCTGGACCTGTGAGAACGGACATGAGGGGAACACGGGGAAATTCTGCACCGAATGCGGACTGCCAAAGCCTGTGATCCCGGAAGGCCCCTGGACCTGCGAAAACGGCCATGAGGGGAATACCGGGAAGTTCTGCTCGGAGTGCGGGCTGCCGAAGCCCGCTCATCCATCTGTACCGCAGTAACCATGATGAGCAGAACAGAAGAACCTCATTCTTCCGGAAAGAGGGCTATTCAAAGGAATACCTGGCTGTTTATCGGATTCCTTCTGTTGGGTGGGGTGTTGCATTATTTTGATCCGACGGAGAACCTGGCGCTGAACAGCTTCCTGTTCAGCGGTCGGTTTACCATTTTTGCCGGCCTGATCCTGTTCTGGACCCAGTCCGTACGATCCCGGCTGCTGCCGTCACGGGAGCGGACCTATCTGATAGCAGCCGGGATCATGATGCTCTTTCTTCTGACAACACAGGTTTTCAGTAACCGGATTGTTGGGGATCATACCGGTGCCCTGAAAGTGAACCGATACAGCAAATATGCCTACTGGATTCCGCAGGCCATGAATCCAGCCCTGTTCCTGATGGCCTGTGTTCGAATCTGCCGCGGTGAACAGGACAGCGACAGATGGGACGAACGAATGCTACTGATCCCCGCGGCATTCCTGTCTATGACGGTACTGACAAATGATCTTCATCATCTGGTCTATTGCCCCAAAGCCGAATTCCCGGAGCTGATGATTGTAACCGGGAGATATTCCCACGGCGTCGGCTTCTATCTGCTGTATGCCTGGATGATCCTGACATCTGTGATCGGACTGATCCTTCTTTTCCGGGCTACAGGACGACGCTCTGCCAAGGGTATTGCCCTGCTCACAGGAGCGACTCTGATCTGGCTCGTTATGCTGGTGATGAACATGCTCGTATTTGACCTGTTGCATGTCCACCAACCGTACAGCACGCAGGAGATTAACATTTTCGGCATGCTGGGGATTTTCGAGGTCTGTATCCGGAACCGTCTGATCCCCAGCAATGAAAACCATATCGGCTTTTTCAAACAGCTGGGTTTGCCGGTCATAATTACAAATCCGGAACTGGATCCGGTTTACTGGACCAACCGGACAGTCAACGCTTCAAAAGCGGAGCTACAGGCCTCCCTGAAGAGGCCCGTATATCTGCAGGAGGATATCCGACTGTCGGGCATGAAGATTCGGGCCGGATATGCTTTCTGGACAGAGGATGAGACAGAACTGCACCGGGAGAACCGGCGGCTGGAATCGGCCAATGATATTCTTCGGGAAGAAAATGATCTGATCCGCGCAGAGAATGAACTGAAAGAGAAAAAAGCGCGGCTTGATGCGCAGAATCAGGTGTATGACAGGATTGCCCGGGAACTGTATCCACGACAGCGACGGATTGCGGAGCTGCTGGAAATCTCCGGGACAGAAGATCCGGAGCAGTTCCGAAATGCGCTGGGAGAATGCTGTGTGCTGAACGCGTGGTGCAAGCGCAAGAGCAACTTGCTGCTCCTGGATGAGCATATGCTGCCGAAGAAAAACCGTGAGCTGTTTCTGGCTCTGCAGGAGTCCGCCCGGTTCTTGAAATGCTGCGGAGTGGAAGCCGCGGCGATCGGGGAGGAGATGGCTGAATTTCCGCTTTCCGATATCCACGATCTGTATGACAGTTTCGAAACCGTGATCGAAGCCTGGCTGCCCGCTCTGCGGAGGATGACGGTTTCTCTGCTGGAGGATGGGATCAGGCTGGCAGTGGAGCTGAAAAAGGAGCTTGCGATCCCGGATACAATTCTTCTGACTGAAGCACGCATCAGCGAAAGCACTGTTTTCCTGACCATCCGGAGGCGGAAGGGAGGAGAAATGGTATGAATGCGATGTGGATGACGAAAAACCACCTGCTCTGGTATGCGATTGAACTGACAGCTCTGGCGCTGGTGATTGGCGGGCTAATCGTCCTGATCAACACTCTTCGGACACAGCGCGGAAAAAGACTCGCTTTCCTGACCGGATTGAATATGACGGGCATCTTTCTCCTGTTTCTGATCCTGATGGACTGCGCCCGGTACGCCTACCTGACGGAACCGGATCCGCGGTATCAGTTTTTCCAAGTTGCCTTGTTTGAAGCACCCTGGTGGCTGTATGCCGCTATGGAAGTCCTGTTCGGACTCCTGCTTGGGTGGTTTTTCCGGAACGATTTCCAGTACCGCCGAAGCCATCTGACACCAGAGGCCATCCATGAAACGGTGGACCTGCTACCGGAGGGGATCTGTATCAGCAGCGCGGACGGCACAGTCCGGCTTTCGAACCTGCAGATCAATACTGTCTGCCGGCAGATGACCGGCGGCGTGCTTTCCGACGCGGTCCGATTCCAGGAACAGATTGAGACAGCCGGGGAAAAACAGGGGGAAGAAATTCTGGTCCGGATGCCGGATGGAACCATCCGAAGATTCTCGAGGGATAAGCTAACCGAAAACGGGGAGATTTACGACCGGATCACCGTGACGGATGTGACGGCGCAGTACCGAGTGACGGAGGAACTGCAGAAAAAGAACGAGCGGTTGCGGGATATCCAGCGCCGCATGAAAGAGGTCAGCGAGCTTTCCGGGGACATGTTCATTGCCCGGGAGGAGGCCAATGCCCGGGCCACTTTGCACAACCAACTGGGGCAGGTGTTGCTGATGGGGCGGTATACCCTGGAACACCCGGAAAGCACAGATGCGAATATGGTTCTAACCGCCACACGGGAAATGAACCGGTTTCTGCTCCGGGAAGCGGAAGTGCTGACGGAAGCGGAAACCGAAGTGAACAATCTCGGAGAAGACCTGCTGCAGCAGACACTGGCGATGGTGAAGAGCATCGGCGTTACAGCGGAGATCCACGGGGAGATGCCGAATGATTCTACACGGCGGGTCCTGCTGGCACACGCGATTCAGGAGTGTGCCGTAAACACGGTCAAGCACGCGGAAGGCGACTGGATTAATGCGGAACTGAAGAAAGAGGGGGTGTCGCTGACTGTCCGGATTACCAATAATGGGAAAGCGCCGAAGGGAATCGTTGCGGAAAGCGGCGGATTGCTGTCCCTTCGAAGGTCAGTGGAGGAAGTCGGCGGACGAATGACTGTGGAGAGCCAACCGGTGTTTGTCCTGCACCTCACACTGCCGGGATCAACATCTTATCAGTAACAGAGGACAGGAATTCTGTTCCGCGATTGCGCGAAACGGGATTCTGTCTTTTTTTGATTTGTGCTTTTTCCGAAAATGGTACAAACAGGTGATATACAGACTGGGAAATCCTGGATACAATAAGATCTGGAAGAAAACTCGGACATAGTCAGCGGGCAGTTACAACCCGGCGAAGGGGGTGACAGGCATTGGAGAACCGGATTCGGGTGGTGGTCGCGGATGACCAGAATATCTCCCGGGGCTTTTTTGAACTGTATGTCCGGGCAGCGCTCCGGTATCAGCTGCTGGCCGGACTGCGGACAGCTCGGGAGGCTGTCGCATACGTGGATGGGCATGAAACCGATCTGCTGATCCTGGATGTGATGATGCAGGACGGGGTAGACGGACTGACCGCTGCCGGGGAAATCAAGCGGAAACATCCGGAGATTAAGATCATCCTGACAACATCCTCCTCGGAAACCAGCTGGGAGGAGAAGGCCAGGAAGATCGGGGTGGAAAGCTTCTGGTACAAGGAGTATGACGAGCACAGCCTGATCGAGCTGATGGACCGAACGATGAACGGGGAATCAGTTTATCCCGGGGACACGCCGAAAGTTCCATTCGGGAATGTGACGAGGGCCGACCTGACGGAACGGGAACTGGATGTGCTGAGGGAGCTGACCGGCGGTCTCATGAATGAGGAGATTGCAGAAAGACTGAGCATCTCCCCGAATACTGTCAAGCGGCATATTCAGAACATCATGGAAAAGACCGGATATGACAGCCGACTGGACCTGGCGATGAACGCCAAAGCGCTGGGACTGGTGGTCAGTGAGGAAGACCGAAAAGGAAAAAGGTCAGAGTGATAGAGGATAGGGAAACGGAGGAGAAACCCGGACAGGGTGAAAACAGGAGGAGGAAGAATATGAGAAGGAGACTGAGGGGACTTTATTTTTCACTGGTTGTTTTACTGCTGCTCTGTTTGCCGATTGTATCGCAGGCCATGCTCCCGGAGAATTGTGAGCATCGGGAGAAGACGGTAACGCAAAGAGAAGAGGCAACCTGCACAGAAGATGGATTCATTGAAGAGACATGCACCATGTGCAGTCTAACCTTTGTTACAGAAATCCCGGCCCTGGGGCATTCCTATGTTGAAACTGTTACGGCGCCGACCTGTACCGGTGACGGAGTGAAGACGAGAATCTGCAGTCGTTGCGGGGATACCCAGACGGAGAGCATTCCGGCAACGGGACACAAGCCGACTGTGATTCCCGCGGTAGCGGCGACCTGCACGGCAGGCGGTAAGACGGAGGGCAGCAAGTGTTCCGTCTGCGGCACCATTCTGACGGAACAGAAGGATGTGGCGGTGCTGGGACATGCATGGGACGGCGGTTCCACCACCCGGCAGCCGACATGTACCGAGCAGGGAGTTATCACCTACACCTGTACTAGGTGCTACGAAACCGACTATGAATACCTTCCCGCAAAGGGTCACCAGCGGGAGACGATCCCCGGGAAAGACGCGACCTGTACTGAAAAAGGAAAAACACCGGGGGTAAAGTGCTCCGTCTGCGGCACGATCCTGGAAAAACAGAAATCCATTCCAGCCAAGGGGCATAAGGAGAAAAAGCTTCCGGGGAAGGAAGCAACCTGCACAGAAGCCGGACTGACGGAAGGAGCTGTCTGCAAGGTCTGTGGTGCAGTCATCAGAGAGCAACAGAAAATCAAGGCCAAGGGACACATGCCGGAGACGATCTGGGGATATCCGGCGACCTGTGAAAAAACGGGACTGAGCAACGGGGAAAAGTGCACGAGGTGCGGGGAGATCCTGAAGAACCAGGAAGCCATTCCTGCCCAAGGTCACGACTGGGATGAGGGCGTCGTCACGAAGGAAGCGGGGTATCTTGAGCCGGGCGAAATGCTCTATACCTGCCGGCGGGATCCAAGCCATACGAAGACGGAAGAAATTCCGGTGAAGATGAAGGAAGAGACTGATACTCCGGCTGACTTTATGAGCCTGCTGCGCGGGGATCCTCCGGGAGGCGAAACGGAAGATACAGAACTGCATATCGTGACTCAGCCGGCAAGCGGTACGATGGACGGAACGATCGGCGCATATGAGCTGTCTGTGGAAGCAGAAGGCGGCCGGCCGCCATACACTTATGAGTGGCATCATTCTTTCCGCATCGGGAAGAAAGGATTTGACAGGACTGTCGGAGACAACGAAAACACCTATTATGCTCGAAGCGCCGGAAAATACTACTGCATTATCCGGGACCGGGATTACCATGAAGTCATCTCTGATACCGCTCAGGTTTACCGCGCACTCTGTGTTTCTGAACAACCCAAGAACGCCAATCTCCGCAATGGCGAAAGCATGATCTGCCGGGCAGAAGGCGGCAAAGCGCCATATGAGTACCGGTGGAGTATTGTCAACGGCGGAACGGCTGACATGATCGCGGGTGCTCCTATGACAGAAAACTTTGATCCGGCTGCTGCCGGTGTTCCTGCAGGAACGACTATTGTCTGCGTTGTCGTCGATGCCAATGAGCAGTCCGTCTGGTCGGATCGAGTTGCTGTTTATGACGCGGAACCCTTGCAGGTTGGATCGTACACCGCACCCGTTTCCCTGCGCAAGGGAGAGAAAGCAACATTCAAGGCCTTCTTTCTCGGCGGTGTTCCGCCTTATACGGTGACCTGGTCCACGAGAGCGGACGGCAGCGCTCCGGTTCCGACGACAATTGATGAAACAGGGTTTTATACCACTGAAGTGACCAGCGGGGAAATCGGCGAGCAAAAGAGCTATTATTGTGTCTGTACTGATTATATCGGGAATTCTGTATACGCTACAACGAGCTATACGTACCGAGGACTGTCGATTACCCAGCAGCCGCAGGGCGGAGATCTTTCAAAAGACGGCGGAATTGATCTGACTATCGCCGTGGAAGGCGGAAAAGCACCTTATACGTTCAACCTGCTTCATACCGATACGGATTACAATCAGGTTAAAGAGATGCCAGATGGGAACTGCACGTTCACTGTCACCGAGGGCGGCTGGTGTGACATTTATGTGGAGGATGCAGAAGGAAATTATGCTTATTCGGATACGGCCATTGTGAATGGTTATCAATCTGTTCATTTTGTTAAGCAGTCAAAAGATATAGAGATTAATGATTTAGACGGGAGGTATAACATTTGGTTTATCATAGACGGCGGTACCCCACCATACGTTTACGAATGGGAATGGAAAGAAATCGGAAGTGACAGTTTCAGTGATCGACGTGAAAAGACATCCAATGAAAAAGGGTTTGTAATTACTCACATACGACCGGCCACTTCCCGAATTACGGTGACAGACAATAACGGCGAGATGGATACCACTGAGATTGAAGTTACATATACCAGTTCAAAACCGATTATTGTTGATCAACCGTCAGATGCATTATTAGTGTATCAAGACGGATCTGTCAGTACGATCATCTCCTGCAAAGCCATTACCGGCAGCGGAGACGATCAAAACATCAAATATGTGTGGTTTAAAAGAGATTTATCCAGCGGTGGCTGGTATTCAGCAGGAACCGGATCGGAATACAATGCTACAGCAATCGGAGTATACTATTGCAAGGCAATTAATGCTGACACCGGAGAAAGCACGAACAGTCATGAAGCTGAAGTGAAATACGAATTAAGCGCAAAAATCAACGGAATGACAGGTCATGATTCTACTGTGTCACGTATGAAATATGAAATACGAGGCGGAGTACCACCTTACAAAGTTTCTATTATGGCCCATGTCGAAACAGGTGAAAGAGATCAAAATAACAAATGGGAATATGCTGAAGTGAAAGAAAAGCAAATAATTATCTATGAACCAGGAGAATATGAAGTATACGTCAAAGATAAATACACTACACCAGTATATGATAATGGAAGATGGGTTTCGCAGGATTTTCATGCAGAGTATTATCTGATCGTCATTGATTCAGCAGGAACTCCGTTTGTATCAGAAATATATTAGTTTCAGAGATCAAATGAAATATCGCTTTATTCTCGTATTATTCCATGCTGAGAGGAGTATCCAATATGAAAAATAGAATTGCGCTGATATTATCCTGTATCCTTTTGATGGCATTCATGCCGGTACAGGCAGAAGAAACCTCTCTGACCGGTGTGTGGTACGCAGACCTGGACGGAATACCGATTGCAATGAACCTGAATGAAGACGGGGGATATTCCCTGCAGTTCCCGGGAGAGGAGCCGGTGGACGGCACCTGGGAGGAACAGGAAGGCGGGTTCATCTGTCTGGACGGGGAGGAGCCGCCGGAGGTGCTGATCCTGGGAGACAAGCTGAAATGGGCAGACTCGATGGTATTCTTTGGCCGGGAACAGGACAGTAATTACTATCAGCCGGCGGAAGTCAACGGGGAGCTGCCCGGGGAACTTTATGCCGGATATTGGCAGTGCGCGTTTGTGGATGTCGGCGGAACAGCGGTGCCGGCTATGACGATGCATGACAGGACGGATTTATACATTGAAGGGAACAGCGTGATCCTGGGCGGACCGGCATTCCGGGATGTACTGGTGCGAATGACTTTCGAGAATGGCGGGCTGAACGGGGAGAATGAAGGCGCTGCCGTGAAGCTGGAGATGCAAGCGGACGCGTTTTTGCGGATGACCGTGACCGGGGAAGACGGGTCAGTGGAGACACGGTATCTGCTTCCCGGATATTCGGAGTTTTTGGCGACAGAAGAGTAAAGCAAATGGACGGTTCAGCTGTTACGGTGAAACAGGCAGAACCGTCCATTTTATGATCATCCGCTGCGCTCAGGATGACACTTCATCAGAATTGTCTGGCGAAGGATTCATCGCAGGCTTTTTCGAGGGCTTTGATGATGATCTTCAGGGTCTTGAGGCGGGCGTATTTCTTGTCATTGGACTCGATGATGTACCAGGGGGCGTTTTTGGTGCTGGTCTTCTGGATCATTTCATCGACCGCAACTTCATACTGGGGCCACTTTTCGCGGTTGCGCCAGTCTTCATCGGTGATCTTCCACTGCTTTTCCGGAGTGTTCTGGCGGTCGGTGAAACGGGCAAGCTGGGTATCGGAATCGATATGGATCCAGAACTTCAGGAGGACGGCACCCCAGTCCGTCAACTGGCGCTCAAACTCGTTGATCTCATTGTAGGCGCGCTGCCAGTCCTTCTCGGTACAGAAGCCTTCCAGGCGTTCCACCATGACACGGCCGTACCAGGTGCGGTCAAAGATACAGATATGGCCTGAGCGGGGAAGACGGGTCCAGAAACGCCAGAGGTACTGGCGGTTCAGCTCATGGGGTTCGGGGGAGGCGATGGGATGCACATCGACGCCGCGGGGATCCAGCGGGTAGGCGACGCGGCGGATGTTGCCACCCTTGCCGGCGGCGTCCCAGCCCTCATAGCAGAGGATCACGGGGATCTTTTTGCGGTAGATCTTATTGTGCAGGTCAGCAAGCCTGGCCTGCAGTTTTTTCAGCTCTTTCTTATAATCCTCCTCCGGGATGCAGGGGGAGAGATCCACATCCTTCAGCTTCGGCATGGAGAGGAGCGGGAACTTCTCCTCAAAGGGTTCGCCGATATAGCGGCCCTTTTCGAGAGCCTTATCCGTTTTATTCACAAGGAGCTTCAGGGCATCCCGAACCGCAGTCTTGCCGCGCTGGCCGTCGAGAACCTGCCACGGAACCGCCTCCTGGGTTTTGTCCATGAAATCGCCGTAGGCCTTCATGAACTGGGCGTACTCCTGGTGCTGCCAGAGATCGTCCTTCGTGACACGCCAGTCGGTATCCGGGTTGGAAGTCAGGGATTCCAGGCGCTGATGCTGTTCCTGCTTACCGATATGCAGGAAGATCTTCAGGACCAGGTAGCCGCCGTCGCGCAGCTGGCGCTCAAACTCGTTGATCATGCGGATCCGGCGTTTGTACTCGTCCTGTGTGATCTCCAGGCGGAGCTTTTTGCGGACGGCGCTTTCCATCCAGCCGGAATCCAGGAAGACGACCTGACCGTTTTCCGGGATGGCCTTTGCGAAGGGATAGAGGAAGGGGTAGCGAGCTTCACTTTCCGGCTGAATAGCCGGGGAGACGACGCTGTAGAAGCGGGGATCCATTTCACTGATCAGTTCCTTGATCAGGCTGCCCTTGCCGGCGGCAGACCAGCCTTCGATCAGGACGAGGATCGGCAGCTTTCCCTCGCGGATGCGCTGCTGCTGGGCAACGAGGTGAGCCCGGAGGGCTTTGATCTGGTCGTTGAGTTTGGATTTGTCTTCGGGGGTTGATTTTTCGAAGTCCTTCAGCATGGGGTTGGCCTCCTTCTTTGCGTTTGTCGGTAGGGTAGCTAGTGGAGAAAATGTCCCCTTGTTCCGTTCTTATTCCGCGCCGGTGACGGTGACGTCATGAAGACGGGTGACAGCGGGGATCTGGAGACAGTCATACTGGCGGAGCTCCTCCGAGAAACGGAAGGAGGAGATCAGCTCCGGCATGCTGCCGGAAACAGAGCCGCCGCAGACCGGGGTCACTTTTCCGTTCTGATGCAGATAGGCCAGGCGGATTTCGCCGGCAATATCGCCAGTGATGGCATCGCACTGGAAATCAGAGAACTCGACGACTTCCAGGAAATCGCCTGAGCGCAGGCTTTCCGCGGACTCCGTGCCGCCCGTGACTTTGAAATTGGAAGCCTGGAAGGAATCCTCCACCTTCAGATACTGGCTGAACTGACGGCTGCCCCAGTAGCTTTTCGCGACGCCGTTGTCAATCAGCGTCAGGTCGCGGATCGGTGCGCCTTCTACATCGTAGGCAGCGTTCCGGGAAGAATTGGGCAGGAATTTTACTGCCTGCAGCGTCAGGGTGGGCGGGGCGACGGTATCGCCGGGCTTCCAGTCAGAAATGCCGCGGTACACCATGCCGGTACTCAGGCGGTCGATAAAATAGCTATACAATTCCCGGGCAGGGTCTGTCGAGAAGACGACATCGATTTTGCCGAGGGCGGGAGTGGGCGATGTAATCAGCCGGTCCCGGCCGTAAGCCAGGGCTTCGGAAATATCCTCTGTCAGCTGTTCCCTGTTGCAGGAGCCGGAATCGAAGAGCCGGTACAGCTCGATCTCATGGCCGTCGCGCCGGGCATTGACCACCGCCTCCAGCATGGAGGAAGGATAGACGGCCGTGACATCAATGCCTTCACTGTTCATAAAGTGATTACGGATTTTGCTGACGAAGATCTCATAACTGTTCAGGTCCTCCGTCTCTGTTTCGGGAACGGCGGCCATCGCGCGGATAAAGTCTCCGCTGATGGCTTCCAGATCCGGCTCAGCCGACGGATCGCCGCTTTCCTCCGCGGGCTTCGGCTGATTCAGCGTATAGAAGGGGTTGCGGATGTAGGACGCGTCGGAACAGAGACCATCCACCGTGCGGCGCATCTCTTCCGCGGAGGCGTCGCAGGGAATTTCCGCCGTGGCGGAGCCGAGGAAGGCATCAAACTTTTTATACACCTTGACCGAGAAAGCGCGGATCTGTTTCGCACGGTGCTGGTCCAGGCGATGGCGGATGAAATAGAACTCCCAGCCGGACTCCTCCCGGTCGGAGACTTCCCAGGCGTCAGCCCCGGAAGATTTCAGGACATCCAACAATGTATTCAGCGCGGTATTCATTCCTTCAGCCATTATCCCAGCCTCACTTTCGCTTTCAGATAGGGACCGCCGTCGGCGACCTTGACCCATTCCTTATGGCCCTTGCCGCAGTAACCGGCGCCGAAGATCTCGCGGTCCTTCGAGACCATGGAGACAGAACCCAGCAGATCCGGTACATAACCGGTCATGACCAGCGGAGAGACGACTTTGCCGGTGAGCTTGCCGTCGATGATTTCATAACCCCGGTCCAGGATGCACTGGATGCCCCAGTGCTTGGGATCCTCCATGCCGGACTGCATGCCTTCGAGAAGATAACCTTTTTTGATGGAGGCGATCATTTCCTCCAGCGAACTTTCACCGGAATCAAAAACCGTGTTGGTCATCCGGGTGTAGACCTTGTGCGCGAAGTTCTGCCGCTTGCCGTTGCCGGTGGGCTTTACGCCGAGGCGGAGAGCGCTCAGCGCGTCACAGATGCCGGCGCGGAGGATGCCGCGGTCGATCTCTGTCACATCCCCGGCTGGGGTGCCTTCGTCATCAAAAGCGTAGGAGGTCACATCCTCGGCACAGAGAGCGCCCTCGTGCATCGTAACCTTGTCGGAACCGACACGCTTTCCGATATACTCAGCGCCCAGGGCGCGGCCCTTGACGAACATATCCATTTCCACACCATGGCCGAAGGCTTCATGGGCGATCAGGCCGGTGACCTCCGGGGCGGTAATCACTTCATACTCTCCGGGCTCCACGCGCTCGGCGGAAACGAGATCGGCGGCGATGCGCAGGACTTCCGGAATTCTCCGGTCCATATCGTCGAAGAGCTCGGGGCCTTTCCGGCCGGAGAGGGAGACGTAGGCCAGGTCGGTCCGCTCTTTGCCGGCGACCAGGGCGGCCAGCATGCCTTCACTGTAGACATAGGACTGGCGCAGATCCTGATTTTCCGTCAGGAATAATTTACAGACATGCGTGGAGGAAGCACGGGTCTGGAAATCAATCAGGGTCAGGCCTTTCGCTCTGCCATGCTCCATGCCGCTGTCGGAGACGGAGGAAAGCCTGTCCACCAGAACGGCAATCTCCTCCGCCTGGGGAAGGCGGGCCATCTCCATCTCCGCGAAGACGGTGCGCTCCTCATCCGGGAGAATTCCGGTCTCAAAAGGCTCGACACCGGCGGCTTTCAGAAGGCGCAGCTGGGCATCCAGCTCCCCGACAATGGATTCATACCGTTCGGCGGCCTTTGAAGGATCAAAGCCGGTGAACGCGGATTCGGCGTAGAGCCCGTCCCGGTATACCCGAACGACCGTGCCGCGCTCGGTGGTCATGTTCTGGCGGGCAACAGATTTTGCCCGCTGGGAGATGGAAACAGAGAAACCGACGGAATCGGTGGACAGCACAGAAACATAGTCATACCGCTTCCGCAGCAGGGAAACCAGCTCCTTCAGACCGGGAGCAATCCCCGCGAGATAAGATGAAAAAGGTGCTTTCATGGTACCTCTCCTTTCAATTTTCAACGACACAGATATTGTACAGGCAAAAGGGAAAGATTGTCAACGAAAAAGGTTACGGAGCGCAAGATTGACAAGGGATTTTCAGAAGGATAAAATAAATAAACGTATCAGGATGAAAGACCAACAAATCAATCTTCATCAAAGGCGGAAAGGCGGAGGAAAAACCATGCGAAAGAATACCAGGAAACATTCAGGCAGGATCACGATGATCATCCTGGCGCTGTGCGGGATCATCGCCGTGCCGTCGCTGCAGGCGGCCCAGGCGGCGGTCAGGGAGGTTGTCTATATGCCGGGCGTTACGGAAGAAATGACGCATTCCGCATTCTGGGCAGGTCTGACGGGAGATCCGGACGCGCTGCTGGCCACGGCGGAGGAGATCGCACGGATCAACGAGGCTGCCATCGCCGGCGAAGGCACCAACCGGCGGAATATGCGAACCCTGCAGGAGACCTATAACGGATTTGAAAAGCGGGAAGCGCTGAAGAAAAGTACGGCCGATGATGTGAAATACTACCTGGGATGGATCTGGGACGAGACCGGAAAGAAACTGGAGCAGGAAGATTTCGACGTCATTGCGGCCAACTGCATCGATCCCAACGCAGCGGAAGAAATGCCCGTCAGATGGGGTATTGCGGTGAAGCGGACTGACCTGATTACCTTCCCCTGGGACGGAAAGCTGCTGGACGACCCGACAGACCTGGACTTTGACTACCAGCCGCTGGTCGGCATCCGGGTGAACGAGCCGGTGGCTATTTACGCGACCTCGGCGGACGGTAAATACTTCCAGGCAGCCACCTCCTGCTGCACCGGCTGGGTCCGGGCGGAAGACATCGCCCTGTGCCGGGATAAAGAAGAATGGCTGAGCGCCTGGGACATCCCCGCGGACAAGCGCCTGGTGTTCTGGGGCGACAAGATGTATACCGATTACTCCTGCTCCGCGCAGGAGACCGTCTGTCGTCTGATTACCATGGGAACGGTACTCGAACGGATGGATGACACAGATCCGGATGCCCTGGTGATCAACCGGCTGCCGGTTCATAACTACGCGGTTTACCTGCCCGTGCGGAACGAGGACGGCAGCTACGGCAAGACGCCGGCACTCATCAACGCGCGGGAACGGGTGAGCGAAGATTACCTGCCGCTGACCGTGGGAAACCTGGCAAAAGTTGCGCTGGCGTCCCTGGGCGACGCGTACGGATGGGGAGCCGGGCTGAACAACGAGGACTGTACCAGCCTGAATCATTCCGTATTCTGCTGCTTCGGCCTGGACATGCCGCGCAACGGAACCTGGCAGTGGCTGGTGGAACGGAATCCGCGGATCAACATCGCGGGGTACAGCCAGGAAGAAAAGGAAACGCTGCTGGATGTGCTGCCGATGGGCACGCTGCTGAACTTCCCCGGACATCAGATGATGTACCTGGGGAAGTGTGCCGGGGAATACTATGTGGTAAGCACCGTCAGCAGCCTGATGAGCCCCAACAGCGGAAAACGCCAGCGGACGCGGTGCACACAGATCAACCGGCTCGATATGAAACGGGCGAACGGGCGGACCTGGATGCAGGACCTGAACAAGGTGTATATACCGTGGATTTACCTGGCAGAGGGCGAGGAATACCCGCAGCCTGAACTGCCAGCCGGTCATGAATATACCGCGTTCTGTATTGAAAAGAAGCTCATTGATGCCTATGAGACAGGATACTTCCTGCCGGATCGCCCGGCAACCCGGGGGGAAGCCATTGAGATGCTGTGGCGGACCGCCGAAAAACCGGAACCGGACATGGCCGGGGAGAACTTCCCGGATGTGACGGCAGGATCGCCCTATGAACGGTCTGCTCTTTGGGCAAAACAGACCGGAGTCTACGATGGGGAGGACGGAGAGTTCCAGGGGAACACGGCGCTGACGCAGGAATTCCTCGGGGAGATTGTCCGGAAGTTCCTGGGCGATACACTGTACGGAAGCTTCCCGACGCCGGACGCAACGGTCACGCGGCGAGGACTGGCAGAAACCGGCACGGCAGTCTGGAAAGCCTGGGACGCGCAGAAAATGCCGGAGAAACCCTTCGGCACCGCCAGCGCTTCTTCTCCGTATTACGCAAAGCCCTGCAACGAACGGCTCGCGTCTCTGCCGGAGGCGCTGATGAAGATGGCTGACGGCGGCTATTCCTGGGAATACGACTACGTGGCGGACAAACCGGCTTACGCGCTGACACTGATGGACTACGCGAACATCTATTCCTTTATCCATACCCATGAGCTGGACGCGGACAAGGTGCGGGAAGTGCTGTCAGACGCCGAGCAGATGGTTCACCGCAAGGCGTTTACCGATGAAGAGATCGACCTGCTGCTGGGCGACGATCAGGCGGCGGCCATGGCGTATTTCGCCTCACCGAGCACCATCGTGATTGGGGAAAAGGGCTACAGCGAAAAATGGATGTATGACCATTCGCTGCCGGCCTGGCGCGACGAAGGCATCACGCCAGAAATGGTGGCGGCGGTGCAGGAGCATTACTACAATCCGCTGTTTACAAAGAAAGCGGCGGACGCATTCTCGAAAAAACTATATCTGTACACGAACGTGGTCACCCCGGTGAAATGGGACCAGTGGCAAGCCGGGGAGACACGGCCGGACGGATCCATCCAGGAAGCAAAGGCAACGGAAAACAGCGTTATGCTGGACGTGATTGAATTCTGCCAGTATCCGGACTATCCCACGGGCTGCGAAAGCGTTTCCCTGTATATGCTGCTGGAATACTACGGAGCGGGGGTCACGGTGGACCAGATTTATGACCTGCTGCCGATGGGAGCACAGCCGTACGACGATGAGAACGGTGTGCGGCACGGCGCAAACCCGGAGCGTGAATTTGTCGGGGATCCGCGGAGCGAGTATTCCTACGGCGTATTCAACGAGCCGATCGCGCAGGTCGCGGAGCAGCTGATGCCGGGCGTCCACACAGAGAAGAACGCGACGATTGACGACATCAAAGCGATTCTGGATACCGGAAACCCGGTACTGGCCTGGTATGTGTCCGCTCCGATGCGGGATATCATGTACCGCTGGAAGTGGCTGGATGAAAACGGGGAGACAGTCTCATGGCCGGGCGGCGAGCACGCGATTGTGATCTGCGGATATGACGATACATCCCTGATCTACCGCGATCCGAACGCCGGTACGACCGTGGCGATCGATTACGGAACCTTCGAAAAAAGTTTCACGGAGCTCGGCGGACGGATTGTGTATTACGGCGAAACATGAAAAGGAAAACCAGACTGACCGCAGTCAGCGCCGCCCACTATTTCCGGCTTGTTTACCGTTCTGTGCTGTTTATTCTGCTGCTGATTCAGTATATCATTTACAGGAGCCAGAACGGCCCGGCTATCCTTGACTCCCTGGAGGAGAAGCCGGGCATCATCGCGTTCATCTGCGTGCTGTTCGCGGTGGAAATGATCTTTCGTTTTTTCCCTTCGAAACTGGAAAGCCCGGGATCCCAGAAGCAGTTTGCCCGCAACTATGTCAAATCCGGCAGTACGGAGATTTCCATTCAGGACAATAACGGCACGGTCCTCGTGCTGTTGATCTGGCTCGGCTTCAACGCCATTTTCGGCGCGCTGTATATCGCGGGCATATTTGACGACGGCATCATGCTGCTGCTGAGCTGCGCCTATTCCGTCTGCGATATGATCTGCATTCTGTTTTTCTGCCCGTTCCAGACCTGGTTCCTGAAAAACAAATGCTGCGCCACCTGCAGAATCTACAACTGGGATTATGCCATGATGTTCACACCGCTTTTCTTTGTCATGAAGCCATATACATGGGGGCTTCTCGCTCTTTCGGTCGGTTTGCTCATCCGCTGGGAAGTCACTTTTTACAAGCATCCTGAGCGCTTTTCGGATCAAACGAATGATTATCTGCGGTGCCGGAGCTGCACAGAAAAGCTCTGCACCCATAAAAAACAGCTAAAAAAGCTATGGGAAGAAATCGCAAAGTTTAACATGAAAAGGCTCAAAGCCCTTCGAAACAAGGACTGACAGATTCCGGCCCGAAAAGCAGAGGTCGGAACGCGAAACCGGAGGAGGCTTCCGGAAGAGGTTTTCATCAGGGAGGATTGCAGCATGAAGAAGTTGATCATTCTGGCTGTCATGACGGTGTTCCTGGCCGCGACGGCCTTCGCGGAAGATCTGTCCGGCATGACGGATCAGGAACTGATTGCCCTGTATCAGCAGGTACAGGAGGAAATGATGCGCCGGGGACTTCCGGACGGACCGGAAACCACGGAACAGGCGGAGATCAGAAAACGCGTCGTCGCATTCTTTTCGGCCTGGAACAGCAATGATCCGGACACCATGATGACGATGTGCGATTCCGGGTGGCGGGCAATCGCTGAGGATCCCCGGGCAAAACTGTTCGGCATCCTGGCAAACAGAACGCCTCAGGATGTCGTGATCGAATCAGTCAATGAAATCGCGGGCGAGGGTCCGGATGGCCTGGTCTATTATCTGGTAACGGTCACCTCCGTTCTGGACAGAAACAACGGTACAGCTCCGGAAAGATACCGTCTCCGCTTCCTTGTGCGGAAAGAAGAGGACGGACTCTGGTACATCAATCCAGACGGTCTCGACACCTGTGAAAAAGCGGAAGAGGAGATCCCGGCGGAGGAGACAGCCGATCCGATTCTCTATTACCAGCCAGACGGCGGGGAATACTATCACCTGGACCAGAACTGCAGGCGTGTCAATCCGAAGTACCTGCCGCTGCAGGGCTCATTCCCATATGCGGAACTGAATTCGGAGCCGTACCGGCATCTGAAACCCTGCGAAATCTGCGGCGCTCCTCCGGTACCCGAAGGCGAAAACATCTCCGATGAAACAGCGGAGGCGGATCCGTTTCACTTTTCGACATTCGGCGAGGCCGTCAATATGGCCAGCGGACCGGAAATCACCTACGGCATCACCAGCGAAGGATACGGTGCTGCCCTGATTGAAAAGGACGGGCGTTACTACCGGGCCGTAACATTCTTTGATGACCGCGCAACGGAACTGTACGCCGCGTATCTGAACACCATTTCGCCGGATCAGGGGGTCTTTGGGGAGGAAGAATATCAGACGCTGGAAACATACCTGATGACGCTGCCTGTTCAGTATACGGAGGAGCTGATCGTCGCTCCGCTACCCCAGGAGGAACTGGACGCCATGGCCGGAAGGACCATTGCGGAAGTCATGTCACTGCCGTGGGAGATGCAGATGTGCAGTTATCCGGAAGACGCCGAAGCGGGGAAGGATATTACTTTTCATCTGGCTAAAGGGTTCTGGAATTACGATCTGGTGATCAACGAGTCCTATGAGGTATACAGCGAACGCCGGGCCGGCGATTCCTACGACCCTGTCACCGTCATGAGCCTGAAGAACTATGAAGACCTGACCGTCCGGTATGTCAAATATGCCGGCATTTCGCACAACGTGCTGAACCTTCATTATCGTCAGGACGGAACGAGGGAAGACCTGAAGGAACCGGAATTTGAAGACTATGACCTGATGGTGGAGATCGCCGATCTTCTGGCGGCTGCCTGGGAAAACGGAGAACCGGGGCCGGAGGAAAAAGCGGCATTGATGGCGGAACTGACAGAAGAACACCCTGAAGCCGCAGATCTGATCCGGCAGATGGTGGAAAGCTTTCACAGATGATTCGGTTTTATTTGATTACGGCCGGGAATGCCGTGAAAGCACATGCTTTCGGAGGGTGAAATGGGCGCAGAACACAGGAAGAAGTTCCAGAAGTATATTAATACCTATTACCTGCTCCGGGAAATGCAGGACAGAAGCGAATAGCTGTATCAAAAGATGGCTCCGTTATACTTTCACAGGGGATGACCAGGCTTTTCGGCCTGCCGCGTCCCTGACTTCCACCCGGACAAAATGATCGTTTTTCCCGATGAAATAGCTGCATTCGGTCATGCCGGATTCGATGACGGCCCGACCCGCAGACCAGGGGGCATCCGAATAGAAAATGACTGCTTCCGCCGGGGAACAACGGACCAGGATTTCCCGGCGGTTCGTGATCTCGATCTGTTTGATCAGGGGGCCTGTGGTCGCATAGAAATGCCCCTGTTTCAGGGCATCCATCACGGCAGGAACTGTCAGCTCTTCCGCCTGCACCATCGTTGCCGCGACACCCGCTTCGGTCCGGTAGGGATGGGAATCATCATTGGCGTACACCGGAAGAAGCTGCCCTCCCGAGGCCCAGGTCACATCCAGGAGGGAAGAGGAATCCGCCCGGTCCGCGTTCATCGGCAGTGTGGAGACGGAATTCCAGATTTCCACCCCGGAGAGACCGGACAGGGAACGCATAAAAGCAGGCGTGTTCAGCGACCAGGCCGGGTGCGCCAGTACGGCAATACCGCCGAGAGAGCAGATCAGATCAATGCCTTCCTGCGGAGTTCCGGAGGGATCCCATTGCCGGCCAATGCTGCCCTCCATGCCGATTCCCAGGATATGCACCCACTGGCCGGGAAGCACATAATCGATTTCGATACCGGGAAGGAAAAGCATCCCATCCGAAGGAGGCGGGGAAGTGACCGTCCGATGATCCGTGACCGCAAGGATCCTGTAACCGGCGCTCTGATAGAAATTTACGCATTCTTCCGGGCTGAGCCTGCCGTCTGAGTTCAGGGTATGACAGTGGAAGTTTGCTTTGAAAAACGGGAGGGAATCGGAAAACAGTTTCATGGGCACCTCCTGAGGGAAAGATCTGTGATTATTATATACGGCTGGAGTAAGATCATGTATTATTTTGAGAAAGACTACATCATGCGCCTGATTCACGGCATCGCCCAGGTGCTGGCCAGGATGCTTTTCGGCCAGAAACTGGAACACGGCGAGCTGGTCTCGGCGATGGAAGCTCTTTGCCGGGAAAACCATGAATATCTCCGGCAGATGGTTGACAACGGACAGATCAACGCCGCAGAGGAAAAACTGTTTGATCTGATCCAGAATGCCGCGTGGGATGAGCGGCAGAAGGCGGCGCTCATCATTGCTTTTTACGACCACGTGAACAGCAAGGACGATGACTTTCTGGCCCGGGCGGATTTCAGCCGGGATGAGATCATCAGCGGACTGGAGGACGCGATGAAGACCATCCATATGGAAATCCCGGAGTATTTACGGATCGGCTGATTCTGTCAGTACAGATCGTTGATATGCGGTCCGGCTCCACAAGGGACAGAATTGTCTGACCAGAAGAGCGTGAGCCAGATAATTTACTTCGCTGTAGCTTTCTTTCTTCCTCCTATCCGTATCTTCTGTCTGTAGTATCATCAATATCTGTCTCTTCTTCTATTTTATCTCTGTTCCGATCAAACCGTCAAGGTCCTTTCCATCTGTTTCCCTTTTTTGTTCTCCATTGTCAGGTTGTCTTTCTGATCAAGAACAAGCAGGCACTGGTTCATGGGAGACGGCATGCGGATTTGGACGATCGTCATTGACCAAAGAACATTTTTCAGATAAGATGAACAACATCGGAACGTAAAGCATGAATCACATGGACGTGTGAAGAACAACCGTACCCCAGGAGGCATCATCGATGATTTTTTCCCAGAGAGAAAAGAAAGAACAAAGGCCGGCGGAAAAGCCCGTGATCTGGACACGCATGCCCGTCGTTTTCGCTACGGCGCTTTTCTGCTGCGTTCTCTGGGGGAGCGCTTCCCCTGCCATCAAAATCGCATATCAGCTATTCCGAATTCCGGCGGAAGACACGGCTTCCCGGATCATGCTGGCGGGAGCCCGCTTCGTGATCGCCGGTTTCATGACGATTGCTTTCGGATCCCTGCTTTCCCGCGGTTTCCTGATCCCCAAAGCGGCATCGTGGAAGAAAATCGGAATCCTGTCCCTGATCCAGACGGTCGGGCAGTATTTCTTCTTTTTCATGGCGCTGGCGAATACGTCCGGCGTCCGGGGATCCATTATCAACGCATCCGGGAATTTTATCGCGATCCTTTTTGCCGTCTTTCTGTTTCATTTTGAAAAAATGACCTGGCGGAAGCTGATCGGCTGCGTTATCGGGTTTGCGGGCATCATCCTGATCATGGGCGGCCCCGGCGCCCTGATGGCCGGAGGCGCCATTACGCTGGCCGGCGAAGGCGCCATGCTGGCGGCGGATCTGTTCTACGGACTTTCCGGATGCCTGATTAAAATCTACGCCCGGGATGAAAATCCTGTCACGCTGAGCGGCTATCAGTTTGCCTTCGGCGGGATCATTCTGTATGCTATCGGCGCCCTGATGGGCGGACATCTTCATTTCTATTCATCCTCCTGCACCTGGAATCTGCTGTACATGGGATTCATCAGCGCCGGAGCCTACACGCTCTGGGGTGTTCTGCTGAAGTATAATCCCGTCAGCAGGGTGTCCATTCTGGGCTTCATGAATCCGATCATGGGCGTGCTGCTTTCCGCACTGTTTTTAACAGGAGAGGAAAGCGAAGCTTTTTCGCTGTCAGGCCTTTTCGCGCTGCTGCTGGTCTGCGCAGGCATTGTGATTGTCAATGCCGCAAATTCCCGGACTTCCCGGCAGGACAACTGAAAATAATTCTTTTGGTTCAGGCTTATCCGTGATATAATTATAATAATAAAGCTTGATTTATTCCTTTGGAAAACGGAGGAGTATTATCGTACATGCAAACCAGGAAATCCGCAATTTCCAGATATCTCTTTTACGGCGGACTGAACAAGAAGGAGTTTGAGCTTGTCTTTCCGCATGTGACCAGGCGAAATATGCTTTCGGCCCGGGTGACTTCGTACGCCGGTTTTATCCTTGGCCTCATTTATCTGCTGGCCAATCTGCCCAACGGCATCAACAGAATTATCCCTTATATCTTCATTTCAGCGGCAGAAGCGGCGGAAATCGGCATCCTTCACGCCCTCAAACATTCCAGCAACGGCAGGAAGCTTGCCGCCTGTTATCTGCAGATCATTATTATCATCGCCTACGCGATTCTGCTGAGCCTGCAACCCAACAACGCTGATATTCCGGGAACAAGCATCATTGTATTTCTTGCTTTGATGCCGATCACGCTCTATGACCGCCCCATCCGGATGATGTGCGTTATCCTTCCGCTTGCCGCAGGATATCTGATCGGATCCTCGATCTATAAGGAACATCAGGCGTTTATCCTGGATATCGAGAACGCGGCGGCATTTACTTTCACCGGGCAGCTGCTGTATCTGCTGATCTGCAGCCAGGTGATCCGGGAGATCGCCCAGAGCAATCGGATCGGGATCCTGCAGCGGGATATTATTTCCACCTTCGCGGAAGTTGTGGAAGAACGGGATCAGGATACCGGAAATCATATCGAACGCTCGGAAGACTTTGTCAGAATGCTTGTCCGTGAGATGGAGGAGTCAGGGAAATATCCGGAGCTGACAGAAGAATACCGGGACAACATCATCCTCGGCGCTCCGCTGCATGATATCGGCAAGGTGAAGATTCCGGACCGGATTCTGAACAAACCGGGGAAGTTAACCCCCGAAGAGTTCGAAATCATGAAAAAGCATTCCGAATACGGGTATGAGATTATTCTGAAGACGATGGGCAAAGGCCACACAGAGGAACTGTATCTGAAGACGGCCGCCAATATCGCCCGGTATCATCACGAACGATATGACGGGAAGGGATATCCGAGCGGACTGGCCGGAGAAGAAATCCCGCTCGAAGCCAGGATCATGGCCCTCTGCGATGTGTATGACGCGCTGATCTCTGTCCGGATCTACAAACCTGCTTTTTCCATAGAGTATGCCAGGAGTATTATTGCCGAAGGAGAAGGAACACAGTTTGATCCTGAGCTTACCGATTTATTCCTTCATGCGCTTGAAAAGCGTCAGGCGTGATCCGGGTCGTTCATTCATTCAGCATCCGGGAGTCCGTGCTCCCGCAGCATGGGCAGCAACTGCCAGTCGGCCGGGAGCCATTCCACAGCATCAAGCTCTTCCAAAGCAAGCCATTTTGCCGCTTCGTGCTCTTTCAGGATCAGATTGCCTGAGACGACCGTGCACCAGAAGCATTTCATGGACAGATGAAAAGCCGGATAGTCATACTCAATCTGTCCGATATAAGCCCCCACCGCTATCCGGGTGTCCAGCTCTTCCAGGATCTCACGCGACAGGGCTTCCTCCGGCGTTTCGCCATCCTGGATTTTGCCGCCGGGGAATTCCCAGCCATCCTTAAACTCCCCGTAACCGCGCTGGGTCGCAAAAATCTTCCCCCGGTGGTAAATGATCGCAGCAACAACTTGAAGCGTTTTCATGCAAGTCTCCTCATGACCGGGGCGGTCCTATGTGATAACCCATTATACGGCAAAGGCCGGATGGCTGACAAGACCGCAGGGAAGGAGACAGGCAGAAGGATATGGAATCAAGACACACTTCAGGAGGAGAACGGCATGGATATTGAAATTCTTTTGGCTCTTCAGAAATTCAGGGAAGGCGCAGGCGCTTTTCTCACGGAGTTTTTCCAGAAGATGAGCTTCATCGGAGAGATGAGCGTTGTGCTGATCATCATCGGTGAGATTTACTGGTGTGTGAGCAAGGAGTTTGGAAATTATCTTCTGATGGGCTGGAGCGGCAACAGGATCGTCAACGGCCTCCTGAAGGTCACGGTCTGCGCTTATCGCCCGTGGATCAGGGATCCCCGCATGGCCCCTCACCATGAAGCCATGATCACCGCCACAGGCTATTCCTTTCCCAGCGGCCACAGCATGAACGGCGCCTCCCTGTACGGCGGCGCGGCCATCAGGAAGGAGCTGCCTCGCGCGCTGCGTATTTTCCTTGGGCTGATTGTCGTGCTGATTGCTTTCAGCCGCAACTTCCTCGGCGTGCATACGCCCCAGGATATCCTGGTGGGCACGGCGACCGGTCTGCTGGTCATGTGGCTGACCGGCAGACTGCTGAAATGGATCGAAACTCATCCCGAAAAAGATATCCCGGTGATGATCATCGGGATCGCCATTGCCGTAGCCGTGGCGGTGTTTGCCGCGATTAAGGGCTATCCGGAAGACAAAGACGCGGCAGGGAAGCTGCTGGTGGACGGCAAGAAAATGGCCAATGACACGTACAAGGGCGTCGGCTGGGTCATCGGCTATCTGGTCGGCTGGGTGCTGGAAAGAAGGTTTATCGGTTTCTCCACCGATGTTCCCATGGTGACGAGAGTCACACGGTTCGTGACAGGGATTCTCGGTTTTTACGCGGTGACCCTGATTTTTGTTCCGCTGATCAAAGGCTGGATCCCCGGCGCCGCAGGCACCATCTCCTCCTGTTTCCTTCAGATGTTTTATGTTTCTTTCCTTTTCCCGTGGTGTATCAAGCATTGCACCGTGCTTCACGGAGATCACGGACTGACAGCAAAACAGGACGGAGAGGAAAAAAACCATGACAAAAGATGAAATCATGAATCTGATCAACCGGTCCCTGTTCGCCACCATCGGATATACCGATGAGACGGGCAGGCAAAATGTCCGCAGGGCTTTCTGCGTGTGGCACAGGGGACTGGGCAGGCATCTGATCTCGACCAATACAAGTTCTGCTCATGTGCGAAGTCTGCTGGCGAACGGGAACGCCTGCCTGTATTTTTCTGACGATTCGACTTTTGAAGGGGTTTGCCTGTTCGGAAAAGCCGTCGTCCATTTTGAAAGAGCATACAGAGAACTCCTTTGGAACGAGGGCGATGAGAAGTATTATCCAAAGGGTGTTGAAGACGAAGACTACTGCATTCTGGAGTTTGTCGCTGAAAGCGGGCGCTATTACCGTTATGACGGAAAGGGCGATTTATCCGCATCTGAAATCGCAGCATTTGATGCGGGCAGGGAATTTGAGAACGGATACAATGCCGTCAACGTGAACAGTCAGGGTCAGTAAATCCTCAGCGCCGGAAAAGACAGAACCATCAGGACGTATCCCTCTGACACTTCTTCGAAAAATGTTGTTCTGAAATAAGGCTCCGCGTCAATTCCACCGCCCGGAACCCGAATTTCATTTTCTTTGATTCTCTCTGTCATCGCTGTCACCGGCATCCCTGCCGGAATATAACATGATTCCTCTCCTTCAGAAAAAGCATTCTGAAAAGAACGTCATCGTCTGCGTCTATCCAAACCGCCGGGTTGTGGTTCATGGCGGAAACTGATATAATGGAGGCGGAATCAGCGGGGAGCGTGAAAAGCATGAAGAGGGAAATTGCTACTGGAGTTCAGGACTTTGAGAAACTGCGGGTGAATCAGCGTTTCTATGTAGATAAGACAGATTTCATATCAAAGTGGTGGAACGGCGGAGACGACGTGACGCTGATCACCCGTCCGCGCCGCTTTGGCAAAACCCTGAATATGTCCACGCTCAACTGCTTCTTCTCCAATAAGTTTGAAAACCGGGAGGAACTCTTTGAAGGCCTGAAGGTCTGGGAAGACGCTGAGCTGCGGGATCAGCAGGGCAAATGGCCTGTCATCTTTCTGAGTTTTGCCGGGATAAAGGGAAGAACGTATGAAGATACGATGGTCCAGATGAAAAAGCTGCTGGTAAAGCTTTATCTTTGTTTTCCGGAATTATATCAATACAAAGGTTTTGGTGAGAACGAACAACGGGCGCTGAAAGCGGTCTGTGAAGATATGACTGATACGGATGCCGCGTTTTCCGTGAATCTGTTATCAAGCCTTCTGATGAAGATCCATGGAAAAAGGGTGCTGATCTTCCTGGATGAGTATGATACGCCCCTGCAGGAAGCCTATATCAACGGATACTGGGATGATCTGGTTGCCTTCACCAGGACAATGTTCAACAACGCCTTCAAGACAAATCCCTCCCTGGAGAGGGGGATCATGACCGGGATTACCCGTGTGAGCAAGGAATCGATCTTTTCCGATCTGAACAATCTGGATGTGGTGACCACAACTTCCGATAAATACGCTGACTGCTTCGGCTTTACGGAGGAAGAGGTTTTCCGGGCGCTGGATGAACAGGGTTTTTCTGAGGCGGACAAGCAAAAAGTGAAAATCTGGTATGACGGGTTTACCTTCGGTACGGTGACGGATATCTATAATCCATGGTCGGTGACAAATTTCCTGGACAAGAAAAAAACCGGCGTTTACTGGGCGAACACCAGCAGCAACGGGCTGGTGGGGAGCCTGCTGAGGAAAGGCAGTCCGGAGATCAAAAAGCAGTTTGAAACCCTGCTGCAGGGAGATTACATCGAGGTTCCGCTGGACGAGCAGATTGTTTTCAATCAGCTGGATCGGAAGAAGAACGCGATCTGGAGCCTGCTGCTGGCCTCGGGATATATGAAAGTGATTCCAACCCCGGCGATGAGGGAATCCTCCTTCTGGGAAGATCCAGTCTATCGGCTGACGATCACAAATCTGGAAGTCTGGATTATGTTCAGAAATCTGGTTATGGAATGGTTTGAGCAGGATGAGAGCATGCCGTCTTTTGTGCAGGCAATGCTGCATGGCCGTGTTGATGAAATGAATCATTATATGAAAAGGATTGCCCTGCAGACCTTCAGTTCCTTTGACGCCGGAAACCATCCCGGCGGCGCACAACCGGAACGGTTCTACCACGGTTTTGTGCTGGGACTGATGGCGGAGCGGACAAAGGATTATCTCCTGCGATCGAACCGGGAAAGCGGATTCGGCCGGTATGATGTGATGATGGAGCCGAAGGATCCCTCCGGGCCGGCGGTTATTATGGAATTCAAGGTGCAGAATGAAGCGGCAGGGGAAACAAGCCTGGAGGATACCGCTCAAAGCGCCCTGAAACAGATTGAAGAGAAGCAGTATGACGCGGAACTGATCAGCCGCGGCATTCCCGCGGAGCATATTCTGAAATACGGCCTGGCATTCCGGGGAAAGGAATGCCTGATCCGGATGGGATCAGGCAAGACGTTACGGAGTGGTGCGGAATGTCAGCGACACAGTGCGGGAAGTGTTTGATCTGACGGGATATTCCCATGTGCTGACGTTCGAAGCGTAAGAGGAAAGACTTGACACAGCGTTACTCAGGTGATACATTTTCTGCGAGCAAGGGAGCTGAATTGGCTCCCTTGTTTATTTTTCCGGAAAAGATGCATTCGTTCGTGCCGCAGCGGAGTGATCCAGCTGGGATGCAGGCGGAGTACTTGTTTTATTCCGGGCACAGGGGGGAAGATCATGGCAGCATTTGACCGCATATTATCAGGCATTCCGGAGATGGATACCGCGTTTGACCATATCCGGCTGGGCGATAACGTCGTCTGGCGGGTATCGGATCTGTCCCAGTTCAGGCTGTTTATGGAACCCTATGTGGAACAGGCGATCCGTGATCAGCGGAATATCATCTATTTCCGCTTTGCGGGCCATGAGCCGCTGATTGCCGACCGGCCGGAGGTGAAAACGGTTCAGCTGCCGCTGTCTCACCGCTTTGAAACCTTTACCGTGGACATTCACAATATCATCGAACGGGAAGGGAAGGACGCCTTTTATGTTTTCGACTGCCTTTCCGATCTGCAGGCGGCCTGGGCCACAGACCTGATGATGGGCAACTTTTTCCGGGTCACCTGCCCGTTCCTTTTTATTCTGGATACGGTTGCCTTCTTTCCGATCATCCGGGGCAAACATTCCGTCCAGGCTGTCAATAAAATCCTGAATACCACCCAGCTGTTCATCGATGTTTACGCGGACAGCAGGAATATCTATGTCCGGCCTGAAAAGGTCTGGAACCGCCATTCCGATACGATGTTTCTTCCGCATACCTATGAACCGGAGACCGGGCATTTCCGACCGATCCTGGACGGCGTGAAGTCCAGCCGCTTCTATCAGACGCTGGCGCAGGCACAGCGATCGGCGGAAGAACAGTATGCCGACTCCTGGGACCGTTTTTTCAACCGGACCAAACTGCTTCATGAAAGCAGCGCGGACATCACGGAAGACTGCGGCAGAATGTGCAACATTATGATGACCCGGGATGAAAAGATGCGGGAGATGGTCAAAAAGCATTTTACCCCGGAAGACTATTTTGCTGTCCGGGACCATATGATCGGCACGGGGATGATCGGCGGAAAAGCCTGCGGTATGCTGCTGGCCCGGGCCATTATCCGCAATCAGGAGCCGGACATCGGCGATGTGCTGGAGCCGCATGATTCCTTCTATGTCGGGTCGGATGTTTATTACACCTATATCGTGGACAACAACCTGTGGGATTACCGGGTCAGGCAGCGCACAGACGAGGGATATTTCACGCTGGCAAAGGAATTCGCGGAGAAACTGACGGGCGGATCCTTTTCCGACAGCATGAGGGAGCAGTTCGTCCGCATCATTGAATACTACGGTCAGGATCCGTATATTGTCCGCTCCAGCAGCATTCTGGAAGACGGTTTCGGCAATGCCTTCGCGGGGAAATATGAATCTGTTTTCTGTATCAACACGGGCGAACTGAAAGACCGCCTGGACGAATTCGAAAAGGCCGTCAAGACCGTTTACGCCAGCACCATGAGCCTGTCCGCGCTGGATTACCGGAAACGGCGCGGACTGGACAAGCGGGATGAGCAGATGGCGCTGCTGATCCAGCGCGTTTCGGGCTCCTATTACGGCTCGTATTATATGCCCTGCGCGGCAGGCGTCGGGTATTCGTACAGTCCCTACCGGATCATGAAGGATACAGATCCGACCGCGGGAATGCTCCGCCTGGTCATGGGGCTTGGCACGTCAGCCGTTGACCGGACCGAAGGATCGTATCCGAGGATCGTGAACCTGGATATGCCCGAAAGGACTTCTTATTCCTCTTCGGCGGATCAGCATAAGTTTTCCCAGGGGAAAGCGGAAGTGATCAGCATGGCGGATCAGGCGCTGATCAGGCTTCCGTTTGAACGGATCGCCCCGAATCTGCCGCCGTATCTGGATAAAATTCTGCTGGAGCATGACTGGGATGCCGAATACCATCTCCGGGAATCCGGCAGGCCGCGGGAGGTGAAATTCATCTCCTGCAAAGGGCTGGCCACCAACAAAACACTGATGGAACAGATGCGCAGGATGCTTCACTGCATCCAGGAGGAATACGATTATCCGGTGGACACGGAGTTCACGATCAACGTCTCAGAAAGCGGCGAATACTCCATTGATCTGCTTCAGTGCCGCCCGCTTCAGATCCAGAAAGGGAAGACAGGCACCATGATCCCGGAGCATATCCCGGAAGACAGGATTTTTCTGGAAAGCAGAGGGGCATCCATGGGAATGTCCAAAGCGTCCGCGCTGGATCTGATCGTTTATGTCGATCCCGTCCGGTACTATGAAATGCCTTATCACGAGAAAAATACCGTCGCCCGGCTGATCGGCGCCATCAACTGGCATTACCGGGATCTGCAGAAACATATGATGCTGATTGTTCCCGGGCGGGTCGGGACATCCTCGCCTGAACTGGGTGTGCCGACAGCCTTTTCAGACATCAGCGCGTTTGAAATTATCTGTGAAACAGAAGAACGGAAAGCGGGATACAACCCGGAACTGTCCTACGGCAGCCATATCTTCCAGGATCTGGTCGAGGCTGAAATACTTTATACAGCCGTGTTTGACAATCACAAGACGATCCATTTCGCGCCGGAGAAGCTTTCGGACTGCCCGGATCTTATCACCCAGTTTGAACATGGAAACAAACTGTCGGACATCGTTCATGTATACGATGTCCGACAAAAAGCATGCGAAGTCTATAACGACATTGCCGACGAGCATTTACTGATTGCGATGAATGCCTGACCCTGATGGGTGAAAGGGATGTCAGGCGGCCGGGGCCAGCGCTTCCACCCGCTGCATCGTTACGGGATCCACATGGATCAGATCCAGGATGTTTGTCTGGGTGACCATCAGCCTGGTGTCCTCATCCAGCAGAGCGATCAGCGGATCATACTTCCGGATTTCGCTTTCATAGCCATTCCAGTGGCCGACCTTGTCGCTGCCGATCATGAACCTGTCCGGATATCAAGCTGTTCAGAGGAACCGGAATCCGGCCGAAACAATTGTTCTTGCAGGATGAGGGGGCGGCGGGTATAATACAATCAAGCGAAAAGGGGAGAGATGGATAAACGAGAAAATTTCTAACAGGAGGAGAAATGTATGGGAAGAGTATTACTGGCTTTTGTGATGGCCGCCGCGCTGCTGATTGGCACAGCCTGCGCGGAATCAGGCACACCGGACGCGGATTCCGAATTCTGGATCTCCGGAATCACGGATGAATTGTTTGAGAGGATCCAGGGGAAATCATTCAAGGAGGACTGTACCCTTTCCCGGGAAGACCTTCGTTACCTGCATGTGCTGCATGTGGACCTGGACGGGAAAACCCATACAGGGGAGATGATCGTCAATTACCACATCGCGGAGGATGTGCTGGAGATCCTCAGGCAGTTGTACGAAGCGAAGTATCCCATCGAAAAAATCCGCCTGGTGGACGAATACGGCGCGGACGATGAACTTTCAATGGAAGACAACAATTCATCTTCCTTCAACTTCCGCTTCATCTCCCATACCACCATGGTTTCAAAGCACGGACTGGGCCTTGCAGTGGATATCAACACACTCTACAACCCGTATACGAAAACGGTCGACGGCGAACGCATCGTTGAACCAATCACAGGGGAACCCTATCTGGATCGCGAAGCGGATTTCCCGTATAAGATCGATCATGATGATCTGTGCTTCAGGCTGTTTACCGAACATGGCTTCGAATGGGGCGGAGACTGGGAAGACCGGAAGGATTACCAGCACTTTGAAATTCCCACGGCGCTGATTGAAGAATGGTATCCGTCGAACCAGTAACAATGCATCCGGCCGGAAGCACGCCGGAAGGTTTTTTTCACCGCAGGGGTCGAATATACGGTACAGCAATCCATCCACAGCTGCATTGACTCGGTGATCAGCGTTTAAGCGACTGTTCATCTTTGCTTGCGGGATGAGGAGCCGGCGGGTATAATAAACAGGAGCTTTTTCGGCGCAACAATCTGGATTTTATGGAGGAAAGCCATGCCGGAATTCTATGAACCGCATCTGGATTTTTCTGTATCTGAATACCAGAGCATCCTGGGTGTGATCCTTTCCCTCAGGGATCCTGTGGACGGTGAAATCCTCCGCTGCGCCGTGGAAGAGATGAAGGAGCGTTTTCCATACTTTTATGTCAGGGCGGTGCACAAAGGGAAGGCCCTGGTCCCCGTGCCGAATGATCTGCCCATGACCGTCCGGAACACATGGGAGCCCATCCGTCTTCATTCCGAAGCGTCCAACGGCCACCTCGCAGCCTGGAAATACGAAGACCGCCGGCTGGCATTTGAGATTCATCACGCTCTGACCGACGGATCAGGCGTGATGCCCTATATCAAGAGCGTCATGTTCCTGTATCTGTCAAAAGTGACCGGACAAACCTTTGATCCGGCCGGATTCCGCCTGCCGGGCGATGTGATCCCGGGATCCGAAACAGGGAATCCGTTCAGCGAACCGGATATCGACAACACGGAAGCGCCCCTGTATCAAAAGAAACCGATCCCCGATTTCTTTCGGCTGACTGACACAGCAGATCACGACAAAACCGTTTTTTATGTGAAGCTGTCTGAAGCGCAGATCATGCAGCGCTGCAGGGACTATGACGGCAGTCCGAATGCCTTCGTGTCCGTATTGCTGGCAAAAGCCGCGAGGCGCTGGGATCCGGGATGTGAAAAAACAGTCACCGTATCCGTATGCATCGATCACAAAGCGATGCTGGGGAATCATAACAACTACCGAATGTTTACAGGCGAAGCCATCCTGGATTTCCCGACGGAACGGGATCTGAAAGATCTTGGCAAAGCATGCACCATCGCCCGCGGACAGCTGATGCTGCAGGCCCAGCCGGAGAATTCCCTGTGGGAAATCAAACAGATGAAGCGAATGCTGCCGCCTCCGTCCCCGGATATCGCAAGGGCAAGCATCTGTGTTTCCTATGTCAACAGCAGAAGCTTCGGGCCGCTGGATCCCTATATCGAAGAGCTGTACGTCGTGACTTCGCTGTCGAAAATCACAGATATCCTCTGTGAGATCACCTGCATCCATCACCATTTTTTCCTTGCGTTCATGCAGCCTTTTTCCTCAGAGAAGTATTTCAGATGTTTTCTGGAGGAACTGGACGCGGCAGGAATCGGCTATGAGAGCCTCCGCAGGGAACCGCTGCGTTTGTGCGGGATCTGAGCCGGATGAAAATGGAGAACCCGCCCCAATTTTGCTGGTTTTCAGATGACTTCAGGCGGCATCGGCGGTTTTGGACCAAAGTACTTCTCCATTTCCGCATTGCTCAGGCCGAAGGCTTTTTTCGTAAAATCCCACAGCCGCGTCGGCCGTTTCCGGATCACGTTCCGCAGGCGTTCCACCCGCTTCTGCCAGTATTTGTAGGCGCCTTCCGCCGTCGTCGGCACTTCGGAAATGACGTTTCTGTCGTTTTCCGGTCCCCAGCGGGTCCAGTGCCGCTCCATCTCCGGTTCGATCAGCTGCACCAGTTCGTCCAGCACTTCCATCATCGTGTCCGTTGTCAGTTTTCGATAGATTTCGCCGTATATGGTCAGGTACCGGTCCTTATATTCCGGAACGGTCAGCAGCTTCCGAAAGATCGTATTGTCGTAATTCAGCTGACCCATGCCGCTCTTCTTGGTAAAACTCTTCGGACTGTTGAATCCGGAGTTCCACAGGCCGTAGTCCAGATCGTTGATCAGCCATTTCCATTTGCTGCCGGGAGCGTTCAGGCGGTAGATGCGGAAATTGCCGATATCGCTGTTGCCGAAGAACATCTCGAAGGCCATGAACCAGAAATAACTGTCCACATCGACACTGTCCAGGATGTACTGCAGATCCTTCTGCTTTCTGGCCGGATTGCCGGCTTTGATCTTTTTCATCATGGCTTTGTATTCCGTATTGGATCCGTTCTTTGCCTTGCCGTTTGCCTGCAGCAGGTCCAGCCGGTCCGCATCCTCCAGGTCCATCCCTTCAAACTGCGCGACCATATACTCGTCCACCCGTTCCCGCAGGTTCATATGGCCCCAGTACCGGCCGTTCAGATATACCGCATAGGGTTTCCATGCCTGATGGGTCACGGTGCGCCCGAACAGATCCATCAGCCGGCTCTGAAACCCGTCCTGCAGGCGGGTCCACATGCAGTCATTCCCGCTGTTCCGCAGCACGAAGCTTTTATATTCCTCATAATCCCGATCCGGAAACAGTTTTGCACTGAACGTTTTTTCACCGTATTTGCTTTTCGCTTTGAATTTGAAACTCTTCTGGGGCATGTCCAGCGAATAGTCGCCGTTCAGGGAGATATCCGCCCCCTGACTGACGATCCTTTTTCCAGCGTCGTCGTACATCTCCACATAGCTTTCATATTTGACCCCGGAGTTCTTCACTTTCCGGTAAACGGTGTTTTTGAAGGGCAGCCCCTCTTTTTTGCTGACGCCCTTTCCAACGGTCAGCATTCCCCGTTTGGGATTCCACAGGTCGTCCGGATCCACCGTGACGGATACCACCGGCAGGCTGTGATCCGCCTGGATAAAGAATGTGCCTGTGAGCGTATCGCCGGGCCGGAGCCTCTCCTCCGCGAAAGCCCTGGCCCGGATCACGGTTGTAGCGGCAATTTCCAGCGTTTCCCCATTGTAAGGCGCGGATTTTCGCGTCGGCTCCGATCCGTCCAGGGTATAAAACACCTGTGTGCCTTCCGGGACGATGATCCGCAGATTCCGGGCCGAATCATAAAAACCCGGCTCCTCCGAGAACGACGGCGCCGCGGCATATCCCACGAAGCCGCCGCTGTTTGCCGCAAAAGGCGCAGGCGGGTCAAAATAGTACAGACCGCCATCCTCCGAACTCCGTCCGAAGGAGATATCCGTCTTCATTTCAGGAAGCGTGATCCGGTCATGCACGGCGCCGTCCGCGTCCGTCAGGATGATGACCTCTCCGCTCTTCCGGCCGATCGTGAAAGACGCGTGCAGCTCCGCGTCCCTGCTCTTTTCCGTGTCCTTGTCGCACAGAATGACCCTGTATTCCCCGGGACGAATCATCGTTCCGTCGGGAAACTGCCATTTCCACGGCTTTTCCGGATTATCGCTCAGCCCCCATCCGCTCAGATCCACGGCTGCATCTCCGGAATTGAAGATCTCGACCCAGTCGGTATATCCCGCTTTCGGATAAGTTTCGACCGAATCATTGCTGGCCATCACTTCGCTGATCACAATCACCGGATGAAGTGCTTTCTCCGCGATTGTCACATTCCAGGCCATTGCCGTCAGAAGCAGAACCGCTGCCATGATCATGAACCGCTTCAACCTTTTTTCCTCCGATCATCGGTTTTAAAGGGAATCGCTTTCGGGACCTATTATACCATCATCCAAGAAGCACGAACAATCCTTTTTCTTTTGTTATGACATCGACCGCGGCGCGGATCCGGATTTCGTCATTAGGAACTGGATGATTTCTGGCGGAGAAGAACAGCGGGAAACTGACATGATTCGAGAGGGCCTGCTTTAAGGCAGTTCATGGCTTTTTCCTTCGTTTTCGCCCTCCCGCCGCCAGCCCAGGATGCTCCGGGCAACAGCGCTCAGGCACAGGGCGGCCAGCAGCCACCGGGAAATGGTATTGTCCGTAAAGTTCATCATCGGATTGAACTGGTCCAACACCAGGAATACGAGGAACATCATTCCGAGGATCGCTGTCCCGTGGTTCATCCATTTCATGGCCTTACTCATTGCTTCGCACCTCCGCAATCAGCAGCGCGTCGCTGCTTTCCCTTCCGCCGCCAGAAGGATTATTGATCACTTCGTTTCCCCATACCATGATGGAGGAGTTTCCGCCGTCCAGGTTGTAGGCCGCGCTGCATCCAAGCCCGTAAAACAGTTTGCTCAGCTGCGGCAGCGTGATGCCGGCGGATTCGCCCCGCCCGTCCACCACGACCAGGCAGTAGTGTCCCGGCTCGTAGTAACCGATGGCCGTCCGCGGATTAGCGGAGATGATCCGGTTCGGGCTGGAGAAGTTTGTCAGGATTTCCCCGCCGCTGCCCAGCAGCGCCGGCCCGAAGGTCCAGGCCTGCCAGGCGCCGTCCGCCACAGCCTCCTCCACGGAGAAACTGCTCCCGGGCATCACCTTCATCGTCCCGTCGCAGTACAGCACGCATACATCGCAGTCCGTAGCGTTCGCCCGGTAGATCGTTCCGTTCCGGATCACGACGCCTTCGCTGGTGTTACCGTAATAGTCCCCGTTCACCGCCAGCAGCGCGCCTTTCAGCGCAGCCATCCCGGCGATGCTGTCCCGGAACCCGCTTCCGTAGGTATCTGAAGCCAGCGCCGTCTGGAAGCACATGATATCACGCACGTAAATATCCGCCAGATAGTAGGTAACGTTTCCGTCGTTCACTTCGCTCACCGTTATCGAAAGATCCGGACTCGAATAGCTGTTCTCCGTTTCAATGACCTCGTCCGTATATTTGTCCGCGAATTTCTCCGCGATCGGGATGTTCACGGTTTCCGCGGTTTCCGCGGCTGGCGTTTCGCCGCTCTCCTCCAGGGCGCTGCCGCCCTTGGAGTTTCCGCCCATACCGCCGCTGCCTTTCCCGCTGCCTTTCCCGCTGCCGCGGCCGCTGCTTCTGCCGGGCGGGCTTCCCCGTCCCGTGTCGCTTGTGCCAGCCGATGCCGTCATCCGCACCTCCGGCCGGAAGGTTTCTTCTGTATCCTGCGTCGCGGCTGCTTCCTGAATCGTGTCTGCTTTCTGTTCCGCAGCCGTTTCCTGTACGGTTTCCGTCTCCTGCATCGCGGCCGTCTGTGCCGTTGCCGGTCTCACTGTCTGCAGGTTCAGGCTCTGCTGCCGGTTCGGCAGCACATGGTGGAACAGCGCGAAAACCGTCAGCGCCAGCCCGGCCGCCGCCGCGTCCAGCAGCAGGTTCCGCAGGACCGGGTGTTTCTTTTTCATGGTATGTCTCCTTTCCGGAAAGGTCTTTACAGCTGCGCCTGGGGTTCCGCCCAGGGAAGCACGGCGATTTCCAGGTTGCCGTTGCGGGTCCGCAGCTCGTCGATCATTTCCTTTTCCTCTTCCGGGTTCTTCATCCGGATCCGGAAGCTGAGCCTGTACATGCTGCCCATTCCGGTTGTTTTCACGCCCACGTTTTCCGATTCCTGCAGATAGCGGGCGAAAGGCTCCTCAAAGGCCCTGGCGTAGTCCAGCGATTCCGGAATCGTGATCTTCAGCAGTTTTTCCTGCTGATGCTCTTTATGGTCAAACAGTTTCGTCCCGGACAGCCCCAGGAACAGCAGTCCCATCAGCACCAGCACCAGTACGCCGTAGGCGATGTAGCCCATCCCGAAAGCGCATCCGGCTGCCATGGCGATCAGCACCGCTACAATCTCGTCGCTGGTGCCCTGGGCGGAGCGGAACCGGGTCAGCGCGAACGCGCCGCCGAAGGCGATCCCTGCTCCGATGTTGCCATTGATGAACGTCAACACAAGGCCCACCACGAAGGGCAGCACCGAGCTGACGATGAAAAACCGCCGGTTCGCCCGGATCCTGAAGCTCATCAGCCAGGAATACAGGATGCCGGATCCCAGCGCTGCCACAGCCATCATCAGCAGCTGCACCGGTGTCACAGCCGCGGAATAGATCGAATTGAACATGGTTTCTCTCTCCTTTGCATGTTTTTCAGCTCCAGCGGTTTTCTTTCCTTATCCCGCGATCCGGAGGAGCCGCAGGGCCGGCTTCGTCCCGGCTGCCTTTTCTTTCCGGTATGCCTCCCCATATTTAGAGAAGCTGCTTTGGCAGATCTGCCCCTCGTCCAGGATGGCGCTCAGCCACAGGGGCATCGCCGCCTGTACCTTGACCTCCAGGATTGCGTCGCCCTCCGCCAGCAGCGGATTGCCTTCCATATCTCCCGTCAGCCTCAGGTCCTCCATCCGATACCTGGGGTTGAAGTCAATCGTCAGCCGCAGGTCCCCGTTGGGTTCGAAGTAAGCCACCCGGTCATACAGGATCAGGCAGGCCGGCTCCAGCGGTTCGTAGGAATCGCGGAACCAGTTCAGCTCCCGGCTGATCTGCCGGTCTGCGAACAGTTCGTTTTCCCCGTCGAAGAACGCCCGTACCTCAGGAATTGTGCTCCGTACCCGCCGCTTGTATACGATGCCGGACGCCTTGCGTTTCAGTTCCAGGAACACCGGGGAGTGTTCCGTCGCCGGCCCGTAGGAGCGCAGCCGCATCTTTTCCTTGAAATCCGGCTTGTCCATCGACGCCCGGATCAGCCGCCGGTCCGGCGTATCGTAGTACAGGGAGGCGATGGTCGTCTTTCCGTACCGGTCCGATTCCATATGGCCCTTCAGCTGCCGGACCAGGAAGGCGGTCTGCCCGCGGTCCATCAGGTATTTCAGTTCATAGCGCATCATGACGTTGGTGAAGCGCTCAGTTCCCTCTGTCATGCGGATCACCCCCTGCAGTCATCTGTTTTCCTTACCAGCCACCGCGTTCGCGGCGGCCTCCGCCCATGCCCCAGCCGCCTCCGACGCCCATCATCTGGTTCGGGATGGAGGAGGTCTGCTGGCCGTTGATGTAAACCGTGCCGCCCGTGAAGGAAACCGTTCCGTCGTAGTCGAATGTGCTGTTTCCGGTTACGCTGATGACGCCGCCGTTGATGTACAGGTTCCCGTTGGAGTCAATCCCGTCGGTGTCCCCGGCGCCCATCGCCACATTCACCGTTGCGCCGTTGAACTCGACCGCCACTTCCACCGCGGCGGATTTGTTCGCGGCGTTGATGCCGTCGTCCGACGCGGTGATGCTGATCGTGCCGCCGTTGAGCTGGATGAAGGTTCCTTCGATGCCTTCGGCCGCGCTGATGGTGATTTCGCCATCGTCAATCTGCACTACGGAGGCGGCGTGGATGCCGTCGTCCCCGCAGGTGATGTTCATGCTGCCGCCGCCGATCCAGATGTATCCTTTGCTGTCGTCGCCGCTGTTCTCGGCGTGGAACCCGTCGGTGCCGGCACGCAGCGTAAAGATGCCTCCCGCCACACGGATGGAGTCGTTCGCCTCGAAGGCCTTGGATTTCGCCGTAATCGCATAGGTTCCTCCGCTGATCTTCAGGTCGTCCTTGCAGACCACACCGTTCTCCGTGGAGGCAATCGTCAGCATCGCTGTTCCGTTCAGCGTCAGGTCCTGTTTGGAAAAAATCACTCCGTCCGTGCTGGTGCCGCCATCCGCCCGGAAGGTTCCGGTCACCGCCAGGGCGCTGTCAGCCACCGTCGTGATGAACACCTTGTCCGCCGATACCACGTTGATGACGGGAAAATCGCTGTTCGTCACCTGCAGGTTCTGCAGCACCATCTGCACCTTCGCGTCGTCAGGCGCTTCCACATATACCGTGGCGTCCGCAGCCGTCCCGCTCAGCACGTAGACCCCGGCTTCCGTAATCCGGACCTCCTGTCCGTCGCTGACGGAAATGTACGCCGCTTCGCTCAGGTCCGCCTCCTGCGCAAGGTCCCTGTCGGTAAACAGGTCCGCGCTGCTGTATACCGGCGTGCCGCCGGCCGCGGCTGAGGCCGCCTGCGGGAATCCTCCCGCCAGGATCATCATGGCCGCCAGCAGGCAGGCAACCGTCCCTGTCATTTTCCTTATCCATGTGCGTTTCTGTTTCATCAGTAAGCACCACCTTTCCTTTCGTAATGGTGTCATTGTAAAGGGCGAACCTTAAAATAAGCTTGAAGAAATGAAAAACCCGCGAGCATGATATCCATGACATTGTTTGCTCCTGTGACGGATGATCGTTTCTCTTTTCTTACGGGATGAGGTGTCAGAGGATATAATAAACCCTGGATTTTTCGGGGTAACAAATCAGTATTTACGAAAGGGGACAAAATGGATATGCGGAATGAATACGGGAAAAAGTGCAAAAACAGGCACATGAAGTGTATGGCTATTGCCCTGGCTCTGATCTGTGCATTCCGGTTCTCAGGCAAAACAGATGCATATGCTTCTTTCGCTGATCCGGAGAATCAGAACCCAAAAGCAACGGAGGTATCTGAGGACTGCCTGCATCCTGTTTCTTCCGTTGCGTTCATGAGAGAATGGATTGACGAGATCAATCAAACGGACGAGCTCATGGAGCAGCAGGGGTTTTATGCTGTCAGAAAGTACCTTCTGATGTCATTTGCGGAGGACGATACACCTTACACCCGGATTGAGAAGATAGCAGCCGAAGGCAGCGGTGTTCATGCTACCGTTGTTATGAGAATTGAAGAAGCAGACAGCAACGAATCTTCCGGTTTTTCAATGACAGCGGTTCTGCTGGCGAACGGAAAGCCAGTCAGTTTCCGCCTGAATGAAAACAGCAGCCGGGAAGGGATCCTGACTGTTTCCCTGAATTCCAATCAGGATTACATCATGTCCCTCAGTGCGGAAGATCTTCCGGCAGCCGCGGGAGAGAACAAGCTGATCCTGGTTGCTTTCGTATACTGCAAGGATCAGGATCTCTATCTGGAACCGCAGAGCATAATGGGAACCTTCCTGTCCGACATCAAAAATGACGGTGTTTCAATTGTCCCGTGCCCGGAAAATGAAATTGACATCGTGACGATACAGAACAAAAAAGAACTGGGGCAGTATGCCGGGATGGATTTCTTATCCGACGGAGAAATGACAGACTTTCAGTCGGATCATTATGGTCATTATCTGATGACATCAAAACCGGATCCTACTCTGCATTTTTACCTGGATAATATGAATAATCCGGGACTATATGATAACAGTGAAGGAATCATGTTCATGCTTGTTGACGGCGAACTGAAGCCCGTATGGAACGGAAGCTGCTTCGGGGAAATCTCAATGCGGGACGGTGATCTGGTCAAAGTGATCCGGCTGGAGAGCGGCTTTCCGGCAGGTGAACAGCATCATTTGTACTGGTATTATCAGGAGACGGAGGGAGTAACGGACTGGCCGGTCAGTACGTCATACCGGATGAAGATAAAAACCGAATGAGACACCGCACCGAATGGAAAGGAAAACTTCCCCAAAGAACCTGGGATCAGGTGAATCAGTTCCAGCGCGATTTCCGGGACACGCCTGGCCGATGCCGTGAGACTACACCGCGGATGACGCAACCCGCCCGCGGCGCTATTGACCCCAAACCGGTTTCCTGCTATGATATTTCCAGCAAAAAGCCGGAAACAGGCGCGCGCCCGCGCGCCATCATACGTGGTGCCGCAGATGTTCAAGGAGGACCATGATTTGTGGGCATACAAGTCTGGCTCTTATGATGACCATGCCCATCTCGGCGCTGATTACGCACGGAAAGTGCTGGGGAAAATGGATATAGCCACGTCTGCTGAGACAGATATCATCTGTGATGCCATTTGGCATCATGATGACAAGGCAAATATTGACAGTCAATTTGCTGAAGTGCTGAAGGATGCTGATGTGATCGATCATTGCTTAACTGATCCGACAAAAGAGATCAAGGAAAAAGAACGCGCCAGGTATGAAAATCTATGCAAGGAATTCGGACTGATGGAGGAAATCTCTCTGTTCGTAGAAGAAAACTGCGAAGCGGATATTCTGGACGAGACACGTGAAATCAGATGATTGGTGTGGAGGCGTACCGATGCAGATAGATACATTCTCGTTGGTTATCATCGTGGTAGTTGCCGGAAGCTTTCTCTATGCCGGATATAACATTTGGCGGACAAAGAAAAACGGTATCGAGACAGATGCTTTTGTGACGCGCATTGAAGAGCGCGAATCGCATGATTCAGATGGTGTGACATATTACGATGACTATTATGTCCGCTATCAGGATCAGGAAGGCAGAACAATAGAAGCAACAATATCGAATCCAAAGAGGAAGGGATTGGCGCTTGGCGCACGGATCAGGATTCGTTACCTGCCAGAGAAACCGAATTCTGTTGTTTATATCGGATTGAAAAACGATGAATGACATATCAGGAAAGGCACTTTGAGATGACTGAATTTTTCGATGTTGTGGATGTGGCTGGCCAGCCAACGGGTAAAGTCATCAGCCGGGATGAGGCCCATCAAAAAGGAACACTTCATCGTACAGCTCATGTATGGCTGGTGAAGAAAAAGCCAGAGGGCTACGATATTCTTCTGCAAAAGCGCAGCGAGGAAAAAGATTCATTTCCCGGGATGTTTGACACATCTTCTGCCGGCCATATCCCTGCCGGTGATGAACCGCTGCAATCAGCGCTGCGGGAACTGAAAGAAGAACTGGGGTTAACAGCATCGCCGGAAGAACTGAAGTTTGCCGGGACCTTCCGTATCCAGTACGAGAAAGAATTTCATGGACGATTGTTCCGGGACAACGAAGTAACAAGAGTTTATGTGTACGATAAGCCTGTAAACATTCAGGATCTGACGCTCCAGGAAAGCGAAGTTTCCGAAGTGCGCTGGTTTGATCTGGATGAAGTATGGGGCGAAATACTACGAAGCCGGGAAAGATTCTGCGTCCCTACTGCAGGGCTTAAAGTGCTGAGAGAATACCTGGGGTGATGTGAAATGAACGCAAAACGCGGATATGTGCCGGAGGATGAAAGAAACTTTTCTGCTTCGGCACTGGAAACAATGCGGACCGCTTCCTGTCACATCAATTATCTGATTAATCAAGGGTACGATCTGAAATCAGCATCGACTTTTGTGGGGAATCATTTCCTGCTTTCTGAACGGCAGCGGCTTGCAATCGTGAGGAGTCTGGCCGCGAAGGAGCAATTGGAGACCCGCAGGGGAAAAGAAAAGGAAGACGGAGCGGAAGTCTGGATAGATGGTTTCAACATGATTATCACCCTTGAGGTTCTCCTCTGTGATTCTATTCTGTTTAACTGCATGGACGGAACAATCAGGGATCTCGCTGCTTTAAGAGGAACATACAGGATTATTCCTGAAACAACAGACGCAGCGAACATGCTGCTTGACACCTTGCTTGAAGCACGAGCAGAATCCGTTCATATTCTTCTTGATGAGCCTGTATCGAATTCCGGAAGGCTGAAGGTCCTTATTGCTGATATCGGAGAAAAGTATCCATTCACCCTGGACATTCAGATCCGAAAGGATGTAGACCGTGAGTTGTACGGAAAGGAAAATGTCATCACGTCAGATTCCGTTATACTGGACAACTGTAAGAGCTGGATCAACCTGACACCAAGATGCCTGGAAAAGCACGGCGGACGGGCTCTGAAAGTATGGTGAGGAGCCCCTCTTCTTTTGATAGATATGTTGCTGCAGGGATTATGCGTTTTCTTCAACAAGTATCCCGGTTAACCTGGGAACGCTGAAGCGGCTTGTGAATAATTCACATTTGCAAAGGAAGGCGTAGAAAATATGCCTTCCTTGTCCGTTCAGCGTTTCATAGTTTCCTTGTCCTTTTGCCAGAATGACGTCTGCTGAATCAATTGCTGTCCTGGCCTCATTTGACAGCATGTCGTAAACCGTGCCAGCTACTGTGCTGCCATTTGATACAATACAGGCAACCTGATCGATCCCGGAATATATTGCATCTTCTTCTGTCGCGTCATTCAGAACTTCACCGCCGCGGACCATCACGGTCATTTCCATCTGCGGGAACTTCTTTTTGAGCTGTTCAATAAACAGTTTGTCCAGGACAATCTCTCCACAGTTGTCCGCGATCAGAAGGAACCGTTTTGCTTTTGCACATTGCCGGAGAAACGACTCCATGACAGCTTGATCCCGATCCACCAGATCTGCCTGTTCCAGCAGCTTCAGGAATTCTTCGTCCTTTACCACGTTCATCGCGCCAAAGTCAATATAATTACCGACTCTTGCATATCCCAGGGCCGTCTGTAAAGGATGATCCGAATCTTCAATCTTTCGGCGAATTGTTTCTTCTCTTATGAGAACAAGATCGTTGTATTTCCGCTTGATTTCCGCGTAAGGCTTTCTGGGACCAAAATGCTTTTCATAAACCTTACCGAATAGATAAACCAGATAGGGAGCTGAATCGTCTTCGGCTCTGTTTCTGATGATTTCCTGTATTTCGGAAAGATAAGCGGGATCATTCGACAAATGACGCTGTTTGTCATACAAGCACTCCGCACAGCTTTCAATAACCCTCATCCAGTCCTCCTGAAACAATGTGATAATCCCCGGTGGAATCGATTCGCAGCTGCAGGTCTGCGGCTACTGTTTTTTGCAGACACAGGCGGACATTCGGCATATCGCTGAAATCGACAAATTGAGTGGCGGCTTCCGGAGCAACACCGGTTTTAATGGCTTCCATCTGGGAAGCATTAAACTTTGTCGGCACGGGCGAACCCCCTTTCATCCGGATATTGTATATGGGGCAATTATACCATGAATCCCTTTGCTTTTGAAGGAACAACATGGTATACTGATTTTCACGAATGACTGAAAAACAAGCGAAAGGGCAGTTTCCATGTACGGAAAAACGAGAGCGTATCCCAGTCCTTACGATTATCCCAGTGCTGATGATTACTACGATGCTGTTGATGACTATAACCAGTGGTTGAAAGACAAAGAGGAAGCGGACGCAATAGCCGCTGATCTGGCCTATGAAAGACATCTGGAAGAGCTACTGAACAAGTGAGTGCAGGAGGTGCCTTATGCCAAGGAAAAAGAAGGTCTCGGCGGAACAAGAGCAAGAAAAGGCAGTTCCGAAGAAGAAAGACTACATGATTGCGGTCACAGAAGACGAGTATGATGCGCACTACGAAGAACTAAAAGATTTGGATAACATCGTGATCTTTGTTGATGACGCTGATCGGGATCACTGGATGGGAGCTCAATGGCCGCTTAACTATGTACCGGATCCAGACTAATAAATTTGAATGGTGAAGTCCCTAAGCATCGCAAATCTGTAGAATAGCTTCTATCGACTTGCTATACTAAACGCGATTGACAAACAAGCATGATATGATGAATTTGCAAATCACGCTTCGCAAACTTGATAATTTTCAGCAAATATGATAAACTCGTTTTGCGAAATAGGAGGTGTGAGCGATGCGTGCCCTTATCTATCGCCCGGTCTATATGGAACAACTTATCAGCTTCCGGGAAAAACACATTATAAAGGTTGTTACGGGAATTCGTCGCTGTGGAAAATCAACGCTGTTTGATTTGTACTGCGAGTATCTTCTAAACAATGGCGTTCAGGAAGATCAGATCATCCGCTTCAATCTTGAAGATCCCGATTATCACGATATACAGGATTATATGCAGCTTTATCATCTGGTTTCGGATCGGCTAAATCCCGATAAAATGAATTATATCTTCATTGACGAGGTACAGACCGTTCCAGACTTTCAGAAAGCGGTGGATGGTCTGTTCATCAAGTCTAACTGCGATGTTTATATTACGGGATCAAATGCCTATATGCTTTCCGGCGAGCTGGCCACTCTTCTCTCCGGCCGCTACGTTGAGATCAGGATGCTGCCGCTTTCTTTTAAGGAATACATTTCCGCATTGGAAGATGAGACCGATCTGCAGATAAAATATCAGCGCTATATTCAGGATGGCTCGTTCCCCTATATTCTGCAATTATCCCGCCGTAGGGACATTCATGCGTATCTTGAAGGCATTTATACCTCTATCGTCCTGAAAGACATTGTTGTAAGACATCGTATATCCGATGCGGGGATGCTTGACAGCGTGATTCGCTTTATGTTTGACAACGTTGGCAATCTGTGTTCTGCAACCAATATAGCGAACACCATGACTTCTTACGGGCGCAAGATTTCAGCGCCTACGGTGGAAAACTATCTTTCTGCACTTGTTGACAGCTTTGTTCTCTACAAGGCAGGCAGATATGATGTGAAAGGAAAACAGTACCTTGCTACCGGCAGCAAGTATTATCTCTCCGACATCGGATTGAGGTACTACCTGCTCGGCAGCAAGCGAGTTGACATGGGGCATATTCTCGAGAACATTGTATATCTGGAGTTGCTGCGCCGGGGATATGAAATACACGTTGGAAAAGTTGGCTCGGCTGAGGTTGATTTTATGGCAATTGGTGACTATGGCGAAGAATATTATCAGGTGGCTTATACCGTAAATGACGCTGATGGTAAAACCCTCGCGCGCGAGCTTGCATCGCTGGAGAGTATCAAGGATCACAATCCAAAGTACCTGATTACTATGGATTTTGTTCCTTTGACTTCCCACAATGGTATCAAGCAGATCAATGCCTTAGAATGGTTACTGCGCTGAATTTGGAATGGGGAAAACAGGCTGATTGACGATGTTTTGTTTATTTCTTTTGGACCAATTGATTTAGTCAAATTATAATTAGGCTAATTTATTTTAGATTTCAGTGCTCAAGTGCTGCCGGTAAGGTTCAGGTGTTTCTTCTTTCAGTCATTGGCGAAGTGCTTGTCTGCCAGGATAGCCCAAGTCCCTCATAGTTTTCTTCATGTTTTCGCGTTTGCCTGAAGAAACTTTTCGGGAGCCATTATTTGCGTAACGCATGACCGGATTCTGATGAGTGACTGGCCAGGAAGAGTCCTAAGACTAACGAAAGAAGGCCTAACAGGTGAATGACGGGAAAAGCATTCTGGGCAGAAATGATACGCCGGTAACCCGGAAAGCAAATCAGATGGGGAGCATCACCTGAGCAACACCTCGGTGATGCTCTTTTTCCACAGATTTCACCAACAAAGCCACCCCGATTTTCCGGCAACTGAGCCAGACGACTGTGTGAACGGAATGGTGACCCGAGTTGTTCACATGTTTACCGGTGTATTCGGTCTGGAGTCCTTGTCGGAATACAGCACGCTGAACCGTTCTTCGTCTATCGTGGGGAAGATTTCATCAGCAAACACCTTCGCCCATGACTTCTAACCCACCCGTGCATATTGATGTGAGGCATTATTTGTAGTAAAATACTTAATGGTGCATTATATCCTATTGACACACAATTGCCGCAATGCACTCTGTTTGCGAACTATAGCATATATTTCATCTTTGTCTTGAAGGGGACGATAGCATGGGTGAGCAGGAGAAAGCGAATGTGTCTCGGCAGAAAACGCGGGATCGCATCTCTTCCCCGGATCAGCTGACGGATTATCTGCGCGTGACCAATCCGGGGATCTGGGTGCTTCTTGCCAGCATTGTTCTTTTTCTTGCGGGCGTCTTTGTGTGGTTTACCATCGGCACGCTGGAAAGCACGGCCGCGGTGAAAGTGAGTGTGGCGGGCCAGCAGGCGACGGTCATTCCCAGGGAAGCGGCCGTACTTACGGAAGGAATGCCGCTGCGCGTGGCATCCGACGAATATACGCTCGACAATGTCGGCACGGACGAATACGACCGGTCCTTCGGCAACGCGGTGGTCAAGCTGCCAGACGGCGTCTACGATGGGATTGTGGTCACAGCGCAAACGCATCTCATCAGTTTCCTGCTGGAAAGCAGGTGAAGCAAATGGGAAAGAAGAGGAAAATCAAGCCGACGCTGACCAGGGGCGTGGCGAAGGTGCCTGTGGTCATGCAGCTGGAGGCATTGGAATGCGGCGCGGCGGCGCTGGCCATGTTGATGGCCTATTATGGCAAATGGGTGCCCCTGGAACAGGTGCGCGTGGAATGCGGCGTTTCCCGCGATGGCTCCAAAGCCAAGAATATCTACCTCGCGGCGGAGCACTACGGATTCGACGTGGAGGCATTCCGCATGACTCCGAAGGGCATCCGGGAGAAGGGCAAATTTCCCTGCATCATCCATTGGAACATGGATCATTTTGTGGTGCTGGACGGGTTTCGGGGAAAGCACGTTTACCTCAATGATCCGGCCCAGGGCGAGATCAGGGTCACCGACGAGGAATTCGACAAAGCCTTTACCGGGATCGTGATCATCCCCACGCCTTCCGAAACTTTTGAGCCCGGCGGGAAGCGGCGCAGCACAGTTGATTTTGCCCGCAAGCGCCTGATCGGCGCGGGCGCGGCGGTGGCGTTTGTCATGATCACCACTGCCATCAGTTATCTCTTCGGCATCATAAACTCCGTCACATCCCGTATTTTTCTGGATCGAATCCTGACGGGAGAAAACAGGATATGGCTGCGTTCGTTCCTGGTGCTGCTGCTTTTGCTGGCAGCTGTCCAGCTGACGGTGGCCTGGGCGCAGGCGATCTTTTCCCTGCGGGTGAACGGAAAAATGTCCGTCATTGGCAGAACCAGCTATATGTGGAAGGTGCTACGGCTTCCCATGGAGTTTTTCTCCCAGCGCCTTGCCGGGGATATCCAGAGCCGCGCCGCGCTGAACGCTTCCGTGGCCGGAACGCTGGTGAACACCTTCGCGCCGCTTCTGCTCAATACTGCGATGATGATCTTCTACCTGGTGCTGATGCTGCGCCAGAGCCTGCTGCTGACGATGGTCGGGCTGCTGACGATGATTCTGAACATTATCGTAGCCCGCCTGATTTCAACCAAGCGCGTGAACATCGCACGGGTGCAGACGAGGGACGCGGCAAACCTGGAAGCCACGACGGTCAGCGGCATTTCGATGATCGAGACCATCAAAGCCAGCGGCGCTGAAAACGGGTTTTTCCAAAAATGGGCCGGGTATCAGGCGTCCGTCAACAAGCAGGAAGGGCGGAGCCGGAAAAACGACGCGCTGCTGGGCATGATCCCGACGTTCCTGAGCACGGCCGCCAACTATGCCGTGCTGATCCTGGGGGTCTGGCTTACCATGGAAGGCCGGTTCACCCTGGGCGCGGTACTGATGTTCCAGGGCTTTCTGGGCTCATTCATGTCTCCGGCCATGACGTTTGTGAGTGCCGGGCAGAGGATTCAGGAGATGCGCACCCAGATGGAGCGCATCGAGGACGTGATGGAATACCCGGAGGATGAGAACGTGGCGGAACGCGAGGTGAGCGACGATCAGATCGACAAGCTCTGGGGCAATGTGGAATTGAGAAACGTCACCTTCGGCTATTCCCGGCTGGAAAAGCCGCTTATTGAGAATTTTTCCCTCACCCTGCAGACTGGCCAGCAGGTGGCGCTGGTGGGCGCGTCCGGCTGCGGAAAATCCACCATCTCCAAGCTGGTTTCCGGGCTGTACAAGCCCTGGAGCGGGGAAATCCTGTTTGACGGAAAACCCCGAGAAGCATTGCCCCGGGAGGTGCTGACGGCCTCGATAGCCGTGGTGGATCAGGATATCATTCTCTTTGAGGATACGATTGCCAACAACATCAGGATGTGGGACGACACCATCAAGGATTTTGAAATGATTCTGGCGGCCAACGACGCCCAGCTTCACGAGGACATCATGCAGATGTCGGGCGGATATCAGCACAGGCTGGTCAGCGGCGGGCGCAACCTTTCCGGCGGCCAGCGGCAGCGCATGGAGATCGCCCGGGTACTGACGCAGGATCCCATCATCCTGATTCTGGACGAAGCCACCAGCGCCCTGGACGCGAAAACGGAATACGAGGTCGTCAAGGCCATTCGCGAGCGCGGCATCACCTGCATCGTGATCGCGCATCGGCTGTCCACCGTGCGGGATTGCGACGAAATCATCGTGCTGGATCACGGAAAAGTTGCAGAACGGGGAACCCATGAGGAACTGATGGCCCGAAACGGCGTCTATGCCGATCTGGCGGCGAACGAGTGAGGAGGCAACGGGATGCAATGGTTTAAAAGCCAGGTGAAGGAACGCCGCCGTGCCGACCAGGAACGGCTGGAGGATTCCTTTGCCAAGATTTCCGGCGTGGTGCTGGGGCAGCGGATCGCGGACAGGATCAACGATCAGCGTTTCGTGGCCCAAAGCGCCATTGACGAAATACTGAAATACTATCACTGCAAGCCCTCCGCTCTGCCGGACAGCGTCACCGACGCCATGGAGCAGCTGGATTACTGCCTTCGCCCCCACGGCCTGATGCGTCGGGATATCGAGCTGACGAAGAACTGGTACAGGGACGCCTTCGGCCCCATCCTCGCTTTCACGAAGGAGGGGGGCGTCCCCGTGGCACTGCTGCCCGGCGTGCTGACAGGATATACTTTCACGGATCCGCACACCGGCAAGCGGACAAAGGTCAACCGGAAAAACGCCGCTCTGTTTGAACAGGAGGCCGTCTGCTTCTACTATCCGCTGCCCCGGAAGAAGTTGGGCATCCCGGATCTGCTTGTCTATATGTGGCGATGCGTATCACCGGGCGATCTGGCGCTCCTGGCCGCGGCGACGCTGGCGGTGACGCTGTCGGGTCTGCTGCTGCCCCGCGTCACCCAGGCGATCACAGGCCCGGTGCTGGCCAGCGGGCAAGGCTCCGTCCTTATCGGCATCGCGCTTTCCGTGATCTGCATTACCCTGTCTTCCAAGCTCCTGGACAGCATTCGGGAGTTGATCCAGTCCCGGCTGGATACCAAAACCTCTCTTGGCGTGGCATCGTCCATGATGATGCGGCTGCTGAGCCTCCCCGCCGGGTTCTTCCGTCGCTACAGTGCGGGCGAGCTCAAGTCCCGCGCCATGTCGGTGAACCAGCTGTGCTCCATTCTCCTGGGCATGGTGCTCAGCACTGGGCTTACCTCGCTGTCCTCCATGCTGTATATCACGCAGATTTTCAATTTTGCCCCGGCGCTGGTCGTGCCCTCGCTGGTGATCATCCTGGTTACAGTAGGGTTTTCCTTCGTCTCTTCCATCACGCGCATCCGCATCAGCAAGCGCCAGATGGAACTCGACGCGGGGGAATCCGGCATGAGCTACAGCATCATTTCCGGCGTTCAGAAGATCAGGCTGGCGGGGGCCGAGAAGCGCGTGTTCGCCCGTTGGCTCAGCCTGTATGCCGATGGGGCCGCCACCCAGTATAACCCGCCTGGTTTCATCAAGGTCAATTCGGTGATTTCCACGGGCATCACGCTGATTTCCAACATCGTGCTGTACGATCTGGCGGTGGAGACGGGGCTTTCGCCTTCCGGCTATTACGCCTTTACCGCCGCCTACGGCATGATGCTGGGCGCGTTCATGAGCCTGATGGGCGTGGCCTTCAGGGCGGCGCAGATCAAGCCCATTCTGGAGATGGCGGAGCCGTTTTTGAAAACGGAGCCGGAGACGGCAGAGGGAAAGGAGATCATCACCCGGCTCTCCGGCGGGATGGAACTGGATCACGTGTCCTTCCGCTATGACGAGGATTCCCCCTATGTGCTGAAGGATTTGTCGCTGAAGATCGCCCCCGGCGAGTATGTGGCCGTCGTGGGCCGGACGGGCTGCGGCAAATCCACGCTGGTGCGGCTGCTGCTGGGCTTTGAGAAGCCGGAAAAGGGCGCGGTGTATTTTGACGGCCGGGATATAAGCAGCCTCGATCTGCCATCCCTGCGCCGCAAAATCGGCACCGTCACCCAGGACGCGGGGCTGATGCAGGGCAGCATCTATTCCAATATCGTGATCACCGCGCCGGAGCTGTCCATGGATGCGGCCTGGGAGGCGGCGGAGACGGCGGGGATCGCGGAGGACATCCGCGCCATGCCCATGGGGATGCACACCATCATCTCCGAGGGCCAGGGCGGCATCTCCGGCGGCCAGCGCCAGCGCCTGATGATCGCCCGTGCCATCGCGCCAAAGCCGAAGATCCTGATCTTTGACGAGGCCACCTCCGCCCTGGACAACAAGACCCAGCGGCAGGTATCCGAAGCCCTGGACAGGATGGGCTGCACAAGGCTTGTGATCGCCCACCGCCTGAGCACTATCCGGCGCTGCGACCGGATTCTGGTGCTGGATGGCGGCCAGATCGTGGAGGAAGGAACCTATGAAGAACTGATCGCCCTCGGCGGGTTCTTCGCGGAACTGGTGGAAAGGCAGCGGACGGACGCGCCCTCTTCGCCTGAACATAAAACATAAAACACAAACAATGAAAGGAGAACAGAACCATGGCAAAGATGCAACTGAATCGAGAGATGGAGGATGCCCTGAAGAAGCTGAACATGTCAGAGGAGAAGATCGCGGAACTGAAGGAGAAGGAGCTGCGCCCTCAGGTTGATCTTGCGGAACATTCGCCGGACAGCCTCGAGGTGGATCCCGAACTCGTGAAGACGTTGATGGACAAGGCCCAGGCGGATCAGGATGTCGAGCGTATCTCCCCGGATGATCTGGATGGCGTGAGCGGCGGCGGGATTTACGGAATCAAGAAATGGGCGCCCGAAGACTGGCGTTGCCCCTGTTTCTACAATATGACCTACATCGAGGGCGGGGAATTCATCGCGGCGGTCTATGAAAACTTTGGACATGATATCACGGCGGAGTTCTGCATGGAATATTTTAATTGTAAAACCCGCGACTGGGATGTAAAACTGCGCGAGGGCGGCCCGTACTATTGCGCGGTCTACATGTGGAGCATCGCTTATTCCTGCTGGATCAACTAAAAGATAGAACAAGGAGGAACAAAACCATGGCAATCGCCGTGATTGAAAAGCAGGGGACCGTTCTGACCGTGCGGCCCCAGGGCCGCGTAGATACCGTCAGAACGCCGCTGCTGGACCGGGAGCTGCAGCCGTATCTGGACGGGGTGCAGCAAATCGTGATGGACTTTTCCGACGTGGAATACATCTCCTCCAGCGGCCTTCGCCTGCTTTTGTGGCTGGAACAGACGATGGAGGAGCGCGAAGGCGAAGTGCAGCTGATCCACGCCAACGCTGCGGTGATGAAGATCATCAAGCTTACCAACTTTATTAACGTGGTGCACGTGATCGCAGATTAACCAGTATTTCCGCGGGAGGATGAACATGTTTCGGAAACAGCTGACAATGAATCATGCCCTTAGGCTGTTGCTATGCCTGCTTTTTACTGTAATCATTATGGCAGAAGCGACCTGTTCTGCGCGCAGCGACGCGGTTCAATCTATGAACGCCTCCGGGAACCTGAATCTTAATCCCGCTGTTGATCCGATCGGACATGGTGCGAAATTTACCGCTGTACTGTACAATAACGGGAACGGCCTGCCCACTTCCGAGGCAAACGCCATCTCGCAAACCGACGATGGATTTATCTGGATCGGAAGCTATGCAGGCCTGATGCGTTACGACGGAAATACATTTGAACGGATCGACGCAGATACGCCGATCTCCAATGTCAGGGCTTTGTTTACGGACAGTCATAACCGGCTGTGGATCGGAACCAACGACACAGGCTTCCTGATGATGGAAAACGGGCGGTTTAGAAGGTGGGGCAAGGCTGAACTGTCTGAATCCGTCGTGATCCGATGCTTTTCGGAAGACTCGGACGGCTATATCTATGTTGGTACAACCTCCGGCATCGTTATCATCAGTCCTGATCTGGAGCTTTCAACAGACCACAGCGGCCGGATGGAAGGCTCTGTTCAGAATCTCCGCAGGAGCAGCGACGGCCTGGTTTACGCGCTTACCCGGACCGGGAACCTGGTATGCTATAGCAAAGGACACCAGGTCAGCGTGATGGCTGCGGAGGACTGCCCTGTTAAAAATATCAGCTGCATTCTCCCGGATGCTGAAAATCCCGGCTGGTTCTGGCTAGGGGCTACAGGTTCCAGCATTTATTACGGGAAAGCGTCGGAAGCGTTTCAGCATGCCGGTGTGGTGGATCTCGGAGAACTCACGGATCCGGAATGCCTGGAAGAAATCGGCGGGCAGATCTGGGTATGCGCAAGGAATGGCATCGGCAAGCTGGACGGGGACAGCGCCACCTTGCTGCAGGATGTCCCGATGGATAATTCCGTTCAGCATGTCATGACAGACCATCAGGGAAATCTGTGGTTCACATCCACCAGGCAGGGTGTGATGAAAGTGGTCCCCAATCAGTTCGAGGATCTGTTCGCCCGGTGGGAGATTCCTTCCCAGGTCATCAATTCCACCTGCCTGTATGATACCATGCTCTTTCTTGCCACAGACGAGGGCCTGATGGCCGTAAAAGACGGGAAACCTGTGGACAGCATCCCCCTGTCCAGGGCGGAGACCGTTTCGGGGAAAGCCGTGGAAGCAACGGATCTGCTCGCTTATCTGAACAATACCCGGATTCGGTCCGTGATGCGGGACAGCAGGGGATATCTTTGGATCAGCCCATGGAACGGCGACGGACTGATTCGCTATAGCGCGGGAGAGATGGTGTTATTTACGCCGGAGGACGGCATGGCTTCGGAAAAGTGCCGTGCGGTTTACGAATGTGAAGACGGAAGCATCCTTGCGGCGCAGAGCGGCGGACTCAGCGTCATCCGGAACGGCCGGGTGGCTGCCGTCTTCGGGGCGGAACAGGGACTGACGAACCTGGGGGTCCTGACCGTGACAGAAGGCTTCAACGGGGAGTATGTCCTTGGCACGGACGGGGGCGGGATCTTCATTATCCGGCCGGACGGGATCACGCATATCGGTTCCGAAGACGGCCTCACCTCGGACGTGGTGATGCGCGTCCGCCGCAGCCGGGAGGGAAACCTGATCTGGATCGTCACGGGCAACTCGCTGGCCTATATGACGCCGGACCATCGGGTGACAACAATCCGGGAATTCCCTTACGCCAATAATTATGACCTGTATGAAAACAGCAAAGGCGAAATGTGGGTATTGTCCAGCGACGGGATTTATGTGACGCCAGTGGAACAGCTGATCGCCAACGGTGCGATCGAAGCTATACACTACAATGTCAACAACGGTCTGGCCGGTATTGCCACATCGAATTCCTACAGCGAATTGACGGAGGATGGAGATCTGTATATCGCCTGCACAACCGGCGTGACCAAAGTGAACATTGAGGAACCTTTTGAAACGGATACTGCGGTAAAGATGGCCGTTCCCTTTGTGCATGCTGATGGATTGCGGATTCTGCCCGATTCCGATGGAGGGTTTACGATCCCTTCCGACACGCATAAGCTGACTGTCACCGGTTTTGTCATTAATTTCGCGCCGACAGATCCAAAGGTTACCTGTTTCCTGGAGGGCTTCGACACAGCTTCGGTAACGGTAAACAGCAGTGACCTGAAGCCTGCGGATTACACAAACCTTGGTGGCGGAGAATATCATTATATCATGCGCCTTGATGACGAGGGTATATACGGAAGCAATGAACTTTCCATCCTGATTCGAAAAGAACTGGCAATCCATGAGCAGCTATGGTTCTGGATAGTTGTCGGGTTGGTTGTCCTGCTGATCGATATCTGGCTGATCCGTCTCATGCTGAAGCGGCAGGCCCAACGGATCGAACGGAAGAAGGATCAGGAGCGCATTGCTGGAGATCTGCGCCTCGCTTCGGATATCCAGGTTTCCGCGCTTCCGCGCACCCTCCCGCAGGCTGCAGAGGGGAAAAAGTTTGATCTCTATGCCAGCATGACACCAGCCAAAGAGATCGGCGGGGATTTCTATGATTATTTCCTGGTCGAAGACGATCATCTGGCAATGGTCATAGCAGATGTGTCAGGAAAGGGTATTCCAGCCGCGCTTTTCATGATGGTATCTCAAGCGCTGATCAAAAATCAGCTGATGACGGGGCTTGCGCCTGCGGAGGCGTTGACGAACGTCAACCTGCAGTTGTGCGAAAACAATGAATCCAGCATGTTCGTGACGGTTTGGGCGGCGGTGATCGAGCTTTCCACCGGCAAGGGCCTGGCTTGCAACGCAGGGCATGAAAACCCGGCTCTCCGGCGCGCTGACGGGGCATTTGAATTGCTGGAATATCCACATAACATGTTTGTGGGCGCGGTGAAGAAAGCCCGCTATCAAAACCGTGAATTTGAACTGCAGCCGGGAGATTGCATCTTTGTTTATACGGACGGCGTACCGGAAGCCGCCAATGATGCGGAAGAAATGTTCGGCGAAGAGCAGCTGTGTGAAGCCCTGAACCAGCGCCCGGGCGCGGAACCGGAAGAACTGATCCGCCATGTGCATGAGACGGTGAACCGCTTCGCAGGCAATGCAGAACAGTTTGACGATATCACCATGCTGTGCATGAAATATTATGGTACAAAAAAACAAACGGATCAACCCGGAAGCGCATATATCTAACGCTCCCGGGAGTTGAAGTGGCGGGATTCCCCTTCGGGCCGTTTGCTCAATGGTCGTACAGAACCCTTGGAGCGGGTTCTGTACTCCCTTTCGCACAAACAAACTCGGGGCGCTTCCGGCTGCGCCCGACTCCCCACCGGGGAGACGCTTCCCTCGTTTTTTTGTCCACGGCCTTTTGGCCTCGAATTCAAAAACCAGACGGTTTTGCCGGTTTGCCGGTTTTTTCTGTCAGATTCCGCGCCTTTCCGGCCACTTCCGCCATGAACCGGTTCCTGCTTCAGTTGCAAGTGGAAGAAAACGGCTCTCCCATGGGTTGCGACACGCCATGTCCTGCGCCGTGACCCTCATGCTCAGTTCATCGAGATGCGTGTAGATGTCCGCTGTGGTCTGGTAATCGCTGTGGCTCACGATCTTCATGGCCTTCATCGGGTCAACCCCGGCCCGGTAAAGTATCGTGACGAAATTGTGCCAGGAGTAATGTGGAGTCAGCGTAGCCTTATACAGGTTCAAAGGGGCATTGGGCCACCGCAGCTTGGCGCATCAGTACGCAGTCAAAGTCCCCGAATAATACTAAGATAATCCTGTCTTTGATCGACAACGGCATAAACAGTGACCGTTTTTGCATTTTCGTCAATCTTATAAAAAACCAGATCTTTTTCCAGAATGAGAACCTTATATCCCTGCCGTTTTAAAACAGGATATCTTGGTTCTGTTCCGATATACGGATTGTTTTCCAGCGCCAGAATGGATTCTTCCAAATCGTTCAGCTTATTCAATGCGATATCGCTTCCAAATTTTTCGGCAATGTACAGAATGATGTTCCTGATCAGAGCGTCTGCCGTATCGGTACGTAATACTTTGTATTTCAAAGCTTTTCCTCCGTCAGCATCTTTCGGATATCGTCAAAAGTATCCCGAACAGGAGCAACCCTTCCAAACTTCACATCTTCATCCGATTCTGCAAGGATTTCAAGCAATTCAATTCTGGCTTTCATTCTCCTGTATTCTTCATATGCTATTGAAACCGTGTCCCCCCGACCGTTTACGGTTATAACGACAGCTTCTTTATTCTCTCTGCACTGTCTGGAAATCTCATTGTAATGGTTCCTGAGATCAGCCGATGGTCTGATCGATTCCCGAAATGTCATCATATGACAAGCTCCCTTCTTTAATATATCATAATTATATCATCATATGTCTACATGTCAATCTTCTAAAACCATGTAAACTCATAGGATTGCTTGTCTATTTTCATCATATATGCCGACCGAGTCCGATTGATCTTCGGCAATGCAGACAGGGAATATCACGCGATGAGGAAAGCGAGGCGGAGAAACAAAGCCGCTGTATTGAAAAGCTTATACAGCTATGATAAAATGATCCTGCCGGGGAGGTGAGTACAGCGTGAATACGGGGATTGCGGATTCGATGGAGATCGCGGCGAATAAAACAACACTCGACCGCCATGTAGTGAATCTGTTCAGTCACAAGGCTGTGCTGGCCGTCCTGATGATGTACTGCGTGGAAGAGTTTCAGGGCTTTTCAGTGGACTATATCATGAAAAAGAGATGCCGGTGGAGCAGCGGGAAAAGGAACTGGAGAACGAATATCACCTGCAGATGACAGAGGAACTGAGGAAGGATGTGGGCGGATTGTGTAACTATAGCGACGCGATGCTGATGCTGGGAAGAAAAGAGGGAATCGAGATCGGACAACAGCAGGGAGCAGTAATGCAGTTGATCAGATCTGTTCGAAAAGGGAAGTATACGGTGGAGGAAGCCGCAGAAGAAGCCGGGATGACAGTGAAAGCGTTTAAAGAAGAAATGAAATTACAGGCGCAATCACAGCTAAATTGATGTATTCAGTACGCTGCTTCGGCAGCGTTTTTCTCATCAGCAAATGGAATGTATAATAGTCTACTAAATCCATTGACAAAATAAATTCTCTATGATATGATGTGCCCATCTTCAGGGTCGGAAGAAATGAGAAGCAGGAGGGAAACCGGTATGATGCTGCGCGATATTCGCATCATGGATGAGCGGCAGATGCAGATGTGCATGTGTCTGTTTTTGTCATGCGGGAAGACCCGAATGTGATGATTCTTTTAACATGTTTAGGCGCTCGCATGATGCGGGCGCCTTTTAATTTTCTGCTGATATAAAAAGGAGGAATCATTTCCATGCTCAGAAGATATGGCGGATGTCGGGATCGAATGCGACGATGTACAAGGAATCACTTATATCCCCAATAAAATGACAGATAAAAAATGTTTACCCGGATACAAATACACAAATAGAGCAGGAATGTTCTTTCTTTTTTGGACTGTTCGCATATAATCGATATACAGTCGCAGGCTGCGCGGCGGTTGATCCGCTGCCCGGCCTGTTTATCCGGAGGATCAAGTGGACTGGACCTTTATTGCTTCCCATGTATGGGATTATGTTGGCGGCGCGTGGGTGACGCTGCGGTTCGGGCTGTATGGGGTGCTGTGTTCCTTAGCGCTGGGGATGCTTTGCTGCCTGGCGCGTTATTTTCGTGTGCCCGTTCTTCGACAGCTCGCGGCGGGGTACATCGAACTGGCCCGGAACACGCCTCTGTTGGTGCAGCTCTTTTTTCTGTATGCCGGTCTGCCCAGGGTGGGCATCCAGTTCAGCGCGGAAGCCTGCGCCGTGATCGGGCTTACATTTTTGGGCGGCGCGTATATGGCGGAGGCGTTCCGAAGCGGCCTGGAGGCTGTGGACAATGCGCAGGTGGAGGCCGGGGCGTGCATCGGCCTGACCCGGAGGCAGAATATTCGCTATGTGATCTTTCCCCAGGCCCTTGCCACGGCGGTGCCCGCCTTGTTTGCCAACGTGATCTTCCTCATTAAAGAAACCAGCGTGTTTTCCGTGCTGGCTATGATGGACTTAATGAACGTGGCGGATACCCTGCGCACCAGCGGCGGGCGCACGGTGGAGGTGCTGTTCATGCTGGTGGCGGCGTATCTCATCATTCTGCTGCCCGTGTCCGTGATTGCGACGATGGTGGAAAGGAGGCTCCGCTATGCAGGATTTGGGGATCAGCGTTCTGTTTAAGGGCATCAATTTTCAGCGGCTCCTGGGCGGCCTCTGGGTCACGCTGCGCTTAGCCCTCATCACCATCGGGCTTTCCTGTCTGTTCGGCCTGCTGTTCGGGCTGCTGATGCTGTCCAAACGGAAAATCGTTCAGTTTTTCTGCCGGGTGTGGCTGGAGATCGTGCGCTTTATGCCTCAGCTGGTGCTGCTGTATCTGGTGTATTTCGGCTTTGCCCGCCTGTTCGGCTGGGATTTGGACGGGGAAACCAGCGCCGTGATCGTGTTCACCTTCTGGGGCACGGCGGAAATGGGCGATTTGATCCGGGGCGCGCTCACCTCCATTCCCCTGCACCAAACGGAGTCAGCGGCGGCCATTGGCCTGACAAAAGGGCAGGTTTATCGTTACGTGCTGATTCCGCAAACTCTGCGACGCCTGCTGCCCCAGGCCATCAACCTGTCCACCCGCATCATCAAAACCACGGCGCTGGTGAAAATGATCAACGTGACGGAGGTATTGAAGGTGGGCCAGCAGATCATCGGCCAGTTTTACCGGCAGCCCGACACCGCGTTCTGGGTGTATTTCGTGATCTTCCTGCTGTACTTTATTGTTTGCTGGCCCTTCTCACTGCTTGCCAAACAACTCGAAAAACGCTGGGCGTGAAAGGTTAGGTGCAAAAAATGTCTGATACGATCCTTCAGGTCAACGATATTCATAAGTCCTTTGACGGTACCGGCGTGCTTCGGGGCGTTTCGCTGGAGATCCGGGAGGGTGAAGTGGTGGTGATCGTAGGCCCCAGCGGATGCGGAAAAAGCACGCTGCTTCGCTGCATCAACGGCCTGGAAACCATCGACAAGGGCGAAATCTGGCTGCGGGATGAAAAAATCTCAGGCCGTGCAAAGGATTTTCATGTGGTGCGCCAGAAGATCGGCATGGTCTTTCAAAGCTATGATCTCTTCCCTCATATGAAGGTGATGGACAATCTGCTGCTGGGCCCCACCAAAGCCCTGGGCAAGCCCCGGCAGGAAGTGGAGCAGGAAGCGCTGCAAATGCTGGAACGGGTGGGCCTCAAGGAAAAAGCCCACGTCTATCCCCGCACCCTGTCCGGCGGGCAGAAGCAGCGCGTGGCCCTGGTGCGGGCCATGCTGATGCACCCGGAAATCCTGCTGCTGGACGAAATCACAGCGGCCCTGGACCCGGAAATGGTCAGCGAAGTGCTGAACGTCGTCATCGACCTGGCCCGGGGCGGCATGACCATGGCCATCGTGACCCACGAAATGCGCTTTGCCGAGGCCGTAGCCGATCGGGTGCTGTTCCTGGAAGAAGGCGTGGTGCTGGAGGAAGGAACGCCGGAAGCGTTTTTCCACGCTCCCGCAACGGAAAGGGCGCAGCGCTTCCTGCAAAGCTTCACCTATGCTTCCAAACGGGGCAAAACCGAAGTACAGCCAAAAAACACTTTTGGGGATTGACAATCAAAGAGGCTTGTCCTATAATCCGTATAACCCATCAAGTTAGTGGGTAATTTGTCAGAGATGACCTGACTGAGAAAGGAGAGGGAACACATGAAGCGGCAGACGACGATGTATTGTTGTATGTGCGGCTCTTTGCGTCCGTCTCGCTGGGAGCTCTGTTTGCGGTGAATCCGTATCGGAGCGGCTGATGCTTTCCCAAGGGCCGGACGAAACGTGTCCGGTTCTTTTCATATGTGCGGAAAGGAAGATCGAAGATGTTTCACATAAGCCATGCCACGGACCGATGTTTCCCGATCCAAGGAAACAGGAAACAGAATCCCAAAACAATGATTTGTAAAAAATGAAAGGAAGGTTTTTCTCCATGAAGAAGCTGAACAAGATTTTCGCGCTGACCCTGGCGCTGGCCCTCATTTTCTCCCTGACTGTTTCCGCCTCTGCGGAAGGCTATCGTACCCTGGATGAAATCAAAGCCAGCGGCAAGCTGGTGATCGGCCTGTTCTCTGACAAGAAACCCTTCGGCTATATCGACGAATACGGCGAATATCAGGGCTATGACGTGTATCTGGCCCGGCGGCTGGCGGAAGACCTGGGCGTGGAACTGGTGCCCGTTTCCCTGGACGCGCCCAACCGCATTGAATTCCTCCAGTCCTTCAAGGTGGACATCGTACTGGCGAACTTCACCTACACCGAAGACCGCGCCACCCAGGTGGACTTCGCTCTGCCCTACATGAAGGTAGCTTTAGGCGTAGTCAGCCCCGACAGCGCGCTGATCACCGATGTGGAACAGCTGAACGGAAAAACCCTGATCGTTTCCAAGGGCACCACCGCTGAAACCTTCTTCGAGCAGAATTATCCCGAAGTGAAGCTGGCCAAGTACGACAGCTACACCGAAGCGTATATCGCGCTGCTGGATGGACGGGGAGACGCCCTTTCCACCGACAACACGGAAGTGCTGGCCTGGGCCATTGAAAATCCCGGCTTCTCCGTGGGCATCGAAACCCTGGGCAGCCTGGACACCATCAATCCCGCTGTATCCCAGGGCAACGAAACGCTGCTTGCCTGGATCAATGAGGAAATCGTGAAGCTTGGCGAAGAAAACTTCTTCCATGCCGACTATGAAGCCACCTTGCGTGAAACCTACGGCGAAAACGCCGACGCGGACAGCCTGGTGGTGGAAGGCGGCGTGATCTGAAAGACGATTCCGGGCAGTACCTCCACATCAACCAAAAAACTGACTGCACCTCTGACACCTCGTGCAATCAGCACAGCCGGTCAGGGGACGGAGCGGCATCTCCGTCCTCTGATTGTTTTCAGGAGGGATAGATCATCGATTTATATTAGCAGGATACCTCATCCTGCGGCTTCAGCCTCTTTCTCATAATAATCGTGGAGCCATTACGGCAATATTCTCTAAATCCAGCCTTCTCGTATAGACGCAACGGTCCGGTGAATGCCAGCGAGCTATCCTGATGTTGATCCTTTGGATAAGCTTCAACAAACGAGAATCCTTCCTTCGCGGCGTCTTCACAGACTCTCTCCAACAGCTTCCCTGCGATACCCTTGCCCCGGTATGCCGGAGCAATTTCAAAACACACGACTGATTTGATGATTCCCATTCCGGGGCAATCTGTTGGTGCTGTATCTTCCGGAATGTCGTCCGTATCGAATTCTCCGACCCGGAAATAGCTCAGTCTGTCATTGGCATTGCACCAGCCGACGGATAATCCGTCACAATATGTCAAATAGCCTTTAATCGTGCCGCTCGTTACCATTTCCAAAGCCGATTCACGCAAGACACGTTTCCAGGCGTCATCATCTCCGCCATATTCCCCAAAACGAGTATATAGCTTTTCTTTGATCTGTTTCAGGCTCATATTGTACATATTGCAGTAGCATGGATAATAGGGCGACCCGTCTGTAAAGGCACGATTATCAAAAAAATCAAAGTAGTCCTGTGCCAGTTCTGGCGTCAGTGCTTTTATCGTCAGGTTCATGAGATCAGTCCTCCGTGAAAGCAGCATTGCTCCGACATCCATTCCATATCAATCATGGATATATTGATAACTATTTGTAGATTTTTTCCGATAAGCAGCCTAATCCGGCACCGGCATTTCCTCAAGCTCCGGCTGCGGAGCTGCCTGATCGATTAGGCTTTGCAGCGTGATCCCGCCCAAATAATCGGTCATGACCCGGTTGAGTCCCTCCCACATAGACAGCGTCATGCAGAATGAACAACGATCGCATAAATTAGGGTTGGTTTCCAGGCATTGTACTGACGCAAGGGAGCCTTCCATGATTTTCAGCACCTGCAGAACAGTCACATCTCCGGCGCTCGGAATCAGGCGGTATCCTCCCTGACGGCCTCTTGCCGCCAAAAGAAGACCGGCCTGGCTGAGCAGCATTCCGATCTGATCTCCGTATTTTTTAGAAATCTGCTGCCTCCTTGCAATATCCTTCATGGCCACATACCCGGTCCCCTGATGCATGGCAATATCCAGCAGAATCCGCACGGCATAGCGTCCCCGCGTTGAGATTTTCATGGAATTCCCCCTTCTGCTGATATTGTACAGTGTTCTCATGGATAAATCAACTTTGATATCTTTCGAAATCTGATGAAATAAGGAAGCAGAGATGAACAAAAGAGAACTGGCGCACTATTCTTTCATGAAGTCCATTCCGATCCTGTGCAGTTATCTGTTTGTCAGTATGGCTTATGGGATCCTGATGGAGGAATCCGGCTTTCCCTGGTATGATTCTTTGCTGGTGAGTCTGACGGTATACACAGGCGCTTTTCAGTTTGTGCTCACTTCTCTTCTGTCCGCAGGCGCCTCCGTCATTACGATCGGGCTGACAGCCTGTTTCATGAACAGCAGGCAAACCTTTTACAGCCTGACCTTTGCAGACGTTTTCAATCGCATGGGAAAGAGAAAGCCTTACATGATTCACACCATGACAGATGAAACCTATGCGGTCAATTGCACGCTGGACCTTCCGGAGAAAGAGCGGCGGGAAGTGATGTTTTATGTCGCAGTACTGGCCCGCTGCTATTGGATGATCGGCGCGGTCATCGGCGGTGTGCTCGGCCAGCTGATTCCTGTTTCCATGGATGGAATCGACTTTTGCATGACAGCGCTCTTTGTGACGATCTTTGTCGATCAGTGGGAAAAAGCACACTGCCATTTTCCGGCAGTGGCAGGACTGATTACCGGCATTGTCTGTTTGATGATTTTCGGTGAAAGGAGCTTCATCCTTCCGGCCCTGCTGGTTACGTCCGCATTGCTGGTCGTCTGGAATACAAGAGGGGAGGAGGAGAAATCGTGACTGTCTATTTTATTTTAGCGGTTTCTGCTTCTGCGGTGATCACCTTTCTCCTCAGAGCACTGCCGTTTCTTCTCTTTCACGGAGACAGAAAAATGCCGGAATGGCTCGCGCGGCTTGGGTCAGTTCTCCCTTCAGCCATCATGGCAGTGCTGATTGTCTATTGTCTGCGCGGGGCCAAAAGTGATGTGACGCATACAGGCGTTCCGGGACTGATTGCTGTGCTTCTGACCGCAGTCATTTATCGATGGAAGCATCAGACTCTTCTTAGCATCTTCCTTGGAACTGCTGTTTATATGATGCTGATCCGGGTGATTGCATAATGTATCCGGACTATACCTCACAGGCGATGGTTACATGGAAATACCGGGGATAAAAGCATTTCTCCCTGAAGTTTTTTGATGAAACGGAGAATGGACCATGCCGAATCAGTTTTCAAGAACATAGCTCCTGCTGGGCCCGGAGGCCATGCAGTGTCTGTCTGAATGCCGGGTAGCAGTCTTTGGGATCGGCGGTGTGGGCGGATACGCGGTGGAAGCGCTTGTCCGGTCCGGCGTCGGTGCGCTGGATCTGATCGACGACGACCGGGTTTGCCTGACCAACCTGAACAGACAGCTTGAGCGTGAATCAACGTGATCGCGATATAATTACAGATTTGACGAGGTTTCGCTTCACACAGTATAATCAAAACGCGAAAGGGAGGATGACAGAGGAATGCACGAAGCCTTATATCGGTTTATCCATGCGCATTACACGGAAGTCCTCGCCATTTTTCCCGTGGTGCTTCTACTGATCGGGCTGTCAATTGCGACAGGGATCGATCAATATATTCTCAGGCGGAAAAGACGAATCATGCTGATCATCTGCGCACTGGTTTTCAGCCTGATCGCACAGAACTTTCTGGATAATCTGCTGACATACGGAACCCCAATGATCACGCTCAGAAAAGTGATCGATATCTACGGCTACACCATCCGGCCTGTCATTTTGCTGCTCTTTTTGTACATCGTTTGTCCACGGAAACCGGGCAGGCTGTGGTGGGTCCTGATTGGAATCAACGCCGGGGTATATCTGACGGCGATGTTTACTGATATCTGCTTCACGATCAACGAGGAGAATATGTTTCAGGGCGGTTGGCCCGTGCTGAGAAACAGCTGCCTGATTTCCAGCCTGCTTCTTTTAGGCGCACTGGTCATATCCACGCTGCGCGATTACCGCCCATTCAGGCTGAGAGAGATCTGGATTCCGGTTTTTTCAGTTTTCATCATTCTCTTCGCGGTGGTGCTGGATTCCAGTGTGCATGAAACGCAGCAGCCCGTCAGCTTTTTAACTATTTCTATTGTGATCAGCAGCGTGCTGTATTATATCTGGCTGCATTTTCAGTTTGTGCGGGCACATGAGAAGGATCTGGCCGCGGAGCAACGCATTCAGATCATGATGTCACAGATTCAGCCCCATTTCCTGTACAATACGCTCGCCACCATCCGCGGCCTCTGCCTGAAGTCACCGGAAACGGCGGCAAAGACCATCGACAAATTTTCAATTATCCGTCCCAACATGCCTGCTGTTCCAGCCGGATCTGCAGGCTTTTTGCTATGCAG
>CAMVEB010000018.1 GCA_947166385.1 uncultured Clostridia bacterium | reverse complement strand
TCAATAGTAAGAACGGTCAGAGAAACTGAATCTGAGAAAGCTGTGCAGTTGTCAGCGTGCGCTGATAACATCCAAAGCTCACCATTTCCGGTGGCAATGACGAAGGGGTTCCACCTGTTCCCATACCGAACACAGAAGTTAAGCCCTTCAGTGCCGATGGTACTTGACTGGTAACGGTCCGGGAGAGTAGGTCGCCGCCGGATTCCATAGAAAACCGCTGCGTCAGCAGCGGTTTTTTAGTGGAATCAGAGCCTTTATTGTGGTAGAATGCAAAAAAGGATCAGGGAAGGAGGAAGTCAGGTGCGGCGGGAGAAAAACAAATACATCTTTGCGACGGAAATGCGCCGGTACCAGCGAAACCGGAAGTTCCGCAATACCATGCTGATCCTGATTCCGCTCCTGATCGTAACCTTTCTGATCGCGAATTTCACGGTATCCCACCGTGTCCGGCTGGAGCAGGTGAGGCTGACCGTGCTGAATCTGCCGCCGGATCTGGAGGAGTATTCCATCCTGCATATCAGCGACCTGCACGGCGCCCGGTACGGGGAGAGGCAGAAAGCGATCGCCACGGCCCTGGGGAGCACCAGGTATTCCTGCGTCGTCATGACAGGCGACATGCTGGGGGAAAATCAGGATATTGAGCCGCTGCTGGAGCTGGTGGCGCTGATGCCGGCGGATACGCCGAAGTACCTGATCCCGGGGGATATGGACGGGGGATTCATTGACAGCGGAGCCCATGGGAGCCTGTCGGTCTATACGGACTGGGCCCTCCGGCTCCAGGAGGCCGGGGTCCGGCTGGTGGATCGCCCGATGAGTGAAACCAGGGGCAAGGGGACCATCTGGTTTGTGCCGGAGGAGCAGTATTCCATCGACCTGGATGTGACGGAGTCGGTTTACAGTAAGCAGCTGAGGGAGCTGAACGAGCGCGCAACCGCCTTGTCGGCGGACGATGCGGCGCGGATCCGCGCGATAGAATATGAACTGGAACGGCTGGAGAATCTGCGGGACATCCGGAAGGAAGTGAAGCCGGAGGATATCCAGGTCGTGCTGACCCACACGCCGCTGACCGGGGAATATGTGAACAATATGATTTCCTGGACGGCAAAGGATTCCTATTTCTCCATGCGCTATGCCGGGTTGATTCTGGCCGGGCATTACAACGGCGGTCAGTGGCGGATTCCCTTTTACCGGGCGATTTATGTCCCGGAGCTGGGATGGTTTCCGGAGGATTCGGAAATCGTGGGCCTGAGCTATCCGGGCGGCATCCCCCAGTATATCAGCCGGGGACTGGGATCCGATCCCCACTACGAACATCAGCCGGGGCGGCTGTTCAATGCTCCGGCAATCACCAGGATTATCCTGACCAGGAAAGCGGAATAACGCGTACGGAGGAAAAGAAATGCTCCGGTTTGGGAGAAAAAACACCCACCACGAAATGGACATGACGGAAGGGCCGCTCCTTCCGAAAATTCTGGCGTTTTCAGGGCCGCTGATCATGACGGGAATTCTGCAGCTGCTGTACAACGCGGCGGATGTGATTGTGGTCGGGAACTATGCGGAGGGGCACACCGCGCTGGCGGCGGTGTCTTCCACCGGGTCGCTGATCAACCTGCTGGTGAATGTCTTTATGGGGCTGAGCGTCGGGGCCAGCGTCGTGATTGCCCGGAACTACGGGGCCCGGGATGTCATTGCGCTCCGCAAGGCGGAGCATACCGCCATGACGCTGGCGCTCTTCATGGGGATCGGTGTCGGAGCGTTCGGGTTCTTCATGGCCCGGCCGCTGCTGCAGTGGATGGGTTCTCCGGAGGATGTGATCGACGGAGCCGCGCTGTATGTGCGCATCTATTTTCTCGGAATGCCGGCGAACATGCTGTATACCTTCGGTGCCGCGACGCTGCGTGCCGTCGGGGATACCAAGCGGCCCATGTACTATCTGATGATTGCCGGTCTGGTGAATGTGCTGCTGAATCTGGTGCTGGTGATCGTGTTTCATATGGATGTGGCCGGCGTTGCGATCGCGACGGTGGCCAGCCAGGTGATCAGCATGGTGCTGGTGCTGATCTGCCTGCTCCGGACCCGGGGGGTCACGCAGCTGGTGCTCAGTGAATGCCGGATTGACCGGAAGAGCGCGCTGGAGATCGTGAAGATCGGCCTGCCGGCGGGCCTGCAGGGCAGCCTGTTCTCTGTTTCCAATGTGCTCATTCAGTCTTCGATCAACTCCTTCGGCTCGGTGGTCATGGCCGGCAACGGGGTGGCCAGCAATATCGAGGGCTTTGTGTATACGGCGATGAACGCCCAGCACCAGGCGGCCATGACCTTTGCCAGCCAGAATTACGGCGCCGGAAAGCCGGACCGGGTGCAGAAGACGCTGTGGCGGTGCCTGGGCACGGTGACGGTGATCGGCCTGACGATGGGCCTGCTGATCCGCCTGTTTGGGCCGACGCTGATGGGCCTGTACAATTCCGATCCGGCGGTCATCGCGGCCGGCCTGGTGCGGATGGACATCATCCTGCCGACCTATTTCCTCTGCGGTCTGATGGATGTGATGGTCGGCCAGCTTCGGGGAATCGGATATTCCGTCATGCCGATGATCGTATCGCTCACGGGAGCGTGTCTGCTGCGGATCGTCTGGATTCTGACCCTCTTTGCCGCGCAGCCCACGCAGACCGTGTTGTATCTGTCCTATCCGGTGTCCTGGTTTGTGACGTTTGCGACGCATTTTGTCTGTTATATGGTCGTATGGAAAAAAAGAAAGAGAGGAATCGGGAAATGAAGACGGAGAAACTCTGGATCAACGGGATGATCCGCAGGAATATGGAAGCGGAGGAAATCCTGCAGGACTTCGCCAGGGAAACGGGCATCACCGGCCGGGATTTCCAGCATATGAACCTGCTGGCCGAGGAAACCATGGGCATGGCGACCCAGCTGCTGAAGGACTTTGACGGCGAGATCTGGCTGGAGAGGACGCCGGCCGGATACGACATCATCCTGGAGGCGGATGTGTGCGGCGGGGAAGACCGGCCGGCTGCGGAGCTGGCTCCGGAAGGGTTCATGGGAAAGATTGCCGGCATGCTGAACTGTTCCTATATGTTTGACAGCCCCGCGGAAATGCCGGAAGATCTGGCGGCCATGCTCCCGGATTATATGAGCTACGGCATCCGCGAGGAGGAAAGCGCCCCCGTGTGGGCCGGGAGATGGTCCCTGTCCGCCTACCGGCATAACCTCCGGCAGCGTTCCGGCAGCGGGGAGAAGCGGATCGAGGAGGACGAGCTGGAAAAATCCATTGTGGCGCAGCTGGCCGATGAGGTGACCATCGGCATCCATGGCCGCAAAATCCGCCTGGTAATCAGCGGGAAAGTCAGCGGCTGACACCTGTAAAAAAATGCTATTTTTTTACAGCAAAATATGATATACTGATCTTTAAAGAAAGAAAAACATGATCCGGAGGTGAGCAGGATGGTCAGGCGGGCTGCTGTATGGCTGCTTTGTTTTGTGTTGCTGGTGCTCTGCCTGATGCCGGCTGCCGTTTCGGCGGAAGCGGACGGAACAAAGGTGGTCCGGGTGGGCTGGTATGAATCCTCTTTTAACAAGACGGACGCTTTCGGCCGGCGTTCCGGCTATGCTTACGAGTATCAGATGAAGATTGCCGCGTATGCCGGGTGGCGGTTTGAATATGTCACCGGCAGCTGGTCCGAGCTGCTGGATATGCTGAAGCAGGGCAAGATTGATCTGATGAGCGATGTCTCCTGGACGGAGGAGCGGATGGACAGCATGCTCTTCGCTTCCCTTCCCATGGGCGCGGAGGATTATTATCTCTTCATCGCCTCCGGGAACCGGGAAATATCCTCCAATGATTTTTCCACGCTGGATGGGAAGAAAGTCGGTGTGAACAAGGGCAGCGTGCAGGTGGGCTACTACCGGGACTGGGCGGAGGATCACGGCGTGCACAGCGAGCTGATCGAGGTGACCGGCAGCGAGGAGGATTCCCTGCGGATGCTGGAGCGGGGCGAGCTGGATGCCTATGTCACCGTGGATGCCTTTGCGCTGGATGCGACCAGGGATCCGGGCCGTCTGGTCCCGGTCGCGAAGATCGGCTCTTCTGATTTCTTCTTTGCGGTCAGCAAAGACCGGCCGGATCTGCTGCGCGAGCTGGACAGCGCGATGAGCCGGATCCAGGAGGAGAACCGGTATTACCAGCAGCAGCTGGAGGGTAAGCACCTGAATACCGCCGGGGCCAACGCCTTCCTCCTGCCGGAGGAGAAGTCCTGGCTGGATCAGCACGGCCCGATCCGTGTCGGCTACCAGGATGGATATCTGGCGTTCTGCGCCGCGGATCCGGAGACAGGCGAACTGACCGGCGCGCTGAAGGATTATCTGGAAAAAGCCGCGGACTGTATCGTGGGACAGCATATCGATTTCACGGCGACGGCGTATCCGACCGTGACGGCCGCCGTCGAGGCGATGAAGAACGGCGAAGTGGATTGCATCTTCCCTGCCAATCTCACCGCGGGCGACGGGGAAACCATGGGCCTCTTCATGACGCCGCCGCTGATGCGCACGGACGTTTTTGCCGTCGTTCGCCAGGCGGACAGGAAAATCCTTGCCAGCCGGGAGCATGTCGTGGTCGCCGTCAATGAAGGGAACCCGAATTACGACAGCTTTCTGATGAGCGAATTCCCCACCTGGAAGAAGGTATATTACCCGACGACGGCCGAATGCCTGCGGTCTGTGGCCAGGGGCGTGGCGGACTGCGTCCTGATCAGCAGCTACCGGTACAACAATATCGCGCGTCAGTGTGAGAAGGAAGGCCTGACCACCGTGGCCACCGGGTCGGCGCTGGAGTACAGCTTCGCGGTGCCCGCCGGCGATCCGGAGCTTTACGCGGTCATGACGAAGGCGGTTGACCAGGTGCCGGATTTCTCGGTCAGCTCTTCTCTGTCCCACTATATCACCGAGGACGCGAAGAGAACGCTCTGGGATCTGGTCACGGAGAATCCGGCGGTCGTCATCGGGGGGATCGGCGCGGTGCTGCTGGTGATCCTGGGGCTGATGATCCGGAGCATGCACTCGGGGCGGAAGGCCGCCCGGCTGATCTCCGCGACGGAGACGGATCGGCTCACCGGCCTGTTCAATCGGGATTTCTTCCTGCAGTATGCCGGCCAGATGAAGCGGGAACACCCGGATCAGCAGATGGACGCCGTGGTGGTGAATATTGACCGCTTCCATTCGGTCAACGCGATGAACGGGCGCGAATTCGGGGATGGAATCCTTCGCTCCCTGGGGGCGGAGATTCAGGCGGTGGCGAAGGAAAACGGCGGGATTGCCGGGCGCTTTGAGGCGGACCGGTTCGATATCTGGTGCCGTCATCGGGAGGATTACCTGGCCATCTATGACCGCCTGCAGGGCAGGCTGGACGGGCAGGCGCCGACGGCCGGGATCCGGCTGCGCATGGGCGTGATGCCGTGGCAGAAGGAGATGGAGGCGGTGCAGATGTTCGACCGGGCCCGGACGGCCTGCTCGATGGCCCGGAATCTGCCGAAGGAACATCTGGTCGTCTTTGACGAGAAGATGCAGGAGCGGGAAAACTACGAGCAGCGTCTCCTGGGGGAGCTGCACCGGGCGCTGAATTCCTATCAATTTGAAGTGTATTACCAGCCGCAGTACGATATCCAGTGCGACCCGCCGAAGCCGGTCAGCGCGGAGGCGCTGGTCCGCTGGAATCATCCGGAGCTGGGCCTGATCCCGCCGGGTGATTTCGTGCCGCTCCTGGAGCGCCATGGGAAGATCGGAGAGCTGGACCGCTATGTCAGGAGCGAGGCGGCCAGGCAGATTGCCCGCTGGCGGGATGTGTACGGGGTGACGATTCCGGTTTCCGTCAATCTGTCCCGGGTGGATGTGTATGATCCGGCCCTGGAGTCGGCGCTGGATCAGCTCCTGGCTTATAACGGACTGCAGGAGGGCATCCTGAAGCTGGAGGTCACGGAGTCCGCCTATACCGGCAACGCGGATCAGGTGATCCGGGTGGTGGAAAGGCTCCGGCAGAAGGGCCACGTCGTCGAGATGGATGATTTCGGCACCGGTTATTCCTCGCTGAATATGCTCAGCGCCATGCCGGTGGATGTCCTGAAGATGGATCGCGCCTTCATCCGCAGGATCGGGGAATCCGACAGGGATGCGCACCTTGTGGCGCTGATTCTCGGGATCGCCGGCTGCCTGAAGGTGCCGGTGGTGGCCGAGGGTGTGGAGACGGAGGAACAGCTGCGTCTGCTGAAGAAGCTGGGCTGTCCCCTGGTTCAGGGGTTCTATTTCTCCCGCCCGCTGCCGGCGGCCGAGTTTGAGGAAAAAGTGATCCCGGAGATGCGGAATCAGCCGCGCTGTAACACATCAGGAGAAAGGGAAGGAGGATAAACCGTTATGCATTCGCTGCGAACAAAGATCTCGCTGCTGACCGTAGGGATCACCGTGGTCGCGGTGGCCGTGGTCGCGATGCTGAGCGTGCTGTTTATCCGGAATACGGAGCATCATAAGTCCGAGCAGCTGCTTCTCCTCCTGTGTGAAACGGGGGAAAGGAACCTGGATTATTATTTCAGCAGCGTGGAGAAGTCCGTGAAAAAAGTATCCGCCTATGCGGAGAAGGAAATCCGCGGGCTGGATACGGATCAGCTGGAAGAGCATACCGAGAAGGTACGGGAGTATTTTGATGAGATCGCCGGCAAGACCAACGGCGTGCTGACGTATTATTACCGGATCGACCCGGAGGTTTCCGATACCGTCAAGGGCTTCTGGTATACCAATCTGGATGGGACGGACTTTGTCGAGCACGAGGTGACGGATATCACCAAGTATGACACGGCGGATACCAGCCGCCTGGTGTGGTTCACCGTGCCGAAGTTTACCGGCACTCCGGTCTGGCTGCCGCCGTACAAGACAGACAGCCTGAAGGATGTGAAGGTGATCTCCTATAATATCCCGATCTTTTATCGGGGCCGGTTTGTCGGCGTCGTCGGCATCGAGATCGATCACTCGGTGATGGCGGAGCAGGTGGAAAGCATCAAGCTGTACAGGAACGGTTACGCCTTCCTGACCAACGCGGACGGGAGTCTGATTTACCATCCGCGGATCGATCTGGCGGACATGCAGCCGGAGCAGATCCCATCCACGCCGGCAGGGCTGCTCCGCGAAAGCTCCTATACCACCTATACCTTTGAGGGCATGGAAAAGGAGGCGATGTGGCTGCCCCTGAGCAACGGCATGCGGCTCTATGTCTCCGTTCCCGAGCAGGAAACGAAGGGAGAATGGCAGCAGTTAATCTGGTATGTGCTGATCGCCGCGGCGGGGGTGCTGGTCCTTTCCATCCTGCTGACGCAGCTGATCATGGGGCGGGTGACGAAGCCGCTCAAGCAGCTGACCGAAGCCGCCAAGCTGGCGGATAACGGGGATTACGATTTTGCCCTGGAGTACAGCGGCAGGGATGAGGTCGGTACCCTGACGAACACCTTTAAGCGGATGGCCGGCCATATGAAGGAGCATATCAGCGATCTGAACAGGCGCGCCTATGTCGACGCCCTGACCTCTGTCCGGAACAAGGGGGCTTTCTCTTCGTTTGTGGAGGAAATGCAGGGCAAAATCAGTGAGCAGCCGGAGACCGCGGAGTTCGCGGTGGGCTTGTTTGACTGTGATAATCTGAAGACGGTCAATGATCTCCATGGCCACGATAAGGGCGATCTCTATCTGAAGTCGGCGAGCCGGCTGATCTGCAAGGTCTTCCAGCACAGCCCGGTTTTCCGGATCGGCGGGGATGAATTCGCCGTCATCCTCCGCGGCGGGGATTATCAGAATCGGGAGGGGCTGATCGCGGATTTTGAAAGGATTTCCGCGGAAATCAATGCCTCAGCCAATAACCCGTGGGAGCAGATTCATGTCGCCGCGGGGATCGCGGTGTATGATCCGGAGCAGGATCTCTCCGTCATGGATACGGTCCGCAGAGCGGATAAAATGATGTATATCAACAAGCGGAGGCGCAAAGGCAAAGCCTCTCCGGATGCGTAGATCATGCTGTAAGGCATCCTCAGCATTCATTCAGTTCGGGGAATCGTTTTCCCCGGACTTTTTTTCTGCCTTTTTCCGGCCATGCGGATCAGCAGCACCAGAACAACCGCCATCAGCGCGATGCAGACCGCGCCGAGCACGGTCATCACCGGGTTCTGCAGCAGATACTCGAAGAACCCGGGTTTCTGGCTTCCGGAGGAATAATAGGTCAGCGCCGCGTTGACGGTGGCTTCCGGCACCTGGCTGATGATCCGGGACAGAATGGAATACAGCGTCGTGTTTCCTTCCCGCACAGCCAGGGAATAGTCCATATCCACGCCTGTGTACACGGTGGTCAGGTTCAGTTTGTCGCATTGCCACGCGATGTCGCTGTACCGGTAATAGCTGACGATCACGCAGTCGATGTTCTTCTCCGCGACGGCTTTCAGGCAGGTCGGCGTGTCATCATAGGTCACCGGGGTCCACGTGGGGAAGTGTTCCACCAGGAACATTTCATAGTTGGGGTTGCCCTTGTTGACGCCGACCCGGGTCTGCACTCTGCGCAGGAAGTCTTTCCGGTCTGCCTCGCGCACCACCGCGTCCATTTCCGTGCACATCAGGGCAGGCGTCATGACGATGCCGGCCTGCTCCCCGTCATAGTCCGTCAGGTTGGCGGGGAACATGCAGTCCACTTCTCCGTTCTTCAGCGCTTCCAGGGCGGCGGTGGCTGTCGGATAGCATATGGCTTCAAACTGCGGATACGCGTTTTCCATCGTCCCCGCGGCAAACTCCAGGTAGTCTTTCAGGGCCCCGGTCAGCTCGCCCGTTTCCGGGTCCGCGGCGCAGAAGGCCAGATAGTGATCCTGGTATCCGACGCGGATCGGACCGTGGGCATTCAGCCAGTTCAGCTCTTCGGTGGTGAGGTAGCGGTTCGTTCCGGAGTCCCGCAGATACTTGGCGGACAGCTGTTCGCTGTAGAATTTGTTTTCTTCCTGGATCCGGTTCAGGGCGTTGTTCAGCTCGGTCAGCAGATCCTGCCGGTCTTTGCTCACCGCGAAGAAGAAATCGGACCCGCCGATCTTCCACAGGGGAATGGCGAGCTCGGGATCTCCGTAGGTGTCCAGGGTCACGTAGGCGTCGATTTTCCCTTTCTGCAGCATCGCCAGGGATTCTTCCTCCGAGCATTCCAGCTCCTGCAGCTCGACGGTGATCCCGCGGATTTCCGCCCATCGCAGGAAAAGGTCTTTCTGAACGCTGCTGCTGGTCACGCCGACCTTTTTCCCGTTCAGGCTGGCAAAGTTATCGATAAAGATGTTGTTGCAGTAGGGGGAGATGTACAGGTAATACAGCTCTTCCCCCATGGGAATATCGGCATAGAGCATCTGCTCCGCCCGCTCTTCCGTCCAGGAGATATCGCTCATCAGGTCGATCTCGCCGTTTTTCAGCATCCCCAGCAGCTCCGACCAGTTCCCCTCGATGTATTCATACTTCCATCCGGTATAGGCGGCGATTTTCCGCTGGTATTCGTAGGCATAGCCGGTGCGCCGCCCGAAGGAATCCTTGTGGTTGAATGGCGTCTCATACCATCCGACGCGGACGACTTTGGCCGCCTCTTCCGCCGTTGCGGCTGCGGGCAGCAGCCACAGCGCGGCCAGCATGGCGCACAGCAGCAGCGTGACAGTTCGTCTGATCATTTCAATATACCTCCCCGGTCGTCATATCGGCTCCCAGCTTGCTGCGGAGCTCCTTCAGTTCGTCCTGCGCCGCGGTCAGCGTCAGCAGGAAAGCCCGGCATTCAGCATCCTGCGCCAGCAGGTTTCCCGCTTCCCGCGCCGCGGAAACAAAGGCCGGATCCAGCCCCCGGATCCCCTGGCGCAGCAGCGGGCAGATCCCCCGGGCCCGCTGGTCGGCGGCGGCTTTGATGCCGCTCTCCCGGATCACGGGCAGCAGCGGAAACAGCCGGCACGCCAGAGGCCGCTCTTCCCGGCGACATCGGCCGGGGCAGATGACCAGCAGCCCGGCGGATGTATCCCGCAGAATCCATCCTGCCTTGTCCCGGTACGCTTCTTCTTCGCCGGGGAACAGCAGCATCCCGCTCTCTTCCGCCTCCAGGGACTGGCAGCATCGGGCGCCGCAGATCCTGCCGCAGTCGGATTTCAGGGGAGTGACATCCCGCAGGATTTCCCGGGCCTTGCGCAGCGCGTCATTCATCGCGGATCACCTTCAGCAGCCCCCGGCAGCCTTCCTCAATCTCCCGCAGAGCGCCGGAGAAGTCCCGGGTATACCAGGGATCATCGATCTCCTGGCCTGCTTTTCCGGCCCAGTCAGGCAGCAGGCTGATCTTCCCCTGCGGATCGCCGCCGTAGATCCGGCGCATGTCCCATCGGTTTTCCTCGTCCATGCCGATCAGGTAATCCCACCGGTCATAGTCTGCCCGGGTGGTCTGCCGCGCGGCGTGCGGCGCGCAGGCATAGCCTGCGGCGGCCAGGGCCTTCTTCATCGGCGGATAAATATCGTTTCCGATCTCTTCGCGGGTCGCCGCCGCGGATGCGATCTCCAGGTCATGGCGGCCCGCCTTCTCTGCCATCTCTTTCAGCACAACCTCTGCCGCGGCGCTTCGGCAGATATTCCCGTGGCATATAAACAAAATCCTGGTCAATGTTACAGGAAGCTCCTTCCGGCAAATGGAATTTGTCAGCCTCTTCCGGCTTGTCGTTTGATAAGGGGATGGGCTGTCTGTTATTTTGTTAAGTCATTCAAATCAAGTACAACTTCCGATAACATGTTCGCGCCATAAGCCAGGAAGCCGGAGGGGGCCGGCAGCCTCATCACATGCGAGAACCCGCTCTCCGATGCGTTTCGAACTGCCCGATCCATGTGATAATTGCTGCTGATCATGACGACCGGTTCTTCTGAAGTAACGATTTCGGCAATGTTGCTGAAATTCTCCTTCGTCGTCTGCGCCTGGTCTTCAAGAATCAGCCTGTCTTCCGGCACTCCTTGTTCAATCAGTACATTGCGCATAACGTCAGCTTCCGTCCTGCCGGACTCGTCCGCGTTTCCACCGGTCAGAATCAGATATGCTTCCGGATATCTTTCCAGATAAACCCGGGCTGTGTCCAGCCTTGCCAGAAGGTCAGGCGTGGGTTCGCCGTTTTCCAGCGCCAGCCCCAGCACGATGGCATAATCCGCCTGGCCGGCGGTGTTGACCATTCCGCCGGTGATCACTTTCCCGCAGAAGAAGAGGATAACCACGCTCAACAGAACGATGACGGCACGCAGGAGCCAACCGAAAGCCTTAAGAATTGCACGTTTCCATCTGGTGAAGACATTGAACCGGACATCGAGCGCGAAAAGGAGAAGAATCGCGCAAAGGATGAGCTGATACGTGAAAACTTCCCGGTAATCCTTTTTCAGCACGACGGCATTGATTCTGGCCGTCATTACAAAAACGACATCGATTATCAGAAGAACAAACAATATGAGCAGAATATTGCCTAGAATTTTTCTGGTGAGTGAAATCTTATTTCCTTCTTTCATGCCTTTATCCTCCCAAATCATCCTGATGCCCCGGAGATTATGTTTGTTACAAATATATTTATCAATCATATTGTCGCCTGTCAATACCGTCTGCCCGGTTTTTTTTGGAATTATTGGCCCTCCTCCTCATCTTCTTTGGTTCAGATCATCTTTGAGTGCGAAGTTTTTTGAGTGAGAAATTAGGTTTTCCCCCCTCTGATCCGGGCCAGCATCTGGTCCACGCGTGCAAAAGCTTCTTCCATGCTGCTCTCCCTGCTGATCAGGTTCACGGTCTCCTCCGGTTTTCCGAGCGCCCGGTTCAGGATCATATCGATCAGCTCAGCCTGCACCCCCGGCAAAACATCCGGATCGCTCAGCAGCTGACCCAGTCTCTTCACGGCGTCCGGCACCATCTTCATAAACTGATCCAGGCTTTCCCGCCGGATGTATTCCAGCGTCTCTTTGTTGTTCTCGCTCATGGCGTTTTGTTCTCCTTTCCCGTTTTTATCTTCGTCCGACGCCCGCCGGCACAGGGGCCGCAGCCCCAGCCGGGGTCACGGTGACGCTTCCGTCCCCGTTGTCGTTTAGCCGGACCCCTTCCGGCGTCACGTTCTCCGCGTCCTCGTTCATCCCGTTCCATCGGTACAGCTTCAGCCGCTCCCGCAGATATTCCCGGTACTCTGTGTCGGTCTGCCCGCCGCTCCGCGGGATCCCGAAGCTTTCCCCGATCATGTCCAGCTGCACCCCAACCGCGGATGCAACAGAAAACCCCGCCTCCATGGAGGCAATCACCTCCTGCATCTCGCCCACCTGCCGCATCACAGCCCCGGCCAGTCCCATCAGCCGCGTCTTCTCCCTCGCCGCCGGGGGAAACAGAGAAATATAGTCCATACTCACTCCAATACATAAGATATAGCGCTGCTGTCCGCCAGCACCCATTTCACGTTCCATCCGGCCGCCGCCTTGTCCTGCGCCACGCCCCCGCTGTAGGACATCGCCACGTCCGTTACCGCGAATGTGTTGATATACCCCATCGCCGCCTGGTACATCATCCCCGTCAGCAGCGGCACGTTGAAGTCTTCCCCGATCGCCATCTGATTGTTCACATACTCCAGCAGCGCCTCGTTCATCAGGGGCTCCGCCGTGTTCGCCTCAAACCCGGCATACGTCTTCAGCGTAATCTGCAGGAACACCGATGTCCTCGCCGGCCGGGAGAAGTGGATCTCGTGCTCGCCCCCGTGCGCGTCGGTCACGATCCTCGTCGTCGTCCCGTAGGTGCTGATCCCCGGCGGCTTCTTCTCGTAGAGCGCCTTCGCGATGTCGTCCGCCCGCCCGCTGTTGACCACCGCGGCGATGCTGTGCGCGGGAATCCCGTCTATAGTCGTATCCGTGTCGTTGATCCGCACCTTCGCGTGCGTCACATACGCGCAGTTCATGATCGCCGCGTAGATCGCGTCCGGGATCGATACGCCTTTCGACGCCAGCCCCGCGGCAATCCGCCGGCGCGCCTCCGCGTCCGTCTCCCCGGCCCGCCGCTCCAGCCCGTACTGCGGCAGCAGCAGATCCAGCGTATGCCCCCGGGCATACTGCGGGTTCCGCGCGTTGTATGCCTCCAGCACCAGCGCCGCGGTGTCGTCCAGCCCCCGGGCAAACACCGACAGCAGCTGGTAGTCCGGCATCGCCGGATCCAGTTCCGCCTGCATCCCGAAGATCGTCCGGTAAGCCTCTTCCAGGTCCTGCATCCGCTCCTCATACGTCGGCATATGCATCCCTGTTTCGTCAATATACGGCGGAAAATACGACATTCGATGCTCCCTCCTTTGTCATCACCATGCAGCTCCAGCGGATCGCGCGCCCGCTCATCTCGCATCTCACGTCCTGCACATCCGCCACCCCCGCCGTCTCCCGGATATACGCCGACAGCGCGCTCGATACCGCCGCCAGGTCCGCCTCCGTGATCCGGCTGTTTCTTATCCTCTCCAGGATATCGCACCCCCATTCCGGGTTTTCCCACCATTCTCCGGTGTACATCGTCAGCCGGTCCTTCACCAGCAAAGCCACAGCCTCCCCGCCGGATACCAGATCTGCCGGCCCCAGCACCGGCAGAATATCTCCGTTTTCGTCTCTTCCCCGGATCCTCATGAATCTTCTCCTCCTTTTTTGAATCCCACAAACGCGAACCCGTCCGACAGCGCGTGCTTTCGTGCCGATTTCGGCTCTTCCGCTTCTCCGCTTTCGATCCACGCGTCGATATCGATATCCGCGAAGATGACAATGCAGGCGTCGCCGGGGGTGACTTCGAAGGGGACCGGCATGAACACCGGCACATCCCGCAGCACCGGATACATCATCGTCCCAATCTTCACCGCCGGCTGAATCACCGCCGTTTGCCTTTCCGGGTCGAAGGAAACCACCGTCCCGGGCAGCGCGCAGTGCAGCTGCGCGAAAACAGCCTCTTTGATCGCTTCTCCCGTTTCGTGATCCATCTTCATATCCGCGCCTCCATCAGCAGTTCCGTCCTCCACGGCCCGTCCGCGTTGTCCGCCTCGATCCTTCTCTCCAGGATCATTCCCCGGATCACCCGCCTCCCGTACTCCACTTCCGCTTCTTCTCCCGGCTGGAATCCGCTCACCGTCGTCCGCAGGATCACCTTCCTCCCGCCGTCGGCAAAAGCCGGCGCGTCCGCCAGATCCTTCTCTGTCAGCCGCAGCCGCACCGGCAGCGCCTCCTTTGGCACGACGCAGATCCCCGCCGCGGTCAGATATCCCCGCGCCCCGGCTTTGTTCAGCGCCGTTTCCACGCATTCCGCGCCCCGGCCGAAATACGCCTGCCCCCGGCTCACTGCCGGATCCTCTCCCGGCCAGGAGAGCAGCGGGATCCCTGTTCCCGAGGCCTCCAGCAATCTCCGCACCGTCTCCGAAACTGTTGCCCCGCCTTCCACCGAAACCGAGATAACGCTCTCCCACAGATCCAGCCCCAGCGAAAAAGCCGCCGTCGTGATCGTCCCTTCCGCAATAGTCTCCCGGAAAACATCCGATACCATCCCATATGCCACCCGGGATTCCTCCCGCGTCACGCTGATCTCCCGCGTCCGTTCCAGCCGCAGATAATCCGCCTCCCGCAGGTTCCGGCACGTAAGCAAAAACAGCGATGGAAATAATCCGATCGCTGTTTTCCCCTCAATCCGGAACCGTGCCCCCGGCGCGAATGCCTCTCCGTCCGCGTATACCGCCATAGGCCTTTCAAACTGCTTCATATGTATCTCCGTATATCACCATGTATTCCCCCAGGTTTCCTTCCCCCGGATCCTCCGCTTCCGGCTGATCAAGCCCCGGCAGCACGATCAGCGACCCGATCCCGCGCCCCTCCCGTTTGTGCCGGAAAGGCCTCAGCAGGTCGTTCACCGCCCCCCGCGAGCAGATCAGCGGAATCATGTTTACCCACATCTCCCCGTTGGAGTTGTCCCACATGGAAATCACCCATTGATCCGCCCCCGCCAGGTACCGCATCTCAAACCGCACCCGCACTGCGGCCCCGTCGATCACCGCGTCCGCCGTCATCACCTGCCGTTTATCCTCCGTCAAAGGCAATCTGTAGTACATCAGATCTGTCCGCTCCTCCGCATGTATTCGATCAGCTCCTCATACGTCAGCTGCTCAACCGTCCCGCTGTTCCCAACGTTCACGGCATACGAGGAATAATCATTGCTCTTCCACCCACTCCCGCTTACCGCAAACTGCGTGAACGTCAGCGATCCCTGCCATCCGCTCTGGCTCGTGGCATCCTCGATCATCGTGAACTCTGTCAGCAGCATGGATTCATATGTAAAATACTTCGTGCTCACCGTGCAGATCGTTCTGTTCCGCTTCAGCGCCTCCATCGCCTGCGCCATCCGCGCCGCCCACCCGGCCGCATGCCCCACATCCGATTCAATGATCTCCAGCGTCACCTGGTTCGGCGCGTTCCTCGCGGCATTGACATAATCAATTCCCGTCGCCGCTTCCGCATCCGAATCCGTCTTCAGCGACAAAGTATGGTTGATGGACAGAACTCCTGTAAAGCTATAGGTATACCCATACGATGGCACATAAACATATGCAGACGATGCCATTCCCGTTCCTCCGTTCCCCGGTTCTCCCGTTCCTCCGTTCCCCGGTTCTTTTACAAACTCACCCGAGAACATACTCAGGCAGCCCGGGCTGCCCTTACCCCCTCAACGTCCTCATCAGATACCTCTCCGTCATGTTATATATGGACTTGCCGATAGCCTCAGCATTATTCCCGTTGGCTTGAACGGTAATGGTGACTGGGGCTTCGACGTTTTTGGAATTATTGGTAGTCATAGCATTCGGCAGCCCGGCATTGGCGCCAACCGTCAGCGTATGCCTCAGCTCCGTCATCTTCGGAAAAGCCCCGCCCCCGCCGTTCGCCTCCAGCAGCTTCGTAAACGGCGTCCCCGGCAGCTTCGGCGACCCAGTCTCCTGCGGCGTTTCCGCCGGCGTTTCGCCGCCCGGATTCTTCGGCGCCCCCTGTGTCTGCACCTGGGCCTTGACCGTCAGCACCGTCCCCGCGTATAGACTCTTCAGTTGATTCAGCGCCGCCTGCCCGGCGGAAACAACCGCCGAGGCATCCCCCTTCAGGGCAAGAATCGTCGAAGCGAATAGGGAAGTCAGATTCCCCATCGCGCTTTTCCCGGCGGCCTCAATCTCCCCGCCGTCCCCCGCGATCACAACCGGCTTCTCCGCTTCCTTCAGGAACGCTTCCAGACTCTTCTTTGCCTTGCCGGTATCCAGATCGAAATCGATCTTCATCCCGTCCTTCGCCAGTTCCTGCATCTTCTTCAGCGGGTTCGACGCCCCGTCCACCGCCAGCGACGCCGATAGCTGGGCAAAAAAATTGACCACCGCTTCCCGGGCGCTTTCAAACGCGGAACCCATCTGCTCCGCCAGCTCCCGGTTGGTAGTCAACGCCTCCTGGATCTTGTCCAGTCCGCCCTCATCAATCTCAACCCCGAAAGAGACAAGAAACTCCTGACTAGCGATGGCTCATCACCTCCGATGCCCGAGCCTCATTTTCATTTCTCACCCGGATCATCTCCACGATATCCAGCAGATCATCCAGCGTATACGTCCCGTCCCATAGCTCATGCTGCTGCCAGAAGCCCATCGCCACCGGCAGAAAAGCAAACTCATCCATGTTCACCGCTTCGCAGATCACGAACCCGGGGTCCCGCTCCGGCAGATCGAGGCCCCTTCGCCGAAAAAACCTTCCAGCGTCCATAGCGCCTCTTCCATCGTCAGCTTCAGGCACACCGCGGTATCATACTGCAGCTCCGTATACGACCATTCCCCCTGGGTGATGACCGGCATATACCCCGCCGGCAGCAGCACTTCCGCGTGCTGCAGGCAGACCGTCATCAGACCCTTAAACTCCTGATCCGGAATCCTGCTGAACAGATCCGTCAGCGAATCCTTTCCCTCTTCCGCCTCCGGCAGCCTGGCCAGCATCCGCAGCAGTCCCGCCCCGGAAAAAGCATCCAGTTTCTTCAGCCGGAACTGCGCTTCTTTTCCGTCGATCGGAATTGCAATCGTCTTATAGATTTCTCTCATGGTTCTACTGCTCCGTAATCGTCGTCGCGAGAAGCGTATAGGTCAGATTTCCCGACGTCTTGTCATACGTCCGGTCCGGCATCTTCTGCAGCGTCACCCCAGTGCAGACAATGCTGAAGTTCCCTGGCTTGTCCTCGACCACCAGCGATCCCAGCGCCAGCCGCTGCACGTCCCGGCACCCCTTCTGCCAGTTGGCCCACCGCCGCAGGAACCAGTCCCCCAGGGAGTTCTGCGGCACCTCAATCGTGATCTGCCCGCTGGTCGATTTCAGCCGGTTCACAACCACATACCCGTCGGCCGTCGTCGTGTGGGACGTCAGATCCCCGGCCGCTGATATCACCATCTTCCCCCGTCCGCACTGGTGCAGGTTCGCCGTCCCGATATCCGGATGCGACAGCACCGCCCGCACATCCGGCAGGGAATAAATGTTGTATGCCATTTCACTATACCCTCACATTCACCATAATCACAATGCTTTCCACCGACCCCGCCATCGTCAGCGCGACATGGATCGGCACAGCCCTGTGCGCCGCCCGGTCCGCTTCCGACTGATGATCATACGAATCCGCCCACAGCATATACCCGTTCTCCAGATAATCCCCCGGCTGCAGATTCCCGACCGCGCTCCCGCGCCATTTCGACGTCGCCAGGATCCCCCTCGCCGTATACCCCGCCAGCACCGATGAAAACGCCGCGATGAACTGCGTCGAGGCGTCGTCCGTCTGCGGCAGCTTGTCCGGATTGTCCGCCAGCAAAGCCACCGCCGCGTTCTGCAGATCCTCCGCGATGCAGTCCATATACAGCACCTCGTCATACCGGTACCCGGATGGCGTCGTTCCTTCCTCCAGCATCCGCTTCGTATACCCCCGGGTCACATACACATTGCCGCCCAGCGCCTCGATCGCGTCCACCTGCGACTGCGTCAGCTCCGAAGGCTGAATCCCCCCGACAGCCTTGTAGCACAGCGAAAACGCTGAATCCGTATGCGCCATCTGCAGGCCCATCGCGGTGCCCATCCACGCCGCCGCGTCAGATACAGCCCCCGCGTACATCGCAACCACCCGCCGCGCCCCGGCCGCGTGCAGCCTGTCCAGCAAAGAATTCGCCGCCACGACGTTCGCCGGCGTCCCAATCAGCGGCGCGAACAGCACCACCGGCTTGATCAGCCCCTCCGCATGTGTCACCAGCGTCATCCAGTCCGCGTCCGCAATCGCATCCGCATACGCGACTCCGTAAAACCCGGCCGTCATATCCAGGATATGATCCAGAGCCTGCACCGCCGTCTCCGAGCTCGGATAGCACGATACCAGCAGCTTTGTCGGTGCCGGTGATGCCGCGAAATACTTCTGCGCCGCCTGATACGCCTGCGTCGTATCTCCAAACCCGTCAGCCGCCAATCCCGCCGCCGCTTCCGCCGAAGACCCATAGCTCTTCAGCCTCTTCGCGGCCAGATAGTTGCTGTCCTTAATCATCAGCAGTCCCGTATCAAAAGGCGTCGCCGCCACTGTAGCCCTCTGAGCATTGACGATGACTTGGGCAATTGTAGAAATTGAAAGCATTATTTCTTTCGTTCCTTTCGTTCCTAAAAAGCAAACACAACAATCCAACTTGTCTTGAGCAGCCTGTGCGGTCGTTCCGCAAAGGCAGTCTCTGCGAGCGTCGGTTCTTAGTGATGACGAGCCGTAAGGCGAAGTCAGAGCTTAGAACCGCTACCCCGAGCAGCGTAGGCGAGAGCCGGCTGCCGTGCGGAATGACCGCTACAGGGCTGCCAATCGTGTACGATGATTTCCGGGGTGCTATTCACACGGTCTATGCTTGTCGGATGAACCATCTCTTCCTCCACCCTCAGCGCGATCGTCAAATCCGCCCGTTTCCTCCACAGCGACCCTTCCGGCTCATAAATCTCCATCGGAGCCTTCGGTTCCGGCACAGGATAGATCCCTGCCTTCCGCAGGATACTCCTGGGCAAGGAATACCCATCCAGAAATAGAAAAGATCGAATCTTCCCCGCGTTGGATACAGCCTGCGGACCGTAACAGACGATCAGTAATGTCCACGGGCAAAACCGGTGCACAGTCCACGTCTGATGAACCCGCTCATACGCCGCCGGCGCCTCTTCCTTCATCCCATCCGTCTGAACGGTATAGTAAATCACATCCGCGTTCCTCGGCGGCCTCGGCGTGTTCTCCGGCTCCTGATACGCTTCCCGGATCAGTATCGACGCCTCCTCCGACCCCGGCTCCATCCCGAAGCACGCGCAGATCGCCTCATAAATCGCTCTCTTCATACACCCTCACCGCCAAAGCCTGCGTATACCCGAACGCCTGCCAGTTTCTCACCCGCACGACCCGGTATTCCTTCCCCTGCCAGAGGATCCTGTCCGGCGCGGTATACACCCCGCGCCCGTAGTTCTCCCCGGTCGACAGATTGAACCCGGTATACACCGCGATGAAATCCTCCCGCCGTTCCTCTTCCGGCAGCAGCTCCAGCATCTCCGGCGTCCCCGGATGAATGCACCCGGTCGCCGCCCTCTCCCGCTCCGTCGGCTCCGATGCCCCGTTCCGCCGGTGATAGCTCACCCTCCGGACGGTAAACTGCGTAAAGCCCAGCTCCCGATCGAGCAGGGCAACATCCATTGATATCATTTTTATTCACTCACCTCGTATCCAAACGCGCCATACAGCGCCCCGGTATCCACCAGCGGCGTATTCTTTCCTTTCCCCGCCACGCAGAAAGCCTTCCCCGATACCCGGCTTCTCATCCATCCGCCGCTCACGGTGATCGCCGCGTTCGGCGCCAGTCCCCCGGCGTCGATATACGCCCGGATCCCGTCCGCCCCGGCCTGCCCGGCGGCCTCCAGCCCGGCCTGTGCCCCGGCTTCGTCCCCGTTCCACGCCGCTTCCACAGCCGCCGTCAGCCCTTCCGCGATCGCGTCCCGCACCTCCGGCGAGCTCAGCGCCGGCTGGATCACCGGCCTCGCCGGAATCCTGTTGATCGGCGATCCGTGCTCCTGGATCGCCAGGATGAACTGAAAACGGCCTCCCGCCGATGGCGGAAGACCGATCTTCACCTGTTTCTTTCCCAGATCCTTCAATGCTTTGGCAATCTGCTCAAATTCCTCAGGATCTTCTTTCATTGTTAATTTCATGGGATATATCTCCCAAACCCATAGATTTTCAATAAACTGATCAGCTGCAGCCCGTATACCGTTTCATTCAGATCCTGCAGCCCGAACCCTCCTCCCGAAACGGCCGAGGAGTTCGAATAGCTGACCGTTACTTCTCCAACTTTCTTCGACGCGATCCGGTTCTGGCTGCCTTTTCCGGCCGCCGCGATCATTTCCATCGTGGCCTCCGGCCCTGCCGCCGCGCAGCTCATCGCGTACATCGTCAGCCGATGCGCCACAAACAGCCGCCGGGCCTCTTCCGCGTCATCCTCAAAGTCGGAAAAGCGGGCGTTGGCCTGCCGGATATACTCCGACAGGACAACACCCTGGGCAAATATGGTAAACTGGGGGTAAAAAGTCAGGAAGTCATTCTCATTCAGCACTTGGGCTGCTCCGTCTTCCCCGCGTTGCTCCGGTTCTGATCCGGCGCGGCGGAACTCTTTGCTTCCGTCCTTTTTCCCTCATTTGCCCGCGTATTGGGCTGGTTTTCCGGAGCCTTCTTTTCGCTCCCGAAAACGTCAATGGATCCGTCTTTCACGAGCATCTGAAACAGCCTGTCCTCCTTCACCGTTTCCGGTACATCGTGGATAATTCCCCGTCTCATCTCCTCGCCGATCCTGAAAACAACTGTGCCCTCCCGATCCCGGAATTCCGCACAGACTTTTGATGTTATCTCCATGGGCTGCCTCCTTAAATAGCGTCCATATATCTGACGGTTGACGGATACAAAAACCGTACCTCCGAGAACTGCGCGATATACGGAATCTTCACGCGCATGTTGTGATACTCCGTCTCCATCCTTCGCAGCGGCTGCGTCAGATTAAAGCAAATCCGATCCACCTGGTTGCAGTACACAACCATCCTGTCGCTGCTGTCCGACCCGATCCCCGCGCACCACTTGCACGGCGAGATCACCAGACTCTTCCCCTGCTTCGCCGCGATATTGTTCTGCTCCACATACGTCAGGATCGACCTCTCCGAATCATCCGACACCTTCCTTGTCGCCAGCAGCCCAAACTGCTCCACCGGGATCAGGATGTGGTTCGGCAGCGCGTCGCTGCTGCAGTCGTTGTCCCGCCACACGGCGGACAGCGCGTAGTTGATATCCGTCAGCACCTCGTCCGCTGTCTTCTGGCTCCACCGGGTCGATGTCCCTCCCGCGTTCGGCACCGCGGACGACCGGGAGATCGCCGGGTTGTTGCACAGCCCGCAGGAGTTCACCTTCTTGAATCCGACGTACACATTCCGGTCGATCACCTTGTCGCAGTGCAGCCGGATCCCCTTGTTCAGGAACGTCTCCGGATCCCGCCCGACGGACAGCATCTTGTCCTTCTCCATCAGGTTGAACGCCATGAATTCCGCGAAGTTGAAGCACCTCGCCACCGACTTGCTCATATCCGCCTGGATCACGGGAATATCATTCGCCGCGTCGTAGAAGATATTGTCGTCGTCCATCCCGGTGGAGGCATACGTCACGTCGATGCTGGCAATCGTCTCCAGCAGTCCGCCCCCGGTGACGACCGGCATATCCCGCGGCCAGTCCGTCCCGACCAGGGGCTCCAGAATCGTCTCGTCGATTTTCTCCAGTTCCTTCTCCAGGAACACATACGCGTCATACGCGGTCATATCCCGGACCGCCGGGGTCAAAATACTCATAAGCCAGGCTCCTCCTTATACAATATTCCGTTCTTTGACGGTGATCTCGCACCGTCCCGTGTTGTCCCGCGCCGTCCGCGCGTTCACGTGCGGCAGCGCGATGGTGGATCCGCTGGATCCGGCGCTTGTCGTCAGCTTTCCGTCCGATACCCGGATATACACCTGCTGCCCCGGCGTCGCCGCGGTCTCGATCTGGACCACGATGCTCCCGCGCACCAGAATGTCCGCCGGCTCGTTGTTCTTCCACACCGCTGTGGAGGAACCATATTCCTCCGGCGTCTTGTCCCCGTCGCGCACCGTGAACCCGACGAACCGGGTCGCGTCGCTCATCGAGGAGTCGAAAACCGTCACGGCGTTGGATCCGTCCGTCTTCAGGAAAACCGGTTTCCCGAATTCGATCTCCCCGCCGCTTCCGTTCCGCAGCGAGACAATCACCTCATCCACGGACCGGGACACAGCCCCCGGGAATCCGTTGTTGAAATTCTTCAGCACTTTGCCCATCTGCCGTCACCCCTTTCTCATTTCCGCCAGTTCGCGTTCCGGCTCTCCATGATCCGCTTCCCCAGATCCCGCGGGTTCCGCCGCGCCTTTGGCCGTCTCATCATCCCGATGGACGCGCTGTCGTTTCCCTTCCGGGGCTTTCCGTACAGCCGCCTGGCGATGTCGATGCAGGTCTTCTGCCGCTCCCGCGGTGTCATGTCCTGGAGCCTCGGGCGGAAAGCCAGCAGCGTCGCCTTCAGCGCGTCCGTCACCGCGGCGGATTCGGCAGGCTCTTCCTCTTCCTCTTCTTCCTCCGTCACGCCGGTGATCGGCGGTTCCAGCACCTTCCCGATGATCTCCGCGACTTCCTCCGCGGCATCCGCGGGCGCCTCGTTCTCCTTCGTCTCCAGCACCTCTTCAACGATCTCGGCGATCTCCTCCGGCTGGATCGCGCCTTCCTCCGGCTCCTCATCCTCAGCCGCCGGCGCGTTCAGCGCCATCACCGCGATCAGCTGCTTCATCGGCTCGATGAGCGGCGCGAACATGGTGATCAGCTGGTCCAGCCGCTCGGTCACAGCCGTCAGCGCGTCCTCGTCGACCGTGACCTTGTTTCCTTCTTTGGTTTCGATTTCCACCGCAGCCCCCTCGCTCTTGTTTTCGGCATTTCCGGCATTTTCGGCAGCAGGCGCGCCGGCCGTGGCGCCCGTTTCCTCCTCTTCGGTAGGGTCGCCGATCAGCTCCTCAATGATTTCCGCGACGGTCTCCGCGTCGCCGTCCTTGGCCATCCGGGCCAGCACTTTTGTCAGGGATTTCTTCATACCAGATACCTTCCTTTCTTTTTTGTGGTCCTTTTTGTGATCTTTAATCGAAACGCGGGGCCCGGCCCGCCCGGCATCCACCACGGCGATATGGTTCCCGCGTATCTTCCTCTGGATATATTGTCCGTTTTCCTCGTGCAGTTCATACGTATACCCGCAGCTGATCTCCCGTTTCCCTTGCAGGATCGCGTCGATCAGCCCCGGGTCGGTGATGATCAGGTCCGCCAGCAGCAGATCGGATTCCTCGCCAAGCCCCCTGCGGATGTTGTGCGCGTGCCCGGCCTGCACCCGCCGGATGTTCTCGATGTCGACCCCGTCCCTCGGGTGGTCGTTGGTCACCGGCATCCCCTCGAAGGACGCCATCGTTTCGGTCGCAAACACCTCCTCTTCCGGCCGGTATACCGGGACCATCCCGTCCCGTCGTGTCATCCCGTTCCCGGTCTGCATCACCCCCAGTTCCTCCGGCCAGTATTCCTGCGTACCCGACCGCGCCACCGGCACATTCAGGCATAACAGGTATCCTTCAGGCCTTCGGAGAGAAATGTTTTCAGATAACTTTGTACCGTAATACTGCATACTATCACCTCAAATATACTTGGCCTGAAGGCCCTCGGGGCGAACCTCTGACGACCGCCAGTGGCGGAAGTTTCGTCAGAGGTGAGGTCAACCGAAACAAGCGGTCTCCACAGTGTGGAGCCGCGCCGATTGAGGTTGCGGAATCTCTTCTGGAAATGTTTTCCGACAGCCGTGTTCCAAAGTAGTTCAAACCATCCCTCCTTTCAGATCTTCGTAAACAGTCCGTGCGGCTCTCCCCGGATCTTCAGCTCCGCCACCGCCTGATCTTTCGTAATCAGCCCGCTCCGGTACGCCTCGATCACCGGCGCCGTCAGCTTTTCCGCCAGTTCCGCCAGCTCCTTCGGCGATTCCGCCGCGATCGGGTTGAAGATGAAGCTCAGGTTCTCCGGCAGGTATCCCCAGCTGCTGATCGCCATCACCGGCAGCAGCCGCTCCAGCGCCGGCCGCAGGTGCCGCTCCTGCAGCCCGCTGATCGTCTCGTAGTAGTTCCGCAGGTCGCTTTCCCCCGTGGACTGGAATCCCTGGGGCGACCGCCCGAACAGCTTCGTCGCTGGGATCTCCGCGGCCCCCGCGATGTCCATCATGAACGCTTCGTACACGTCCGTCAGCCCGGCGAAGGAATAGCTGTGGCTTTCGATGGAGTCGTTGCTGTCCAGCAGCTGGATCCCGAAGCTCGTTCGGATCCGGTTCTCCTTCGCCACCATGTCCAGCACCTTTTCCTTCTTCCGGTCGTCCCCCAGCACCAGCATCTCGCCCGTGTCGCCCATCTTCAGCGTCGTGATGTTCGCCTGGAAAACCAGCTGCGCGATGTTCGCCGATGTCGCCGACCGCTTCTGCAGCTCGTCCCACAGGTGCTCCAGCTCGCTGGCGCCCCAGTAGCTCTCCCGGATCATCTCCATCCGCGGCAGCTCCCGTCCGACGAACCGCAGCACCCGCGAGTGATGAATCTTCACGCTTTTCCCGTCCTCCAGGTCCACGGTGTACCACATCGGCAGCCCGAAGTCCGGATCGTCCAGGTCGTCCTCCAGCTCCAGGGAAGGGGAGACCCCCATCGATTTGTCGATCACCAGCAGCCCCTGGAAGCATCCGGGCCCCAGCGTGTCCAGATCCAGCGGCGTCTCCAGCCGGTCTTCCTGTCCCCGGATCACGATCAGCGCCAGCGCCCCGCCGTACAGCCGGGCCCACCTTATCGCGTCGGTGATCTCCCGCTTGATCCCGTGCCTTGCCTCGGTCCGCCGCAGCGCCGCCATGTCCTCGGCCGGGATGTCCCCGGTCAGCGTATACCACGCCCGGGTCGCGTCCTCGGCCGGCATGTCGATGATCCGCGTCGCGATCCAGAATTCCCGGTACGCCGCCGTCAGCAGCTCCGTCTTCGATGTCAGGTGCGACCGCAGGTAGGTCCCCGACGAGATCAGCTCCGAGCTTTCCCCCAGGAAGGCCGCCGCGTTGGCATATCCGTCCATCGCCCGGATGATCGCCTTTCTCTTCTTGCTTCCCATCCTGTTGCTCTCTCCTTACAGATAGTCCCTCCGGTCCCAGTACCGGCACACCACCGCCGCGCTGTCCGGCGCGTCGTCGTGCTCCGCCTGCTCGGTATAGTCCATGATCTGGTTGATATACTCCGCGTCCGTTCCCCGCACGAATACGATCTTCGGCCACCATTTCCGCAGGTAGGATGAAATCTTGATCACCTTGTTCTGCTGCTCGGTATACCTTTTCCCGTAGCGGTCCCGGTCGATGATCTCCTTCCGCAGGAAACCCTTGTCCCCGTTGTCCTCGCAGTACATCGGCCAGCACATCAGCCGGTCGGCCTCGGCCAGGATCTCGTCCAGCACGCAGTCCACGTGCCTGTGCCACAGCCGCCCGTACAGGTAGATCACCCCGTCCCGCCGCGCCCCGCAGGTAAAGGCGGTATAGTCCTGCCCGCCGTACGCGGCGTCGATGTGCGAGATCCCGTCCCGCAGCACGGTCACGTCGTCCGTGAACACCGGCGATGTCTCGAAGTACGCCTCTTCCGACGCGATGTGCACCAGCTCGTAGTTCGCCGCGAACAGGGAAGGCGCCATGCTCTGGCGCAGTTCGTCCAGTTTTTCCGGCGCGATCAGCCCGGTGGTATAGCAGTCATACCGGTGGATGTTCGGCATCCGGCTGAACACGTCTTCCTTGTGCCATGGCGTCCCCAGGTTGATGATCCGTCCGCCCCGGTTCCGGATGTTCTGCAGCTCGTCGTACTGCAGCTTTGTCCGCTCCCTTTCCGCCCGGCTGATCCGGTCGGAAAGGTTGCAGATATCGTCCGTGATCACGTAGTACGCGTGCTTCCCCGTGATCGAGGACTTCAGCCCCAGCCCCAGCAGCTGCTGCGCCCCCATCGGGCTTTGCCACAGGCTCGTGCTCAGGTGGTCCGCTCCCTCGGAGATGATCTCCACCGGCTCCCCGTACATCGTGCAGGTCATCGCCTTGAATTCGTCGTTCTTCAGGATTTTCCGCACCATCCCCAGCATCTCGGCCACGTCGTTGTCCGCCTTCCGCAGGAAGATGATGTTCCGCTTCCTGTCCAGGATCATGATCAGCGCGATCGCCACCGCCAGGCAGCTGCTCTTGTAGCTCCCCCGGTGCGCCTGCAGGGTATAGTCCCCGTGTCCGTGGACCATCTCGTGGATCCATTCCCCGTGCAGCGCCGTCAGGTCCGAAAACCCCGCCAGCTGCCCGATGTTCTCCAGATGCCCTTCCATCAGCGCTTCCACTTTCGTGAAAGCCGCTTCCCATCTCGGATCCATTTTTCCCTCCACGCAAAAAACCCCGGAATCTTCCGGGGTTTCCATCCAGTTTTGCCAAGTGTATCATATCATATCCTACATCTTCTCATATCGGAATTCGAAGATGGCGCTCTTGAACTGCGTCAGCAGCACCATCACCTCGTTGTATTTCATCTCTTTCTCAATCAGCTGCAGCATCTCCGTCCCCTTTTCCCCCTCCAGCATCTCCAGCATCTTCGCCAGCACGGCGTTCAGGCTCGTAATCAGGTAATCGCTGATCTTTTCGTACTGGCTTCGTTTGCTCTGCCCGCGGATCTCGTAGAACAGGTCGTTGAAGTAGGGAACATAGGTTTTGAAAATCTCCCGTTTGCGGAGATAGGTTTCCTCCTCTTCGGTCGGGGCCGGACCCGCGAAGCTCTCCTCCTGATCCCGCGCCTGCTCGCTCAGTTCAATCCCCCGGCTGTCGAAGTAGGCTTCATAGTTGTCGTTGGGCAGCATCAGCCCGGGCATGTGTTCCAGCTGCACCCCGATCACCTTGTATTCCGGTACGTTGAATTGCCGGTCCCTGTCATATGTTCGCCCCAGCAGGTATCTCACATAGACCCCGTTGTCCTTTTTTTCCAGAAAGATCTTTCCCGGCAGCTCCGGGATTTTGACCGGTGTATGGTTGTTCATGCGGTTTCCTCCTCATCATGTTTTTTTGATTCATGTCTGGGCTCCATCACGCATTCCGTATTCCTCCTTGTTTTTGTCCATGAAAAAATCCCGGAATTTCTTCCGGGATCCCTCATCCAATTTTGCCAAGTGTATCATATCATAAGTCAAGGGAGCTTGTCTCGGCTCATTTCGGCTCATACCGGCTCACTTTGAAAAAAATTTCCGCTTTTTTCCTCCTTACTGCATGTTCTGGATGACAATCGGGTTTTCCGGCATTTTCACCATCTGCAGCGCTTCCTGATGCCAGCGCTTCACGGTGCTTTTGTCGGCATTGAGCATGATACCGATGTCCTCCCATGTCCGCCCCTCAATATACTTGTAAAGCAGGACCAGACGATGTCTCTCAGGTCCGACGGTACGGATCGCTTCCTCGATCTGATTCCGCAAATCAAACAGCAGATCGATCTCCTGATTAATCCGCTCGTTCAGTTCGGACATCTTCAGATACGCTTTCACATAGGGCGCTTCTCCGTCCGGGGATGTCTTTACCTTGTCTGGCCTGATCAACGGAGAGTTGACGCCGTCAATCATGTTTTTCGTCTCCTCCAGCCTGCGCAGGTGATAGTTGATCCGCTGATCCAGCAGATATCCCTGTTTCAGGTATTCTTGAACGTCCATACATCTTCCTCCCTCAGGTTTCTGATCAGCGCTTTGCCGTCAATGTCTGTCAGCTGGTTAAACCACCGGGATCGGAAGAAATGCTCCACTTCCCGGATGATGGCCCGCGATGTTTCCCGATACCGGTACACCCGGGCCATGTACCGGGCGATCCGGTAATCGGTGACGGCCTGAGAAACAATCGCGTTTGCCAGCGCTTCCCAGTTTCTCCGCATGATGCTTCCTCCTCTGCTTTCTCATTCATCGGTTTTCTAAGCCTCCTTTTGCCTGTGTGGCCCGGTTGGGGTGGGGGGTTACTGTTGCAGTCCTCGAAGGGGAATGACTGACCTTAGGAAGTCATTCCCACTTCGGGAGTGTAACGAACGGTTTTTTCTTCTTCTATTCTATTTATACAAACAGCGTAGAAAGAAGAATTTTGGTCATATCGATTCATGTTTAATTCTCCCGCCTTTCAGGATATATTCGCCGTTCATCTTTTTCAGCCGCGCATAGATGGTCTTGTCGCTGCAGCCCAGGTAATCTGTCATATCTTTCACGGTAACGGTGCCATCCAGATTGAGCGCGTCATACGCGGTACGGAATTCTCGCTCGGCGTTTTCTGTGCTTTTGGAAAACTTATTCTTGAGTTTCCCGGCGTCAAAGGTTCCCTGCGCCGGCATCTCCCGCAGACTTTCGCTGCTGTCCACCCGGTGGAGCGGATATTCAAACCAGAAATCCACCGGCTCAAAGTTCCGGAATTCCCGCAGGCTGCATTCCATCCGCCAGGCGGTGGCGCCGCGCTCCGCGACAAGGTTCTGTACTTCTTCAGACAGTTCCAGCTCAATCATGTCCAGCTGCGCGTCAGGATCCCGGGCGAAAACCCCGCTGCCGGAGGCCCGGTCAATCGTCCGCTTCGCCCCCTGCGCGCCCTTCGAGTGGTGGTGGCAGTAGATCACGCTGCACCCCGTCTCGTTGCAGATCTTATCGAATTGGTTGCAGAATGCCGCCATGTCGGAGGCGCTGTTTTCATCCCCGGTGATGACCTTGTAGATCGGGTCGATGATAATCGCGCTCAGCCGCTGATCCCGCAGCCGCCGGACCAGCTTCGGCACCAGCTGGTCCAGCGGCACGGCATGCCCGCGCAGGTTCCAGATCAGGATATTTTCCATATGCCTTGCGGGCAGCTTCATCGCCTCGTAGATTTTCATAAACCGGTTGATGCCGCTTGCCGGGTCGATCTCCAGGTTCACATACAGCACCTTCCCCTGCTTGCACGGGAACCCCAGCCAGGGGATCCCCTCCGCGATGGCGATGCATAATTCCATCAGCAGGAAGGATTTCCCGGCCTTGCTGCTGCCCGAGATCAGCATCTTATGCCCCTGCCGCAGAATGCCCTTGATCAGCTCCTCCGGCAGATCCGGCGGATGCTCCGCGTATTCCGACAGCGGGCTCATCCCCGGCAGCTCGTCCGCCGCCCCCTCCGCGAAATCCATCCAGTCCACCCAGCTTTTCCGCCCGATGTTCACGCCCAGCAGCTTCTGCGCCTGCCCGTTCCGGGTCACCCCGGGCATCCGGGATAAACGGCTCGGGTTTCGGTTCTGGGTATCCACCTTCACGCCGTGGGAGGCGAGGAAATCGTACAGGAAGGTCACGCGCTTCCGGTATTCCTCGAAGCTCTCCGCGTCGACTCGCACGATCGCGTGCACGCTCTTGCGCCCGCTGTGCACCAGCGCGGCGATCGGCAGCTCCAGTTTCCGGTACATCAGGATCTGCTCGTCAATCGGCATCACGTCCGATTCCACCAGCGCGTACCGGAATTTCACAACGTTCTCGTTCCGCACGCCCTTGCCGTCCAGCGCGTTGAACCGGATCCACGCCCCGGCCTCCGGTTTCCAGTCGCCGACGGTCGCCCCCATGTCGTCCGGATACCGCTGCAGCGATTCGATCAGCTCCCCGGCCGTCCGGTAATACACGCCCTTGGCGGGCACCCACCTGCCGTCGTCCGTCTGCCATGCGTCGTTCGTCACATACCCGACATAATCCCCGGGTTCAAACAGCGTCTGCAGGTACAGGATCAGCTCTTCCGTGGGCGTCCGGACAGGCTCCTGCGAGTCGGGATCGCTTCGCGCGCCGTCGTATTCCAGCACGTCGTTCCAGTCCATGACGCCGCGCTGCCATCCCCGGTCCTGCGCCATCTTCACAATCGATGCCCCGGTGACCGGCACATCGCTGCCCTGGAAGCTTCTCCACCGCCGGGCGCACTCTCCGGGGTGATACCGGGCCGGATCCCGGCTACTCCATTCGTCCCAGACGGATACGTCATAGCCTTCTGATTTCAGGGCCATGCCGACCCGAATCCAGTCGGCATGGTCCAGCTCGGAACACCGCAGGTGCTCCAGCGCGGATAGGATAGTATTCATTTGTTATACTCCTCTCTTTCACCACGGCAGTTCTTCATTCTCGACCTTGGTGAACGCGGCATCCCCTTCATAGTCAATAAACCGGTCCACATCGTTGACCTCTCGCTTCTGTCCGTCCTTCGTGTTGTATTCCCGCGGCCGGAAGTGCGCCTTTCCCCGGGCTCCGACGACTTTGTTCCAGTCCATGACGGTCTTTTCTCCGTGCTTCTTCTGCCCGATGCTCCGGAAGAACGCCGCGATCTTCCATTCGATCGTCCGGTACAGCAGCAGGTCCACCTTCGCGATCGCCGCTCCCAGCTCGTTGTCGATCGTCAGGGTGACCGTCGCCTTCGGGCAGGCGGGTACCTTCGGTCCGCCGGGGAACTGCCCGCGTTCAAACCCGGTCACGGTGTAGGTGTAGTCGCCTTCCGGCAGGACAATAAACTCCTGCCCGTCGTTCTCCAGGACATCGTCCCAGCTCATGATATAGGGATCGTTAGCCATGTGTTTGGCCCTCCTCATTTGATGATGGGGAAAAAAGTCCCCTTACTAAGAACTGGCAAAAAATCGCCGTTTTGAGTCACTTTTTTTCGGAAAATTCAAAATTTTCTTTGTAGTAGTCACGCAGTTCCTTCAGCAGCCTGCGGATGCGGTGATAGGCGGTTTTCTGCGGGATCCCGAGCCGGCTCCCGATCTCATGGCTGGAGAGCTTCTCCATGCACATCGTCAGAATCAGATCCCCATCCTCGCAGAGGCTCCTGGCCTGGGCAAGCATGCGCTCCAGGGTGTCCGCCTGTTCGGCGGTCTCCGCGGGTCCGGGGGCCGGATCAGCGGTCGTGAAGGCTTCCTCATAGCTGACGAAGTTGCCGGTTAATTGCCGGGGACAGAGGGCGCAGTCGCCGCTGCAGCGCCGGTAGTCTGCCTGTCCGCAGGTGCCGTTTCTTTGTGCTTCATGACGGGTATCATTGATCATCTTGTACCAGCTCCTTTTGATTTCTTCAGTGATTTCGATTTTGATTCCGTTGATCCGGATGGAGATTTTCTTTTCGCCGGATGCCATTTTCGCTTCCTCCGTTCGTTCGGTCGGAACGGGGAAGCAAAAAGGGTGAACTCAATAAGGCTGCGCATCATCTTGAACTTCTCCGTTCTCGTGATTTGCAGCGACCCTTTCAGCGGTCGGTGCTTTGACGCCAACCGGGTGGCCCTGAAAGACTGCCGGAGCGACCGGCGGCCAGCCAGCTGGTGTGTTTATGTTTTCGGCCTCATGGCCGGGTCATGGGGGAAAAAGGGGTAAAGAAAAAGCCCCGGCGGAAACGGCACAGAGAAGTCATCCTCTGTGTTCGTTCCTGCCGGGGCTCATGTCTCTCCTATGAAGACTTCAGCTCTCTCACAAGACTTCGGGGTTCATGTGAAGCTCCTGTCTCTCCTGCGAAGACTTCAGCTCTCTTCCATGTCCCGGAAACCATTATATTATCTTACGTTGCAGACTTCGCTCGTACGCGACGCGTTATCCGCTTCAGTGTTGGACAATCTTCCTTAAAGTCAAATCTGTAATCTTCTTTACAGGCAGGACACTTTGTGGTCCCAAAGGATCCTTGCCCATAGTGGCCGATGACCGCGCCACACGTCATGCATCTGAAAACTTCTTCTGTTCCTGTGTCGTCGTTGCTGGTAACTGTGCTCTGTGCCTGCTTCATGTTTGTGTCCTCCTTGACCATCTGAAGTACAAATATGCGCTGGGAATACAGATCTCGTTCATGCCGGACGTGGGGTGGCGTCTACATCAAACGAGTTTCAACTCATCTTCGCTTGCCCAGCGTCCAGCTCAGATGAGGAAGCAGCGTTCAGAATCGGAGACCAATTTCCATCAGGAATTCTTCAAACTCTCGCGTTTCGTCTTCCGGCGGGATCGGCCATGCTTCCATGGTGATGTTCGTCTCCGCCGGTTCGGTATCTGGCGTCATGAATTCTTCCTCCGTAATCTCCATTGTAGGTCTCCTTCCCGAGTCTGAGGGTCCTTTGAGTGCTCCGGAATTCATTTCGAGCTGTTTCAGCGTTCCGGAAGCCGCTGAAGCCAAGCAAGCGGCTGTAACATTTCCGCTTCTGAATGGGAGGGTCAAATGCGAGCGGGTTGCCATCATAACACCAGACACTGGGTTATTGGAATGGTGAAATTGGTGGATTTGCCAATTCGAAAAAATCCAGAAAGCATTGGGAAATAAGGGCTTCTCGTTGTCCACAACTTCTGAAGATCTTTTCCACAAGCTTGAACTCCTTGCCCTGCCTAGGATTCCTCCTGAATGTTACAGAATAATTAAATATGCGTAACAATTAACCCACTTTCTTGAAGACCCAGATGGCAACTCCCTGAACTTTCAGGAAATCAACAGGAATGTCAGCAAGCATGGGATTTTCTGGATGAAGGATCACCTGATTGCCTTCATGCTGGAGGCGCTTAAGTGTGTTTCCTTCACCTTCCACATACGCTACTACAATGTCTCCGTCTCGGGCTGTTTCCTGTCGCCGGACAAGAACCATGTCGCCATCGTCAATACCAGCATTAATCATAGAGTCGCCTGAAGCATACAGGATGTAAACATCGTCATTACCCACCATGGTCATCGGCAGGTTCATGTACTCGTCCTGTTCAACGTTGGCGTCAGTAGGGAGACCGCAGGCAACGGAGCCAACGATTCCGATTCTGCGCATCTCTTGCTGCATAGCCCGAGTATTCGGGGTCAGGATGGTCTGCCCGTTGTACTCAATCATGCCATCGTCGTTCATGGCGACCAGGTAGTTATGGACGGCACTTCGATTCAGGGTAGTATTTGCGGCGATTTCGCTGCAGCTGGGGGATCTGCCATAACGAGGATAGAAACGATCAACAAAATCAATGATTTCCTTCATGTATTCTGGGTTTTTTCGCCTCATACGCCGCCTCCTTTCTATCGTGGATGTCATCCACGAATCGGATTATAACACACGACGATTTACTGCGCAATAGGGAGTTCGTGACCCCTGCAAGTTTGCTTTAGGGGTCTTCTATGGACAGATTCCTGCTTTTGTGATAAAATCTCCTATATTTCACAAACTGTGAGGGAACACCTATGGCAATGAAACCACGGGTCCTCTACCTGATGCAGTACCTTGAACAGAATTCGGACGAAGAGCACCCCGTCACCACGGCTGAGATCCGTAAGGAACTGGCCGCGAAGGGGTGTCCTGTGTCCATTATAACCCTCCGGGCGGACATCGAATCCCTACTGGAAGCAGGCTATGAGATCTCGATCAATGAGAAGGAAGGCTTCTCCACCACATACAGCTGGATTGACCGGGATCTGAGCGCACCAGAGCTTCAAATCCTGGTGGACGCAGTTTCCTCTTCCCAGTTCATCACAATGGAAAAGAGCAATGATCTGATTCAGAAGCTGGTTAAGCTGGCGGGACCGTCATATCAGGCTGGCCTTACGCCTCAGATTCTTGTTTCGGAACACGTGAAAGCACCGAACAAACAAATCCTTCTCAGCGTACAGGCGATTCGTAGGGCAATCGATCGGGATCGGAAAATCACCTTCAAGTACATGCAGTACAACACAGACAAGGTGCAGGTTCCGAGACATGCGGGCACACCGGAAGAAGACTACATTGTTTCTCCCTACGCAACCATCTGGAATAATGACCGCTATTACCTGGTAGGATATTCCGATAAGCGGCAGGAAGTAAATACATTCCGCGTCGACCGGATGACGAAGGTCAAACAGATTCAGAAGAAGCGAGTCCCAGAACCAGAAGATTTCAATATTCAGGATTATACCGACAAGGTTTTCTGGATGTATGACGGCAATGAAGAGGAGGTGACCCTTCGCTGCAAGCGGCATCTGATGGATCAGATGATCGATAAGTTCGGCGAAGGAGTGAATGTCAGTAACGTCCGAAGGGAGACATTTGATATCACCGTTCCTGTGCACATCTCCGGCACTTTCTATGCTTGGGTGACCCAGTTCATAGGTGAAATGACGATTACCGGCCCGGGACATGTCAGGGATGCATATGCAGAGTTTTTGCAGGAAGGAATCGACGATGTCCTTGGAGTATGAAGCGAGTTTCGAGGAAAGGAAGTGACAGGCAGCATGGAGTCGTGCTACAAAGCATCGATCACGCGGGAGCAATTCCTGTTTTATGAGATGAAAACAACTGCCAAACTGCTGGCTGAAGGAATAGATGACGAGGAAGCAATTAACCGTATAGTTTATGAAAATCTTTTTCAGTATCCCACGGAACGTGAGATAAAGCGGATGGCGAAAGTTTGCTGCAGGCGTTTGCGCGGAATGAACGATATGGATCTGATTGCAGCAATCGCAACAAAACCACAGGATGTTTCCAGACAGATATGTTTATACGCCATGATGAAGGAGCACAAGCTCATCAGTGACTTTATGCTTACTGTGATTGCAGAAAAATACAGAACGCAGAATATGGCGTTTAGCAAAATCGATGTCAATTCATTTTTCTCGCGTCTGCAGGAGCAGGATGATGCAGTGGCATCCTGGAGTGATCAGACCATCCAGCGTCTTGGTTTTGTGATCGTTAAACTTCTTGTCGACAATGAATACTTGGACAGCACGAAATCAAAGCAGCTGAATCCGGTGTTGATATGCTCCATCCTGGAGAACGCTCTTCGGGCAAGCGAGGATGCATATATGCTTCCGGCTTTCAACTGCTTTTCTTGAGGAGAGAGACGATGCAAACGATAGAAGAACGTCTGGATCGAGTAAGAACATTGCTTGGTGATCAGGATTTTTTATCAGGCAAAGGGTTAAGTAACGAGGTAAACATCCGGATTTTTCCGTATGATCCGAAGGATGAAATGGCAGTACGCTATTTTACGGAGCAGATACTTACAGACACATCTTTGCCCTGCAGAATCATCCACAGGAATCTATATGAGCTGTTCCTGGAAATCTGTGAGGATATAGGCATTCTGGATGCCATCCCGGATATGGAAGCAGAAGATGGCAGTAAATACTTGTTAGAACAGATTCACGATGCCATAGGAGATTCGGAATTCGTAGCAAAAATCGACTATCCGGATCATCTGCCGGGAGATGTTGTGCTTCTGACAGGTGTTGGTGAAGTCTTTCCGTTTATGCGTATCCATGCGCTGCTGGAGGCATTGCAGCCACATTTTACCGGAATCCCCATCGTGGTAATGTACCCGGGAGATTATGATGGCCACCATGTAAAGCTCTTTGGGAAATTACCACCCAATGACTACTATCGCGCATTCAGCGTTGTTTAAGGAGGATGCCCGTATGATCATTCGCAACATGTTTGAAAAGCAGATTGACCGTCCGATCAATGGCGTTATCAAAGTTGACGAAGATGTGGAAAAGGTCATAGAGCAGGAGGTTGGTGAGTACGTCATCACCAACGAACTTAAAAAGCATTTCATTTCCTTCTTCAGCTTTTACGCAGATGCATTGGATATTCCGACAGCGGATATAGGCGTTTGGATTTCCGGTTTCTTTGGTAGTGGTAAATCCCATTTCCTGAAAATGCTTTCTTACATCATGGAAAACAAGGAAATCGGAGGGATCCGGACGGTAGAACGGTTCCGCGAGAAGTTTGCGGACGATCCGGCTACCTTCATGTTGATCGACCAGGCAACTCAGCCTGAAACAGAAACGATTCTTTTCAACATTGGAATCCAGAGCTCAATTAATAAAGATGATACCGCTGTGCAGCGTGTGTTTGCGAAAGTATTCTATGAGCATCTGGGCTTATATGGACGAAATCTCAAGGTTGCCCAGCTAGAGTACTATATTCTCCGGCAGGGCAAGTATGATGAATTCAAAGCGGCCTATCTACGGCGCAGCGGAAAGAACTGGGATGATGATCGTCAGGGATTCGCTTTCAAAGGTAAGTTTATCGTCCCAACCCTGATGGAAGTCCTGGACATGAGCGAAGAGCATGCAAACGCGTGGTTCAAGGATAAAGCTCCAGTCGAGTTTTCCATTGAGTTGCTTGTGTCCCAGATAAAGGAATACGTAGAGAGCAAACCGAAAAACTTCCATTTGCTCTTTATGGCCGATGAAGTTGGTCAGTATGTAGGTACTAACGTCAGCCTGCTCCTTGACCTGCAGGGCGTCATCGAAAAGCTGGGTAGTGAATGTAAGGGACAGGTCTGGGTAGTCTGCACCGGCCAGTCCGCACTGGATGAGATCATCAAAGTGCGGTCTGATGAATTCTCCCGCATTCAGGATCGCTTCAAGACTCGTTTGAGCCTGTCATCTTCCTCCGTTGACGAGGTGATTCAGCGTCGTCTGCTGAAGAAGACGCCGGAAGCAGAAGCTCTGCTGGAAAAAGAATATGATCAGAACGCAGCTGTTCTCAGAAACCTCTTTGCTTTTACAACGAATATCGTTGCGATCAAGCGCGATTATTTAGGCGGACAGGAATTCGCGGCAAACTATCCCTTTGTGCCATATCAGTTTATCCTACTTCAGCGTGTATTTACGGAAATCCGGAGGCACGGAAATTCGGGTAAGAATTCTTCTGATAGCGCCCGGCCCATGCTGGCAGGGTTCCAGGAAGCGATCACCATGGTTTCTGCTCAGGATGCTGCAGGAAGCATTCTCGACAGGGATGAATACGCCATCGTACCTTTCCATCGTTTCTATGATACTGTGCATCGTTCCCTTGATCCTGCGATCCGAAATGTGATCGAAAAAGCCATCCGGGATGCGGAGCAGGGGTTTGGCATCCAGAAGGACGATGTGAACGTTCTAAAGCTTCTGTATCTGCTGCGCTACATTCAGGAATACATGCCCGCAACGCTGGATAACCTGACGATCCTGATGGCGGATGATATCCGCATGGATAAACTAGCTCGGAAGGCTGAAATTCAGGCAAGCTTGGATCGTCTGATGAGTCAGAATTATATCGCTCGACATGCCGATCAGTATAATTTCCTGACAGATGAAGAGCAGGACATTCAGCGTGAGATTACCAATACGCCTGTGGACACCGCGAAAATATCTGAGCGTATTGGTAGCATTATCTATGGCGGGATCTATACCAACAAAAAATTCCACTACGGGAAGTCGGATTTTCCGTTTGACCAGCTTGTGGATGGACATGCAATTGGCGTATTGACGGGCGGCATGAGACTTCGCGTATTAACAGACGCTACCCCTGATGAGATGAAAGGTGACTTCCGGCTTATGACGGAGAGCAAGGGCAAAGAGGTAGTGGTCGTTCTGGCGGAGACGGATTATTTCAAAGCGCTGGAAAGTGCCATGAAGATTCGCCAGTATGTGAAGGGCCAGAACCTTACTCAGAAGCCAAAGTCTGTGCAGGACATTATTCGGGATCAGCAGGAAGAAGCCACACGACTGGAGGAACGGGCAGAACAGCAGATCCGACAGGCCATCGAAGAAGGCGTTATTTATGCGGACGGAGAAAAGCTGGATCTGCATGGTGGTGATGCGAAAGCCAGAATTGATAAAGCGCTGGAATACCTGGTAACACACGTATACAGTGAGCTGGATAAAATCACTCGCTTTGCGGATTCTGATGCAGATGTTATCGCTGTATTGAATGGCAGCGCGAATGATGGTCTGGCATACGGCATGCAGCATAATCAGGAAGCAGCGGATGCCATTTATGAGCGTTTAGTCATTCAGGATACCAAAAAGATGCCCACATCTATGGCAGATATCCAGAAATGGTTCAGTGATATGCCATATGGCTGGCGAGAAATCGATATTGCTGCAGTTGTTGCTAAACTGATCTATGACCAAAGGGTTACCATCAAATATGCTGGTGCTACGATTCAGCCAGACAATCCTAAGCTGCCGGACCTTCTTCGCAAGAAATCAGAGATCGGAAAAACTTCCATCAGCAAGAGATACATTTTGGAGAAAGAAAAGCGGAATCAGGCGCGGCTTTTCCTCCAAGACTATTTCGATGTAATGAACGTGCCAGAAGACGAAGATGGACTTGTGCACTTTATTGTTGAGCGTTTCGATAGCCAGAAGAAGCATTATGAAGCTCTGGATTCTAGATACGCAGGGCATAAATATCCGGATCGACTTGTTCTGTCAAAAGCGCTCAGTCTGACACAGGATGTTCTGGCGCAGCAGAAAGATAACGCTGCGCTGGTGAATGGACTTCTGAAACTGGAAGGAGATTTGGAAGACAGCAAAGATGATATGGGTCGCGTTGAAGCCTTCTTTGCTACCCAGGTCGATACATTTGACAAAGCAACCCGTTTCATTGACGACATTCAGAACGACCTGGAATATGTGGATGTTGATGAAGATGCACATAAAGCGCTGTGTGAAATCCGACTGATTCTGATGATTCCACAACAAGGTCCCTATAATTATAAAAGAATTCCCGATCTGAACTCTCATATGGATAAGGTCACAGTAGTCCATCAAAGATTACTGGATGCGAAGCGCAATGATCTGCAGGAACGCATAGCTGCAGGTATGGCTGCAGTACATGAGCTGATTGGAATTAATCCGACTGATCCTCAGTTAAAGAGTTATCTCACAAAGGCAGATGCGTATTATGTGGGGCGTCGTGAAAAAGTCAAGGAACTGGCAAGCCTTGCCCTGCTGGATGGTCTTGTGCAGCCAATGCAGGATTACACGGATGATATCGTCGATAAGATCAATAAGTATCTTCATCCCGCGCCAAAGCCTGTTGATCCGCCTGTAAAGCCAGAAGATCCGCCTAAGCCCGCGAAACGAATTAAACAGGTATATCGCAATTATACTTTCCCTGCGCAGCGTTTGCAGAGTGAAGAGGATATAAACGCCTACGTGGAAGCAATACGGGAAAAATTGAAGAATGCCCTGAACGGTGTGGATGTTATTGACCTGAAATAAGCTTAGGTAAGCAGGAAGGACGACCACCATGGATAAAAATGCCATCAAAAAATATGCCGTCTGGGCAAGACGTGAACTGATTGCCCGTGTGTCCCAGAAGGCAGAGCAGTACGGCATCACAGAAAAGGAAATCATCGACGAACGCGCTGAGAACATTCACGGTGTGGTGCTTACTCCTGCGCAAAAAAGCCAGCGGCAGGCGTTGATCCTCCTGATCCGGCGTGATGGCTATCAGCAGGCCATGGAGGAAGTTGCCTATACCTGGTTCAACCGCTTCATCGCCCTGCGCTTTATGGAGGTCAATGACTATCTGCCCGGTCACACCCGTGCTTTTACAGATGAGCAGAACACCTTCAAGCCGAAGATCCTGTCCGATGCCCTGAATCTGGAACTGAACGGACTGAATCTGGATAAGGTGATCGAGCTCAAGGAAACTAACAAGACAGAAGAACTGTATCAATATCTGCTGATCACCCTTTGCAATCACCTGAGTGCGATTCTGCCCGGCATGTTCCAGCGGATCGACGACTATACTGAGCTTCTGTTCCCAGAGCATCTGCTGCGGGAAGGCTCTGTGCTGGAGCAGCTGGTGACCATGATCCCGCAGGAAGACTGGCTGGACGCAGTGCAGATCATCGGCTGGCTGTACCAGTATTACAATGCGGAGCCCAAAGATCAGGTTTTTGCCAACCTGAAGAAGAATATCAAAATCAGCAAAAAGGACATTCCTGCGGCGACTCAGCTGTTCACCCCGGACTGGATCGTCCGTTACATGGTAGAGAACAGCCTCGGTCGGCTTTGGGTGGAAGGCCACCCGAATGACAGCCTGAAGGCAGGGTGGAAGTACTACCTTGAGGAAGCGGAACAGGAGCCGGAGGTTCAGGCCCAGCTTCAGAAAATTCGCAGCGGATATGCCCAGATGAAACCGGAGGATATCCTCTGCATTGATCCCTGCTGCGGCAGCGGACATATCCTCGTCTATCTTTTTGATGTGCTGGTGCAAATCTATGAGGCCTATGGCTATCCTACCCGGGATGCTGTGGCCAGTATCGTGCAGAATAACCTTTGGGGCCTGGACATCGACGACCGAGCTGCACAGTTGGCATACTTTGCCGTCATGATGAAAGCACGGCAATACGACAAAGGCTGGTTCCGGCGCAGAATCGAGCCGCATGTCTTTGCCCTGCAGGATAGCGGCGACTGGCCGACCTTTGAGCGTCAGATGCGGCAAGCTTTTGCAAATCATCCCTCGCTGTTTGAAGACGAAGCAATCAAAGTGGCAAAATCCTTGTCTGACAGCTTTGCCGATGCCAAAGAATACGGCAGTATTATCCAGCCTAATGTCACGCTGGATGATCTTGCCATGCTTGAAAAAGAGCTGGATGAGATGCAGCAACAGGCTGACCTTATGGATTTTGTGGCACAGGCGGATGCTACCAGCTTGCTGGCTACGTTGAGACCGATGATTCTTCAGTGTAGAGCGCTGGTACAGAAGTATCATGTGGTTGTGACGAATCCGCCGTATATGGGTGCGTCCGGTATGGGAGATAAGCTGTCCAAGTATGTTAAGCAATGGTATCCGGACACAAAGAGTGATATGAGCACCGTCATGATGGAACGTTGTCTATTAATGTGCGGCAATGATGGATTAATGTCGATGATCAATATTCCTGTATGGATGTTTATATCAAGTTATGAAGCGCTTCGATATAAAATACTTAAGAACAATACTTACTTAAATATGATACATCCAGGTAGGGGAATCTTTGGTTCTGATTTTGGCACCGTATCATTTGTGATACGTAAAACACATATCAATAATTATTTGAGTTGCTATGCACGTTTGTTTAAGGAGCAAGGAGAAGTTGAAACCATTGAAAAAAGAGAAGAAGCATTTCTAAATGGCACAGGACGTTATTTGGCTCATCAGGACAATTATTCAAAGATACCGGGAGCTCCTGTTGCATATTGGGTAAGCGATAAAGCCTTCTTGCCTTTTGCTAATGAACAACAATTTGAAGTGTTTGCAAAAACACGAGCTGGAATGATAACAGGAAACAACGAGGTTTTTGTTCGATTCTGGTATGAGATAGGCTATGAAAAACTAGGCTTACTTATTGCAAATAGAACGGAAGCTGTAGCCAGCAAAAAGAAATGGTTTCCATACAATAAAGGGGGAGATTTCCGAAAATGGTATGGAAATAATACTTGTGTCGTGAATTGGGAAAACGATGGTGAATTCATGAGAAATTTGAAGGACGAAAAAGGAAAAGTGCCAGCTCATGCATTCAATCTTGAGTATATTTTTAAAGAAAATGTTACCTGGAACGCATTAACATCTTACAAGTTTTCAGCTCGATATACATCGCGAGGATTTCTATTTGATGCTAGTGGCTCTTTTGCTGATGTCCAGAGCAACTATCTGTTATATACACTAGCGCTTCTATGTTCGAATGTTGTGCAATTCTATCTTGGTGTAATCAACCCAACATTAAACTTTCAGAAAGGCAATATATCAATTCTTCCTTTCAAAATTGAAAAAGAGAAGAAACCTGAGATAGAGGAAAAAGCGGAAGAGTGTATTGGATTATCAAAACAAGATTGGGACTCCTTCGAAACCTCCTGGGATTTCCAAGTTCATCCTCTCGTCCGCTGGATCCGTGACCGGCATAATGCTCAGGCTATTTCGCCTTTGTTCGATCAATACAATAAATGGAAACAGGCCAATCAGGGAAAAGCAGGCGCACAAGAGGCCAATTTAGCAATTGAAGCAAGCTCAACCGTAGAACTCAGCTTCAATCTCTGGCGGTTGGAAGCTTATTTGCGTTTCCAGCACCTGAAAGCCAACGAAGAGGAACTCAACCGTATCTTCATTGACATCTACGGCCTGCAGGATGAACTGACTCCGGAAGTGGCCGACAAAGATGTGACCGTTCGTCAGGCTGACCTGGGCCGGGATGTCCGCAGCCTGGTTTCCTACGCCGTCGGCTGCATGCTGGGGCGTTATTCGCTGGATAAGCCCGGTCTGGTGTATGCGGGCGGCGAATGGGATGCAGCGCAGTATGTAACTTATCCCGCAGATAAGGATGGCGTATTGCCCATCACCGATGACGATTATTTCTCTGACGATGTGGTTTCTATGTTTGTGGACTGGGTCAAGACGGTCTTTGGTCCGAACGAACTGGAGGATAACCTGAAGTTCATCGCCTCCGCTCTTTATCCGAACGGCGGCGGCACCGCCCGCGAGCTGATCCGGCAGTACTTCCTGAATGACTTTTATAAGGATCACTTGAAGATCTATCAGAAGCGGCCTATCTACTGGCTCTTTGACGCGGGCAAGAAGAACAGCTTCAAGTGCCTGATCTACCTGCATCGCTATCAGCCGGATACCGTGGCCCGTGTGCGTACGGACTATGTCCACGAGATGCAGGCCCGCTATCGCACAGCCATGGAGGATCTTGCAAACCGGGTAGAAATCGCCAGCGGCTCCGAACGTGTCCGCTTGCAAAAACAGTTGGTTAAGATTCAGGGACAAGAGGAGGAGCTTCGCAAGTACGAGGAGAAAATCCATCATTACGCCGATATGATGCTTCCGCTCGATCTGGACGATGGCGTGAAGGTGAATTACGCAAAGCTGGCGGATGTGCTGGCACCTATCAAATAACTGGAGGATCCGACATGGACACCGAAAAAGTGGTCTCCGAACTGAATAAGCGCTTTGCTCAGCCTTTGCCGCCATATTACAAGCGGCGGGTGATCTTCTGGCTGGATGAAGAGCGGGAGTATGCGGATAAGCTGGATGACTTTGAACTGGAGAATGCCAAGTTGGTGCAGCTGACGGGCAGCAATCTGTTTACGGTCAAAAAGTTGCTGGGACATGATGATCCCTATGGCAATTATGTGATTTATTGCCCGGTGTCCTATGAAAAACTGGAGGATAACTGGCTGTTGGACATTCAGCTGTACAGCGGCGAGCCTTACCGTACAGATCTGATCTCCCAATGGATGTTGGAGATGCACCTGTTTGATAACCAGCAGATGCGCAGCCTGGTAAAACGGTATCGGAAATTCTTCAATGCCCAGGCCCGCCGGGCAAAGATCACCTCGATGCCGACCATCAACACGCCTGCGCAGGTGCATCTGGCTGTGATGAGCGTAATCGCCGGAGTCAAGCAACCGCAGCCCAATGCCATTATCAAGGCAGTGCTGGAAGCTGGTCTGGATCTGGAGGCAAACGAGGTCTATCAATCTCTGGTGGACTATGGCGCTAAGGATGCCTTCTGGCAGTTGGTTGCCAGCGCGTCCGGTTATAACGAAGAAAAAATTAGTCTACTTCGGGTAGCATCTCATGTCCTGTTGACAGCGACCACCCGCACCATGAAGGCAGAGAATCTGGGCGGATTGGAACGGTATATATCCCTTTCTCATCAGGCGCGTTGCTATGATTTGGTATCCGAGTGGCTACATTCAGATGAAAAACAGAGCCTCTATACTGTTGCCCGTCAAGTTGAGGAAGAGCTTCAGCTACCTAACCGCTTTGAAAAGCTACCGCTTTCAGATTTGCTAGAAACGGAATGCTTCCCCTGCATCAATGAAGTGATTCTGGCTCGTCTCATGCGTGATATCGGCAATGAGATCATCGACATTGATACCATTACCACTGCTGTGCAGAAGCGCCGTACCTGCGTCTGGTATGACGCGGTGGGCATCTATTATGATGGCCTGCTTCAGGTGGCCAATATGCAAGGCTTCTATCTGGAGCACGCTGCCGGATTCCACGAGCCACTGCCGGAAAAGACCTGGAAGGCTTACACCGAGGATTACTACCGCATGGACACCTTCTATCGGCTGTTCCATGTAGCTTATGGTGAGAGCTTGAAAGGATACAAGGAAACAATTACAGACTTGTTTGCCCATGTAGCGGATCAGGTGGAAAAGCTCTATGTGAACTGGTTCATGAAGGAGCTAGGCGAAAACTGGACAAATGTCAGCGAAGATGATCTGAAGGATCTGGGCTATGTGCGTGGCATCCCCCGGCAGGTGGATTTCTATAAAAACCGAGTCGTTGTTAGGAAAAGCCCCACAACGGGCCGTCCGGAACGCTCCAAGACCTTTGTGGTCATTTCTGATGCGCTGCGCTATGAAGTGGCTTCCGGCCTCGTCGATGTCCTGAAGCGTGAGCAGCAAGCAAAGGTTAGCCTGGAGAGTATGCAGGGCATTTTCCCTACCATCACTAAATTCGGTATGGCAGCGCTTCTGCCGCATAACGAACTGTCGATCAGCACGGAAAATGGCATCGTGAAGGTGCTGGCAGATGGAGTTCCGACGGACAGCAATTATCGGGATAAGATCCTCAAGGCGCGGAACCCAAAGAGTATCGCGGTACGCTATGAAGAAATCATCAGCCTGAAGCAAAAGGAAGTCCGGGATCTCATCGCGGGAATGGAAGTCATCTATATTTACCATGACCGGGTAGACGCATCCAGCCACGGCAACGAGGCCGATGTGTTTACTGCCTGTGATACGGCGATCCGGGAGCTGCATGGCTTGGTGAAGAAGATCACCGGGGACATGAACGGCACCCATATTCTGATCACGGCGGATCACGGCTTCCTTTATACCCACGATCCCCTGTCTGAAACCGACAAGGTGGGCAAAGCCTCCTTCACGGATCAGAGCATTGAGTATGGTCGACGCTATGCGATTCTGAAAGAAGGCGCGGAACCGGAATATCTTATGCACATCCGCATGAGTGAGGAAGGCAGCGGATTTGAGGGCTTTGCTCCCCGTGAGAGCATCCGGATCAAGATGCCCGGTGCAGGACTGAACTTTGTTCACGGCGGAGCCAGCCTCCAGGAAATGGTTGTGCCGGTCATTTCATATCAGCACCTGCGCAACGACAGCAAAGAATATCAGCGCAATAAGGCAAAGTATGACACCAAGCCGGTAACCATCAGTCTTCTGTCTGCCTCCCATCAGATCAGCAATATGATCTTCAGCCTGGAGTTCTACCAGAAGGAAGCAGTGAGCACCAACTGGAGTGCGGAAACCTACAGGCTGTACTTTACCGACGCTGCCGGACACTCCATCAGTGACACACAAAAGCTGATTGCTGACAAAACAGATGAAGATAATTGCGCCCGCACTTGGCGTGTAACCTTCAATCTGAAGCAACAAAAGTACGACCAGCATACGCCTTACTATCTCGTCATTCAGGACGAACGTGGTCTACAGCTGCCGCAGAGGGAGGAATTCCACATCATGATCGCAATGGCGATCGATGAGTTTAACTTCTTTGATTGAAAATAAGGAGCGATCTTCATGGATAAGAATGCCATCAAAAAATTTGCCACCTGGGCACGGCGCGAACTGATCGAACGGGTACGCCAGCAGGCCTATCGCTATGAGGTGGAAGGCGTAGACGCGGATTGGAATGCCAGTATAGCACGCGGTGTGGTGCTGACGCCTGTTCAGCGCACCCAGCGGCAGGCGTTGATCGAACGTATGCGAGCTAAGGGCTATGAGACAACCATCGAAGAGGTAGCCTATACCTGGTTCGACCGTTTTTGTGCTCTGCGGTTCATGGAGGTCAATGGATATCTGCCCGGCAGGACGCGCATGTTCTCGGATGAGAACGGTGCTTTCCGTCCTCAGATCCTCACCGACGCGCTGAACGTGCAGCTGGATGGTCTTGATCTGGATACTGTGATCCGGCTCAAGGAAGAAAACAAAAACGAGGAACTGTTCAAATACCTACTCTTGACCATGTGTAATGCCTTGAAGCCTATCCTGACGCTTTTCCAGCCTGATGACCGGGGATGCCATCTGGTGGATCGGGATTACACATGGCTGCTGCTGCCGGACAACCTGCTTCGCGAAGGCGGTGTACCGGAGCAGATGGTGCTGACCATTCCGGAGGACGACTGGAAGGACGCCGTTCAGATCGTCGGCTGGCTCTATCAGTACTACAACGCCGAGCCGAAGGATCAGGTGTTCGCCAACTTGAAGAAGAACATCAAGATTGGCAAGAAGGACATTCCTGCTGCTACCCAGCTTTTCACGCCTGACTGGATCGTGCGCTACATGGTGGAAAACAGCCTGGGCCGTCTGTGGGTGGAAGGGCATCCGGATCACGAGAACCTAAAGGGCAATTGGAAATACTATTTGGAAGAGGCTGAGCAGGAGCCTGATGTGCAGGCACAACTTGCTAAGATCCGTGAGAGCTATGCCGCCCTGAAGCCGGAGGAACTCCTGTGCATAGATCCCTGCATGGGTAGCGGGCATATCCTCGTTTATCTTTTTGACGTTCTGGTGCAGATTTATGAAGCCTACGGATATCCTACTCGTGAGGCAGTTGCCAGTATCGTGCAGAACAACCTGTGGGGACTGGACATCGACGACCGGGCTGCACAGCTGGCGAATTTCGCGGTCATGATGGTAGCCCGTCGTTACGACAAGGGATGGTTCCGTCGCGGCGTTCAGCCCCACGTGATGGCTATTCAGGAGAGCAACGGCATCAATCGGGATCACCTGCGCTATCTGGGCAATTCCATGAGCGACATCGAGCGCAACAATGCCACCATGCAGATAGAGGCGCTGCTGGATGAATTCATCGATGCCAAGGAATACGGATCCATTCTCCAGCCGCAGGAGTATGACTGGGATTTGCTGCGCCGCTTTGTTCGTATGACTGATCCTGCTGGGCAGGTTACCATGGGAGAAGTGGGCATTGACGCCACTCAGGAGCGGCTGCTACAAATCATTGAGCAGGAGCAAGCGTTGGCGCAGAAATACCATGTAGTGGTGACGAACCCGCCGTATATGGCAGTTGCAAATTGTGATGGAGTCCTTAACAAATATGTAAAAAGCAATTACTCATCAGCTCGTGTTGATTTGTATTCGATCTTTATTGAAAGGTGCTTAATACTGCTGAGGGAGAACGCTCTTCAGGGAATGATAACCATGCATGGGTGGATGTTCTTATCAAGCTTTGAACAATTACGGGAAACCCTGGAAAAATATGACATTGTCAATATGGCGCATTTAGGTGCGCGAGCATTTGAAGAGATTAATGGTGAAGTTGTCCAAACGACTTCATTCGTTTTACGGAATGAAAAAGTTAGAAACTATAAAGCAATATATGTAAGGTTAGTTGATTATACAACAAAGGAAAAAGAGGCAGAATTACTTAATGAAACAAACTATAGCTATGCAGCAAAAGAACTTTTTCAACAAATCCCTGGTAGAGCATATGCATATTGGATTTCCAATAGAATGAGAGAGTTATTTGAATATCCAAATATTGATTCTATTGGTACAACACGCCATGGTATGACGACTGGTAATAATGATCGATTCCTGAGATTATGGCATGAAGTAGAAATGAACAAAATGGGTCTTAACATGCCAAACACTGAAGTCGCTGCTGCTTCTGGGAAGAAATGGTTCCCATACAACAAGGGAGGATTATATCGAAAATGGTATGGAAATTATGAATATGTCGTCAATTATGAGAATGATGGAGTGGAAATGAAGGAGTTTACTTCCCACCTCCCACAAGGTACGTGGGTTCGCGTTATGAGCAGAGAATATTATTTCCTCCCATCTCTAACATGGACAAAGACAAGCACAAGCACATTTGGAGTTCGTTATTCTCCACAAGGCGCGATCTTCGATGTTGCTGGATCGTCTTTGTTTCCGTATCCAAAGATTAATCCATATTATGTTATTGGCTTACTTAATACGAAAATTGCTTTCAATTTTTTAAAGATGCTAAATCCAACTTTGAGTATTCAAACGGGAGATATTAAGAATCTACCTTATATCGAAGGCAAAGTTGAAATTGTCTCAGAGCTTGTTAAGAAAGCAATCGAGATATCAAAGAAAGATTGGGATTCTTTTGAGACATCTTGGGATTTCCAGCGCCATCCATTCTTATGTATTGTTGATTCGTATGCTTTTGATAGTGGTGCCTATGGTGTGGCTAGCAAAGCACATTATTATGATGAAAGCCCCGAAGTCAGTTGCCCAATAGAGGCTTGTTATTGGCTGTGGAAGGAAGAGTGCGATAAGCGATTTTATCAGCTAAAACAAAATGAAGAAGAACAGAACCGCATTTTCATTGAAGTCTACGGCTTGCAAGATGAACTAACTCCCGAAGTAGCGGATAAGGATGTTACTGTGCGAAAGGCAGATCTAGGCAGGGACATCCGCAGCTTGGTTTCCTATGCTATCGGCTGCATGCTGGGGCGGTATAGTCTGAAGAAATCCGGGTTGCAGTTTGCCGGTGGGGACTGGCAGGAATATGTTAGACAACTCGAAAAGGAAAAGCAGGAAGAGCGAGAAATGAACGCTGGGTCTCTGTCAATCATAGATCTGCCGCCGGATCGATATGAATCTCTGTTCCCGGATAAAGACAGCATCCTGCCGATTACGGACGATGAGTATTTCAGCGATGACATCGTGACAATGTTTGTGGAGTGGGTCAAGAGAGCCTTTGGCGAGGAAATGCTGGAGGAAAACCTGAAGTATATCGCCAGCGCCCTTTATTCCAATAGCAGTGGCTCTGCCCGTGAGCTGATTCGGCAGTATTTTCTGAATGATTTCTATAAGGATCACCTGAAGATCTACCAGAAGCGCCCCATCTACTGGATGTTTGATTCCGGCAAGAAAAACGGATTCAAGTGTTTGGTTTATATGCATCGTTGGGCCAAGGATACCGTCGCCCGTGTTCGTACAGACTACGTGCATGAAATGCAGAGTCGTTATCGTACCGCTATCGAAGAACTGACCCGCCGTGTGGACAGCGCCAGCGGTTCTGAGCGCGTTCGCCTGCTGAAACAGCTGGACAAGATCCAGGGGCAGGATGCAGAACTGCTAAAGTACGAGGAAAAGGTGCACCATCTGGCGGATCAGATGATTTCCATTGATCTGGACGACGGTGTGAAACACAACTATGCCATCTTTGAAGATGTGCTGGCTCCGATTAAATAAATTGCCGAATGAAACGCCACCGCTCTGATACGAGGGAGGAATGAAAATGACTGAAAATGAATCCATAATGGATACCAGAGAAACTATAAAAGAGAAGCTGCGTCAGTGCTTTGATGGGAAAATAGTCCGGAAAGATCTTACCAAGAAGATCAAGGAAGGTGCGAACGTACCAGTCTATGTACTTGAGTTCCTGCTAGGCCAGTACTGTTCTTCTGATGACGAAGCTATCATTGAGCGAGGCGTTCAGAATGTAAAACGCATTCTGGCAGATAACTTCGTTCGTCCGGATGAAGCACAGAAGATTCTTTCCATGCTCCGTCAGAAGGGAAGCTATACGGTCATCGATAAGATCACGGTTCTGTTGGATGTCAGGAAAGATACTTATATGGCAGAATTTTCTAATCTTGGACTGAAGGGATTGCCTATCAGTGAAGAATATCCCGAAAAGTTTGACAGGCTGCTCTGTGGTGGTATCTGGTGCATTGTGCAGTTGGAGTATGATTATAACGAAGAAGAGAAGCATGATTCTCCTATCAAGATCCGGAAAGTGACACCCATTCAGATGCCTCATGTGGATATTGATGAGTTGAAGGCAGGGCGAAAAGCCTTCACAAAAGAGGAATGGATGGATGTTCTGCTGCGGTCTATCGGAATGGAACCAGATTCGCTGAAGTCTCGCGTAAAATGGCTACTGCTAGCCCGTATGATTCCGCTTGTGGAGAACAATTTTAACCTCTGCGAACTTGGACCCAGATCTACTGGCAAGAGCCATCTGTACAAGGAAATCTCTCCAAATAGCATCCTGGTTTCAGGGGGACAAACGACAGTGGCTAACCTGTTTTATAACATGGCGCGTAAGCAGGTTGGTCTGGTAGGTTTGTGGGATGTCGTGGCCTTCGATGAAGTAGCCGGTATTAATTTTAAGGACAAAGATGGCATCCAGATCATGAAAGACTACATGGCATCCGGTTCTTTTGCTCGTGGCAAAGAGGAAAAAGCTGCCTCTGCGTCTATGGTTTTTGTCGGCAACATCAATCAAAGCGTGGATGTGCTGCTCAAAACTAGTAGTCTGTTTGACCCGTTCCCACCGGAGATGGGTACCGACACTGCATTTCTGGATCGTATGCACTGTTATATCCCAGGATGGGAAATTCCTAAATTCCGACCAGAGCACTTTACCAATGACTGGGGGTTTATCACTGACTATCTGGCGGAATTCCTGCGGGAACTGCGTAAGGAACAGTTCGGCGATGCGCTGGATCAATATTTCCATCTGGGTCGCAACCTGAACCAGCGCGATACCATTGCTGTGCGCCGCATGGTTGGCGGCTTTATCAAACTGCTGTATCCGGATGGTGAGTATACAAAAGAAGAACTGGAAGAAATACTGGTTCTGGCCCTAGAAATGCGTCGCCGTGTAAAGGAGCAGCTAAAAAAGCTCGGTGGTATGGAGTTCTACGATGTGAACTTCAGCTATATCGATAACAGCACTTTTGATGAACGCTTTGTTTCTGTTCCTGAGCAGGGCGGCGGAAAACTGATCCCAGAGGGCATGAGTAATCCTGGCCAGATTTATACAGTCAGCCAAGGAAAAAGCGGGATGATCGGTGTATTCCGTCTGGAAAGCCAGATGCTGCCGGGCAATGGAAAATTAGACCGAACCGGGATCGGTTCAGATCGAGATTCCCGGGAAAGCAGCATGACCGCGTTTAATTATCTGAAAGCAAATGGAAACAGGATCAGCGGAGCTATCAGTACCACCACGAAGGACTATATCATCAACTATCAGGATCTTCAGGGGATTGGCATGACCGGGAAGCTGGCACTGCCGTCTCTGATTGCGCTCTGTTCGATTGCGTTGGGGAAACCTGCGCTGAGTTCTCTGGCTGTGATGGGTGAGATCAGTATCAGCGGAACGTTGATGAAGGTTGAAGAGCTGGCAAATTCCCTGCAGGTGTGCCTGGACAGCGGGGCTAAGAAAGTACTGCTTCCGATTACGTCTGCTGCTGATCTGGGAACGGTTCCTGCGGAATTGATCGGATGCTTTAATCTTATTTTCTACAGCAGTCCGGAGGATGCGGTCTTTAAGGCGCTGGGAGTTGAATAAGAGGCAATCACTAAGTAAGGAAGTGATTTCAGTGGCAAAGAAAAGGAAAAGCTCCAGCTTCAAAGGTTTCGGAATTGCGGATGCGTTGATTGATTTGGCAGGTGGCGCTGCAATGAATGCAGTCGCGAATCATATGGAAAAGAAATACCACTATGAAGCGAAGGGCAAGATCAATCCCTACCGCGTTTCTGCCATTGGAATAGCTTCAGGACGTATGAAAACAACAGGGGACTTAATGAGAACAGGTGCTTATCTTGGCGCAAAGGGATCATTTAACGTAACGACAGATCCGCCTGGGCTTGACCCTAATACCTATCCGAGAGAATCCGATGTGATCGTTAGCGATGACCCGCTGTTAAATGCCATTTCAGACACAGTGAATGATAATCGATATGCGTGGCGATTGAACTGCGAATCCGGATGGGAATACGGAATTGATCCGGAGGATTATGAGACAAGAGAAGAATATAACCTGGCTCTGAGTATGGTAAAACAAAACGAAGAGATAGAACAGGTAGACGAAGCTGTAATCGAAGATGATGAAGAAGACATGGACAGATATACAGCTGAAAATGTATGGAAACATGTACATTGCAGCATATCGAGACTGGATAACGGCAAAACAGAAGCATTCTGGATAGATAATCCGGATGTGAAAGTTGGGGATGTCGTGGACGTCATAACAGAGGCAGGTCCGGTTCAGGGTGTTGTAGTGCTGGTTGAAAATGAATGATTTTCAATATGAGCCTTTGGGTTGACGGTGTTGAAAAGGCGGGGATGTAGCATGAGGATTGAATACCTGTTTATAAAAAGCAAAAACGATTTTTGCGAAAGTGTTGATCTGTTCATAAAATTTCTCGAAACAAATGGGAGATTGTCCTTTTCTGAAAAGAAATTGCTGCTTTCAAAGCAGTCATTTGATTATGAATTGACATTGAAAGATGTTATCTGGAAAAAGAGACAAGAAAGGGTGTTTCATCTTTGCGTTCAAATCAATAAAACAGATGATGAAATTGCTCGTACAATGGAGGAATTAGACAGTCTGTTCAAAAGAATCAATAAAACAAATGGTGAACAGTTCATTATCTATACCATTTGGGATGATGTTTCACTATACTATACACAAAAGCTTTACCCTCAAATGGCAGAAGTAGAAAATCTGCTTAGAAATGTAATTTACAGGTTTATGATCAATGTTGCTGGTAGCAAATGGTACGATAGCACGACGCCGAAAAAAGTAAAAGAGGCTATTGATTCCATAACCCAAAAACAAAATAATAGTAATGATTGTGATCAACTTTATGATGCGAATTTTAATTGCCTGGGCGATTTGTTATTTACTCGCTATCCCGTAAAACCTTTGGATAACATTTTTCTGGAAAAACTAGAGAAGATAGATTTAACCCAGAAAGAAGCGAAGCAAAAGGTTGAAGAATTGATTGAATCCCATAGGTTAAAATCCAACTGGGAAAGATATTTTGCTGGAAAAATAAGCATAGATAGCTTGGGTGAGAAATGGCAAAAACTAAATGGGTACAGAAATCAAATTGCCCATGTAAAACGAATGAGTACGGTTGAATATAACGATGCATTAAGTCTGATTAAGGAAATCAAAGATGCTCTTTTAATATGCTTAGAGCATATTGATGAGGTTAAGATGTCTGAGGAAGAAATTGAAGCAGCGCACGAAGTTGTTCAGGAAAAAATTGCACGAAAAACACCAGGCCAAATAATGATGGAAAGCATGGATTTGTCTGAGTATAGAAATCTTGGTGCAATAATGCAAGAATACATGAATGCGCAACCGGCTATTCGTGCATTCAAAGAAGCGATTGCAGGAGCAATGCCTATTACAAGTGGATTGTGCGAATTGGAGAGCACTGGAAAGATAACAATCAATAGAATAACTGAGAATATGGCTGCAGGTATTAATCTGGGGCCTGAATTATCGAAGATTATGAAAGAAAATGAAACAATGCTACAGTTGCAAGAAGCCATTGCTCCTATCATGGAACAAAACGCACAATTAGACATGATGATTTTTCGTCATGGATTTGGGCATGAGTAAAATACATTCCGGATAGATGTTTGTGAAGGCCGCATAGAAAGAAGCGTGATTTGCATGGTCGGGAAGTATAAGGTTATCACCCTCTGCGGGAGCACCCGTTTCAAGGATGCTTTTCTGGAAGTGCAGAAGCGGCTGACGCTGGAAGGGAATATTGTGATCAGCGTCGGTCTCTTTGGCCATGCCGGGGATGAGGAAGTCTGGACGCCTGGAACGAAGGAGATGCTGGATGATATGCACCGGGCGAAAATCGATATGGCGGATGAAATCTATGTCATCAATGTCGGCGGCTATATCGGATCCAGTACCCGGGGGGAAATCGAGTACGCGCAGGCAACCGGAAAGAAGATCAGGTATCTGGAAGAAGTCAGTTAACGATCATCATGATCATGTGATATAGGGAGTTATAGTATGGATTTCAGTTCAGGTCAGCAGGTTGTTTATGAGTATGATAATCGTTCCGGGATCATAACAGGCCTGCGTCGAGGAGATCGGTGGCAGGTTAAGTTCAGTGATGGCGAAAACATGTATATTCCTGGCGACAAACTGATTGCCGTTGAAAGCAATGACATGTTTTCCAATTTCTCTGCTGGACGCTTTCAGGGGATAGATGATCTGAAAAGGATCATGTACAAATACCGTCTTTCAGGGGAACTGACGAACATTCTGTATTCCATGAGCAACAGTGCTACCCGGTTTATGCCGCATCAGTTTATCCCTGTGACGAAGTTTCTGGAATCCTATACGGATCGGCTATTGATCGCGGATGAAGTTGGTCTTGGTAAAACCATTGAATCCATGTATATCTGGGAGGAACTTCGGGCGAGAATCAATGCCAAGCGGCTTCTGATTGTTGTCCCTGCTATTCTGCGGTTTAAATGGAAAATAGATCTTAAGCAATACTTTGGGATCGAGGCGAAGATCGTCAGTCCCCAGAATGACGATAATGGTTCTTCATTGCTGACGCTTATTCAGGATTCCTTGTCATATCCGCAAAGAGAGAATTACGTGGCGGTCGTCAGCCTGGAAGGGCTGCGTACGGCGGATAAGATCAAGGAGCTGCTGGAAGAGAACCGTGACGTCAGAAAGATCTTTGATCTGGTAATCATTGATGAGGCTCATTATCTGAGAAACAGCAGCACGAAGAGCTATGAGCTGGGAGAATTGTTGCGGGATACGTCTGAGGGCTTTCTGCTGCTGTCCGCCACGCCGATACAGACCGGGTCTGAGAACTTCTATAACTTGCTCAGGTTGCTGTCGGATGAGGAATTCCATAACAAAACCAATTTTGAGATGCAGCTGGCGGAGAACTATCCGCTGGTGAAGCTGGCGTCCGCGATTGATGAAAATGACAATATTACCGTTGTGAAAGATCTGCTGCGGGCAACGCTTTCCAATGCTACATATAAAAATGACAGTGATCTTCTTAAATTGACAAAAACGATAGACAGTGTGATGAAATCGACCCAGAGGCGGGTGGAGACTGTTTCGAATATCCGTGGGAAGTATTTCTATGACCGGTTTGTGACCAGAACCCGGAAACGGGATGTGATCGAAAACCGGACGGAGCGGAAAGTGGCCGCGATCAATTACCCGCTTTCCCAGATAGAAAAAGACTTCTACCAGCGGGTAACGACCTATCTGAAGAGCAAGGGAGATCAGGCAAACGCCTTTAACAATTTCAGCCTGATCACCAGGCAGCGGCAAATGGCGAGCTGTATGCCGGCGGCTCTGGCCAACTGGAGAGGAACAACAGGATATGTTGATTCTGATGAGGATGACGATCTTTTTCCCGAGATCGTCTCAGGTAGGAACGCATATCAGTCTGTGCAGATGCCGTACTTTGCCGAGGTGGATCTTTCTGAACTGATCCGGCAGGATACGAAATTTCAGCGGGTGCTGGAGATGATTCGGTCGCTGATCACGAGTAATCCAAATGAGAAGGTCGTGATCTTCTCCTTCTTCCGCGGAACCGTGGAATACCTGTATCGGCAGCTTACGAAGGCCGGCATCCGCAGCATCATGATCATGGGTGGCATGAAGGACAGCGAGAAGACGGATTGCCTGATGTGCTTCAGGGACAGGAATTACAATGTTCTGGTATCCACGGAGGTCGGTTCGGAAGGTATTGATTTGCAGTTTGCCAGGTATGAAATCAACTACGACTTGCCGTGGAATCCCATGCGGCTGGAACAGCGGATCGGCCGTCTGGACAGAATCGGGCAGGAATCCCCGAACATCTATATCTTCAATGCGTTTTGTAAGGATACGATCGAGGACCGGATCCTGTCCAGGCTGTATGATCGCATTCAGGTCTTTAAAGATTCGATCGGAGATCTGGAAGAGATTTTGGGGGAAGTGATCCAGAGTTTGGAGTTGGACGTTTTCCTCAATGATTATCAGACGGAGGAAGATGTCAACCGAAAAGCGATGCAGGTGGAACAGGCGATCATCAATAAACAGCGGATTAGCAAAGACCTGGAAATCAAATCGGGCATGCTGTCGGTTTATCAGAGTTTTGTGCTGAACAGTATCAAGAGTGCGCATGACAGCCTCAGAAGAATCACGGCGGAGGAGCTCATGTTCACGGTGCAGGATTTCCTGAACAGCAGATTCCAAGGCTCTACGGTCGAACGTACCGGAATGTCGGACTCGGCAAAGATTCGCCTGTCGCCTCATGCGGCGGATGCGTTGATGAGTTATATCAGGAAGTCCGAGCGGCAGACGACCAGCGCTTTGTGTAATGCGCGGCAGGAAACGCTTTGCTGTTTCAGCAACCGGAAGGAAACAGAAAAAGAAAGCAAAGTATACCGGGAAATCGTTGATATTAACCATCCGCTGGTCAAATGGATCGTTAATACGATCAAAGCAGAAAACCTCTTTGTTTCAAGCTGCTCAGCGATCCAGATCAGCAAAAGGGATCTGCCGGACAGCCTGCATATTTCGGTAGGGAACTATACTTTCTATATCCAGCAATGGACGGCTGACGGCGCCAGAAAACTGAATGAGCTGCATTATTTCCTGAATAGCATTTCTTCTCATGAAAGAATTGATCCTGCGGTGGTGGAATGCCTGATGACGGCAGCCGTGCTCAGAGGAGATTCTTTTGATATCAATATGTTTGGTGAGGATGATCTGGATCAGGCAATCGAAGCGGTCAATCAGCTGATCGATGAGGCATGGACGCAGTATGATGCTTTTGAGACTTTGCACAGCGCTCAGAACAATGATACAATAAGAAATCAGGAACAGTATCTGCGTCGTACAACTGCCAGGAAGATAGAAGGATACCAGGATACGCTGATCACTTTGCGATTGGGAAACAAAAACGAGCGTGTGATCAGAATGTGGGAAGGGCGCATTAAACACGCGTCGGAAGTCATGGAGGAACAGATCCGGCGATTGAATTCAAAATTTAACTGTCCGATCACTTGCGGTGATGTGGCTGTGGGAATACTGGTGATCAAGGAGTGAGCATACATGTTTGATTTTTTGAAAAGACTCTTCGGGAAAAAGTCGGAGTCTTCAGAACAAAAAATCGATCATCAAACAGAAGTTACGGTTGAACCGAAAAAACAGGTACAGCAACCAATCAAAGAACCGGTAGTTCAGAAGAAAGAAATAGGATCTCCCAGCCCTGCTGCTGTCAAGCCGGCAGTCTCCAGGCCTGTTGTGCCTCCCGCGCAGAGTACAGCCCGCCGCCAGGTCATTGCGCCAAGATCTCATCCGGGGCATGTGGCGCCGTCGGCAGGAGCGAGGGTGCAGAAAACTAGCGTCTATATCGGCCTGGACTTTGGAACGACCTATACAAAAGCTGCCTATGAGATCGCTCCGTCCAATGTGCATATCAAATACAGCGTTCAGTTTGGACAGGGCGATACCAAAGAAGATTATTACCTGCCGTCTGTTCTGTATTTCGATCCCAAAACGCAGAAACTGAAGATTTTTGATCACACAGAGGAATGTGAGGAGATCCGGTATTTTAAGTACAATATGATCAGCGATGCCCTGCAGAAGAATCAGGTGCTGAATGATCCTTCTGTGATGACGCAGTCTGTCAAGGAAGAGCTTTGCAGCGTTTTCTTTCTCAGCTATGTGATATCCCTCATCCGGAATGTGGTTAATCAGAAATTTAGCAACATGAAGGATGCGGACAATACCTCCTGGTATATTAATATGGGTGTTCCGCTGGAAGCGCATAGAAACGACACCCGTGCTATGCTGTACAGGCATGTACTGGAAGTCGCGTATCTGTTTGAGCAGCAATACCATGGGCAAACAGAGATTGATATCCATGAACTGGATGCGTTTTACGTGAATAACAGCAATATAACAAATTCTAACATGAACATCCTTCCGGAGATTTATGCGGAAGTGTTGCTGTATCAGCAGTATCTCAATACACCGGCGGGATTCTATACGGTGGTGGATATCGGCGGCGGTACGGAGGACATCGCAACTTTCCTGAAAATGACGGATAGATTTGGTGAACAGGTCGATTGTCTGGCCCAGAACGTCATTGGATACGGTTTTGATTCTTTGTCAGAGAAGATTGTGAAATCCGTGAATGCCGGATCGACCCAGAAAGCGAAAGCGTTTCTCAAACAGAAGGTTGATTTTAATAACGATGAGTTTCTTCGGGCTGCTATACCGCTGGAGGTGGATTTTGAAAAGCTCAGGGATGCGCGGCGTCAATGCAGGACACTGTTCGGCACATGCGTCCAGGAAGCGAGGAGAAAAAGAAATGAAGTGCTGGAGCAGACCGTGGATGCCCGTCTGCCGATGCATGTTTTTGTGATGGGCGGTGCCCGGTCTGTGGAATTTTACAGGGTTTCCATCGAATATATGAAGAAAGCACAGGGGAATGCCGGGATCCCGTTCTTCAAGGATTCTGACGTTTTTGACTATATCGGGCGGAATACCAGGCTTGAAATCAGAAATGATCAGCGGCTGGTAATCTCACAGATGCTGGCGCAGCCATTTGAAATGATTCCCGAGATCAACAATATGCCGTGGAACCTGAAGGAGACAGATGTTACATCAAAAGGGCCGACTTGGATTGCGTTACAGGAACGGCAAAACGAACTGTATCCTGATTGATGGGGTAATACGAATTTAAAGTCAATGAAAAAAGAAGTTAAGCTGGATCCCTTCACAGGCAGGATAAGAAAATTTCGGATCATCAGCGAGCAAGGGAGTTACTGGAACCGATTAAGAGCATATGATGAAGCGGAGCAGCGAATAACGATGAATGACCGGGGACAGGTATGGCTGTCACGATATGATCGGGCGCCGAATCCGTTTTATCCGAACCAACTGTTATCAAAGCAGTATTTCAGACTGCCGGAAAAAGCTGCAAAACGGATTATGGATGCCGCTACGGAATTCTTCTGTGAATATAGATTCCAGAAGATGCGGGATTCCCAGAAGTGGCGCGCCTATTTGGAAAATACTGAAGGAAAGCTTTTTTATACGGAAGGTGGATATTCCGGTCCTAAAGAGCCATCATTCCGGAAGCAATTGAGCCATCATTCCGGTTTGAACTGAGCCAGTGTTCCGGTAGCATTTGATCCACCTGGTATCACTCCCCCGGCAAAACAAAAGCGTTAAACTCTGGGGGTTCGGGGGCTAGCCCCCGAGAATTAAACATTCAAATCGATTCGAAAATGTCGATTCTGGCTGGTGGCTCAACTCCCATCGGACAGGTGGCTCATTCAGGGACGGAAAATTCAGAAGGCACAGGAGAATATGAACATCCCCTGGATGCTCGCAATTTGATAGGTGCCGTTCGGAAGGAATTGGGTATTCCGGATCTGCTTTTGGTCGAGAATGACACACGGGCTGAAGAAGACTGGGAAGAACCGGAACCTGACTGGTATGAGCTTGCCTCGTTCGAAGAAGTTTTCCGGCAGGCTAAGAACGGATTAAACTTGGATCATGATCGTCGGGTAGAATTGTTGAGAGCGCTGGAATATCATTACTGGGATTATGAGGGTCAGGATGTGGAGAAGATCAAACGACTCCAGCGCCTGATGCACAGGTATGTCCAGACACTGGAAGCGGAAAGACCGGTCAAAAGAGATAAGAACAGCTTTACTTGGGAAGAATTGGCGGAGGAATTGTAATGATCTGGAAACCGAATCAGAAAATCCCGTATGTGATGGAGTGCCTGGAAGATGACACGTTCTTTCTGCACCATACGGCCCTGATCTGGCCTTCCGTGGAGGAGGACAAAGAGGGAGACTGTTTTGTATATATGCTGAACAGAACTCACGAAATGCATGGGGAGATTCTGGAATGCACGGAAGACACCCTGACGATCACGGCCAAAGGCAACAGGATATATGATGATCACACGTTCCGGATCCGACCGTTCAGGGAAGAAGATCTGTCCTGGGCACGGGAAAAATATGATCCCCGGGAGCAATGGCTCCACACTGTTCAGGATCTTTATGACGCGTATGAGAAGGATCAGGATTGGTAACAGGATCGCAGGAAATGATATAGATGAAGAATCCTGGAAAGTGTGGGTTGTCTCATGAAAAGAATACTCAGTCAGGAAGAATTGGAAAAGATGAGTCCGGAAGCAATCCGGGAATACTGTCGGCAGCTGAAAGAGGGGCCGGATGAATCGGATCTGAAGGCGCTGAATGAGCTTTTTGCTTATAATATTCTGCCTGCTCAGTTTGGCTTTCGTCCCGCCCGGCTGAATCAGGAATATGAGCTGGAGCTGCATCGCCTGTTCTTTGAAAAACGGAAGAAAGCGTTTCTGAATAACATGGACCGGGTCGAACAGATTTCCGGACAGCTTGGAATAAAAAAACCTATGGGGAATTTTTCGAGAACGGAAGCACAGGATCCGTATCCATACAATGAGACAGATGCGGATGCGGACATCAGAATTGCGGCGGCGATTTGGATTCTGGATCATCTATGCTCCGGTGGGACGGTTTCGGCGGCGCTGGATTTATTGCCGGATTTGACAGGCAATATGGATGCGCATTATCTTCCCGTCGGATTTCATCATCCGTGCTATTCCAATGATCTGATCAATGCTGTGATTCACCTGCTGACGGCTCGTCATCAGGGGGACGGATCGATAATCTGCGAAGAGAATTTGATGGATGTTCCTCCCAGCTCTGCATATCAGAAACTGATGGATCTGCTGCCCGGTGAGGATGTTGAAACTGCCTGTCGGCATTTCCGGGAAAAGCTCTGGGATCTGGTTAGCCGGCAGATGAAACTGCATCATGAGATTGATCAGAAATTCAGTAAATTTGAAGAGGAAATGTGGCGGTTCCATGAGACAGTCAATGTTTCCAGACGGATGTTCACCCATGATGATGTGGATCAGTTTAATAATGAAACAGAATCTCTGCAAAAACTGGATATAGAGTTTTTGAGCCATCTGAATCAATATCTTCGGATGAAACGCTCCCGGCTCTGGAAGGAAGTACCATATCGTGAAATGATCGATGCTTTATCCGGCTTTTCAGTGGAGGAACCTTTTGAAATCTGTTTTGCGCTGATCTGCCTGATGGAGGCCGGCGCGGATGAGCCCTGGATCTTTAATTCCGGAAACAATCTTTGCCTGTTTGCGGTCCAGATGTTGCCCTGGTATGATCCGGATGGCAGATCCGGGATCTGGGATGAGGAAGAGAGCGATCTGTCCTTTAATTATAACGGGTGGCTTATGAGAAATCCTGTGCCGGAATCAGTGGATTATTATCATACATACCATCAGGGGAAAAATCTGTCTCAGATCATTTATGAGATGAGCCGGGGCGTTGTTTCGCCGGGAAAGCATCCGTTTGAAAAGGAATATGAGCAATTGAACAGCGAGGGCCTGGCGGAAGGTACGGCCAGGTCGGTGGCAGCGGCCGCGGAAGCCCTGTTCCTATCTCATTATCAATTGGTTTTGCCCCTGACAAATGATTTGCTACCGGAGAAGGAGACAGATGAACTGGTTGCCGAAATAACGGAGCCGGAGGAAGAGACTGCAACAATAGAGCAGATCCGGGACAGCATTGCAGGGGAAACGGTCGGAGAAGAGATACAGGATGATGCTGAAATCCGTTTGGAGAAACTGACAAAGGATCTTGGAAAAGCCAGGCAGGAAATCAAAGCCCTGCGGGAGGCGCTGGCGTCGGAACGCAGGATCGCGGGCGAAAAGATGGCGGAATATGAGTCTGATCTGAAAAAATACAGATCAGAACACAGGGAACTGGCGGATTTGAGGGAACTGGTTTTCAATCGGGAAAATGATGTCCGGGAAAAGGCGGAGGAGAAAATCAGATTCCCTTATGAGACAAGGAAGCGGACGGTTGTCTTCGGCGGTCACGACTCATTCCTGCGGGTTATCAGGCCGATGTTGCCGGGTGTTCGGTTTGTGGATACGGATCAGTATGCATTCAGTTCCGATCTCATCAGGAATGCGGATGTAGTCTGGATTCAGACAAACTGTATCGGTCACAGCCAGTATAACAATATTGCCAGGGTGGCAAGGCAGTATAGCATTCAGATGCGGTATTTTGCTTATTCCTCCGCGGAGAAATGCGCGGTGCAGCTGGCGAAGGAAGACAGCCGGAGGTAAATTTGTTTATCATGGACGGATGAAGAGAAATAGCTGATGATATTTTGCGCAACAGATTCTGTATACGGATCCTTTTTGCATGTATGATGGATGCAGAGGAGGGGTTCATATGTCAGATGATTTCATGGGAGGCATGTTTGATTTCAACGGAGACGGCAAAACGGATCTGGGGGAAGAGTATATCGCTTACAAGATTTATGAGGATTGCACAAAGGATGTGGGTTCATCTTCGTCGCCGCGGTTTTCACCCAGGACCAGGAAATTGAGCGGCACTGATATCTTCTGTATCGTGGTGTTCGCATATGCCATTCTGAAAGCTTTCTGTGACTGGTTTTATTGATGATATTGGATATTAATCGGTTCGGCTCAGCCGTTTCCGTATTTATAAAGTGACAGGTGAGAATAATATGGTCAGAATCAAAAAGAAAAAAGAAGAACCGCACTGGATTCATCATACGCATCTTCTGGAAAAAGGGGAATATGAATGCTCTGTATGCTGCCGGCGGTATAAAGAAGCAGCTCCGGTATGTCCTGGCTGTGAGTCTGTCATGACCGGGGTCAAAGATTCCCTGGAATGGGCGAACCTCTGATGACTGCCGGTGGCAGGAGTTTCATCAGAGGCGAGGTCAACCGAAACAAGCAGAGGCGGATGTAACGCCTCTGCGCCGATTGAGGTTGCGGAATGGACGAGGCGGAGGAAATTGACTGGCTGCTGGAGGATCTCTGAGTGAAAACCATGTATGGGATGATCACAAATCCCGGCACGGACCTGCTGTTTCGGGATTTCCGGAAGAAGAAATCCCCTCCGCTGTTTTCCGCGGGGGAGATTGACCGGATGGATCCGGAGTCATTCCGGGGGATGAGCCGGCCGGAACTGGCTGCGCTCCGGTCGCGGCTGGAAGCTTTTCAGGAGGATTTCTTTGCGCCGGATGCTGCGAGGGCGAAGCTCTGACGACTGCCGGTGGCAGAAGTTTCGTCAGAGCTGAGGTCAGCCGAAACAAGCGATCTCCACAGTGTGGAGTCGCGCCGATTGAGGCTGCGGACTGGATTCTCCGGCCTGGAAGGAATGGGAAAGGCTGGACGATAAGCTGGATGAGCTGATTAACTGCCTGGAGGAAATAACGGAGGACGGGGAAGATCCGGCGGACGGCGGATGCCGATAAAAGGGGCAGGGCGAAATCTGTGAAGGGCGGCGCACATAGCGTGCACCGCCCTGGAAAATGAGTCATGATGACGATGATTATCTTTCAGCCAGGACATATGCCTCGGCAGTTTCCTGGGAAAGACCGAATTTATCCCGTATTTTGGTGATGATAGAACTGTCATCCAGATTCATCTCGTCGCGATAGATCACGACAGATTCCGCAATGCGGCCCTGGGCTTCACCTTCTGTTCTGCCTTTGGCTTCGCCTTCAGCTCTGCCTTGTTCAACTTTTTTATCGATATCATCTTTCATGATTTCCATCAGGGCTTCACACATGCTCGCATCTCCTCTCTGATAAATCTCCCGGTACAGTGCTTTGTTTGCGGAGGCGCTGACCTGCAGGATGGAATCCGCCCGGGCCCGGTCTCCGCTGTCCTTGTAGTGCATGGAGGCTTTGATAAAATCCTCGATATCTTTTTGCTCCGCGTGATTCGACAGAATCCGGAGTACCGTGTGCTGTCCGGGACGAAGCTGACTTGTTACCACCAGCTGTGTCGGGAAAGGGAGTTTCCCGTCGATCTGATAGATGCCCGGATGCCGCTGAGTTACGGTAAACCCCAGGGCTTTCAGCTGATCCACCATTTCCCGTGGATATACATCCCGGAAAAGCGATACCGTTACCTCATCCGCAGGGATCTCATTGACTGTTTCGCCGGAGGCTTTATACAATCCTGCATACGCCTGCGTCTTGAAAAAGACGTCAATGCTCAGCTCATCCTCCGGGGATTTGAATTCAACCACGTTGTGGCGGCAGAACATCTCGGCAATATCGTTTTCGATCTTCTCGTCCATCAGCTTTTTGATGATCAGCAGGTCGATCGACAACGGTCCGCGAGTCAGCTGGTGTTCCTGCTCGAAGGAAAGATGATAGGCCTTCAGTTCAAGCTCAATTCCCGCGTAGAATCCGGGATGCCACTGGATATTCTTTTCAGCCATTCATGACGCCTCCGAGCAGTTTTATTTTATCATACCTGTCCATGCCGGGCAAGGGATTCACCAGGACACAGCAGGCAGACCGCTGATATTATTATGCCAAAGATTCTTTGAAAATCAAGGCGAACAAACGCATTTTCAGGAGATTTTTCTGCCGCTGTTTTGCTGGCTTTCCGGCACGCCGGAGCTGGCTGCGCTCCGGTCGCGGCCGGAAGCTTTTCAGGAGGATTTCTTTGCGCCGGATGCTGCGGGCGAAGCTCTGACGACTGCCGGTGGCAGAAGTTTCGTCAGAGCTGAGGTCAGCCGAAACAAGCAATCTCCACAGTGTGGAGTCGCGCCGATTGAGGCTGCGGGCGAAGCTCTGACGACTGCCGGTGGCAGAAGTTTCGTCAGAGCTGAGGTCAGCCGAAACAAGCAATCTCCACAGTGTGGAGTCGCGCCGATTGAGGCTGCGGGGAACGAACCGACCGACAGCCCGGTGGGCTGTCTGCCGAAGGCAGAAGGAAGGTAAGAGAGTCAGCCGAAACAAGCGGAAAGGCCGCCCCAAGGCCTTTCCGAGCCGATTGAGGCTGCGGACTGGATTCTCCGGCATGGAAGGAATCAGCTATATTCAATTCGTCCACAAGTTGTGGACGAATTAATGCTCCGATCGGGATAGGCTGCTTCAATCGAAGCGGCCTTTTTTCGGCCCTATTTGGCCCGACGTGCCGCCTACGCCGTGCCGATCGGGTTTGTGCTCAACCCGGACTGATGAGGGGCAACAGAGGCGCACGTGTTGCCAAAGCCGGAGGAATAGTTAATCGCACAATGAGTAAATTGCAGGCATAATCCTCTTGAAAATGTAGCGGACTTGCTCGCTTTTGATGCGGTTTTTCGCGATTCTCACCTGTTTTGTTTTGGCTCGCATGAGAAGTGTACTCAAAGTGTACTCACGAAACCGGGTCAATTTGATCTTTCTCGTCTGGTTCTTTCAGCGTCCATTCGAACTCAACAGAGTCCGCCCATAACATCAGCAGTGTTGAATCATTGACGAACAATTCCACGATAACCTGGTGATAGGCCACATAATGGTACAGATACGTTGCAGGAAAATCGCACTCCTTCATCAGCTTTCGAAGCTTCTTTAGGCTTTTGACCAGCATGAACCCGTTGCCGTGCTTTTTTGAACGGCGATGTTGGTAGATGCCCTGAAGTCCGCCATAAGCCTTGACACCGTTCAGCCCGCCATATTCCAAGTGAAAACGAACCGTCAAGGTCTGGGCATCCGGATGAACAGCCCTGATCGCATCATGATAAGATATGTCGTCCTCAAAATCGATGATCAGATAATCGTCATCTTCCCGGATGTCTTTGATCTCACAGTCATGCGGTAAAGGAATGCTTGATGCATTGTTGCCGTCAAGCGAATAAGTTTCAACCTTCGTCAACCGGTATGCCCCCTTAGTGATCTGTTGGGCCCGATCTCATCCGCTCTCAGTTCCCCAAAACCTCACGATTCTTCCCTTTGGGGAACAGCGTCCGCCAGCCAGTCGGCGGCATCGATGATCCGGATGCCCTCGTGCTGCCAGGCAGGCTGGTAGATTCGGGCGATCAGCAGTTTGGGATAAGCATCGCGGATCCTCAGCAGCGGGTCAATCTCCCGCCGGAAGGTGTCAGGGGATGAAATGTCGTTAGCCACCTGGATATACAGCCTTTCTCCCTGGCGAATGGCCACGAAGTCGATTTCCTTCTGATACAGGACACCCACATACACTTCATAACCTCGCCGAAGCAGTTCCACGGCGACGATGTTCTCCAGCACCCGGCCGTAGTCCATGTTCTTTGTGCCGAGCCGGGCGAAGCGAAAACTGTGATCCGTCAGATAGTACTTGTCCTCGGACTGGAGGTATCGCTTTCCCCGGATGTCATAACGGCGAATGCGGTAGAACGCAAAGGCCTTGCACAGCGCATCGATGTACTTTCCGATGGTTTTGTGATCGGCCTTATTTTTTCCGGAGGCCAGTGTGTCGGCGATGGTGCGGACGGACGTCACATTGCCGATGTTGTCCATCAGGAAGTCGATCAGTTCATGGAGCAGCGGCTCGTTCCGGAGATGATATTTGGTCATGATGTCCCGGACAATCAGCGCGTTCAGGACTTCCGTGTCGATGTACCGGTATTTCTGCGCCTCGTTCCTGTACAGATAGGACCCGGCCATGCCGCCTTCGCGGATGTAGCTGCTCAGGCTTCCGTACAGGTTTTCGGCCGGATAATAGGCGAGGTATTCGCTGAAGGAGAAGGGGAAGACATGCACCTCATAGGTCCTTCCCACAAAGAGCGTGGCCAGGTCGCTGCTCTGCAGGAAGGCGTTTGATCCGGTCACCCAGATGTCATATTTCTCCTTCGCGTGCAGGCTGTTGATGGCCTTTTCGAAGGAAGGACACATCTGTACCTCATCGATCAGCACATAATTGTTCTTCCCCGGCTGATACCGCGCTTCGATATACTGCTCCAGCGCGTGGTACTCCAGCAGGCCCTCAAACTCCGTCAGGTTGAAGTTGATATGGATGATGTTTGCGCCGGCATCCGCCTGTTTCAGCCGCTCCGAAAACGCTTCCATCAGTTTTGATTTGCCTGACCGCCTGACACCGGTGATGACCTTGATGTCCGGCGCCAGCGCAAGCGAAGCCATTTCCTCGAGATACGCAGAGCGAACGATCAGTTTCAAGGCGCAGCCCTCCTCTCCGGATGGCCTCATTATACAACGGCTATTCCCCAAAATCAAGAAATCTTTGAAATTGGGGAATAGCCACGATTCATATTGTCTGTTTAGCTGTCATTTCTCTTGCCACACCACAGCCACGCCGGGGTCAAGTGCATCATCAAGAACAACCACATAATGACGGGATCTGGCTTCCGCCATCTCTTGGATATATCTCTTGGCTGCCTGACAGCTCTGTGTGATGTTTTCAACCCGGGTGATGGATTCCTGGGGCTGATAATACCAGTTCAGGTATGTATGTTGATCATTTGCGTCCAGAACATCCCCGCCCAGAATGATCGCGTACTTCTGCTGAAAGACATAATCAAGCAAGAGAATCAGCTCATCATAGGACAGTATGGTCTCCCCTGTCAGGGGTGATTCATACCCTATCCGAAGCATTTGGGCTAAGCGTTTCATGGTCATTTCTCCTCCTTACTTCATGAGTGATTCAACAGCATTACCAAAACTTGCCCACATACCCTCAAAAAAGGGCGGCGCACATAGCGTGCACCGCCCTGGAAAATGAGTCATGATGACGATGATTATCTTTCAGCCAGGACATATGCCTCGGCAGTTTCCTGGGAAAGACCGAATTTATCCCGTATTTTGGTGATGATAGAACTGTCATCCAGATTCATCTCGTCGCGATAGATCACGACAGATTCCGCAATGCGGCCCTGGGCTTCACCTTCTGTTCTGCCTTTGGCTTCGCCTTCAGCTCTGCCCTTGGCTTCACCTTCAGCTCTGCCCTCAGCTCTGCCCTTGGCTTCACCTTCAGCTCTGCCTTGTTCAACTTTTTTATCGATATCATCTTTCATGATTTCCATCAGGGCTTCACACATGCTCGCACCTCCTCTCTGATAAATCTCCCGGTACAGCGCTTTGTTTGCGGAGGCGCTGACCTGCAGGATCAGGTCACAACAGGCAGACCGCTGATATTATTATGCCAAAGATTCGTTGAAAATCAAGGCGAACAAACGCATTTTCCGGAGCTTTTTCTGCCGCTACTTCGGCGGCATTCCGGCACGCCGGAGCTGGCTGCGCTCCGGCTGCGGCTTCTTCGTGTTACGCTTTTGCAGCGCATAGACAGATTTTCATTCAGTGCACCTCCGGAAAAGAATGAAGGGCGGCAGGTTGCCCCGCCGCCCATCAGCTGTGTCAGGACAGGAAATCCTCCTCGTCGGTGTAATCCTCGTCCACATCGAAGTCGTCTGCGGTGCAGATGGATCCTCCCAGCGGTTTGCCGTCCGCGCTCTTGCGCAGTCCCAGAAGGGATGCCGCAATGCCTTTGTTACCGTTCCGGTTGTAGCAATAGAACTGGATCTTGCAGCGGGCATAGCAGCCGGAGTAGATCTCCTGGCGGTTCTGGACTTCTTCGCCGTCCAGGCCGAACAGTTTCGGCTGGTCCTGGTTCTTGGCGTTGATGTAGTAGCTGTTGGCGTACACCGGATCGTTCGGGCGCTTCTTGTCGCCGTCGTTCAGCGGAAGGTTGATATCCTCCGGCGCCGGAGTGTTCTTGCCGTTGCCGCGCAGCTTGTAGGCGCCGGCCTCGTAGGCGGCTTTGATGGCGGTGCGGATCAGGTCGAGGGTCCGCTTGTCATCCTTTGGGATGATCAGGCTGGCGGAGTACACGGGCTTGCTGCCGTCAAAACCCTTCGGCTCGAAGAGCTGGGCGTAGGACAGGCGGGTACGGCGGCCGGTAATGATGGTGGTGGAAGCGTTGCTGTTCGTATTGTTGGTGTTACTCATGGGATTCATTCTCCTTTTTCTTCTTCGTTATTGAAATCAGTGGAATCAGTGAAATCGATCGCCGGACGTTTGTCGCTCTCCGGCACGAGCGTTGCTTTTCCCCTGGGTTTTTCAACAAGACCGCCGAGGATTTCATGAAAGTGTTTTCGTCCGAGGAGTTGCGTCATCGCGGTGATGCCCAGCACCCTCCGTTCGTAGGGATCCTTGCCGTCCGCCTGGACGGCTTTGGCCACAGCTTCTTCGTCGGTGTACCGGCGGACGGACTTGCCTTCGACCAGTTTGAAGCCGTTCCAGTGTTTTCCGCTGATGGCGGATTCCAGCGCGTAGGCTTTGATGTCTTCCGCCCAGGAAACCAGGTGGTCCACCTGGCGCAGGATATCTTCGATTTCTTCATCGCTCAGCGTGGCAGGAAGTTTGAAATCGTAACGTGTCAGCGCCATCTGCTGTTCTGCCCTGGCGCGGCATTCATGCCGTGCTTTGCAGAAGCGGCAGTGGTCGCCGGGGCGGAAATCGCCTTTCCCGGCGGCAGCGAGTTCCGCGGCGGGCCGGAGGGTTTCTTCCGCCCATTTCATCAGGTCGTCCTTGTGGACGGTCCATTTGCTGATATGCTCCCGCCTGGGCTGGAAGATCTGGATCGTGATCAGGTCGATATCATACAGGTCGTCCAGGAGTTCCAGGCATCCGAGCGCGTAGCAGCAAGCCTGCGGATTCCTTTCGGCGGAGACCTCGACGCCGGTGCCGTATTTCAGGTCTGTGATCCAGAGATGTCCGCTGCCCGCGACAATCGCGTCGACGGTTCCGAAGGCCTCCGGCGCCCAGCGGCTGAAGTCCACCTGCTGTTCAACCATGACGCACGGATCACAGCAGGTCTTTTTTGCTTCAGCGATCGTTTCCGCGATATACGCGGCGTACTGCTCGGTTGCGTCCTCCATCTCCTGGTCGTAGTACGTGAGATCCGGACGGGGGTCGGGCTGTATGTCGCCCAGCAGACGCCGGACTTTCCATTCGGCCAGACTGTGTGCCGATGTTCCCTGCGCGGCGTATTCGGATCCTTCGTCTTCGTACTTTTCCTGTAACAGGGCGGATGGCGGACACGGAATCCATCTGTGCGCGGCGGACGCGGAGAGTAAAGCGTGTGCTCGGCTCATGTTCCGATGACCTCCGCTTCCGCCATCAGGGCTTCATATTCAGCGGGATCGATATCGGTCAGTTTCTCCGCGCCGTGGCGGACGAGCAGGGCTTTCACCTCGTCCCGGTAGCCGGCTTTGCGTTTCTCCAGAAGCGCCGCGCGGACTTCTTCAATGGTGAAGCGTTTCTTCTCCGGCGCTGTTTCGGCTGCTTCTTCCGTGGCATATCGGGTGATCACCTCATGGATAACCTGTATGGCTCCCAGGATTTCCTTACAGCGTTTGGCCATCCTGATAAGCTCATCGTTCAGTTTGTTTAGTTCTGTCATTGTTCATTTCTCCTTTCTGTGTGGTCGTGTCGTTTTGGTGGATCTGGATGTCCAATAGCTGAGCCATCCGCCGCGTCAGCAGCGATATGGCAATCAGGCTGTCGATCAGATCTTCTTTTGCTTCACGGGGCTGGCTCTTCCTGGTTTCCTGCATGGTCGTAACCTCCATTCCGAGGGGAGTCTTGTTTGTCCCTCGACATAAATGGCGGGCCTCCGGCATTTTGGACGGATCGGAATAAAATCTTTTTTCAGATCAGGGATCACCGGTCGTAACGTATCTGTGGTGTGAGCTTCAGGGGTTCATGCGCCTCTGATGCCCATAAAAGCAGCAGGTTTTCCGGAAAGCTGGCCGTCGGATACCTGCGGAACCGCGGTCAGAAGAATAAAAATGCCGGAGTCATCACGAATTTTCAGCCCAAATGGGCTCTTCGTAATGACTCCGGCATATGGTGGCTCGATCTTTCAATCGTCCCCGGGCTCGGTAGTCTGTTATGGTTTCCGGTGGTTTATCCCGTCTGCTGCTGAAGTTTTTCCAGAGCAGAGATTGTTGTATCAACGGGGGTTTTGATCTTGCGATGACCCTTGTAGATGGATTCGATGTACGGTTTCCCGTTGATCAGCACCAGGTCAAAGCCATGTTTTTTGTTTCCATCTGTGTCTTTGCCGAAAATCTGTACGCGTTTTTCTTCCACCATGCTGTTCACCTCCGTCTGCTCCGGGTATATTATTGAAGATCAATTTCAATAATTTCCGCATAAAAGTCTTGACTTTCCCCTTTGGCCATGATAAACTCGGTTCGAAGTTAAATTTCACAGTGCGGATAATAGCACAGGTGAACGTCGGTGTCAATATGAAACTCGCACACTTCAAATGAGGGAGGATGAAAAAACATGAAGTTCGGTGAAAAGGTGAGAAAGCTCCGGAAAGATATGAAGCTCAGCCAGGGCGAGCTGGCGGAGAAGATCGGCGTCAGCGGCAGGAGTGTCGCTTCTTATGAGGCCGGAATATCCTATCCCCGGTATAAGGAGACGTATGATGCGCTGGCCGCCGTGCTGGGCGTGGATGTCAATTATCTCCGGATGGAGGATGAGGAGTTTCTGGAGGATGTCGGCAAGCAGTTCGGCTCCCGCGGCCAGCGGCAGGCGCAGGCCATCCTTTCGGAAGCCCGCCAGCTTTTCGCCGGCGGCGAGCTGTCGGATGAGGACCAGATAGCCTTCCTGACGGAGATGCAGCAGCTCTTCCTTGATTCCAAGCAGCGGGCGAAGAAGTATACGCCCCGCATCTATCTCCGGGAAGACGGAGAGGAATGATCACTTTTCTTTCTGCATTCCGGTCACATGGGAGGGATGGGGGAATTTCCCGTCATCGTTTTCGGTACGATCAGGATGCAGGAAAAGGGCAGGGATCGTTTTTCCGGCCCGGAGGAGGCGTAGGTGTAGTGAACGATATGATTTTTGATCAGGCGCAGCGGTGCCGGAAGCGCTTCGGCACTTCTGACCCGTATGAGCTGCTCGATGCCATGGGCGTTGTTCTGGTCCGCAGCGCGAAGTATCCCCGCGACGGTCTGCGCGGATACTGCACCGTGATGAACAGGACCAGGTATGTGGTCATCAACGCGAATCAGCCGGAGGAGGAGCAGCGCGTGGTAGCCGCCCACGAGGCGGGGCATCTGATTCTCCACAGGACGCAGCTGAAAGCCGGCGCCATGTCGGATTTTGATGTCTATAATGTCAGGAGCCGTCTGGAGCGTCAGGCCAATTTCTTCGCGGCTGATTTCCTGATCGGGGATGACGATGTGATGAACGTCATGCAGCCGCGTGACACGGATTTCTTCGATGCGGCGAGACAGCTGCTGATCCCGGCGCCGTTCTTCGCCTTCAAGCTGTACAGCATGGTGCAGCGCGGCTACAACATGAGCGTGCCGGTGGATCTGAACAGTACCTTTCTGAAGGGAGGCGGCCAGAGTGGATAAGCAAAAGCCGGTCAAGGTTTATGTCCCTGTCCGCCCGGCCCCGGCCCGGCGGGCCGGCGGTCAGGGAGACCGCTATACCATCTGGATCGGCGGCAGGCAGAGCTATCTGTTTTTTGAGCGTTATGCCACGGTCTCAGGATGCAACCTGGGCCGGTGGTTCGTGGAGCGGAGGGTGGCGTGATGGCACAGGCTTATTACGACTTGGTTGAAGATAAGGAATTGGAAGAACTCAGCATCGACAAGCCTGAGCGCTTCGAAACGGATATGGATGAACGCCTGGCTCTTCAGTATTTCGTGAACAACTTCAGGCTGTCCATCAACCTTATCCGCAGGATGTATGGATATGAAGCCCGGCAAAAGACCCTGTACGTGATCGCGCGCTTCCTGGAGCATGCGAGGGCTATGCGCATTCCGTTTGAGGAACTGGAAGGCAATATCGCCATGATTCTTCTCAACTGCGGCGAAATGGCATACAGGCAACAGACAGAGGCTGGCTGAAGGAGGCGCATGCGATACCAGTTCTCCAAGCAAAAGTCAAAAATTGCATTCTATTCTATTTTATAACAAATCGAAGCGGCGTTCCTGACGAACGCCGCTTCTTGTCTTCATAAAACCCCACGCTAGGCGTGGGGTTCGGGAGAGCTTATAGCTATGCCAATGATATGAAAACTCCTTTTGCTATAATACCCGTGCGGTCTGCCAACTGCATAGGAGCAAAAGGAGGTCATTAGGTGGCTAACGACTTACAGAGTTTAGCACACACGAGATGGAACTGCAAATACCACATTCTCATTTGAAGTCAGTCTCAGAAGAGATCCAGGAATTTATTCACCAGATTGTCTGCGGCGTTTCCAATGGCTTTGCCGCCTACGATCCCGCCGGCTATGGCACCGCCAACCATGCCGGTGATCGTTCCGATCTGTCCTCCTACGCAAGCGCCGGGGACACCGCCGACGATCCCTCCCACGGCGCTGCCAACCGCCAGTCCTCCGAGCCCGCCGATGGTCATGCCCGTGACCGCTCCGATAAAGTGATCTTCCGCGCTGCTGATTTCGCCGCCTGTAACCATTTCCATTTCATTGAGATTCAGTTCCATCATTTCCGTAGTCATTTTTTTACCCTCCTGCGCGATGCGCTTGTTGTTTTCTTACCTGAAGGAGCTTGTTTGCTCCTTACACCTGTATATACGCATCACAGGAGAAGGATGGCAGTTTCCGTTGGTTCGTTTTTTACCAATTAAAAAACAGCTGATCCGTCTGATTCAGTCGTCAGACAGCATCCAGTCCATTTCTTCTTCCTCGTCGATCCATTCCTGCGTGTCCAGCACCGCCCGGAGCGCTGCTCCGCACCGGGGACAGGCGGAAGATGCGCGGCGACAGACCGCCCCGCACTCCGAACATTCATACTCGTCCGGATCGAATAAACTTGTAAAAATCAGATGATCATGATGATATCATCGGAATTCAGAATAAGGTGGAACATCCTTTCCTGATTATGAAGCGACAATTCGGATACTGCAAGACAGCATATCGCGGAATTGCTAAAAACATGAATCGATCCCTCCTCCGGCGCGGTGTCAGAATTCCCTTTGGGGCCGTGCCTTACGCCAGAAGGATAGCATAAAATAATTATCCGCTCAATAGTCTGCTGTGAACGTGTGTATCGCTGATAAAATTTAATATTCCGGCATTCATGGATTGAAAAGAATAATATTTTTATCCGTTTGGTGTTGCAAAAATCCATCGCTTGTGATATGATACATACACCGACCCATGCGAGGAGGATTCCGTATGAAGAAGCCAACAGCCGGAAACATCACTACGATTGCGGAAGCGAAGGAAGCCAGCACACTTACCTTCAATAAGAAGCAGTATGGTGACCTGATCCACACCCGGCGCACCCAGCTGGGATTATCTCAGGCGCAGCTTGCCCAAAATCTGGGTGTACAGAAAGCTTATGTGACGCACTGGGAAGCTGGCAGATCACGCCCGGACCTCAACCTGATCCCTGCCCTTTGCAAAGAACTGGGCATCAGCATCGCGGCTTTCTTTAACACTCCGGCTAGTGTTGACTGCCTGTCCGAGGCTGAACAACGACATATAGAGGAATATCGGAGCATCAGCGTCCGGGATCGGTTGATCCTGGACACCACCCTTTCAAAGATGGCGGAGATCGCCATGACAGAACTTTGGGACCGTTGCCGGACACAGTTCCATGTCATCTACCACAACTACCAGCAGGCAGCCGCCGGCTCTGGCGTCATGCTGGAAGCGGAAGACTCCGGCGAACCGGTGTTTATCCGGAACACATGGGAGTCTGACCGTGCGGATGAGATCGTCACCGTTAACGGCGCGTCCATGGAACCGGACTTCCATGACGGCCAGGATGTGTATGTCAAGCACACGCAGGAACTGGAAATCGGCGAGATCGGTCTGTTTGTAATCAACGGCGACGGTTTTATAAAACAATACCAAGGTGACCATCTCCATTCCCTGAATCCGGAATATAACGATATTCAGCTACACGAGTTCGATGAGAGCACGATCGTCGGAAGAGTGCTCGGCGTAGTGAAAAAGTGCGATTATCCCACACAGGAAGAACAAGCTGTGTTGGACGAGATTCAGCGCGAGAAGAAATAAAACCTTGAAGGGTTCCCTGTTTCTGAACGGGAATGCCGTTCGGCCTGTTTTTTGCACCCTTTTTTTCGGAGGCGATTGCGATGGCGGAGGCAACTAAGTACAAAAAGGAATACATCGAGGTCGAGGTACACTTTTCCGCTGACGGGACCATGCTTCCCCGGATCATCGAATGGGAAGACGGCCACAAGTATGAAATCGATCGTGTACTGAAGATCCAACCCGCTCCGGCAATGAAGGCCGGTGGCCAGGGTGACAGGTATACGGTTATGATCGGCGGGCAGCAGCGGTATCTGTTCTTTGAGCACAGCCCAGAGTATGGTGCCGAGAAGATCGGCAAATGGTTTGTGGAAAGGCGGGTGGGATAATTGCCGAAAGTATGATTACTACGAGGCCATGGTCATGTGAGGAGGCAATCGATGTATGGAAAACGCTGTGAGAATAAAGAACGTACCGAAGAGCAGGCGTGTGGCATTCACCGGCTATCGGCCCCAGAAGATGCCCTTCGGGTTCGATGAGGCTGATCCACGGTGTGTCGATTTCAAGAAGCGGCTGCACGACACGATTGAGAGCTTCATCTGGCAAGGATACCAGCATTTCATCTCCGGAGGTGCGATGGGCATGGATATGTTCGCGGCTGAGACCGTGCTGGAGTTAAAGAAGAAGTACCCGGAGATCCTCCTGGAGATGGTGTCACCGTTCGACGAGCAAGCGGCGAAGTGGGCACCGGAGTATCAGAAGCGGCACAACGCGCTGTTTGACCGGGCGGACATCGTCACGGCCACAGGGCACCAGTACACGAAATCCTGCATGTTTGCCCGGAACCGTTATCTTGTGAACAACGCGGATATGCTGCTGGCCGCTTATGACGGGCAGCCGGGCGGGACAGAAATGACGATACGATATGCCAGGCAGATGGGCATTCAGGTATGCTGCATCAGGCCGGTGATTTAAGACGGTAACAAAAATCAGTAGAAAAGTTCACCTGACGAAGCCGTCGAAAAGGCCCACCTGCATCAGGTGAGCTTTTCTACTGATTTGGGACAATAAGATCTCTTTACTTTTACGTTCTGTAATAACGGTCTTTGTCCTTCTTTTTCAATTCTTACAGAATCCTTAATAGCAAGGAATCTCGGAAGCTTAACCGGGCTAATGGCCTATGGTTGACGTGAACGATTCGCCCGCAGGGGTACGCAAAAGGGTACGCAAAAAAATCTGGCAAGCGTTGATTCATAACGCCTACCGGATTTTTGAGTGGTGACAGTTGGACTCGAACCAACGACCCCTTCGATGTGAATGAAGTGCTCTGATCCTCGGTGTGTTAGCGCAAAACCACAAGTTCTTGTGTTTTTGTAGTTAATAAACGAAATTCAAATACAATATATAGAACGTCAAAATTATCATTAAATCTTGATAAAGCTCAAAACATACAAGATACAGGGCAAGATAACATTGTTAGCGTCGGGTGAAAAGGGCCATTTTGCGTCGGGAATAAAGGGCCATTTTCA